>NZ_CAKPTG010000001.1 GCF_934190775.1 uncultured Phascolarctobacterium sp.
GCGTTCGTCCTGAGCCAGGATCAAACTCTCCAATAAAGTTTATTGAAGAACTAATCTAGCTCTTATTATTTAAAAAAAGAAGTTATTTGACTTGGTCTTGCGCTTTCGCGCTCGACCCGCACATTCGCTTTTTCTAGGTTCAATGTTCAGTTTTCAAGGTTCAGCTTCTGGCTTCGATAAATTGTTATCTTCTGCGTCAACTCATCACTTCACTCGTTCAATATACTATAAGTATTATCTCACTCGCTCAGCTTGAGTTTCCTTGAATCTAAGCAATTTTTCTTTGCCAGTGCCTAGCGATTTTGGCTTTTGTTTTGTTGCCGTATCGCGTCGACTTGTATATAATACCACGTGACCTAGGTTATGTCAACACTTTTTTCGGCACTTTTTTAAGATTTTTTCGTGAAACACTAGGATTCGTGGAAAAACAACCATGCTTGATTATTGCTTTTATCGGTCTTAAAATTTCTTCAAAAAATCTCAAAAAAGTAGCATTTTCAGCTGTTTTTTTCATAAAAACGGCCGAAAATCAGTAAAATTTTTCTTTGTTCCGCAGATTTTTTTCTTAAAATCATGTAGGTTTTTTCTTCTATCTTCATTATCCGCAGACTGCCGATTCAATACATATCCTTCCGGAGCATGCTTTTACATACTTTCCTTTAAAATAAATACGCTGAGTTTTCAATAATTCTATGACAAAGTTGTCTGAAAATGCTATAATAAGATGACTTCTATTTGCAGCCTTTGGTATTGGCTGCGCAGTCAATATAATGAAGAAGAGGTAGAAAATGTTTAAAGTACTAAAATTCATTGTCATCAGTGTTGTTTGCCTCATTATAATGGGAGCATCAGTGCTTTATGGCTTCTCCAGTCTTTTTGCACCTCCTAATATGGATGAAACACTGATTCCGGACGCTGCTTCACAGTTCTACGATATCAATGGTAACGCAATCTATACTACGCTTTCGGAAGAACGCAGAGTACCTGTTACTATTGATAAGATTCCTAAGCATGTGCAGCGTGCCTTTATTGCTATTGAAGATAATCGCTTCTATGAACACGGTGGTATTGACTACCGCGGCACAGCACGTGCTCTGCTTTCTACATTAAGCGGTCACGAAGTACAGGGCGGCAGTACCATTACCCAACAGCTGGCAAAGAATGCTTTCCTTACCCAGGAACGTTCCATCATCCGTAAAATTAAGGAAGCTTTTATTGCCAAGGAACTTGAGCACAAATATACTAAGGATGAAATCCTCACTATGTATCTGAACCAAATTTATTTCGGTCAGGGCGCATACGGTATTGAAAGTGCTTCCATGTATTACTTCAATAAGCATGTTCAGAATCTGGATATCGCTGAAGCTGCTACTCTGGCAGCTATTCCCAAAAGCCCTAACTACTTTAATCCTTTTGAAAATCCGCAGGAAAGTAAAAAACGTCAGGAGCTTGTTATCGACCAGATGGTTAAATACGGTTTTATCTCTGCTGCCGACGGTAATGCTGCCAAAGCAGAAAAGCTTGTCTTCAGCACAACACATAAAACCAATTCCGATCCTCGCTCCTATTTCTTCGATATGATTACCCAAAAGGTTATCGAAGAGGTTGGTGCAGACGCTCTCTATAAGGGCGGTCTTAAGATTTACACCACTTTAGACCCGGATATGCAAAAGGCTGCTGAAAATGCTATGAAGCATCTGCCGGGCTATTATACAGACGGCAAAAAGCTGACTCAGCCGCAAATGGCTCTGGTTGCCGTTGACCCGCATAACGGTTATGTTAAAGCTATGATCGGCGGCCGCGGCCAGGATAAGTTCAACCGTGCTACTCTTGCAGTACGTCAGCCCGGTTCTGCCTTCAAGCCTTTTGTCTACCTGACTGCTATGCAGAACGGTTATTCTCCGGCCAGTGTCATTGAAGATAAGGAAGAAGAATTCTCTCCCGGCTGGAAGCCGCAAAACTCCGACAGAGCATGGCACGGTAAGGTAAGCCTGCGTACCGCTCTGGTCCGTTCTATAAACGTGCCTACCGTTAAGCTGGCCCAAGAGGTTGGTGTAAGCAAAATTATTAACAATGCCGAAAAAATGGGTATTACTACTCTGGTTGATTCCGGCGCCTACAGCGATGCAAACCTCGCTATGGCACTCGGCGGTCTCAGCAAGGGCGTTAATCCGCTGGAAATGGCTGCAGCCTACGGCGTTCTGGCAAGCAATGGTATGTATTGCAAGCCTATTGCTCTGCTCAAGATCGTTGACCGTGAGGGTAAGGTTCTGTACGAAGCTAAGCCTGAACCCAAACGTGTTATTGATGCCGAAGCAGCATACCTGACTACTAATATGCTGCAGGATGTTCTTATCAGCGGCACTGCAGGCGGCATGGGAATCGGCCGTCCGGCAGCAGGTAAAACCGGTACTACCGATACCTACATTGATGCCTGGTTCGTTGGTTACACTCCCGACCTCAGTACTGCCGTATGGGTTGGCGATGATAACAACAAATCTATGAACCGTATGTACGGCAGCGGCGCTCCGCTTTCTATCTGGCATGATTTCATGGTCAACGCTCTGGCCTCTACTCCGCGCACCGGCTTCAGTAATCCGGGCGTAGCTGTTCCGCCGGAACCGGAAATCAAGCAGGATGATAAGGACAAAGATAAAGACAAGGATAAGGATAAAGATAAGGACAAAGACAAGCAGGCTCCCGCTACGGTAACAACTGAAGGCAATGCCAACCAGTCACCTGTAGTAAGCAGCCAGCCCACTAAAAAGAAACGCAGCATGAAGGACCGCGTTAACGAAATCATGGGCAAGCCTGTTGTCAGCAACCAGCCTACTCCGCGTAACTAATTCACTTTTATGGTGGTCACTAAGTGTGGCCACCATTTTTTATTGCTCGAAACTTAGTATACTGTATACAACAAATCCGGTTTATGCTATAATAAATACAGCTATAAATCAGCTTTAATTAACGAACTATACTAATAAAAGGAGTACTGCCATGGAGAAGAAACCCGTAAAAATAGTTGAAACCGTCCTGCGTGACGGCCACCAGTCCCTTGCTGCCACCAGAATGCGCATCAGCGACATGCTGCCGGCACTGGAACAGTTGGATAACGCCGGCTACTATGCTTTGGAGGCTTGGGGCGGCGCCACCTTTGACTCCTGCCTGCGCTTCCTTAACGAGGATCCCTGGCAACGTCTGCGTACGCTCAAAAAGCATCTGCGCAAAACCCCTATTCAAATGCTGCTGCGCGGTCAGAACATTTTGGGCTATAACCATTATGCCGATGACGTTGTACGCGAATTTGTAAACCGTTCTGTTGACAACGGCGTATCTATTATCCGTATTTTCGATGCTCTTAACGATACACGCAACCTGGAATGTGCAATGCGTGCCGCTAAGGAAGCAGGCGCACATGTTCAGGGTTGTATTGTATATACCATCAGTCCCTACCATCAGGACAAGGACTTCGTTCAATTAGGTAAAGAGCTGGCACAGATGGGCGCAGATTCCATCTGCATTAAGGATATGGCAGGCCTGCTGCGTCCCTACGCTGCCGAAAGCCTTATCCGCAGCCTGAAGGCAGAGCTTGACCTGCCTATCGACCTGCACACACACTTCACCAGCGGTATGGGCGATATGACCTACCTGAAGGCTGTTGAAGCCGGTGCGGACATGATTGATACCGCGCTTTCTCCGTTCTCCGAATCTACCAGCCAGCCCTGCACCGAAGCTTTGGTAGCAACGCTGGAGGGCACTCCCTACGATACAGGTCTTAATCTTGCCGAGCTCAACAGCTTGGCAGACTATTTCAAGGATGTACGCAAGAACCTTATCCATGATTTCAACCTGAACGCCAACATCCCCATCGATCCCAAGGTACTCACCTTCCAGATTCCTGGCGGTATGCTTTCCAACCTGCTGAACCAGATGAAGGAGATGGGCGTTGCCGACAAATACCCACAGCTGCTTGAAGAAATGCCGCGCGTACGTGCCGAGCTCGGTTATCCGCCGCTGGTTACTCCTACAAGCCAGATTGTAGGCTCTATGTCCGTATTGAACGTTGCACTCGGACGCTACAAGATGATTCCCCGCGAGGTTAAGGATTTGATTCTTGGCAAATACGGCCGCACTCCGGGACCGATTGACCCTGAGGTTAAACGCCTGGCCATCGGTGACGCACCGCAAATCGACCACCGTCCCGCCGACGATATTCCGCCGCAGATGAAAAAGCTGCGTGAAAAGCTGGCTGAGGAAGGATTCCCCAACGCACCGATTGAAGACGTTTTAAGCTATGCCTCCTTCCCCGAGGTAACTCTTAACTTCCTGCGTCACAGCAACATCGGTATGAAATTCCACGATTTATAAGCACAATGCTAAAGAGCACGCTGAGAAAATTCTCAGCGTGCTCTCTTTTTATGCAGATATTATTTTACATCCTCCAGGTGTTCTTCCTGAAGCTCCTCGTGAATCTTTTCCGGCTCATGCAAAAGCTGGATACCGACGCGCACGATACGCATCTTGTCAATTTCTTCTACCGTAAAGGCTGCAGCAGGTGTCTGCACCTTCTGCCCCACCTTAGGCGGATAATCAAGCTGAGAGTAAACCCAGCCGCCGATAGTATCACAGTTTTCGGTATCTAAGGCCAGCTCAAAGGTATCGTTAACATCCTCCAACAGCATTTTGCCGTCGACAGAATAGGTTTTGCTGCCCTTTTCTTCCACCTCCGGGCGCTCCTCGTCAAACTCGTCCTGAATTTCGCCTACGATTTCCTCCAGGATATCCTCAACGGTAACCATACCTGCGGTACCGCCGTACTCGTCAACCAGGATTGCCAGCTGGCTGCGATGCTTCTGCAGGATGCGCAGCAGCTTGCTGATAGGCAGAGATTCCGGCACCAACAGCACCTTACGTGCCAGACTGCGCAAATCGGGACGCTCGCCGGCATTTAAGCTGCGCAGCAAATCCTTGATATGCAAAAAGCCGATAATGTGGTCCTTGTCCTCATCACAGATAGGATAACGCGTCATACGCTCTTCAAGCGCCGTCTTGATATTATCCTCCCAGGAATCCTCCAGATACAGGCAAATCATATCGGTACGCGGCACCATGATGTCGCTGGCGCGACGGTCGGAAAAGTCAAAGACATTATCCAGATAAGTAAGCTCTGTTTTATCAATATAGCCATGCTTATGGCTTTCTTCCATCAGTATGCGGATTTCATCCTCGTTGTGCGCCTCTTCCGCCTCACTCGCAGCCTCAACGCCCAGTTTGTGCAGCACCCAGTTAGCAACGTGATTGAGGAACCACACAGCAGGATACATCAACTTATCAAACAGAATCAGCGGTGTTGCCACAAACAGAACAATCTGCTCTGTCTTTTGAATAGACAATGATTTAGGCACCAGCTCGCCTAAAACAATATGCAAAGCGGTGATAACACCGAAGCCGACAACAAAGGCTATTGTATGCTCAACTTGCGGCGGCAGCTGCAGCAGATTAAATACAGGATGCATCAGCTTAGCCACGGTCGGTTCGCCAATCCAGCCTAAGCCCAGCGAAGCAATGGTAATACCAAGCTGCGTAACCGAAAGATAGGCATCGAGATGCTCCGTTACCTGCTTAGCGCTTTCTGCCCGAGTATTGCCTTCCTTAATCAGCGCATCAAGACGCGAAGGACGCACCTTGACAATAGAAAACTCCGAAGCAACGAAAAAGCCGTTCAGCGCCACCAAAAATAAAATTGCTATAACATTAAACAAACATATGAGATAGTCCAAAAATCTCTGTAATCCTGCAGATTGCAGAAAAACAGTTTCACCTCCGTAAAATATATAATATTAACAGTATTGTACCATACATAGACGATAAAGCAAAATAATTTTTTGTAAAATTTGTAGCAAAAAAGCCGCCGTATCAGCAAAAATTTACATGATACGACGGCTTTAAGTTTTTATTTTATGTTGACTACAGCTTTATGCAAAGACGATGCCTTATTTAACTGCTTCAGCACAGCGTTTGCACAGGGTCGGATGCTCAGCGTCCTGACCAACCTCGTCGCTGTAAATCCAGCAACGCTCGCACTTGTGGCCTTCAGCAGCAGCAACGGTAACCTTCAGGTCCTCGCGGCCGGTTGCTTCGGCACCTTCAGCAGCGCCTTCAACAATAACCGCCTGAGAAACGATCAGCAGAGTTGCCAGGTCTTTTTCTACGGATTTCAGGATAGCCAGAGCTTCGCCTTCGGCGTGCAGCTCAACCTTAGCGTCCAGGGAGTGACCGATTTGTTTGTTACGACGAGCCAGCTCCAGCACCTTAGTGATTTCGCTGCGGATTTCAATGAAGTTATCCCATTTGGTTTCCAGCTCTTCGTTGATGTATTCTTCCTTAACTTCCGGCCAGGGCAGCATTTGTACGGATTCCGGAGCATTAGCAGGTTTCTTCATGAACTGCCATACTTCTTCCATAGTGAAGCTCAATACCGGGGACAGCATAACGATGAGGTCCATGAGAATTTCATGCATAGCAGTTTGTGCACTGCGACGCTCTTTGCTGTCAGCCTTGTAAGCATACAGGCGGTCTTTGAGGATATCCAGATAGAAGCTGGACATTTCAACGGTGCAGAAGTTGTGGATTGCATGATACAGTACATGGAAATCATAGCTTTCGTAAGCAGCGGTAACTTCCTTCTTCAGCAGCTGCAGATGCATCAGAGCCCATTGATCAAGCTCCAGCATTTCGTTGAACGGAACTGCATCGGTTTCGTAGTTGAAATCGTTGGTGTTGCCCAGGATGTAACGGATGGTGTTACGGATTTTGCGGTATACTTCAGCCAGCTGCTTCAGGATTTTCGGGGAGATACGGATATCTGCCTTGTAATCGGAGGAAGCAGTCCACAGACGGATGATATCAGCGCCGTATTGTTTGATTACGTCCTGCGGAACGATAACGTTACCTACGGATTTAGACATCTTGCGGCCATCGCCGTCAACTACATAACCATGAGTCAGTACGGATTCGTACGGAGCACGGCCTGCAACAGCAACGGATGTCAGCAGAGAGGACTGGAACCAGCCACGATGCTGGTCACTGCCTTCGAGGTACATAGCAACCGGCCAGGACAGCTCCGGACGTTTTGCGGCAACAGCCATGTGAGAAGAACCACTGTCGAACCATACGTCCATGATATCGCTTTCCTTGTGGAAGTGCTTGCCGCCGCATTTCGGGCAGACAGTGCCTTCCGGCAGCAGCTCTTCTGCAGTGTGAGCCCACCATGCATCGCTGCCTTCTTTTTCGAACCAGTTAGCAACAGAATCGATGGTAGCTTCGTTAATCAGATGCTCGCCGCAGTTATCGCAGTAGAATACCGGGATAGGAACGCCCCATACGCGCTGACGGCTGATGCACCAGTCGTGACGGTCGCTTACCATGTTATGGATACGTTGTTGGCCCCAGGAAGGAATCCACTGTACATCATCGATAGATTTCAGTGCTTCATCACGGAAGCCGTCAATAGAAGCGAACCATTGAGAGGTTGCGCGGAAAATAATCGGGTTTTTGCAGCGCCAGCAGTGTGCGTATTGGTGCTTAATGTTTTCTTTACCCAGCAGGCAGTTCAGCTCAGCCAGATATTTCAGTACCGGGATATTAGCGTCGAATACAAACATGCCCTTGAAGCGTTCGCCTGCTTCTTCGGTCAGTTTACCTTGGGAGTCAACCGGGCAGAGAATCGGCAGCTTGTATTTCAGGCCGGTTTCAAAGTCGACATCGCCATGACCAGGAGCGGTATGTACGCAACCGGTACCAGCTTCGGTAGTTACATAATCAGCCATAACTACGAGGGAACGGCGGTTGTTGTATTCAGGGAACGGATGCACGCATTCAGCGAATTCCATATCCTTACCAAGAGTAGTGCCAAGGATATTGCTGAGATCCTTGTGGCAGACAGCGCCAACCTGAGCCAGCAGGTCTTTAGCCATGAAGAGAACTTCGCCTTCGCATTCAACCCAAGCATATTCCAGAGCAGGGTTCAGAGCAACAGCAACGTTGGCAGGCATGGTCCACGGAGTGGTGGTCCAAATTACCATGTAAGCTTTTTTGCCTTTAGCAGCTTCCGGAGTCTGGCCGTTGTCTTTTACCAGCGGCATTTTTACGAAGATAGTCGGAGTTTTTTGTTCGCCGTATTCGATTTCTGCTTCAGCCAGAGCGGTTTCGCAATGCGGGCACCAGTAAACGGTCTTTTTGCCTTTGTAGATATAGCCTTTGTTAGCCATAGTACCGAATACACGGATCTGCTCAGCTTCAAAGCTGTGATGCAGAGTGATGTACGGATTTTCCCAGTCGCCCAGAACGCCCAGACGTTTGAAGTCTTCGCGTTGGATATCAACCCATTGCAGAGCGAAGTCGTGGCATTTGCGGCGCAGAGTCAGCGGATCCAGCTCATTGCGGTTCAGGCCCAGCTCTTTGATAGCAGCGTGCTCAATCGGCATGCCGTGAGTATCCCAGCCGGGAACATACGGGGTGTCGAAGCCTTGAGCGTATTTGTATTTCATGATGATATCTTTTAAGATTTTGTTCAGGGCATGACCCATGTGGATTTTGCCGTTTGCATACGGAGGGCCGTCATGCAGAACAAATTTCTTGTGGCCTGCATGCAGAGCCTGCTTTTTGCCATAAATATCGTTTTCTTCCCAGAATTTCAGGAAATCAGGTTCGCGTTGCGGTAGACCGGCACGCATAGGGAACTCTGTTTCGGGCAGATTCAGTGTTTTACCATAGTCCATTACTAATAACCTCCAATTTTATTAAACAAAAAATTTAACAATATAAAAAAGCTTCGTCCCTCAGATAAGGGACGAAGCTGTAGACTAACAACGATTAATACGCTTGCGTATCATGCATCATTAACAAACGTGTACTCCGTGGTACCACCCTCATGACGACAGCCTTGGCCGCACGCCACTCGTGTGCGCAATATCGGGCGCTCCCGTATGCAGCTACTCAGGTTCGCCGCATCCGCTCCAAAGTGATTTTCACCTGCTTTACTTCGTCCGGGCTTGCACCATACCCCGGCTCGCTTATCCTGCGCCGCAAGCTACTGTCTTTTTCATCGCGTTAGCAAATATCAATAAACGCTAATATTATACATTAGACAATGTGATAAGTCAAGGAGTGAAGAGCCCTACACTGCCAAAATTTTATAATACACATCTTCAGACTTCTTACTGCCAAAGTCATATGTTAACAATACAGTCGAGGAATTATTCTTAATCCTGCTCTGTTAACATAAATTATTTGAACTTCAGTCTTTAACCAAAACGTCACAAACACTCGCTTGCGAAAAATACTTCTTTATGTTATATTATAGGCAAGAAGACAACCGCCCACAAGGTGGGTTGCCCGAAAAAAAGAGTAGAAAAGCCACTCCGTTACCGGTCAAAGTTCAGGAGTGGTTTTTCTATGTCCGTAACTGTCTTATTACTTTCGGTTCTGAAAAATGAACGTCAGCAACGCTACGATAAAAATTCCAAAGGACATTAAGTCCTGAAAACTGAAATATACCATAGACATCACCTCCATTCCTAAGAATTTTGGCAATGCCACCCTGCAACACGGTCGTCTTGCATAGTATTTTATCATACCGAATCTAAACATACAACGAACAAGCTGTGAAGTTTGTGTTGTATGTTTTTCTTTTTTATAAAATGCTTACCACACACTCATATTACAATATAGCACAAAGATTTTTAACGCCAACCGGAAAAAAGTACAACAGCAAAAAATTCTCCCAAAAAAAGCTGCTAACAACACGCCCTAAGCTCTTTGCCTTTAATCACTTTTATCTTATCATTCTTTAGGATAATTAGCAACAATACTTCAGTTCTCCCCTACGCCCATACTTATGGCTACAGTATAGTATACTGCGCCCTACGCTCTACTTCTACCGTACTTTACGTCTATCCTTTAGGTAGTACTCTAAAGAACAAGGTTACTACTAGCTACGCTAGTAGCTTTTATCAACGCAGAAGAAAAAGCGAGAAAGAAAACCAACAAAAGAAAGAACGAAAAAGAAGATTCACTCTTATACTCGGGAAAAACGAAGCAAAATTATTACACTGTTTAAGAAAAAATTTTTAAATTTATTTTTTTAGGTGTAATAAATTTCATCACGAAAAGACGAGTAATAGAGTGAGAACACAAAAAACAACCGCTTAAGCGCTTTTTCCAAAGCACCCAAGCGGTCATTCACAGCCTTATTCACTTCTCGTACTTAAACTCAAACACGCCAAAGCCCTTTCCCTGCGTCAGATGACTTACGTCATTCAAGCGGAAAACAGCATGCTCATGCCATTTGTTAATTCCCAGAACAGTTACGCTGGCGGGCTGCACATCAACAGAAAAGTTAAACGCCGCCACCTGCTGCATATCCATTCCCAGCCAACGGAAAATAATATTCTGAATCGTGCCCTTATGCGCAACAATCAGCAGATTTTCCTTATCGACATCCGCACAATGCCACAAGCCGTGTACATTACGGCGATAGAACTCATTGCGCGTTTCACCGCCGGGATAATTGCGGTGATCCAGCTCCTGCTCGGAAGCAGGCTTGCAAAAATGCTTCTTGGCCTCCTCCTCGGTCATGCCGGCAGCAATGCCGTTATTCTTTTCCCTCAGGAATCGGCAATGCTCTATTTCGCCCTTAAAGCCAAGCTCCTCGGCAATAATCTGCGCCGAAGCGGAAGCGCGCTGCAAATCACTTGCCAGAATACGCAGCTTGCAATTACGTCCGACAAAATCCTTTGCCAGCTTTACCGCAGCTGCCTTTATCTGCGCCCTTCCCTTTTCGGTCAGCTGCGAATCCGTCCAGCCGCCGGTCAATCTTTGCGTATGATGCGTTGCTTCACCATGCCTCACTAAGATAATCATCATTCAGCCTCCGACTATTCTTCGTTATGACTGGCATAGTTTTTGAGCAGCTCAACCTGCGTTTCCAGCAGATGCAGCATATTTTTACGATGCAGCGCCGCTTTTTTCACCTGCTCGTTGTAAGCCTGTTCGGCCATAGCAGCCTTGGCGTCAGCCTCAAAAATAATTTTACGGCTGCGTTCCTCTGCATCCCCCACCAGTTTACGATATTTAGTATTTGCATCCAGCATCATTCTGCCGGCTTCGCTGCGAGCATCCTCCAGCAGCTTGTTAGCCTCACTGGCAGCGCTATTGGCGCGTTTTTTGCAGACATCCTCGGTAGTAACACGCAGCTTTTCTGCATCTACCTCAGCAGTGCTGCGCAGCTTATCTGCATAAGCCTTAGCCTCTTCGCGCAGCTTGTTGCATTCAGCCATAGCTGCCTGCAGCATGTTATCGGTTTTGTTCTTTGTCTGATTATACAAATCCTCGGCATGCGCCATGGTATCATCGTGCAGCTTCTGCGCCGCAGCCTTCGCTTCGCTCAGCTGCTGCTCGCACTTTACTGCTGTTTCCTTCTCCAGCAACGCCGCCTTCTTTTCGCTGGCGTTCTTCACCTCGTCAGCGGTTTCCTGCGCTACAGCCAGTGTGCTCTGCATGGTAGCCTCCATCTGTTGATAATATTCCAGCTTGGAGCTGACGCGCTCGATAGTTTCCTTCTGCTCCAGGTTATCCAGATAAAGGTATTCGTATTCCTTAATCAGCTTGGCAAGAAACTTGTCTACCTCTTCTACCTCATAGCCACGAAAACCCTTGGTAAAAGTTTTTTTCTTTAAATCCTCCGGATTAAGCATGGTTTATCCTCCTAGATATAACGCTTCAGCGTTACGCTGATGCGTCCTTTTTTAGTAGTGCCGCGGATTTCCTCAATCTCTACTCGTCCACGGCCGCGGAAGGAAATTACATCGCCCTCGTTCACCGGCTGTGCTGCCTTCTTGGCCTCTTTCCAGTTTACCTTGACATTCAGGCTTTTGATTTCATCCGCCATACGGCTGCGGCTTACGCCATAGCCTGCCGCTGCCACGGCATCAAGACGCAAATCAGCGACTGTTGCGTTAATCAGCTTAACCTTTTCTTCCTTCTGCAGCAATTCCTCGCGAGGAATTTCCGTAAGCGTTACCGGCGCAGAACCAATCTGCGTCAGATTACCGGTAAGATAATTTACCAGCGATTTTTCTACCACAAACTGCGCTCCCTCAGGCACAAAAACGATATCGCCCAAGGCCTCGCGCTTGCAGCCAGTGCCCATAAACGCACCCAGAATATCGCGATGCGACAAATCATAATAACGCTTATCCCAAGCCGCCAGGAAATAGGCCATACCGAAATCCGGCTGACCGTAAAAATCATCGGCAACAAAGGCAACCTTCACCCTTTCGGCATTACTGAAGCCGCCGTCGCTTTCCAGACGCACATTTTCGTAGTTCGCCGCAATGATTTCCGCAACGTTATAGGCATGAGGATCAAGAAACTCGCTCACACGGAACTTGCGTGATTTATTGGCGCCCTCGGCCAAATCCAACAGCTTGGCCGCCAGCTGTTCGTCACCGCCGGCTTTAAAGTAACGCAGAATTTTTTCTCTGTCTGCCATAAATTATTTCCCCTGTAATTCTTTATCTCTTTGCAGCACTGCCTGCACCGCATCATAAAAAGCACCGCGCACGCCATGGTTTTCCAAAGCATGGATACCGGCAATAGTCGTGCCGCCGGGGCTTGTTACCTGGTCGCGCAGCTGTGCCGGATGCAGGCCGCTTTCTACGCACAGCTTGCCGCTGCCTGCCATTGTCTGTGCAGCCAGCTTAATAGCCAGCGCACGCGGCAGACCGGCACGCACACCTGCGTCAGCCAGTGCATCGATAATCACAAAGCAATATCCCGGTCCGCAGCCGGAAATAGCGGTAATCGCCTGTAATGCTTTCTCATCTACAAATTCTATTTCACCACAGCTGCTGAAAATTGCTGCCGCAGTCTGCTTCATCGGCTCGGTTACCGCCTCATCGCAGCAGATGGCGGTCATGCCTGCGCCTGCTGCCAGCGGCGTGTTCGGCATCGTACGGACTACCGGGAACCCCGGAGCATAAGCATGCAGCTGCTCCAGCGTAACACTGCCCATGATAGAAAGCACCCAGGCATCCTTTTTCATCGCAGCCATCAGCTCGGGCACCAGCGCCACCGGTGCTACCTGAGGCTTAACGGCAAAGATTACCAGATCAGCATCCTTCACTGCTTCCTTATTATCCGTCGTAACATTTACGCCGTATGCTTCACGCAGGCTTTGCGCATGTGCCTCAGTCGGTTCACCCACAGTAATCATTTCCGGCGCAATCAGGCCACCGCCAAGAATACCCTTGATAATAGCCTTGGCCATAGCGCCGCCGCCGATAAATGCAATTTTCTTTACTGCTATTTGTCCCATGGATTATTTCCCCTCTCGTCAAGCTCGTGCTCTTCGCCCGCATCTATATCTACGTTTTTCGGGGCGCAGATAACAATATTGCGTCCCAGCTTTTTCATGCTGCCGCCGATAGCATAAACAGTACCGCTGATAAAATCAGTCATACGCTTGGCAACAACATTATCTGTCTTATCGTAATTAACAACTACAGCCTGATTATCGCGCAGATAATCGGCAATCTTGGGAGAATCGTTGAAGTCGACAGGCTCCAGCAGCACAACCGTCATCAGCTTGTCGGCAATAGGCAGGTTAATAGTTTTGCTGCCCATCTTGTCATTTTTAGCCGGTGCATCCTTCTCAGCACTTTTCTTGAAGCTCAAAATAGATTTACGCTCACGCTTAGGCTCCTCTGCAGGTGCAGCAGCCGGTGTTTCCTTGCTGCCGAAGAAACGCTTCTTGGGCTTCGCAGGCTCCGGTTCATTCTTAGCAGGCTTCTCTTCAACTTCCTCTTCAATGATTTCATCATCATCGTCGTAAAGGCTTAAGGAATTCATGATTTTATCAATAATTTTCATTACGTCACCAACCTTCTCTATGTTTAAAATTTCAGGCTATAATCACGTTGGCCGAACAAGGCTGTGCCTACACGCACAATATTGGCGCCTTCTTCTATCGCAACTGTGTAATCATTGCTCATACCCATAGACAGAATATCTGCCTGCGGATACTGCTGCTTTAAGCGGGCAAATGCACGGTAGCCTGCCGCAAATACAGGTCTTGTCTGCTCGATATCCTCGCATTTCTGGGCAATAACCATCAACCCGCGCAGACGCACATGCTTATATTCGGGCAACTTCGGCAGCAGCGCCAGATAATCCTCTTTGTCCAGGCCGGACTTTTGCTCCTCATGGGCAATGTTCAGCTGCAACAGAATATCCTGCACCTTACCGATGCGTTCCGCCTCCTTATCAATCGCAGCCAGCAAATGCTCACTGTCAACCGATTCAATAAGATCAAACAAGGCAACAGCCTGGCGCGCCTTATTCGTCTGCAGATGACCGATAAGATGCCAGTAGCCGTGTTTGCCCAAGGTCTCCTGCTTATGCTTGGCCTCCTGCACGCGGTTTTCGCCTACGTTGGCAATGCCCAAGGCTTCGATATCTGTAATAATTTCGGGCGGATGATTTTTCGTCACCGCCACCAGCGTTACCTTATCTCCTGTGAGCAGGTCTTTATTTTTACGCTTGTCCAAAGCAGACGCTATCTGCTCCTGAACCTGCTTTAAATTATCAGCTAACAATGTATTTGCCCCCCAATTCTCAGCAAAATGATTTGTGGCAAAGATTCTGCTTTTTATTATGCTTTAAAAGCTCTTTATCTTTATATTTTAGCATACGTGTAAACCATTGTCACGAATAAAAACAACAAAGAGCTGCCACACAAAAGTGCAGCAGCTCTCAATAAATTTATCTTCGTTATGATAGCTATTAGTATAACAGCTTGTTGGCAATAACCAGACGTTGGATTTGGTTGGTGCCTTCGTAGATTTGCATGATTTTAGCGTCACGCATCATCTTCTCTACGGGGTACTCTTTAGTGTAGCCGTAGCCGCCCATTACCTGAACAGCGTCGGTGGTTACCTGCATAGCGGTATCGGCAGCATAGCATTTAGCCATAGCAGCCTCTTTGGAGAATTCCATGCCCTGGTCACGCATCCAGCAAGCCTTTTGAACCATGAGGCGAGCGGTTTCAACCTTCATAGCCATGTCAGCCAGCATGCCTTGAACCATTTGGAAGGAAGCAATCGGTTGGCCGAACTGACGGCGCTCTTTAGCATATTTAACAGCGCAGTCCAGAGCAGCCTGAGCGATACCTACGGAAACAGCGCCAACGAACGGACGAGCGCTGTCTAAGGTGTTCATAGCAATACGGAAGCCTTCGCCTTCGCGGCCTACGCGATAGGACTCAGGAATAACAACGTCTTGCAGAACCAGCTCGGTAGTATTGGAAGGACGGATGCCCATTTTGTTTTCTTTTTTGCCAACGGAGAAGCCCGGAGTGTCTTTCGGAACGATGAAAGCAGTCAAACCACGAATACCGCCGGTTTTACGGGTGTTAGCGAATACCAGGAAGATTTCTGCCAGACCACCGTTGGTGATGAACATTTTGGTACCGTTCAAAGTGTAGGTACCCTCTTCCTTGTTGTGTACAGCACGGGTAGAAACACCACCTGCATCACTGCCTGCACCGGGTTCGGTCAGAGCGAAAGCAGCCAGACCGCCATTGTTCAGGACATCGCAATACATTTTCTTTTGTTCGTCGGTGCCTGCCAGCAGAACAGGTACAGTTGCCAAGCTGTTGGCAGCCAGAGAGGTTGCAACACCTGCGCAGCCTTTGCCCAGCTCTTCATAAATGGTAGCAACAGAAATGCTGTCCAGGCCGGGGCCATCTAATTCTTCCGGAACAATAACGTTCAGCAAGCCCATTTCGTTAGCCTTGTCAATCAGGCCGTCACGCATATGGTTTTCTGCATCCATTTCAGCAGCATAAGGAGTAATTTCTTTTTCAACAAACTCCCTTACCATTTCCTGTAATTCTAATTGTTCCTCGTTTAATGCAAAATCCATCATATCCTCCTTGATATCAAGCGGTCTTCCGCGTCATTTCCCTTCCAAATAAACTCAGGCAAGCTCACCATTTGGCGGGTATCTCTTTAAATCTGTCGACGACAAACATCGTTGTTAAAATCGTCCCAATTAAATGCTCTTTGCTGTCAGTCATTTCAGCCTCAATAACCATCGTAGAATGTCCGGAATGCTTAATATGGCTTCGTACCGTTAAGGTAGTCGGCTCATGGACACCTTTGATAAAATTCATGCTGAAATTAAGAGTTGCCACTACAGCGCCCACGCTTGCACCGGTAACACCCAGAACGGAGTCTGCCAAGGCCAACATCACTCCGCCGTGACATATGTCACGATGATTAAAATGCTTTGCCGGATCAACGTCAATGCTGACTTCAGCACTGCCACACTTTATCTCACCAATATGCACACCGAATTGAGTCATAAAATTATTATCCGTGTACATCTGGCGAATATAGGCAGGAACATCCTTGACCTGCTCCACAGCTATCATCGCCTTTCTTCGGACAGCAGAAAATATTACTGTCAATATATCTTTGATATTTTACCACAAAACAGCGCTTAACTCAACAGTTTCATGCAAAAAAATAAGCTGAAAGGAAAGTTTTAGGGATAATTTTTTCAATAGTCGCACTTTGATATAAGCACGAAACAAAATGGCTGCCGCACTTTGAGTACAGCAGCCATGCAGGAAGCATATAAATTAATCGATGATATTTTGCTTGTAATCGTGATACAAAGTCTTGAGCTCTTCCATAGTTGCTCCCATCTCAACCTTGAGCTTGGAAACAGTATCGTAGTCGCCTTCGGCAACAGCTCTGCGGATAGCAGTGAAGATGCTCTTCTCTTCGAAGGAATCCTTGGCCAGCTTAGCACGCAGGTTCTGGATTTTACGCCACATTGCCAGGTCGCAGTCGGTGCAGGTTTCCTGATTGTGCAAGCGTTTCATATCGATAACAGCCTGATAGTTTTCCGGAATCAGACGAGTCAAAAGCTCGGTTTTCCAGCGAATCAGCGCACCCTGCATGAAGGAGTCGATATATTCCTTCTTCAGGATATTGCCTTGGGTGAGCACGGCAACCTTTTCCGGATATTTTTCGAAGGCGCAGAGATTTTCCCAAACGGTAGCAGGCGGTTCACCGAACAGCTTGCTGCGTTCTTCCGCAGTGAAATCTTCAAACACATCTTCCTCAGTACGATATTGACGGTCGGTATCCAGATAGAAACCCTCTTCGCCGGCCTTCTTGGAAATTTCTTTTTCCAGAGCCTTCAGGTCCTTGCCAGATTCTACGCAAGCCTTGATGCCGTCGAGGCAGGACAGGTAGAAGGCAGCAATGGCGATGTAGGTATTGGTGTACGGGTTCGGAGAACGCATTTCGATACGGGTAGCCTTATCGTTGTCCAGATCACGGATCAGGCCTGCAAGAATGGTTCTGTTACGGGACGGGTTATCCGGGCTCAGACCGAGGCTGGTAACGATGCAGACAGGAGCCTCGAAGCCGGGTTTCAGACGGTTCAGAGAGTCAATGGTGCAGGAGATAAACGGATTGGTTACCTCGTAGTTTTTCAAAAGGCCCATGAGAGCGCCGTAGCCGACAGCGGACAGGAAGTCCTCATGCATATCCTTAGGCGAGAACAGGTTAACAATCTTGCCGTTTTTCATTTTTGCGGCAATGCCTACATGTGTATGTTCACCGCTGCCTGCAACACCGGGAATCGGTTTAGCCTGGAAGGAAACCTCCAAGCCGTTCATGCGGAAAACTTCTTTAACGATGATACGTGCCAAAAGCTCGTTATCAGCAGTCTGAACGCCGCTGCTGAACTTCCAGTCAACCTCCAGCTGCTCCATAACGTGAGTCATATGACCTGCACCGTCAATCTGGCCTTTAACGCCGCCGCATTCCTTGTGGCCCATTTCCGGCTCCAGACCGTACAGCTCCAGAGTCTGGATAGTCTGCTCCAATGCAGTACGCACGTTGCCGCGGGTACGCTGCCAGTATTGCTCCTGCATTACCTGAGAGGAGCTCAGAGCCTCCAGCGGTGCGTCCTCACGCGGAGTTTTTACCCAAAATTCCAGCTCGGTAGCACTGGTGAAGAGCAGCTTTTCAATCTCAGCAGGATTTACATGCTCCAGGCCGGCAATTACCGGATGCTTAGCAAACAAATCCATAATCTCTTTTTCTACATAAGCCAGAGTATCATTCAAAATAGAACGGGAATCAACATGATTGCCGTTGTGAATCAGATAGCAGGGAATGCGCAGAGTACCGATCATACGACCGCTTTCTGCGTCAAAATGCTCATAGTTATAATCAACAAACCAGTTAACGGTTTTATCAACCTTCATATCAACGCGGGCATCGTTCAGAGTAGCGATACCGGTCAGCACAACGGAGGAGCCGTCAGTCTGTGCTGCGCTGCCTGCCAAAAAGCCATCGATATCCTCAAGGAAAATCTTCATCGGGATTTTTTCGTCGGTATCATTACCGGCAAAATCCACACCCATCAGAGATACGAACTGAATCTCCGGATGCAGAGTCAGAAGCTCACGCAGAGTGCTTTCGTTTTGTTCTTCTGGTTTAATTACGTACAGTAAATCTTTGTTGTTCATGATCAGTGCAGCCATAAGGCTGCCTCCTTTCTCAATACTCCCTAATTATCATGCTGCAGAAAAATGCTCCCTACATATTTTCCGCAAGATAAACGAAAAAGGACCTTTTTAAGCATGGACATACTACTTCCTTACTCAAAAAAGTCCTCGTTGACTGTTCTATTATTATAGCAGATATTAAGTGCTTTTGTCCAGCTTTAATTTCTGAGGATAAGATATCATGCAAGCAGGCGGACAAGTATTTCCTCCAGCTTTTCGTAGCCGCGTCCGCCCTGACGCAGCTTGATATTCATATCCGATAGTCCCAGCAATGCTTCCGTCAGACGCTTTTCGTCAAAGCGCCTGCTGTCGCGCTCCAAAAATCTGTAGGCATAGGGGCTGCGCATCCCCAGCTCATCCATAATGCCCTTCTGGTCGTAGCCTCTGCGCTTCAGCTCCAGATAGCGCAGCACCTGACGTAGCTTAAAGGCTACGGTTGCGCTGAGCGGCAGGATATAGGTTCCGTGCTTGCGTTCGCTCGCCAGCAGCTCCAGACACTGCTTCAGCTTGCCTGCCATAATATAATTGGTCAGCGCAAAAGATGATGCGTTGGGCAGCAGCGCGAACACATTCAGCACATCATCTTCCGTCCATTCCCTGCGTCCTGCGGCATAAATTGCCAGCTTGCCGATTTCCTGCTGCAGCAAATCCAAGGGAATCTCTTCCTTCACCGGCTCAATATATTCGCTGATGGCAGCCAGCGCATCTCTGGTAAAATGCGCGCCGTATGCTGCTGCCTGCGCATACAGCCAGTCATCAAGCTCTCTTTCCTTAATACGCTCACACGGACAAATCAGCGCACTTGCTTTGAGCTGCTTATAAAGCTTGGTCCGCTTATCCATTTTTTTACTGCTGATGACCAGCAGGCAATAATCCGGTACATCGCTGACTATCGCCGCCAGCTGCTCCATTTTCTTGGAATCGGTATCATCCTGCGCATCTGCAGCGCTGTTTGCTTTGGCAGGCTTTGCTGCCCACAGCTTTTCGTCCTTCAGAAAAATCAGCGATTTGCCGCAGAAGAAGGGATAGCTGTTGACGGCCGCCTGCAGGCCGGACAAATTGGTGTCCTTGTCAAAAACCGTTATTTCGCGGTCAGCCTCCGGCGTATCGCCAAAAACATATTTCGGCAGCGCGGCAATAATGCTGTTGCGGTAGTAATCCTCCTCGCCGCACAAAAGCAGTACCTGCGCCTGAGGCAGCGGCTTATGCTGTTGTAATAGTGAAATCAGGTTTTCCGGTTTAATATCCATCTGTATTCCCTCTTATTATTTTTCTAACGGTACAATAGCTAAAGTCTTGCCCAAAGGTGCAAGTATTTTTAAAATTGTACTGATTTTAGGAATAGAGGTACCGTTTTCCATTCTGGCAATTACAGGCTGCTTTACTCCGCTCAAAAGCTCTAATTGCTTTTGGGTTATTCCCTTATCCTGACGTGCCTTGATCAGTTCCCCGATTAAAGCAACTCGCAAATCACTTGCGGAAATTTCTTCCGGTGTAAAAATATTCTTTCTGACATCCTGCCATTCATAGCCCACTGCACTATTTTTCACTTTCCTCACTCCTTAATTTCTCTCCTTTAATTATAACTTATAAGTTATATTTTGACAACAGCTTCACTGTAAATCAGCGTAGCCATAGCATTTTATTCCCTCTGCGTCAAAAACAACTTTAATACACCCCAATTCATCTGTTCTGACAACATTGCTGCCTATTGCCTGCAAACGCTCCAGTGTTTCCTGATGCGGATGGCCGTAGCGGTTGCCGCGTCCGCAAGAAATCACCGTCAGCCGTGGGCGCACCTGCTCCAGAAAACCAATACTGCTGCTGTAATGCGAACCGTGATGTCCTGCCTTCAGCACAGTGTACTGCTGCAGCTGCAGCCCTCGCTCGCGTTCCTCCCCCATGTCGCCTGTAAACAGCACGCTGCCCTGCGCACTCTGCAACGCTGCCAGCGTGCTGGCTTCATTTCCCGGCACAGCCTGCTGCGGTACATCTGTCAAAACAAGCTCTGCATTATCATCCAACGCATAGCGTTCACCGCTCTGCACTACATGCGCCTGCGTCCTGCCGGCCTGCGCCAAAATTTTCTGCCGTACCCTTTTGCTTTCCTCCGTCAGTGCTTCGTTAGGCAGAAGCAGCTTTTTCACCCGCAGCTGCCGCAGCAAATCCGCCGCAGCGCCCACATGGTCAAAATCATAATGGCTCAAAAGCAGGATATCCGCCTCACGCTTGCCCAGATAGCGCAGAAATGGTGTTATCACGCGCGTTGCTGTCGATATATTTTTCAAGCCGCCGGTATCAATAATTGCCACATGCTGCGAGGGCGTAACGATAACAGCGCAATCACCCTGCCCCACATCCAGAAAATAGCAGGCCAGCGGCAGCGTGCGATACTGCTGATAGGCAAGCGTCCCGACAAGCAGCAAGGCATGCAAAAGCAGGATGCAGCGCCGCTCCCTGTTGCTCCAAAATTGCAGCCAGGAAAAATCAGCCCATACAAATAACGCTGCATAATAAAGCACAAAGCAATAAGCAGGCAGCTTACCGATAACCACAGTGCTGTACGGCAGAGCGGCAAAAAAGCGTGCCTGCGTCAGCACCTGCGCCGTCAGCCAGGCAGCAAGCTGCAACAGATAATCGCCGCAGGCAGGCACCAGTGCGCCCACGAGTGCCAACTGCGCCGCGATTTCCAACACTGGCACCAGCACGATATTGCTTACAAGAGCAATCAGCGAAATTTGGTGAAAATAGTAAACATCCAAAGGCAACACAGCTATTTGTGCTGCCAGTGAAACCGCTGCCGCTTCCCCTATCGGCGCAGGCAAGGCCTGCGGCAGTAACCTTTGGCATGCAGGCAGTAGCCACAAAAGACCGGCCGCCGCCCCGAACGATAGCTGAAAACCGATATCGGCCAGCCATAACGGCTGCAGGCACAACAACAGCGCCGCCACCAGGCACAGCAAGCGTCCGCGCTCCGCACCGCTGCCGCCAAGCAGCAGGACGCTGCTCATAGCCAGCGCCCGCAGCACCGGCGGACGCAAGCCGCAAAGCAACGCATAGGCAATCAGCAAAGTGATAACCATAACCTTACGCCAGGGCAGCGGTACCCACTGCAACAAAGCAAGCAACAGGCCTGTGAGCAGCACAATATGTGTACCGGAAACTGAAAGAAGATGTGCCAGACCATTATCCGTAAACAGCTCACGTGTTTCTTCATCCAGCCTGCTGCTGCCGCCAAGCACCATACCGCTCAGCAGCGCCCCATATTCACCACCGGCAGCTGCTTCCATGCGCTCGCTCAGCTTTTTATTCCACAAGGCAAAGCGCTGCCACCACCAAACCTGCGGCTCTGTCTTTAGCAGCTGCGCCTTGCTCAAACGTCCGCCCAGCTCCTGCACCCTGTTATAGCTGGCAGCATCAAAGCCGCCGGGGTTACGCAGGCTGTCCAGTTGCTCCAACGTCCCCTTAAGCACCACACAGCCTGCCTGCGGCAGCTCGCCCTTCACGCTCACGCGCAAACGTCCGCTGTAAGCAAGCTCCGTATCGCTATACACCTTTTGACAACGCAGAATTGCACTACTAAAGCCATCCTGCCGGCGCACGCTCAAAGGTTCCACCGCGCCCTGCACAACCAGCTGCCGCCCGAAGCAGGCAGCAAGCTGCTGCTCAGCGGACGGTGGCATGTTTAGCAGGCGAAAGGATAATATACAAAGTAGTATGAGCGGTAAAAATAAGCGTAAATAACGTATTTTCTGCTGCACTAGTCTACCTCCACATAATCACGCAGCTTTGCCAGCTTAGCTTTACCGATTCCCGGCACGCGCAGCAAATCATCTGCACTGGTAAAGCGCCCGTTTTTTCTTGTTTCCACAATGCGTTGCGCCAGCGCCGGGCCAATGCCCGGCAGCTGCTGCAGCTCACTGGCGCTCGCGCTATTAATGCGCACGCTCTGCACTGCAGAGTTATTTTTTTCTGCGCCTGCTTTAGTACTGCCTGACTTTCCTAACGCACTCTCACCTAAATCGGACTTTACCTGAGCCTTTTTCCTCTGCGTTCTGCTTGTCCGTGCAGCCTTCTGCACCGGTACTCTTATCTGCATGCCATCGCGCACCTTACGCACCAGGTTGACACGTTCGCTGTCGGCATTTTCCGTCAGGCCTCCGGCAGCAGCAATAGCTTCTTCCACTCTGCAGCTGGCAGGCACATCGTAAATTCCCGGCTCCAGCACGGCGCCGCTCACCTGCACGCGTACTATTTTTGCCTGCGCTGCTTTTGATGTGACAGCACTTTGCGCGCTCTGCAGGATGCTGTCGCCAGGCAACGCTTTTGCTTTGTCATTAGTGCTTATAAGGCTGGTGATGATGCAGCCTGTGAGGAGAACGGCGATGAAAATCAGTTTTTTTACTTTTGCTTGCATGGGGATACCTCCTTAGGGTGTTGGGAAAAAATATTTTAGAACAAAAATAGAGCCTATCTTAAAGAGCCTCTCATATGACGTGCATCGGCAGACCGAGCCTCTCCTCGGGGAGAGGTGCCGAGCTTGTCGAGGCGGAGAGGGGTTTTTCTGTGCAACTTTTTTCTGAACTCTATCCCCTCTCAGTCACCCTTGCGGGTGACAGCTCCCCCCTAGGGGAGCCTCTTTAACATACAACAGCAGACTGAGCCTCTCCTCGGGGAGAGGTGCCGAGCTTGTCGAGGCGGAGAGGGTTTTTTTGTGCAACTTTTTTCTGAACTCTATCCCCTCTCAGTCACCCTTACGGGTGACAGCTCCCCCCTAGGGGAGCCTCTCATATGACGTACAACAGTAGACTGAGCCTCTCCTCGGGGAGAGGTGCCGAGCTTGTCGAGGCGGAGAGGGGTTCTATTGTTTGAACTCTTTCTGAACGCTATCCCCTCTCAGTCACCCTTGCGGGTGACAGCTCCCCCCTAGGGGAGCCTCCTTTAAATTAATCGCTGAATAAACATCACAAAAAAACAAAAAGAGCCCCCAAGAATAACAATTACGTTATTCTCAGAGACTCTGAAAATGTAAGCGTTATTTAGTACTACTAAATAATGTCATTGCTGACATGCACTGCTTATTTTTTTGTCCGCGCTACAGTCTGCGGGAACTGCCTGCTGCAGGACAGCTGTAACTGCGGTGGTCGCAGTTAGTTATTAGTGGTTAGTGGCCAGTAATACTAAAACTCGCGACAAATTTTATTTTTACTTTTATTTTTCCCCTCTTCTTGCTCCCTGTTCGGTCGCAACGGGGATTCGTTCCACCTTTTCGATTTCTAACTTCGCTTACGCTCGTTACAAATCGGGTGTCACTTCGCTACGATGTTTACCAGACGGCCGGGTACGCAAATAACCTTACGTACGGTCGCATCGCCGATGTGAGCCTGAACGTTAGCGTCAGCCATAGCGATCTTCTCCAGCTCTTCTTTGGTAGCTTCAGCCGGAACAGTCAGACGACCGCGAACCTTGCCGTTAACCTGCAGAACGATTTCTACATTGTCAACCTTCAGTGCTTCTTCATCGCACTCAGGCCAGCTTTGTTCATGTACGCTGCTATTGGCATCGATAGCACCGCGCCACAGCTCTTCGGTGATATGCGGAACAAACGGGCTCATCATCTTGATGAGGTCGGAAATTGCTTCGTAAACCAGACCTGCATTCGGCTCTTTAACAGCTTCTTTATAAGCATAGAGAGCGTTAACCAGTTCCATCATAGTGGAAATAGCAGTGTTGAAGTTGAAGCGGGTTTCGATATCGTTGGTAACCTTCTTAATGCTGCCATGCAGTACACGACGCAGGTCCTTGTCTGCTTCGCTCAGGTTGCTGTGATCATATTCGGTAACCTTTTGTGCCAGAACAGCTTCAAAAGCTTGTACGATACGCCAGATACGGTTCAGGAAGCGGAAGGAACCTTCAACGCCCTGGTCGCTCCACTCCAGCTCTCTTTCAGGCGGAGCAGCAAAGAGGATGAACAGACGCGCAGTATCGGCACCGTATTTGGAAAGAATTTCTTCAGGAGAAACAACGTTGCCCAGAGATTTACTCATCTTAGCACCGTCTTTGATTACCATGCCCTGAGTCAGCAGGTTGCTGAACGGTTCATCATAATCAACCAGGCCTGCGTCACGCAGAACCTTTACAAAGAAGCGGGAATACAGCAGATGCAGAATAGCATGCTCAATACCGCCGATATATTGATCTACAGGACCCCAATAGTTATTGAGCTCCTTGTCAAACGGCATCTTGTCGTTGTGTGCGTCGGTATAACGCAGATAGTACCAGGAGGAGCACAGGAAGGTGTCCATGGTATCGGTTTCACGGGTTGCGTCAGCACCGCATTTCGGGCATTTGCAGTGAACGAATTCCTCGGAGGTTGCCAGCGGAGATTTAGCACCGGCAGTGAAGCTTACATCCTCAGGCAGGCGAACCGGCAGTTGGTCTTCCGGAACCAGAACCTCGCCGCAGTGCGGGCAGTAAATGATAGGAATCGGAGCGCCCCAATAACGCTGACGGCTGATCAGCCAATCGCGCAGACGATAGTTTACACGGCGTTTACCGAAGCCTTCAGCTTCAGCCTTGTCCATGATAGCGCTCATAGCCTTATGCATTTCCATGCCGGTGAATTCGCCGGAGTTAACCAGCATGCCTTCTTTTTCTTCGTAAGCGCAGGTCATTTCTTCCAGCTTCAGCTCTTTGCCGATTGGGCAAATGGTAACGATTTTTTCAATGCCGTATTTGTCTGCAAACATCCAGTCACGTTGGTCACCGGTAGGAACGCCCATAACAGCGCCGGTACCGTAATCATACAGTACATAGTTGGTTACCCAGATTTCTACCTTGCGGCCGGTGAACGGGTTGATGCAGTATACGCCGGTGAATACGCCCTCTTTTTCGGATTCGCTGGAGGTACGTTCAATTTCGGACTGATTGCGTACACGCTCGCAGAAAGCGTTGATTTCGTCAGCCTTCGGATTGTTTTCGCAAATCTTTTTAATCAGCGGATGCTCTGCAGCCAGAGCCATGAAGGTTACGCCGTAAGCAGTATCCGGACGGGTGGTGTAAACAGCAACAGTATCGTTCAATGCCGGGATTTCAAAGGAGAATTCCAAGCCTTCGCTGCGGCCGATCCAGTTGTGCTGCATGGTTTTTACGCGCTCGGGCCAGCCCGGCAGCAGGTCAAGATCCTTTAACAGCTCATCAGCGTAATCGGTAATTTTGAAGAACCATTGGCTCAAATCCTTTTTAACAACCTCATGGTCGCAGCGCCAGCATTTGCCGTCAATAACCTGCTCGTTAGCCAATACGGTGTTACAGGTGTCGCACCAGTTTACGGCAGATTCCTTTTTAACTGCCAGACCGCGTTTGTAGAACAGCTCAAAGAACCATTGAGTCCATTTGTAATAATCTTCCTTGCAGGTAGTAACCTCGCGGTCCCAATCGTAGGAAAGGCCAAGAGCCTTCAGTTGGCGAGTCATGTTGGCGATGTTTTCCAGAGTCCATTTTTTAGGCGGAATGTTGTGTTTGATAGCAGCGTTTTCAGCAGGCATACCAAAGGAGTCCCAGCCCATCGGATGCAGAACGTTGAAGCCCTTCATGGTACGGAAACGTGCGATTACGTCGCCGATGGAATAGTTACGTACATGGCCCATATGCAGGTTGCCGGACGGATAGGGGAACATTTCCAGAACATAGGATTTAGGCTTATCCTTATCCATCTCTACTTTAAAGGTTTTGTTTTCTTCCCAATATTTTTGCCATTTAGCTTCAATATCATGGGGAGCATACTTTTCTTGAATCATTTCATTACCTCCCAGGTATTATTGTTGGTCGAAAATAAAAAATCCCCGACCTTAAAGAAGGTCAGGGACGAAAAATTCGCGGTACCACCCTGATTGCGGCTACAGCCGCCACTCAATTAGCCTTAACGCAGCATCACGTCCGCACATTTCCTTGCGGCTTCTTCACGGTGAGTTCATCTGCCCTAACTGCCGGCTCGCATCAACCGCCGACTTTCTGAAAGATACTGCAGATTACTGCTCCGCTTCACAGAATTTGAATAAAAATATCTTGTATATTATATAACGCCAAACAGGAAAAGTCAAACTTCTGTGTCAGCGTTTATTTTTTCTTTTTCTTCGGCACCAGCTTCTGTCCCAGCTGTCCTTTGACGATAATCAGCTGGTCACGCAGCTCGGCCGCCGCCTCGAAGTCCAACGCCTTGGCCGACTCCTGCATCCGTCTTTCCAACTCACGGGCCAGCGTGTTCAGCTCCTTAGTTGATTTCTGCTTCAGCTTCTTGCTGCTGCCATAGGCTTCGGCTTCTTCTGTATCTGCCACCTTCGTCAGTTTAATCAGCTGGCGCTGCTCCTTGTAAATCGTCTTCGGCGTAATGCAGTGCTCCTCATTGTACGCCTGCTGCTTTTCACGGCGGCGGTTGGTTTCGTCTATCGCGCGCTGCATGCTGTCGGTAATACGGTCGGCATACATAATAACGCGACCGTGCGCATTACGCGCAGCACGTCCGATAGTCTGAATCATCGCCGTATCACTGCGCAAAAAGCCTTCCTTATCGGCATCCAGAATCGCAATCAGCGATACCTCCGGCAAATCAAGACCTTCACGCAGCAGGTTGATGCCTACCAGCACATCAAACTTACCGGCACGCAGGCTGTCAATGATCTCCGCTCTCTCAATCGTGGCGATTTCCGAATGCAGATAGCGCACACGCACGCCTGCCTGCTTCAGATATTCCGTCAGGTCCTCCGCCATACGCTTCGTCAGCGTAGTCACCAGCACACGCTCGCCTGCAGCGGCAACCTTATTGATTTCGCCCAGTAAATCGTCAATCTGTCCCTTAATCGGGCGGATTTCAATCTGCGGGTCCAGCAGTCCGGTCGGGCGGATAATCTGCTCAACTACCTTGTCCGCCTGCTCCAGCTCATACTTCGCCGGCGTAGCCGAAACATAAATTGCCTGCTTAATCTGCGCCTGAAATTCGTCAAAGGTCAGCGGTCTGTTATCATAGGCCGAAGGCAGGCGGAAGCCATGCTCCACCAGCATCTCCTTACGTGAGCGGTCACCGGCGTACATAGCGCGAATCTGCGGCAGCGTTACGTGCGACTCATCCACCACCAGCAAAAAATCCTTGGGGAAATAATTTACCAGCGTAAACGGCGGCTCACCGGCCTTGCGCCCTGCCAGATGCCTTGAATAGTTTTCGATGCCGGAGCAGTAGCCCATCTCCTGCATCATTTCCAAATCGTAATTCGTGCGCTGCTCCAGACGCTGCGCCTCCAGCAATCTGCCATGCTTATTCAGCTCATCCAGACGTTCTTCCAGCTCCTCGCGGATATCCGTCATCGCGCGTTCAAGGTTTTCACGGCTCGTAACATAGTGGCTCGCCGGGAATATTGCCACATGGTTGCGCTGCGCCAGAATCTCGCCCGTCAGCACATCAAATTCCACAATGCGGTCAACCTCGTCATCGAACATTTCAATGCGCACAGCCTTCTCGCCGTAGGCCGCAGGAATAACCTCAATCACATCACCGCGCACACGGAAGGTGCCACGCTTAAAATCAATATCATTACGCGTATACTGAATCTCCACCAGCTTATGCAAAATCTTCTGGCGGTCGATAATCTGCCCCAAGCGCAGCGACAGCACCATATCATAATACTCCTGCGGCGCGCCTAAGCCGTAAATACAGGAAACGCTGGCTACGATAATAACATCCCTGCGCTCAAACAAAGCACTGGTCGCACTGTGGCGCAGCTTATCAATCTCATCGTTAATTGAAGCATCCTTCTCGATATAAGTATCCGACTGGGGAATATACGCCTCCGGCTGATAATAATCGTAATACGAAACAAAATATTCCACCGCATTCTCCGGGAAGAAGGCCTTCAGCTCACTCGCCAGCTGTGCCGCCAGCGTCTTATTATGCGCAATCACCAAAGTCGGCTTGCGCACCTTATTGATTACCTGCGCAATCGTATACGTCTTGCCCGTACCCGTTGCGCCCAACAGCACCTGCGTGCGCAGGCCCTGCTCCACGCCATCCGCCAGCTTGGCAATCGCCTGCGGCTGGTCGCCTGCCGGCTCAAACGGAGCCTGAATTTTAAAATCCATGTTCATCACCAACTGTAAAACACTAGAAACATAACTATACTAATCTAAGCAGCAAACGAGCAATTGCTATATCGTGTAATGAATAGCAATTTTAGCAAATGAGTGTCTGGAATCACAGAAGGGGCGCAATGTCTGAGCGCTATGCCTAATTTTTATAGTAGCATTTGTCAGCATAGCGCGAGTTTTGCGGCACTTCGTCTTGGTTGCACACGAAATTTGCGTTAAGAAATTGCTCTGATTGAAACGATATACAATTGCGATGCCAGAATTAACCCTTACACATCCAGTTCAACACTTACCGGACAATGATCGCTGCCGAAAACCTCATTGTGAATCTCCGCACTCTGCAGCTTATCCGCAATCCTGTCCGAAACCACAAAATAATCAATACGCCAACCAGCATTCTTCTCGCGCGCCTTAAAGCGATAGCTCCACCAGCTGTACTTAACCTCCTCCGGATGCAGATAACGGAAGCTGTCCGTAAAGCCTGCCGCCTTCAGCTCACGGAACTTAGCGCGCTCCTCATCCGTAAAGCCCGCATTCTTGCGGTTAGTCTTGGGATTCTTCAAATCAATCTCCTCAGCCGCCACATTCAGATCACCGCAGACAACAACCGGCTTCTTCGCATCCAGCTCCTGCAGATAGGCACGGAACACATCCTCCCACACCATGCGGTAATCAAGACGCGCCAAGCCATCCTTGGAATTCGGCGTATACACCGTCACCAGATAAAAGCTCTCAAACTCCAGCGTAATCACACGCCCTTCCTTATCGTGCTCCTCCTGTCCCAGGCCATAGGTAACAGCCAAAGGCTTAACCTTCGTAAAAACAGCAGTACCACTGTAGCCCTTGCGCTCCGCACTGTTCCAATACTCCTCATAGCCAGGGAACACAAAATCCGCCTGCTCACGCTGCATCTTCGTTTCCTGCAGACAAATAATATCCGGCGCTGCCTCCTGCAAAAATTCAGCAAAGCCCTTTGTCATGCAGGCACGCAAACCGTTAACATTCCAGGAATATAATTTCATAAGTTCAACCTCTTTTCCGTAAATTTATCTGACACCGCAGCAGCAAAACCACCGTGCGATTTTTCTACTCTATTTGATTATTGTAACATTACACGCCCAAAAATAAAAGAGCTGCCCGCAGCGCATCATCATCAGCAATGACAAAACGCGCCCGGAAGCTCTTAAAATTTAAAACTTAATTTGCGACGGCTCGTAATCAACCGTTGTCTTGATAAAAGCAATCTCATTGCAATACGGATACTGCGGACAATACACGCATTCCTTCCATACCTTCTGCGGCAGCTTATCCTTCGCCGTTTCAATATAATCGCACTTGGCAAAAAATCCCGGCTGATAGGTCAGAGTGAAAAACATCGTCACTCCGCGCTCAATGCCCTCCTTTTCCAAATGTTCCACCAGCTGACGACCTATACCTGTTTTCTGCAGACTCGGTTCCACCGCCAACGAGCGTATTTCCGCAAAGCGGTCCCAGACAAAATGCAGCGCACCGCAGCCCAACAGACGGTTATTTTCCACCGCTAAAATATAATCACGCAGATTCTCATAAATCGAATTACGCGCACGTGGCAGCATCAAGCCTTCCTTTGCATAATAATTCAGCAATTTGTGTATATGTTCTACATCGCTGAAAGTTGCCGGTCTAAAAACAATCATTTTTCAAACCCCCTCATTTGTATTCCCCATATCAGTTTATCGAACGTAACTGATTTTCTATATATTATCACGTATTACAGCAGAGTACAAGTATAGAAATGCAAAAAAAGAATTAATCAGTGTAATAAAATACTGATTAATTCTTTTTTAAAACAAGGTTACATTCTTTCCTTCAGCATATCTGCCGCAGCACACAAAGCCACAATAATCGCAGCCGGTCGCGGCGGGCATCCAGGCACAGCAATATCAACCGGCACCACGTCAGCTGCACGCCCTACAACAGCATAAGTGCTGCCATAGGTTTCGCCGCCACAGGCACAGGCACCGCAAGCCATCACCATTTTCGGCTCAGGCATTGCGTCATAGGTCATACGCAGCGCCTGCTCCAGGTTGCGCGTAACTACGCCGGTCACCATCAGCATATCCGCATGACGCGGAGAAGCAACGAAGGCGATACCGTAACGGTGCAAATCATAAACAGGATTGCTCATCGCACCCAGCTCAAAATCGCAGGCATTGCAGCTGCCGGCGTCAAGATGACGTACATGCAGTGAACGTCCCAGCTTCGCTGTGACTGCCTCGCTGACCTCAACGGCACTATCAACCAGAATCTGCGCCAAAGCATCATGGTTCGTGTGCACCAGCGCTTTACGCGCGCAGGCCTCCACACAGCGGCCGCAGAAAACGCACTTACTGTAATCTATTTTTGCTTTACCGTCAGCCACGCTCACAGCGCCGACCGGGCAGGCAGCGGCACAGGCACCACAGCCGTCGCAGCTGCCGTCGCACTGCAGCTGACCGCGCAGACGCTTGTGGCCCGTAGTATCAATATTTTCGGTAGCAATCTTTCCGTGAAAAATTGCCTCCAGCATTTTTAACATCTTGCCACCTCCTTAGCGGTCTATGCAGGCATAGCATAACTCAAAGCTTTTATTAATCAACGGGAAGTCCGGGATGATGTCCCCCTGTACCGCCACAGTCAGCGCCGGCCAGTTAGGATAGGAGGCACTGCGCACAAACAGGCGGTCTATGCGGCCTTCCTTGTCCAGCAGCAGGCAGTGCAGATTATCACCGCGGGCAGATTCACTGATGCCCCAGGTAAAATGACCTTCCTCCTGCTTAAGCTCGCCCAGCTCAACCGCCAGCTGCGTTTCCGCGTTGCGACGCAGCTTGCTGATAAGCTGACGCACCAGCTTCAGGCTTTGGGCAACCTCTCCGATACGCACCTTGATACGCGCTTCAACATCGCCCGCTGTTTCCGTAATCACATCAAAATCAAGCTCATCATAAATACCGTAGCCGATATCCTTGCGGCTGTCACGGGTACTGCCGCTGGCACGCGCACCCACGCCTACCATCGCCAGATCAAAGGCAGTTTCCGGACGCACTCTGCCAGTGGTACGGATACGGTTGACGAAGTTCGCCTGCTCCCACATGATATGCACCATATCGGCATAAACAGCCTCTACCTCACGCAGTACGTCCTCAACCTCCTCCAGCATCGCGTCAGTAACATCGTACTGCACACCGCCGGGGATAATCAGACCGCGCAGGAAGCGGTTGCCTGCCAGCATTTCGTTAAGCTGCATCAGATACTCTTTCAGACGCGTACCCATGCTGATTACAGGCGAGAAGCCGACACCGGCGCAGATATTGCCCGTATCGCCCACATGGTTATACAAGCGCTCCATCTCCGCAGCCAACGTACGGATTAACCAGGCACGGTAAGGCACCTCTGCCTCCGAGCATTTTTCTACCGCCTGACAGAAGCTCAGCGTATTGGCTACACTGCAGGCACCGCAGATGCGTTCTACAATCGGCAGTGCTTCCATCGGCGTAAGGCCTTCGACAGCCTTTTCAATACCACGGTGGGTAAAGAACAGCTTGGCATCCAGCTGCAGCATAGCCTCACCGGCCTGGCTGAAACGGAAGTGACCGGGCTCGATGATGCCTGCATGGATAGGACCTACAGGAACCTCAAAGAGGCCTTCGCCCTGCGAGGTAAGCATTTCGTATTCACGCTGTCCGCGTGCATCATAATCCTTGGGATATTTTTTCAGCAGCGGATGGAAGCCTTCGGGAAAGCTTTCATGCAGCACCAGCGGACGCATATCTGGATGTCCCTGCGGCTCGAAGCCGAACATATCATGCAGCTCGCGCTCATACCAGGCAGCCGCCGGCAGCAGCGTAGTCAGCGACTGATATTCCAGCGGACCGTCCGCGGGGAACGGAGCCTTCAAAACATCGATATCGCGTTTGGCAGCATTATAGAACAGGCAGTAGATGGCCAGACCGCCGCCCTGCAGCGTTTCGTCTGCGCCGAACATAGCAGCCAGCGGACGCTTGCCGCTGTCACTGCAGATATTGGCAGCACCACGCAAATTTTCCGGTTTAACTAGCATTATCTCAGCCTCCTATAATCTGCACAGCCTGGTTCAGCAGATTGTTGAGCCAGGGAATATTTTCAAAGCCGGCGCCCACTACGCAGGTCAAAAGCAGCAGCACAGCCAGCACAGATACGTCGGTCACGCCCAGCAAATCGCCCAAGGGCTGACGCTTCGATTTATCGCACAGCATACGCATGCCGTGGTACAAAATACCAATCAGCACACCGGCCAGCAGGATAATCAGCAAGCTGCCTGCTACCCAATGTCCCTCACGGAACATGGACGCCATAATGTAAAACTTACTGAAGAAAAGGCCCATCGGCGGCAGGCCCAAAATGCCCAGCATACCCAAAAGCCAGAAGGTCGCGGTATGCGGTACATCCTTAATCATACCGTGAATACGCATCATATTACGAGTCTGATATTCCTGGATAATGGTACCGGCGATATAGAACAGCACGAACTTAATCATCGCATGGCTGTACATATGCAGCATTACAGCCTTCAGGGAAAAAGCGGAAAATACGCCGATACCGGCAACCATAATGCCGATGTTTTCCATGGAGGAATAAGCCAGAATACGCTTAACGTCACGCTGTACAACAACGAACGGTACCGCAATGGCCACAGTCAGCACAGCAAAGAACAGCAGCATGCTGCTCATCATCGCAGCGCCTGCTGTCGGCAGCAGGATAACCAGATTACGCAGCAGCACATAAATCGCACAGCTGCAGAGCGCACCGCTCAGCATACCGCTGGTCAGTGACGGAGCCTCGGCATAGGCATCCGGCAGCCAGGTATGCATCGGCGCCATGCCTGCCTTCGTACCGTAGCCGATAACGATAAACAGCAGTGCCAGCTTGGTCATTGCCGGGTTCAGGCTGTTGGCATGCTCATGCAAATACAGCCAGCTGAGCGCCTTTTCGCCGCCCAAAGCATCAAGCTGTGCATAATACAGCACCAGTGTACCCAAAAGTGCTAGGCAGATGCCGACGGTACAAACCATGATATATTTCCACGTTGCCTCCAAAGCAGCGCGGGTGAATTTAAAGGAAATGAGCAGCGCACTGACTAAGGTTGTCGCTTCGATGGCAACCCACATCAGGCCTAGGTTTTTTACTAGCAGTACGATGAACATCGTCCAGCAGAAAAGCTGCATCAGCGCAAAGTAACGGCCGGTCTGCAGCTGCTCGCCCTTAAGCACGCCGCAGCGCTCCTCACGCGTAAGATAATTACGCGCAGTCCAGGTTGCTGCCAGATAAAGTGTGGTAATGATAATGATTACCCACATATTCAGCGCATCAATGTAAAAATAATCGTCTACATAGGGCACAGCTGGATTAAAGGACTTTGCCATCAGCGCTACGCACACACCTACCGCAGTTGCCGTCAGGCGGTGCAGCCAATGCAGGATATTATTGCCGAAGCCCGCAGCCAGTGCCAGCACCGCGCACAAGGGTGGCAGGCATAACAGTATCAAAATATATGTTAACATTACATCCCCTACCCTTTCAGCTTGTCCAGCACATTTGTATCCGTCGTTTTAAACGACAGACGCAGACGCGAGGTTAAAATAACAAGAATAACAACAGCAATCAGCACATCCAGGAAAATGCCCAGCTCGATAATCAGTGGCAAGCCTTCCGTCATAATCAGACCGAGCAGGTAAATGCCGTTTTCCAAGGTAATCAGGCCAATCATCTGCATAATGGCACGGCTGCGCATAACAATCAGCGCCAAACCGGTCATAATCATAAACATAGAGGTCGCTAAAATATCGCGTCCCTCTGCCTGCGGCAGCAGACCGTCAATTACCATGTAGCCGAGTGCCAGACTGCAGGCTGCAAAAGCAGTGGAATAGTTAACATTGATATCGCTGACAATTTCACGCTCATCGCGCAGCTGATTTACCACGCGCAAAATAGCGTAGGGAATAAAGAGTACCTTAACGGCAATCGTCAGCACACCGGGCAGCCAGGCATGCAGACCGCTGCCATGGCTCATGCCTACAACAAGGCAGGCTGCCGCAATCAGTGCAGACTGCAGCGCCAGGCACAGAGTTGCACGGCGCAGCTCCACAAAGCGCGTCTGCAGGAAAACGATAAACATTAAACTTACAACCAAATATTCCATCGTTACCTCCTTACTGTGCCACTACTGCCAACAGCAGCATCAGGCCCGCTGCGGCCAGATATACACGCACCTTGAATAGGCGCATTTTATTGTTCAAGGTTTCTACTACGCCTACTGCTACCGCACCGATAAGCACCTTCAGCACTACCGGCAAATCCAGTGGCAGATACAGCATAGCGAAGAGCACCAAAAATACCAGCAGCTTGAGCTGGCTTGCCCAATGGATGAGCGCCAGCAGACGGCCGGAATATTCCAGTGTCATACATTCATGGATCATCGTCAGCTCCAGATGAGTATCGGGGTTATCAACCGGGATACGGCTGTTTTCTGCCAGCAATACCAGGAAGAAGGCAATGCAGGTCAGCACGCCTGCTACCGTCAGGTTGACCTCATCCATACGCAGGCTCATGCCTGCCAGCGAGGTGCTGTTGGTGTGCAGCACGTTGGAAAGCACGGCCAGCATTGCCACAGGCTCAACGAAGGCTGCCACATAAACCTCACGGCTTCCGCCCATGCCGCCGAAGGCGGTGGCTGCATCCATTGAGGAAACTGCCATAAAGAAGCGTCCCAAGGCCAACAGATAAACAAATACAAAAACGTCGCCGAAGCCGGCCTGACCGCCTAAGAAGCCCGGCAGCATGCAAGCTGCCGCAAAGGTCGTCAGAAAATATACGCAGGGTGCCAGACGGAAGGTGATGCTGGTATAAGGAGTAAGCATAGTAGGCTTGCCCCACCATTTGCGGATATCGTAATATTCCTGCCAGATGCTGCTGCCGATACGGTTCTGCATCCAGGCCTTTACCTTTTTAACAATGCCGGTTACCAGAGGAGCGCACAAAAGCAGCAAAGCTGCCTGCGCCATACCGAGGGCCAGCTGTAATAATTCATTCTCTAAAATCATTTATAAAGCGCCCCCCATACCAGTACCAACATCATTGCCACCATAACATAGGCAACATATAAACGCACACTGCCCTGCTGCAAACGGCGCAGGAAATTGGAAACACTTACAAAATGCTTCTGCAGCGGCTGATAGAGCTTTTCCGTAATCATATCGGGAATTTCCAGCTTGTAGGAAAGCTGACGGCCGAAGTAAGCATGCTCCTTGCGCATGTAGGTTACCTGACGCTTAGGCTTCAGCAGATAATCGAATGCACGGCGTACAGGCTTACTGAAGCCGGTTGCGGAATACTGCTGACGCTGCGTCGGATAGGTACCGCAGTTCCAGGTAACATCCTCCACAACAAAGCAATTCTTAACAGCCAGCCACAGCACTACGCCCAACACAAGCAATAACGCAAGCAGCAGCAGCGGCTTGTAGCAGACAGCAGTCCCGACACCGGTCCACGCCAGATTCATACCGAAGGCATCAGGTGCGACAGGCATGCCCAATGCCAGCAGTGCTGCACGTACAACAGGCAGCGGATAAAGACCGCAAGCAACAACTAAAACAGATGCAACGCCCATAGCAGCGAGCATAAATTTATCGGATTCGTGCGCATACTCCACAATTTCACTGCGAGCACGGCCCAGGAAGGTGATGCCGAAGAAGCGTACAAAGCAGCCGAGAGCCAGTGCTCCGGTAAAGCCTAGCAGAACAAAGGACACCGCCGTCCACAGGCGGATATCCTGACCGGCGCAGCTTGTGCCCAAGCTGATAAAGCTCTGCAGCACCAGCCATTCACCGGTAAAGCCGTTTGTCAGCGGAATAGCGGCGAGTGCCAGCGAGCCGACGAAAGCAAAGACAGCGGTATACGGCATTTTGCGTGCGAGGCCGCCGAACAGCTCCAGGTTCTTGCTGCCGGTACCGTGCATAATACTGCCGGCACACATAAACATCAGCACCTTCATAATGCTGTGGTTAAAGGCATGTACCAAAGCTGCCACAAAGCCAATCATATAAAAGCTGCTGCTGGAAGCCTTCATCAGCATACCGCAGCCGAAGGCAGCAAAAATTACGCCCATATTTTCCACGGAGGAGTAAGCAAGCACGCGCTTGATATCCGTTTCCATCTGAGCGTAAAGTACGCCCAAAAATGCGGATACTACGCCTGCCAGCAGTACAGCAACGCACCACCAGTAATTCCAGGCAGGCAAAAAGCTGAACATAAAACGACCGAAGCCGTAAAGCGCAATCTTCAGCATAACACCGCTCATCAGCGCGGAAACGTGACTGGGTGCTGCCGGATGCGCCTTAGGCAGCCAAACATGCAGCGGCACCAGACCGGCCTTCAAAGCAAAGCCGGCAAAGGCACAGACAAAAACAAGATGCTGCCAGCTGCCTTCCAATGTATTCTTGGCCATAGCAGCAAAGCTGAAGCCCTCGCTGGCAGAGCCTGTCAGCAAAAAGGCAATCATAATCGCCGCCGTACCGACGCTGGTCATAACCAGATACTGATAGGCAGCATTCCAGGTAGCACGCTTTTCGGATTCATGGTTAACCAGCATAAAGGAGGCTACGGCCATAATCTCCCAGAAAAGCAGGAAGCTGAAGGCATCACCGGCCAGCAGCACCAGCACCATAGACATGATGAACAGGCACCACATACCGCCCAAAAGACGCAGACGGCTGCCCTCATAGCCACGCGCATAACCGAGCGCGTACAGGCTGGTAACAACACCGGCTATACCGGTCAAAAGCAGAAAGACTGCGCTCCAGCCATCGCAGCCTAAAGAATACGAGCCCCAGGTCAGGGGTGCGGGGCTCACGCCGCTGAAAAGCAGCAGGCCTGCCGCATAAGCGCAGACAGCGCTGCCAAAAAGGGCAGCGCTGTTAGCAAGCCAGTGTGCAGCACGCTGCATGCCGTGGGGAAGCAGCATGGTTAATACGCCGATGCCATAGAAGCCCACAGCCACTAAAAACATTTCCATTTCATCACCTACACATAAAAATTTCAACTTCTTCACAAAAATGACATGTATCGTTAATTATAACACATTTGTTGATTGCGTAAAAGCAAATTACTGTTAAGAATACAAAAAAATACACCGGGCCTGCAGAAAATCCACAGGTCCGGTGGTTTATAATAAGGCTTCGGCATCAAATTAGCTTCTGGCAGATGATATTTTTGCTTTTACTTATCTGCCTGCAGCGCCAGCTGCTTCTGCAGCCTTTTGCGCAGCAGCTCAATGAAGCTGGCAGGCTCCTGCACCTGCAATAACGGTCCGAAGGACAGTATACGGATAACCATCTCTATTGCATCACTTTTATCGTATGTCAGATGCAGCTTATAATGCTTTTCATCAAGACGCTCCGTTGTCTTTTCCAAATGCGAAAAATGCAGCATCGCCCTCTCCAAAGCATTGCGTTCATCCGTCAGCAATGCAGTAAGCTTGCATCGCTCCGGTGCCTTCTGCTCACAAATCTCTGCATTTGCCGTCTCTAGCAGCTGACACTCTTTGATACGCGCAACATTCACATAATGCAGAGAGCTGCCACACACCGCTTTTAAGCGAAACTTATCGTCCTTCGCTGAATATTCTATTTGCATTGGCAGATATCTTTTTCGCATGTTATCGTTTTTGTTGTTGATAAAGCTGATTTCCACCCTGCGTTTTTCGTTTATAGCCTGCAGCAGCAGGCGAAAATGCTGCTTGTACTGCGGATCATCATAAGGATCACCGTCATTATAACGATCAAAATATACAAACTGCTCCTGGCTGAACAAAGGCTCTACATCCTCAAGGCCAGTACAATCTACATCAAAAAGCTGCATCCGCTTATCGCTCAGCAAGGTTTTCAGCCAGCGCCGTTGCAGAATTGTCAGAGGCATCGTCGGAGTATGCTGCAGCGGTGTAGTCATATTGCTTTGGAGCAACGGCCACTCGCAATCCTTTAATGATTTGGGTATTGTCAGATAGCTGTCGCCAAAGGCCTGCTCCTGCACAATCCGATTTATTTTTTCTGTTGTCAGCTCACCCTTTTGCGCCTGCTCCAGAATAAAGCCGACAACCCTAAAATAGGTGCCGTATATTTCGTTAAAAAAGCTGTCACTGCTTTTCATCTGCTGCCTCCTCTTGATAATAAGACGCCATTTGCTTCAAATCCTCAAAGAAAAGCTCCTGGACATTCTTGTTGCTGCAGCTAAAGGCTGTAATACGCCCGATGAAGGTGCGTATCCAAGGCAGCAGCTCACGTGCGTCATAGACAACAATACTGAAGCGATAATGCTCGGCATCAAGCTGCTCCACAGTGCCGCTGCGCTTTTCACGTTCCAGACGCTGCACAATAAACTGCTCGTCAGGTGCCACCTCTACCGTGAAGCTGATTTTCTCCAGATTGCCAGCGCCAAACAAGCTTACACCCCAGATATGTGGTGCCGCTTTCTGTGCCAGCTGCAGATAATGCTCATAATCCTGCTCTTTCTCTTTTACCTCGACACGCTCAATACGGTTCAAGCGATTAAAAACCAGCTTTTGGTCAGTAAAGCTGTAGCCCAAAAGGTATTGCCTTCCAGTCCTGGTGCTGCAATAAATTTTCAAGGGACAGACAGTTTGCTGATCTTTCTCCCATCTGTAGATTGTAACAGACTTCTTATCATTAATCGCCACCAGCAGCTCGTATAGCAGCTGACTATCCATTGTATATAAGATAAAATGATGCTTAAAATTAAAAACATCACAGTCCTCAGCAAACTTATCCAGGATATAGGAGCCTACCTCTCCTAAAGGCGCCGCCTCAGAAAAAAAGGCACAGGCCAGCTGCCAGCTGCGCCAATTAACCTTATCCTGCTGCAACCGGTACAAATTTCGGCGTCCTTGCTTCACTATTTGCAACAACCCCAATTCAACATAATCATTAAGCTTGTTGCGCACTGTTTTAGCGTCCGGCTGATGCATATTGTTGCTGAAACAGTTAAAATAGCGGTCGCTAAGCAAATTCTCCATCTCTGCTACAGAATAAGCCTGCCCGTCCGCCAGAATATCCAACAGATAAAAATGCAAAGTGATGTCTATATCGGTAAAGCTTTTAGCCTTCCAGCTTTTATACAAAGGATTGTGACTTATATCTCTGCTATTAAGCGAAATCTGATAGGCTGTGCCAGCTACATCAGGATTAGTATCCATATATTCATCTAGCCAGCTTTGTATGCGCCGACGCTCATCATCATAACTACGTTGACTTTTATCATTAAAATCCTGCCGTGTTTCAAAACCGTATACATAAAAACGCCGCATCATACTCCTGATATCACCATATTTTTTGGAAAGCTCATTATAAGCCATCTGCTCCCCGCTCCCTTCCAAACCAATATACTATTAGTATACCACAAGCAGGCAACTATTTTTTTCTTACAAAAACAGCGTAACAGATTTTTGCATCCGTTACGCTGTTAATTTATTTTTTATTCAACTGTTACGCTCTTGGCGAGATTACGCGGTTTATCAACATCACAGCCGCGAGTCAGCGCCGCATAGTAGGCCAGCAGCTGCAAGGGCAGCACTGCCATCAGCGGTGCCAGATATTTATCCGTACGCGGGATGTAGATAACATGGTCCGCATATTTTTCCAGAGAGGTGTCGCCCTCAAAGCCGATAGCAATAACTACAGCCTCGCGCGCCTTAACCTCCTGCAGGTTGCTGACTGTTTTATCATATACATCCATCTGCGTTGCCAGTACGATTACCGGCACCCCGGAAACAATCAGCGCCAAAGTACCATGCTTCAGCTCGCCTGCAGCATAAGCCTCCGCATGAATGTAGGAAATCTCCTTCAGCTTCAGCGCACCCTCCAGCGCTACGGCATAATCAAGGCTGCGTCCCAGGAAGAAGGCGTCCTCACTGCTACCGTATTCACGCGCAAACACCTTAATCTGGTCCACGTTTTCCAGCATTTTATGAATCTGCTCAGGCACAAAGGTCAGGCCCTGCACCAGCTCCTGCTCACGCTCGGCACTCATGCTGCCGCGCAGACGGCCGACATAAATTGCCAGCATCAGCATTGCCAAAAGCTGTGTGGTGTAAGCCTTGGTAGATGCTACGGCAATTTCCGGACCGGCATAGGTATAAACAACCTGGTCTGCCTCGCGTGCAATAGAGCTGCCGACAACATTGGTAACCGCCAAAGTGCGGGAGCCAAGACGCTTAGCCTCACGCAGAGCTGCCAGCGTATCACTAGTCTCACCGCTCTGGCTGATAACAATCGTCAGGCTGTTGCCGTCAACAAGCGGGTCGCGGTAACGGAACTCGCTGGCAATATCCACCTCAACCGGTACACGCGCCAGCTGCTCCAGATAATATTTGCCGACGATGCCTGCATGGTAAGCAGTACCGCAGGCCACAATAAAGATTTTATTGATATCTCTCAATTCCTCTGCTGTCCAGTTCAGCTCGGGAAAACCGATGGTTTTTGCTTCCGCATCAAGACGACTGGTCATGGTGTCGCGCAAAGCCTTGGGCTGTTCATAGATTTCCTTCAGCATAAAATGCTCAAAGCCGCCTTTTTCCGCTGCTTCGGCATTCCAGTTAACGACAAACACCTTCTTGCTGATGGGAGTGCCGTTGATATCCTGCACCCAAACACCGTCTGCCGTTACCGTAGCGATTTCGCCGTCACTCATGATAAAGGTACGGCGCGTATGGTTGATAATTGCCGGGATATCGGAAGCGATAAAGTTTTCACCCTCGCCCAGACCAATAATCAGCGGATTATCCTTTTTGGTGCAGATGATTTTATCAGGCTCATATTCGCACATAAACACCAGACTGTAGGAGCCTTTGATGAGCTTCAGCACCTTTTTGACGGTTTCTTCGAAATCACCATCATATTGGTCCGCCATCAGATGAGCTACAACCTCACTGTCTGTTTCAGACAGAAATTCATGTCCCTTAGCAATCAGCTCTTCCTTCAGGCCAAGATAATTTTCAATAATACCGTTATGGACAACGACAAACTTGCCGCTGCTGTCCGTATGGGGATGCGCGTTGCGATCCGACGGACGGCCATGTGTTGCCCAACGTGTGTGACCGATACCAACATTGCCCACAGGCATATGGCCTGCCAATTTCTGACGCAGTGCATCAAGACGGCCTACGCACTTTTCCACACGGATTTTGTTGTTTTCATAAACAGCAATGCCGGCAGAATCATAACCACGATACTCCAGCTTGCTCATGCCATCAAGCAGAAAGGGAGCAGCTTCGTGATTACCAATATAACCTACAATTCCGCACATAATAATGCCTCCTTAAGTTTTCTTTGCCCTTTCTGCCGCCGTGCTTTTCTCTCCCCCGTTACCGGAGGGCTTTGTACACGGTTTGCGGCCTGCAGCCAGCCGTGAGGCATCCGCTGACTAATCGATAACCTCATTCCTCGTCCACCGCCTGAGCGGTACATGCGCTTACATCCTTCACTGTCTGCTTTTGGCAGCAAAGACAAGGCTCTGCTGATTTATGAGCAAACAGACAATGAGCCGCGCAGGCAGGCAGTCCCACGCGGCACATCCTCAGACTAATTTAATTTTACAATATGATGACTGGCAGGTCAAGAAAACATTCCTTGAACTTTTCTTGCCTGCAGGCGCTTCATATAGTATAATCCCATCTTTGACAGTTGAATTTTGTTTTTTATATTCGTAAGTCCTAGATGTGATAAGGGTTTGAGCAGCTAAAAACAGCTTTTTTTATGTGGGAAGTTTAAGTAATAGTATAAGACGTGAGGGATTTGTGAATTTAATCAGAACGGTTGTCAAACGCTTTACTTTGTGCTATCATAGAAATAGAAAAGGTGCCGCCGATAGACGGTTATCCTTGAACATTTAGTTATAAAAAATAACCGCTTGTTTTGCAGACTGGGCGGTTATTTTTTTGCGTGAATTTGACCTAGCGCATAACCTAGAGCGAATCCTAGAGCTACTGAAGTCAGACATAAGCCGAGAACAGAGATAAGATTCTCTGCTCAAAAAATTGAGCCCATAGCGTACAAACGCCCAACTATTACTGTTTGGTAGTAGTTGGGCGTTCTTTTTTGGCATAGCTGTTGTTGTGTATTTGCTTTATCAGGAGTACAAATATGCTCCACCTGTTTTTTCCAGGATAAGGTTTTCGATGTCATAAACGTCGTAATATCGCTTGCTTATGCAATAGCTGACAATTTTATCGGCGATGATGTCGTTAGATAAAGAGTAGCCTGCAATGTTGAGCATTACTTCTGTTTCGCTGTTATTTAGTTCCAAAGCCAGGCATAAGCAGAGAATCGTACTCTTGCTGGGTTTATAGCCGGTGTCCTTCATGCTGCGTATTTTCGAAAAAACTGTTTTGGAGACGTGCGCTTTTTTATAGAGCTCGTTTTCTGCGATATCTTTTGCCTCGCAGTATTTGATGATAGAAGGATAAAGGTCGCAGGGAGTGTCGGAAAAGCTTTTGACGATGTTTTTAATAGTCCTTAATGGCAACAAGGGCGGCGTGTATCCCAAGTCGGCAAAACCATGACAAGATGTATCATAGGCTGTAATAATATAGTTGGATATTATTTCCAGATAGTTTTCTCTTAAATTTTCTATTACGCGTTTGTCGTTCGTCATAGTGCGGACCTCCAAAAAGTTTCTTGCAAAGAAACCAAAAAGTACTGCTTATAGTGTAACATATAAGCAAGAAAAGATAAAGTGAGAAGAACATAACAGTGTTAAAAAGTAACTGTACATTTTGTGAAGATAAAAAAAGACATTTGCTTGACCGGGGGGGCAGAGAGATATAATGAAATCGTATTAACAGCTTGTGATTTTAATAGAAACGGAGTTGAAAGCATGGCTGAAAATAAAACAACGCAGAAAACAGTCGAAGATGTAATGTTAGGTAAAACTATAAGTGAAAGTGTTGAAGAAGTTAACGCTAAATACAAAAAGCCTGATACCTATACTGGCAACAGAAAATTATTTGATGACGCTAAAGCTAAGATTGGTATTAAAAAATCAGCGTTTGCCAATGGAAAAGTTAAAGATCCTTACACTGGAAAAACTTTGTGTTTAAAAAAAGAAGAGGCAGAAAAACAGTTTGGCACGAACTGGTCTAAACATCTAGCTGAAGCCGACCATAAATGTCCATTAAAAAAAGTATTTGACGAAAATAAGGAAAATCCTTGGAATACTAATGAAGATATTAGAAACGTAGCTAATGATAAGGATAATTTAGAAGTTGTTTCTCGTAAGTTCAATAATGCTAAGCGCGATAAGACTAACGAAGAATTGATAAATGACAAAAAATATCTTCGCGATAAGGATTTGAAGATTAATAAGCAGAATAGAGATGAGGCAATAGAGAAGGGAAAACTCGCTAAGGAAAAAATAGACCAAAAGCTGTCTGATAAAGCTTTTGATAACTGTACTAAAGAGTTTCATAAAGCTGGATTGAAAACAGGTGGAGCTACTGGTGGGGCTACTTTAACGGTATCTGGAATCATTAATATTATAGCAGTTATTAAAGGTGAAAAAACACCTACTGAGGCTCTTAAAAATGTTGCGAAGGATACTGCTTTAGCTACTGTTAAGGGTTATGTAATTGGTGGTGGAACGACAATAGTTGCTCATCAGCTGGAATCAATGTTCATGAAAAGCTCATCTCCGTTTTTGTCTGGATTAAACAAAGCCAATTTACCTATTGCTGTTATAACTGCTGTTAAGGTTACAGCTGATATTATGGTTAAGTATGCCAAAGGAGAAATAAGTACGTCTGAATGTATTTTACAGCTTGGAGAACGAGGAACTAATATAATGGTTGCCAATTATACGGCTGTTGTTGGACAGATGTTAATCCCCATACCATTTGTAGGCGCGGCGGTTGGAGCGATGGTTGGTTCAGTTTTAACAAGTGCTTATTATAAAGAATTACTTTCAGCAGCAGAAGCTGCTAACTTGGCAAAGGAGGAATATGCAAAAATAAAAAGAGAAACAGATGCTGCGATTAAATTGCTTAATCAAGAAACAGAAGAGTTTGAAAAAGTTACCCAAAAGCTGTTCAAGGAAAGAGCAGAAGCTATCAATGCCGGTTTTAAGGATATTACAAAGGCTACTATGGATAACGATTTTGAACTCATGGCAAAAGGCTTAGAGCGAATTTCTAACTCGTTCGGGCGCAGTATTGGATATAAGACTTTTGCTGAATTTGATGAGATGATGAAAAATCAAGATGTTGCTTTTGAATTGTAAGGAGGAATTTATATGCCGTTACCATTAATCCCTGTTGCAATAGCTTTGGCTGGTACTGTCGGAGCTGCTGTTAAAAAAGCTTGGAATGCAAGCGATATGATGGACGAAGCAAAAAAAATAGCTGATGATGCAGAACATAAAGTAAAGTTATTAGACGAAGTTATAAATGACCGAAAAGCTATTGTTGAACAAAATTTGACTTCTTTAGGACAATTAAAATTAAACATTCTTTCCGGTAATATCCATAGTTTCGTTGATGAATTTTCTAAGATGAAGAATGTAAATTTTAATGATAGTATTGGTATAGATGAATTAAGAAACTTTAATCCTAGCAATCAGGAGTTTATTCAATTAAAAACGGCCTCTTTGAATGCTGTTGAGATAACTAGTGGTATTGGCGGCGCTACTATAGGTGGTTTTTTAGCTGCTGCTGGTGCTTATGGAGCGGTAGGTTATTTAGCGACTGCTTCTACCGGGGCGGCAATTGGCGGCTTGACTGGCGTAGCTGCTACTAATGCTACCTTAGCTTGGCTTGGTGGTGGAACATTAGCTTCTGGTGGTTTAGGCATTGCTGGTGGTACGGCTGTTTTAGGAGGTTTGGTAGCAGCCCCGGCATTGTTGATTGCTGCCTGGTGGTGGGAATGTAAGGCAGAAGAGGCTTTGAATAACGCTAAAGCATATAAATGTAAAGCTGAAGCGTGGATTGCTAATGGCAATAAAATAAACAAATATTTAAAAGCTGTAACTGCGCGTGCTGAGCAGATAGAAGCCTTGTTAGCAGACTTTGATAGAATGTTAGCAGAACAATTGGAAATCATGTTGAAAAATTTGCGAAAAAATCAGTCTTATGATTGGAATGACTATAGTGTTAATGACCAAAAACAAATTGCTATAACTGCTCTTTTAACTAAAGCTATCAAGCAAGTTATTGATACACCGCTTCTGTATGAGGATGGAACTTTAGCAGATGAAAGCTCTTTTGTAGAAAAATACCGTACAGCTGGCTATAAAGGTGTAGTTGATACTAAAACTAAAGTAGATAAATTGTTCAGTTGTTTTTCTGCTACTCCTAAGCTTAACAAAGAACTGATAGGTCGTACCTTATTATTAAAAAAAGACACGGTGTGCTACGAAAAAGATAACTCTGGCAGTTTTACGATTAAAGCTGGTGAATTTGTAAGAGTAACTGGTATTGTAGGAAACAGGTATCGTGTTTATTACCAAGCAGGACATTTATTTGGTTATTTGAAGAACATAAATGTCAAATCTAATGATGAATAATGAGTTATTGCAGGAGAATTAGTTATGAGCAAGAATGAAAGAATTACTAAGATATTACAGAATATAACCGCTGTTGATGATTGGCGATTGCTGGCTGCTATCTGTGGCTATCCTTATCCTAATTATGCTCAATTTGAAGAATCAACGTCTTTTTCTAAGGCAGAGGTTTTGGAAAAGACAATCAAAGATAATTATAAAAGTATAGTTAGCAATATGCTTGGCGAATGTGAGTATTGCGATATTTTGATGGATGTAGCCAAAAGATTAGAAGTTCATAATCTGCTTAAACTATTTCATAGTGAAGTTGATTATGAAATTCTTGAAAAGCAAGTAATAGGTAAATATATAGAGCGGTTAAAGTTGCGTACAATAGAATCTAAAGGATATAAGGCATGGCTTCAATTAGAAAAAGATGCTTTAATTAATGTGAAAAAAGCATACGAAAGAGATCTTCTGTCAGAATATGAGTATTACGAAATAACATCGCCGACATACGATTTTGTTGATAAAATGATGACAGGTCGTATGGATGGATTTGTTATGTATTTGCTCATTTGCGGATTGATAGATTTTGAGAATATGTTGGATGCTTGTAGAAAATTAAGATATTTAGAGATTGATCCTTGGCTCGTCACAACAATAGCTGCGCCGTCTATTTTTACAAATCCTATAGATGATATACGTAAATTAAAAGACAAGAATGATGCTAGATGGGAAGTAGCTATTGAAACAGTAGTATTTTTGTCTATTTTAGCTTTAAAACAAAAATATGCTGAGACACTGGCGGAACTGTGAGGTGACACCTTATGCCAGACAACAAAATTTAAATCATGATTGGCGGTATGGCCTTCTTGCTCCCTGCGGCACCTTTCCTCGCATTAGCAGGTATCGGGCTGATTGTTGTTGGTTGTATAATTTATTCCGTAATCAAGAGTTTTGATGAGTAGAAGATTTACTCAAACTTCCCGTGTTGCCCTTCAAAATTAACTGTTAAAAATAACCGCTAGTGTAGGAGCTGGGCGGTTATTTTTTTGCGTTTTTCAAGAAAATATACAAAAGCAGACCATTGCATCCGAAAATGATGTAAAGGTCTGCTTTTAATCTTTATTCAGCAAGAAGGCCTGCTTATGCCAGCTCCTTAGTTACAACGTCGGCAATAGCGTTGGCAATCTGCTCCAGACGCTCCTGCTTCGGTCCTTCGGCCATAATACGGATTAAAGGCTCAGTGCCGGAAGCACGTACCAGAATCTGGCCGTTTTCGCCCAGCTCATCCTGATATTTTTTGATTACTTCCTGAATAGCAGCCTTTTCTTCCCAGCCGTTTTTATTCTTCACGCGTACGTTCAGCAGAATCTGCGGGAATTTAGTCATCACACCGCTCATCTCAGACAGAGACTTGTTGTTGCGAACCATTGCGCACAGCAGCTGTACAGCAGTCAGAATGCCATCACCGGTTTTAGCGAATTCGGAGAAAATGATATGGCCGGATTGCTCGCCGCCGATAGAATAATTGTGCTTGAGCATCTCTTCCAGTACATAGCGGTCACCAACAGCAGTTTTGACAGTCTTGCCGCCATGAGCCTTCATAGCCTGATGCAGACCAACGTTACTCATAACAGTGGTTACCAGCATATTGTCATGCAGCTTGTTGCGCTTCATAAGCTCCAGCGCGCAAATCAGCATAATCTGGTCGCCGTCCATAGCCTCGCCGTTTTCGTCAACTGCCAGGCAACGGTCAGCATCACCGTCATTAGCAATACCTACATTAGCGCCAACCTCACGAACCTTTTTCTGCAATGCTTCCAGATGAGTGGAGCCGCAGCCGTTGTTGATGTTGATACCGTTAGGCTCGTTGAAAATTGCCACAACCTCAGCACCCAGACTGCGCAGGATAACCGGTGCAATTTCACTGTTGGCACCGTTGGAGCAGTCCATAACAATCTTCAGACCGTTCAGCTTAGCATAAGCAGTGCTCAGAATATGCTTAATGTACAGTGCAGACAAATCCTTTTCGTAAATAATCTGGCCTACGCTGCTGCCGCTTACCGCCTGAGTATAATCAATCGGTGCAGCAACGATAGCTGCAATTTCGTCCTCTACAGCGTCAGGCAGCTTGTGGCCTGTCTGAGAGAAAAATTTGATGCCGTTGTCTTCAAACGGATTGTGAGAAGCAGAAATTACTACGCCGGCATTAGCCTTAACCTCACTGGTCAGGAAGGAAACTGCCGGAGTAGGCATAACGCCCAGAAGATGTGCATTACCGCCGGCGCTGCAGATACCTGCTGCCAAAGCGCTTTCCAGCATTTGTCCGCTGCGGCGTGTATCTCTGCCGATAATAATTTTCGGGCAGGAAACCTCGCGGCCAAAGTATTTTGCGGCAGCATAGCCCAGCTTAAAGGCCAGCTCCGGAGTAAGCTCTACGTTCGCCACACCGCGAACACCATCAGTACCAAATAATCTTGCCATTTTTGTAATAACCTCCCTAATGTTAATGCGTTTATATGTAAGTTGGGAATTGTTGAGATTTATCAACAATAACAGAAGATAGAGGCTCCCCTTGGGGGGAGCTGTCACCCTCAGGGTGACTGAGAGGGGTTGGTACTCGCTATGCTTACCAACAGCGCTATGCTGAGCGCTCCCCTCTCCGTCATCGCTACGCGATGCCACCTCTCCCCAAGTAGAGGCTATTTCTCAATATAATCTGTATTACTCTCCAACCTAAATTACTTCATCGGCGCGAATCTTTCCATAATCGCGCGCGCCACATGATAGCCGTCAAGCGCGGCGCTCATAATACCGCCGGCATAGCCTGCGCCTTCGCCGCAGGGGTAAAGCAAATCATGCGTCAGCGATACATAGCTCTGTCTGTCGCGCTCGATGCGGACCGGCGCCGAGGTGCGTGTTTCCACGCCCGTCAGCAGCGCTCCGCCGTCGGCGTAACCCGCCAGCTTGCGTCCGAAGCTCGTAATGCCCTCGCGCAGAGTATCCGTAACGTAGGCAGGCAGCACCTTGTCTAAGCTGCAGGCCGTCAGTCCCGGACGATAGCTTGGCTGCACCAGACATTCCAAGGACGGAGTGCTGCGCTTCAAAAAGCTGTCCAGATTTTGTGCAGGCGCATCATAGCTGCTGCCTGCCGCCGCATAAGCAAGCTGCTCATAGCGGCGCTGGAATTCTACGCCTGCCAGCGCACCCTCACCAAAGTCCCGGCTGTCCACATTCACTACCAGCGCGCTGTTGGCAATGCCGCTGTCACGCTTAAACATGCTCATGCCGTTGACTACTACGCCGCCAGCCTCCGAAGCGGCAGCAACCACCTGACCGCCCGGGCACATGCAGAACGAATAGGCTGTGCGTGTTTTATCCTGCGTATGGTAAACAAGTGCGTAATCCGCTGCGCCCAGCAGATGATGTCCGGCAAAGCTGCCGTACTGCGCCCTGTCAATCAGCTCCTGCGGATGCTCGATGCGCACGCCGATAGCAAAGGGCTTCGCCACAATACCTACGCCCCTGCGAGCCAGCATAGCGTAGGTATCGCGCGCGCTGTGACCGCAGGCCAGTACCACGGCTCCTGCCGCCAGTCTTTCGCCGCCATCAATGATTACGCCCTGCACAGCATTATTTTTAATATCCAGATCAACAACATGCGCATCATAGCGCACGCTGCCGCCCAGCTCCGCAATACGGCGGCTGAGTCCCTGTACCATCGCACGTAGCTTATCCGTTCCTACGTGCGGCTTATGCTCGTACAAAATATTTTCCGGCGCGCCTGCATCTACAAACAACTGCAGGATTTCGGCCATCATAGGATCGTTCACACGCGTAGTCAGCTTACCATCCGAAAAGGTGCCTGCACCGCCCTCGCCGAACTGTACATTGGACGCGAGGTTAAATTCTCCCGTCTGCCAAAAGCGCTGCACATCCTGCACGCGCTGCGCCACAGGCTTGCCGCGCTCCAAAAGCAATGGCTTATAGCCATGCTCCGCCAGCTGCAGTGCTGCCAAAAGTCCCGCCGGACCGGCGCCGATAACCACTGGTGGTGCGCTCAGCGGCAGCGTTCCCAGCTCCAGCGTCGGCTGCTGCTGCTCCTGATATTGTGTAATATCACGGTCCGCCAGCAGGCGCTTTGCCTGCCTGCCGCCTGTTTCAACCTCTGCCAGCACATGGTAGTTGAGGCAGATGTCATTTTTCTTGCGCGCATCCACTGCCTTGCGTACTATCTGCACACTGCCCAAAGACTCGCGCGGTATACCGCATTTGCGGCACACCGCCTGCTCCAGCGTCTGCTCCTGACGCAGGCTGATACGCACATTGTTAATTTTCAGCTTCATCTAAAATTAATTCTGCCTTTCTACCGATATTTTTATCTGCACTGTACGTCTTTCAGGAATTACCTTTTCCGGCAAATCAAGCTCAGCTGCAACAACAGTACTGCCATTTATCTTGCTTACATCCACCGGCTTGGTCTTAACATCCTTCAGCTCCTTCAGCACAGACGGAGGCGCAGTCACACGGATGCTCTCCGGAGCGATCTCGGTCTTAGTAACAACAACTCCGGCAGGCAAATCACCGCTCATAACCAATTTCACCGGAATATCCAGCGAGTGCATCTGGCTGACCATATTAGCCTGCACCATAACACGCTCAGGGATAATTCTCATATTAGGAATATCGTAACCGTCATCACTCACGGCAACCAGCTCACTTTCCGTTTGGAAGCTGCCGGTATGATTGCTGATGTCAATCGGAGCAACAACGCGGTTGACCTTATCAATACGATGTGTTGCGCCACGCAGCGTAACCTCCGCCGGAGTAATTATACTGTTGCCAATAGTCATATCACCGTTCACAGCTCCCACGATACGCGTAGTAACAGGAACCTTTTTCTCGCTTACCGTATCCACATATACGGAAACCTCCTTAGGCGTTACAGATACAATCTCGCCGCCGGAGTAGGTTACCGTAATCGGCAGACTCTGCTGACCTTCGGTTATATTTTTTAAATTGATAGAAGCATTGATTTCGGCACTCAGATTATCGGAACTCAGCTTGGCACGCGAACCGCGCACCTTTACCAGAATTTTATCAGGTGCATTGAAAACCATCATATTCTGCGGCAGATTTCTTTGCTGCAGACGCACCTCGATATTACGCTCGATTATCGGGTTCTGATCTGTCATTACATATACCCACAGGCCACAGGCCATGAGCAGACAGATAATCCTTGCCAACAGGTTTTCCTTACGCGCCAGCCTTTGCAAAAATCTCATTTTTTCTCACCGCCCCACAAGCTCTTGATTTTATCAACCAAAGAATTCTTAACTGCTGTATGCGGACGGAAAATTGCCGTGCGCAAAATTTCCTTCACATCATCCACCGTCAGGTAACGCATCAGCTCGCCATTGCGGGCAATAGAAATCGTACCGGTTTCCTCACTGACAACAAGAATCATCGCATCAGACTGCTCGGACATACCGATAGCGGCACGATGGCGGGTACCAAGCTCCTGGCTCAGATTACGGTTTTCCGTAAGCGGCAGCAGGCAGCAGGCAGCAACAACGCGGTTGCCGCGGATAATAACAGCGCCGTCATGCAGCGGTGTATCCTTAACAAAAATGTTCTGCAGCAGTCCAGAGCTCACCAGACCGTCAATCGGCACACCGGTTTCGATACGCTCTGCCAGACCGGTAGCACGTTCAAAGACCATCAGCGCGCCTACCTTGTTTTTGCTCATCACCTTAGTGGCGTGAGCAACGGCATCCAGCATTTCCTCCAGCTCCTGCTCGTCCAGCTCACTGCCCTTATGAAACAGCTTGCCGCGACCAATCTGCTCCAAAGCACGGCGCAGCTCCGGCTGAAAAACAACAGGCAGGGCAACCATGATCACCGTCATGCTCTTTTCCAGCAGCCAGCTGATAACATGCAGATTCAGCCAGCGGCAGATAAGCGTAAAGCCAATCAGCACCATGAGGCCCTTGCCCAGTGTTGCGGCACGGGTGTTTTTCAGCATCAGGAACAAACGGTAAAGAAAATAGGCAACGACGACAATATCAATAATATCCAAAAAGGTGATTGTCGAAAGCAAGCCTTGCAGTTGTATCATCATAATTGCATTGCTCCTATCTATCAGACACTATCGACCAGGCGCTAAGCCTTAGTCCATTTTCAGAATCGCCATGAATGCCTCCTGCGGCAGCTCTACACTGCCAACCTGCTTCATGCGCTTTTTACCTTCCTTCTGTTTTTCCAGCAGCTTACGTTTACGGCTGATATCGCCGCCATAGCATTTCGCCAATACGTCCTTACGCATTGCGCGAACGTTTTCGCGGGCAATAACCTTGTTGCCGATTGCTGCCTGTACCGGAATTTCAAACATCTGGCGTGGAATCAGGCTGCGCAGCTTTTCAACCAGCTGACGGCCGCGAACGGTAGCAAATTCCTTATGCACAATCGCGGAAAGCGCATCGACAGGCTCGCCGTTCAGCAGGATATCTACCTTCACCAAATCGGAATAGCGGTAACCGGAAAGCTCGTAGTCCAAAGAAGCATAACCGCGGGTAGCGGATTTCAGACGGTCAAAATAGTCAAAGATAATCTCACTCAGCGGTAATGCGTAATGAATCATTACACGGGTATCATCAAGATAAGTCATGTTATCGTATTCACCGCGTTTTTCCTGGCTCAGCTCCATAACAGCACCGACGTAATCCTTCGGCACAATAATGGTCGCATTAACGAAAGGCTCCTCAACATGGTCGATAACAGTCGGATCCGGGAAGAGGGACGGGTTATCTACCATTTCAACGTCGCCGTTGGTGCGGAACACCTCATAAATAACGTTCGGTGCGGTAGTAATCAGGCTCAGATTATATTCACGCTCCAAACGCTCCTTGATAACGTCCATGTGCAGCAGTCCCAAAAAGCCGCAGCGGAAGCCAAAGCCCAGCGCGGTAGATGTTTCCGGCTCAAATACCAGAGAAGCATCGTTCAGCTGCAGCTTTTCTAAAGCATCACGCAGGTTATCGTAATCAGAATTCTCTACCGGATACAGACCGCAGTATACCATCGGCGTAGCCTTGCGGTAACCAGGCAGCGCTTTTTCGGCAGGATTATCGGCATCGGTTACGGTATCGCCTACGCGTGCATCCTTAACGTTTTTAATGCTGGCAGCAAAGAAGCCTACCTGGCCTTCCTCCAGCTCATCAACATTGACAATGCCGGGCTTAAAGTAACCGACCTCGGTAACATCAAATTCCGCACCGGTTGCCATCATGCGAATCTTCATGCCCTTGCGCAGACGTCCTTGCATAATGCGCACATATAAAACTACGCCCTTGTAAGCGTCAAATTTGGAGTCAAACACCAAGGCCTTCAGCGGCGCTTCCGCGTCGCCCTGCGGTGCCGGTACGCGCGCTACGATTGCTTCCAGCACGTCCTCGATGCCAATGCCGGTCTTGGCACTGCACAAAACTGCGTCGGACGCATCAATACCGATAACGTCCTCGATTTCTTTTTTAACATGCTCCGGGTCAGCACTCGGCAAATCAATCTTGTTGATAACCGGGATAATCTCCAGATCATTATCCAGCGCCAGATAAACGTTAGCCAGCGTCTGCGCTTCAATGCCCTGAGTAGCGTCAATAACCAGCAGTGCGCCCTCGCACGCTGCCAGTGCACGCGAAACCTCGTAGGTAAAGTCTACGTGGCCCGGGGTATCGATAAAGTTCAGCATATACTCCTCACCATTGCGCGCCTTGTAAATGCTGCGCACAGCCTGCGCCTTGATGGTGATACCGCGTTCACGCTCCAAATCCATGGAATCGAGAATCTGCTCCTCCATCTCACGCTTGCTCAGCGTTCCTGTATATTCAATCAATCTGTCCGCCAGGGTAGACTTGCCATGATCTATATGGGCGATAATAGAAAAGTTGCGAATGTGATTTTGTTCAATCATAAAATACTCTTCCTGCTCCTTCATTAAAATGTATTGTTTCAGGCCGTTTTTGGCTTGAGCCTGTTTTATTAGTACTAATTATTATACCATTATACGGCAAAGCCTGTAAACTAAAAAGAGAGACAGCTCGGTGCCATCTCTCCTAGTACTGCGTTTTATTTCAGTTTAGTGTCCTCAAATTCAACGCATTTGTAATAATTGTCGATTTTATAATTCAGCTTATCAAGCGTTTCCTGCATCTGCGCCATACGCTCCAGCAGCTTGGCGCGCTCCTCGATTAAAATTTCCTTGCGTGCCGCCCTTGTTTTGTCGCCCTGCTGAAACAGCGCCACATATTCAATCAGGCTTTCAACCGAAATACCTGCTGCACGCATGCATTTGGCAAAATTTACCCAGTTGCAGTCCGTTTCGGTGTAGTCACGAATGCCGCTTTCGTTACGGTTCACAGCTGGAACCAAGCCGATACGCTCGTAATAACGCAACGTATCCGCTGTAATGTCATACATTTTGCTTACTTCGTTTATTTTCATCTCGCTAACCTCCTGCCAGAATTGCTTTCATACTTCCTGCTATTATTTTAACATTTGGAGTCAGCTCCAGGTCAAGCGTCCGCAAAATATTTTTTACAGGAACAGGCAGGCATATTTGTGATTTTCTCTTGCATAATGCTCGCATTCGTGGTAGAATAATGCAGTACAAGAAAATTCAGGAGGTGAAATTCGTTGCCGAACATTAAATCTTCCATCCGCAGTGTAAAGACCGACGCAGAACGTCGTGCTAAAAACGCTCCGATTAAAGCAGCTCTCCGCAATGCTTCCCGCAAAGTAGAAGCTCTGACTAAAACCGGCGCTAAAGAAGACGCTCAAGCTACTATGGCTACTGCTTCCGGTTTGCTCGATAAAGCAGCTCGCAAAGGCATTATCCATAAGAATGCTGCAGCTCGCAAAAAATCCAGACTTGCAAAGAGAATCAACGCTATGGCTTAATTCTTACAAGCTGACCTGCTCTGAAAAGAGCAGGTTTTTTGCATTTCAGGGATAAATTGGGCAATTCCTTTATATCTCCCCTGCAAGGGGAGGTGGCTGCAAGCATCAGCGAGCAGACGGAAGAGTTGTTACCACTTCACGAAGCAGCAAAAGCTGTATTCCTCAGCATCATTATAGCGTAAAAAAGCAAAAGCATCCCCACACTTTTACTGCAAAAAGTGTAGGGATGCTTAATTTTTTACTGAATTCGTCATTTAAGCCATTTTTTTAGCGGCAGTTATTTCACAGTCCAAGCCGCACGCCCGCCTTACTCCCGACAGACACCGCAACGACGGCAGCCGTCAAAGCACATCGGCGTAAATTTGCCGCTTTCGCTGCGCTGCAGCTCGGCCGCAAGATATTCCTGCGTTACGCCCATATCAAGATGCTGCCAGGGCAGCGGCTGGCCTACCTGCAGCTCGCGCTCCGCCAGCTCCTCGGCATCCAAGCCCTCCTCCTTCAGCACCTGCTTCAGGCTGCGGCCTTCCACATGCGCCTTCAGCAGCGCTTCGCCGATACGTCTGCTGCCACGCGCCAGCACGGACTGCACAACGGTTTCCTTCAGCGATTCGGTAATCAGCTTAATGCGCTTTTCCTTCTTCAGGCCGTCGCCCAAAATTTTGAAGCGCTTCTTCAGCGTGCGCACATTGCACAGCGGCGCCCATTGGTACGGCGTAAAGGGCTTGGGCACAAAGCCGTTGACTGAAATAACAAGCTCACCCTTGTTGCCCACTGCGTCCATTTTGGCACGCACGCGTTTAATCATCTCCACCGTTTCGACGATATCCTCGTCCTCTTCTCCCGGCAGACCGATCATATAATACAGCTTGATGTTGCGCATTCCGGCAGCAGCCGCCAATTCGATAGAATTATAAACGTGCTCCTCCGTAATGCCCTTGTTAATCGCAGCGCGCATCCGCTCGCTGCCTGCCTCCGGCGCTACGGTCATTGTGCGCTGGCCGCTCTGCGCCAACGCATGCGCAATCTGCTCCGTGAGCATATCGGCGCGCATGCTGGCCACAGAAAACGGTATCTTATGCTCTACCAGGTATTCCGTCAGCTCTGCCATCTGCGGATGGTCGGAAACGGCAGCGCCCATCAGGCCCACCTTTTTCGTGCGCTCGGGACGCTTGGCGATATCTGCCAAAATATTTTCCAGCTTACGCGGACGCGGCTTGCGGAAGCAGTAGCCTGCCATGCAGAAGCGACAGTGACGGCCGCAGCCACGCGCTACCTCGACGATAAACATATCCTCAAATTCCGTTCCGCTCGTCACGATAGCAGAGGTGTGCGGATATGCGTCGATATCACGCGCCCACTGGCGCGCAACCTTCGCAGGCGCGCCGTCCTGCGGCAGCAGGGCGGTAAACTCGCCCTCATCATCGTACTGCGCCGTATACAGGCTGGGAACGTAAACACCCGGCACCTGTGCCAGCGCCGCCAGACGCTCTTGCTTGCTTTCCTCGCGGTAGATGGTATCCAGAACGTGCTGCACTGTTTCCTCGCCCTCGCCGATAACAAAGGCGTCAGCCACAGCAGCCAGCGGCTCGGGATTAAATGTAGCACAGGGACCGCCGATAATCACCAAAGGCTCGCGCTGATTGCGCTCCGCCGCCCGCAGGCGGATATTGCCCAAATCAAGCACCGTCAGCAGATTATCATAATCCATTTCAAAGGACAGCATGACGAAGATAACATCAAAATCTGCCAACGGACGCTGGTTTTCCAGGCTCAGCAGCGGTGTTTTGCTTTTGATATGCTCCTGCTGCAGGCGTTTGTCAGGCAAAAAGAAGCGTTCACAGGCGCTGTCACCGCGCTCGTTAATCATCTGATACAAAATGTGCATTCCCAGGTTCGACATGCCCAAATGGTAGACGTTGGGGTAAATAAACGCTACCGGATGCCGTAAGCCTGGCGGATACACCTGCGCGCCGGTTTCATTTTCTCTTGTTTCTTTAATATAGTTTTTGATTATCCAGGACAAAGCATTTCCTCTCTGAGTATCTATAATGTATTAAGAAAATATCAGCGCAAGATTACGCTGATATCCTCTTGTATTTTACTGATGTTTTTCTGCCAATTTGCGTTCAAACAAATCGATAACTGTTTTCAAAACCTTTAAGCGGGCATAATATTTATTGTTGCCCTCAACCACAGTCCACGGTGCGTACGAGGTGTCGGTGCGCACCAGCATTTCGTTTACTGCTGCTTCATAAGCATCCCATTTATCACGGTTGCGCCAATCCTCGTCCGTAATTTTCCACTGCTTATTGGGGTCATTCTGGCGATCATTGAAGCGTCGCAGCTGCTCATCCTTGTCAATCTGCAGCCAGAACTTGGCAATGGCGATACCGTGCTCGCTCCACTGCGCCTCCATATCCTTAATCTCATCGTAGGCGCGTTGCCATTCCTGCGGCTTAGCAAATCCTTCGATGCGCTCTACCATAACACGACCGTACCAGGTGCGGTCAAAAATTGCTATGGTGCCCGGCTGCGGCAGTCTGGTCCAGAAGCGCCACTGATAATGGAACTGCTTTTCAACCACGTTCGGCGCCGCAATCGGGTGCACATGGAAGCCCAACGGGTCCAGTGCCGCCGTCAGTCTGCGGATAGCGCCGCCCTTACCGGCAGCGTCCCAGCCCTCAAAGCCGATAACTACCGAAATCTGCGCCTTGAACATTTCAATCTGCAGCTGTGTCAGCTTTTTCTGGTACTTTTCGAGCTTTTCCTTATATTCTTCCTTGGTAAGCTCCTTGTTGGCGTCAATCGTGCTCAGCACATCATAGGTTGCCGCGGTGCGCTTATCGGAAGCAGGCTCGGCAGGCATCTGCACAGCCTTTTCGATAGCATCCGCAATCTTGGTGAAAACCTCCAGACGCGCGCTGCGCGGATCATCGTCGGCAATCAGATGCCAGGGAGCGTTGACTGTATCAGTAGCCTCCAGCATTTTTTCGTAATGCGGCAAAAATTTATCGTAATCTTCGCTTTCATCAATCGCAGGATTCAGGTCACGCCACGCCTTGCCCAGTGTTTTGGCATTCTTGGCGATATTTTTCTTTTGCTGCTCCGGGGACAGATGCAGGAAAAATTTGAGCACGAGATAATTATCGTCCGTAAGCATTTTTTCAAAGTTGTTGATATGCTCAAAGGAAACAGCAGGATACTTGGTGTTATCCTCTTTATCCGCCAGCTCGTTGGCATTTTTCAGATAATACCAGCTACGATGATAAACAGCAATATGTCCTGACGCCGGCAAACGCTTCCAGAAAGCACTGAAAAACGGTTCCTCCTGCATTACGCCGCGCAAACGCACGCTGGAATAAACATTAAAGCCGCGGGCATCCATCTGCTGCATCATTTCGTTAATCAGCGCACTGCGGCGCGCTCCGCGCCAGCCCTCAAAAACGATGATAATCGGTCTTTTAGCGTCACGAGCCAGGCGCTGTGCCTTTCCCAGGCGTTCACCCAGCACATCCATCTGCTTGTTATAATCTTCCTTGGACACTTTTTTACTCAAATCCAGCTTTTCCAGCATTCTGCAACATCTCCTTACTGTTTGCGAGAATCTAAAATCAGCGCTCCTCATAGGGGTTGAGAGCGCGCGGTTTTCCTAAAACCTCTGCCATGATAATGCCGTTGACGAGCGCCGCATGCTTCAGCTTGACGCGCTTTTTCGCTGCAGGCTGCGCCTGCGCGTAGCGCGCATTAAACGCTGCCGCAGCAGCGTTCATCTTCGCTTCATCGTAGCTGTAATCACCGTGGGGATCGTAATAAACCTTCCCCTTGTCATGCACCAGGTCTTCGTTTTCGCGGTGAATCCTGCCGGTGTGGTCATGCATTGCTTCGCCGTCGCGGTGAACTCTGCTGTCGTCATCACGCCTTACGCGCGTTCCGTCATGCACTACGCCGCTTTCGCGGCTGTTTTGACGCTGGCGCGCCTGCGCCGCTTCCGTCGTCTTTTTCAGGCGGCGTTCAAATTCGGCAGCAAGGTCTTTAGGCTTAGCCTGCGCTTGCTGCTCTGCCTGCGTCGGCTGCGGCTCCTGCGGCAGCTCCTGCCGCTGCTGCCTGCGTCTGCGGCGTTTGCGCCTGTCCAAAAACACATTGGCCAGCATTACGATGACAAAAAGCAGAGGGATTAAATTATCACCCATAAGCTACACCTCGCTTATTTACTGCCCTCAGGCTTTTCCTCGCCCTCCGGACTTACCTCAGCAATCGTGCGGCGCATCTGCGTATCTGCCTGAATGTTGTTCAGGCGATAGTAATCCATTACGCCCAAACGACCGTTAGCCAGCGCCTCCGCCATAGCTGTCGGAACCTTAGCCTGTGCTTCCACAACCTTCGCCTGCATTTCCTGCGTATAGGCCTTCATTTCCTGCTCCTTGGCCACAGCCATCGCACGACGTTCCTCAGCGCGTGCCTGAGCAATGCGCTTATCAGCCTCCGCCTGGTCGGTCATCAGCGCAGCACCGATGTTACGGCCTACATCTACATCCGCAATATCAATAGAAAGAATTTCAAAAGCAGTACCTGCATCCAGGCCTTTATCCAAAACTGTTTTGGAAATATAGTCAGGGTTTTCCAGCACCTTGCTGTGGTCGGCGCTGGAGCCTACGTTAGTGACAATGCCTTCGCCGACACGTGCAATAATCGTTGCTTCGCCGGCACCGCCTACCAGGCGGTCAATGTTTGCGCGCACGGTTACGCGCGCCTTAACCTTCAGCTCAATGCCGTCCTTGGCAACAGCGCTTACTACCGGAGTTTCGATAACCTCGGGGTTAACGCTCATCTGCACAGCCTCCAGTACATTACGGCCTGCCAGGTCGATAGCACAGCCACGCTCAAAGCTCAGCTCAATCTGCGCTCTGTGGGCTGCAATCAAAGCATCAATAACGCGGTCAACGTTACCGCCTGCCAGATAATGCGCCTCCAGCTGGTTGACGTTGACGTCCAGGCCAGCCTTGTTGGCCTTAATCAGCGGCAGCACAATCTGCGACGCGGGCACGCGGCGCAAGCGCATACCGATAAGGTTGAAGATGCCTACGTTAACGCCGGCAGCAATTGCGGAAATCCACAGGCCCAACGGCACAAAGTTAAGAAAAATTGCTATACCGACAATGGCCAAAACTACTACAAAGCCACTGCCGAAAATCATACTGAATAATACATCCATAATGTCACTCCTTCGTTTGTTCTACAAAAATTTTGCTGCCCTCTACCCGCACGATAATCACGGGCGCAGACTTTTCGATATAATCTCCCTGGCTGCTCACATCAAGACGCTTGCCGTCCACCAGAATCGTGCCTGCAGGACGCAGCGTAGTCAAGGCCCTGCCTCTTTTGCCCACCAGCATGCTCCAGTTTTTACCGCCGGTGTAGCCTTCGCTGTTCTTTTGGCGCGTCCACAGCACAAAGGGATTATACTTGCTTTCTCTGGGCAGATACACGCACAGCAGGGTAATCACCAGCACCAAAAACAGATACACTGCCAAAAGCACCAGCGCCGCCCAGGCATTGCCGCCCAAAACATAAAAGCTGCCGACTGTCAGGCACACCATGCCGCTGACACCGAAAATACCAAAGCCCGGCACCACAAATTCTATCAGCAGCAGGACTATACCCGCCAGCATAAAATAATATTCCAATGGCATGACTGCACCTCCTCAACGCTTGTACAATTATAGTATAGCAGAGTAAAAGCATGAAGTAAATGTGAACGTACCCCTGCCTATAGAAGCGGGAGCTTCCTGCTTCAGCGAGAACAGCACCACTAACTCCGAAGAGTTATGGCGACTTACACTCTCTCCACAGGCGTAGATTCCCGTGCGACCCACGGTACTTTATGAGTTACGCTAGGCAGATATTCGCCTAGCTTCTTCTCTAATATTTATTGCAGCGTTCTTGTCACGGTTATGATGACTGCCACACTTAGGGCAATCCCATTCCCGCACAGATAAGTCTTTGGTGTCATTGTTCTGGTAGCCACAGACATGGCATAGCTGACTGCTTGGATACCATTTGTCTATCTTGATAAGTTGCTTACCCTGCCATGCAAGTTTGTATTCCAGCATACTTGTGAACATGCTCCAGACATTGTCGGATATGGATTTACCAAAGCTGAACTTGCCACCCTTCTTTCGCTTCGCCATGGCCTTTACGCTAATGTCCTCTATGCCAATCGCATCATAGCAGTCTGCAAGATAACGAGCTTTCTTATGCAGAAAATCACGGCGTTGATTAGCAATTTTCTCATGGAGTACAGCCACACGCAGTCTTTGTTTATTCCTGTTACGGCTCCCTTTTTGTCTCTTGGAGAGTTTTCTTTGTGCCTTGACCAATTTCTTTTCGGCTTCCCGTAAGAAATTTGGATAATCGGCATTGTCCTCATCGGAAGCAACATACAGCCCGTGCATAGCAAAATCCAATCCAAGAAAATTCTTCGGTATAATGGGAAGTATTTGGTTTTCATACTCCACCAAAATGCTGATATAGTATTTTCCTGACGGTGTTTTGCTTATGGTTACAGTCTTTATGGTGCTATTCTCCATCAATGGACGATGCAGACACAGCTTCACCAAGCCTATTTTAGGCAGCTTGACTTTGTTTCCCTCGATTCTTACTGAGCCATGTTGGTTGTTCGTAGAATATGAAGCATGACCTGTTTTCTTCGACTTGAAGTGTGGCTTGCCAAAATGCTTCCTATTGCTCCAAAAGTTGTTATACGCCTTGTTCAGGTTTATTTGGGCATTGGCGAGAGCAAGGCTGTCAACCTCTTTCAGCCAAGGAAATTCTTTCTTGTACTGTGCAGGTGTATTGTTAAGCCTCTTGCCTGTTTCCTTATAGTAATCAAGACGATCTCCAAGCATCTTGTTATAGATGAATCTGGCACAGCCGAAAGTCTTGGTAAACATAATCTTCTGTTCAATTGTCGGGTAGAGCCTGTATCGGTATGCCTTATTCACTATAATCACCTGCCTTGATTTTCTATGTATTTACGAATTGTCTCAATAGGAGCACCGCCTGTCGTCAGCAAGCAATAGCTTCTTGACCAAAACATTTCTTTCCACAATTTACGCCTAACTTCTGGAAAATCTTTTTTGATTAGCCTAGAACTGGCACTTTTGTAAGCGTTGATGAATTTCGACATCTCGGTATTAGGATGGGCACGAAACATGATATGTACATGGTCTTGATCATGGTTCCATTCTTCCAATGTGATGTTATATGAAGAGCCTATGCGAACAAATATGTCTTTTGCATATTGGCTCATCTGGTCGGAAAACACCTTACGACGGTACTTTACTACCAGAACAAGATGGTAATACAGCAAGAACACTGAATGGTTATTATTGTCTAATTTCATAGTATAATCAGCCCTTTCACTTCTATGACTGATTATATCATAAAGCTATCTAAGGAGCAATTGTCCGGCTCAATTACTTACGTAAATTCGCCAGACCCACCTTCATCCCCCACCTTAGAGGTGGAGGACTTCTGGCGGATTAGGTTAAAGTTTATGCTGCCAAAAGCAAAGCTGCCTGTAATACTTTAACAAAAGAATTTTTCTGGCGCATTTATTCAAAAAGCAGTATCCTGGAGACGTGCACAGCAAGCACATTTGCTGCTTTACTTATTGCGCCAAAAATTGTATGATAAAGGAAAAGCTTCTTCTACTATAAACAAAGGCGGGACTTGATGATGAAAAAAATACTTATTTTACTGACGCTGATTTTTGCGCTTGCCTGCACTTGCACAGCCTTCGCTGGCGCAGGCACTGATACAAACGCTAACATGGAAAAAATAACCAGCACCAGCGCTGGCGACTTATATCTTGATAAGGATAATTTGCAGGCATTGCGCCAGGGCGACAAGCTTTTTTTGCTGGTGTCTGCCGAGCTGCGCTACAATAAGGAAATGCTGCCTAAGCTGCAGGCTACCAAGCCGGAGCTGAAAACAGCAATCAGCATGACGCAGATTTATTTGTATAATAACGATGGCACGCAGTATGCGCTGCTCAAAAGCCTGTACACCGATAAGGACGATAATGTTGTTTACACTATCGAAGGCTCGCCCAAGCTGCAGCCTGTCAAAAGCAAGCTGCAAATGCTGCTTTATGAAAGAGCGTTGACAGCGATGGAAAACCAAAAGCGTATTGCCGATATGCTCAGACGCAAAGCGTAACAAAAAGACCTTGATGTCAGTTTTTACTGACGCCAAGGTCTTAATTTTTTAACGAAGCTCTTTATAAGCAAACATTCTATTGCTTTAGTTGAAATTTTATGATAAAATGTTTTTGACAACCGGTTCACGGGGTGGTGTTGCCTTCATTCTCTACGAATGGAGGTGATGTCTATGGTATATTTCAGCTTTCAGGATTTAATGTCCTTTGGAATTTTTATCGTAGCATTACTTACGTTCATTTTTCAGAACAAAAAGTAAAAAAGTTACGGACATAGAAAAACCGCCCCATGACTTTGACGAGTAGCGGAGCGGATTTTTCTTAACCCTATCGGCAACCCACCTCTGTGGGCGGTTGTCTTTTCTATATCTAATATACCACATAATTCACAGCTTTGCAAGTTTTGAATTTATGCGCAACAATAAGAAAAACCGCCCCACGACTTTCCCGAGTTCGGAGCGGATTTTTCTTAACCAAATTCGGCAACCCACCTTTGCAGGCGGTTGTCATCCTCTATGACTAATATACCACAGATTATATGACTTAGCAAGTTTTAAGGCTGGAATTTGAGCAAACGCTCAAACTCCAGCCTTTTTTGTTCATAAGGTCAGTATGATGAACCCAGCCTCATGAACTGCCAGGCAAGCGGTTGGGAGCATTGCTTGGCGGAGTATGATGATTTATAGGAAAAACAGTTGTTATCCTGCTATGACTGCACCTGCTGCCAGCTTATCAGCCAAAATGCTTAGCCTGAGTTGCATCAGCTGCTGCCTTAGCATTATCTGCGCTCACCTGTGCCTGACGCGCCAGTTTGGCTGCATATTCAGCACGCTCCTGCGCTTCTTTGGCAAGCTTGGCTGCTGCCTGATATTTTTCAGCTGCTGCCAGCTCCTTCTTAGCCTGAGCCTCGCGCTGCTCTTCTAAAAGCTTTTGCGGGGATTTGTGGCCAAAGCGCCAGGTTGCACCGATACCGCCCATGGTTTCGCCGCCGGCAGTAGACAGGCTGACGTTAATCATGAAGTTCTTGTTCGGATAGTGGAAGAAGCCCATTGCCACGCCGGTTTCGCCCTTGTATTGGCCGAGGCCGATGCTGAATTCACTCGGAGCCTGCGGATCGTAGCCAATGCTCTTCAGGGAAGCGATTGCTGCTGCCATTGCGCCTACCTTATCAACGCGGGTGTTCACGTCGTCAATGCGGTTATCAAGACGAGCAACCTCTTCGCGACGAACTGCTGCTTCAGCGTTGATGCCGCCTACTGCTGTCGAGTTGTTCTTGAACTCATCGCGAGCGGAAAGCTCAGTGTCAAGGTCATCAATTTGGCCGAGGTCGGAGAGGTTGATGCGCTTGCTGTCATCTGTTGCCGAGCCGATGGAAACGTCGCTGCTGTTAATGCGGGTTGCATTGTCAGCATTAGTGCTGTCGGTATATTCCAGGCCAGTGCCGCTTTGAACAAGCTTGCTGCTCTTGCCATCTTTATCGGTTACTTCGTTAGTGATATTGCCCTTTTCACCATCTAAGGTCTGCGCAATCTTCACTTCGCCGTTCGTTACAACGCCGCCGATATAGGTCAAGCCTTGGTTGAACTCGGATTTTTGCGTAGCATCCTTATTAGTAACAGTGTTGCTGTTGCCCGCAGCGGAAACCTTGTTTTCCGTAGTAGTCGTGCCATCGGTTACCTTGGTAGTTACGCCGTCAATATCGGTCGTGAAGTTAGTATTCTTATCGCCATCTTTTATATCGCTCTTAATTGTGCCATTGCCGCCGAAAGCGATAGAACCAGTGCCAGTACCTGCTGCTTCACCCTTACCAGTGATTATAAGCTCGTCAGTAATCAGCTTGCCGGTAGTAATCGTACCGCCGTTAATGTTAGTTGTCTTACTGCCGCCATTAGCAAAGGTCGTACCGTTAGCGTCCGTAGTTACAGAGTTGTTGCCAACCTTATCGACGATGCTGTCCTTCGTAATCGTGCTCGTTGCATTGTCCGTAACCTTGCTTGTAATGCTTTCGTTCGTTATGTCGATGGAGCCTGCGCCTGCGGATACATTAGCATTATTATCGCCAACTGAAACGTTGCTCTTAACGCCGCCTTTTTCGTAGCTCATGCCTGCGCCAGTTTTCTTGGTTTCAAAAGTAGTTTTTCCATTGCCGCTAGCAGTATCATCAACAATATTAGTAATAGAACCTTTGCTAGCATTAGTACCACCAGTTACCTTGAAGTTGCCACCAGCTGCAGTAAAGCCACCATCAGCAGCCAAGGTTACACCAGAACCAATAGTTTCGCCAGTTCTTTGGTCAACAATTTTTTCACCAAGTTGAATACGCTCAACATTTAAGGTATCAGTAGTAATTACGCCGCCGTCTATGGTTGTAGTCGTACCATGCTTAGAGCTGCTACCAGCTTTACCAGTATAGGTTGCTTTGCCAGCTTCCAGAGCCGTAGACTTAGTGCCATTCGTCAGCGTCAGGTTGCTGCCGTTGAGTACGCCAGTTGCAGAGCCGTTAGTGGAAGTGATAGCGCTGCCGTTAATAGCTGTAGTCGTGCCATCCTGACCAGTGAAGGTGTTAACACCAGTTTTTGCATTGTAGCTGAAGTAAGAAGTTTTACCCTCTGCATTTTGTCCGCTAACAGTCAAGCCGTTTTCGTCAAAACCAAACTCAGCTATTTGACTAGTCATAGATTTAGCTTTCGCTTTAATCGTGCCTTTGTCGATAATAGTCTGGTTAGCAGCATTTTTGCCAAAGGTTGCTTTTGCACCATCAATAACAGTAGTATCATCGTCAGCACCTGTAACAGTAACATCGCCTTTAGTTGTTACGTCGCCGTTGCTGCCAATAGTGATATTTTTATCAGTGCCTTTACCTAAGCTAATCTTATCAACATTCAGCTCATCAGCAGTAATGGTACCAGTGGTAATCGTATCGCCATCAATAGTAGTGGTTTTGCCAGCTGCATCACTAAAGGTTGCTTTACCTTTACTATCTGTACCCAGTGCAATGCCATTAACAGTTGCTTTATCAGCTACAAGTCCACCTGCCTGAGTCCATTTATTAGTATCATTCAACAGCAAGCTTTGGTCGGTTAAACTTGTTTTCTGGCTAACCTTTACGCTACCGTCTTCAATAACAGTATTAGTCCCGACCTGAACTTTAGAGCCAGTTTTTACTGTCAGACCAGTATTATCCAACGTATTTACTCCACCGATGGTTGCCTTTGCTGCATCAATGGAAACTACTGAGCTCATAACGCCATCTTTAATCTTCACGCCTTCAATGCTCAAGCCATTAGCAGAAGAACCCTCAATAGTTTCATTTTCAATCTTGATAGCACCAATCTTCGCAGTTTTGGATTCAACATTGCCGCCAGTAATAATTGTACCTGCGCCATCTTTAATGGTTGTTGCTGTCAGCTCTGTGATTCCGGATACATTACCGCCAGCAGCAAAGCTTACGCCCGCGATATTGCCTGTCTCAGCCTGAATACTTTTAGCAGTTACATTACCGCCAGTTGCAGTAAAGCCGTTGCCATCAGTGATGGTATCAGCAGTAACCTTCGTTGCCTTTACATTGCCACCATCAAGCTCAACGCCATTGAATTTTTTGTCAGCAGTAATTTCATTACCGTTATATTTACCTGCAGTGATATCTTGTGCACTTACATTACCAGTTGCATCGACTGTATAACCCTGACTGCTGAACGGATTGCTATCGCCAACTGTTGCAGAACCAATTTTAAGACCAGTACCCTGCTTACTTACAGCAACGTCATTAATAGATGTTACACCAGTTACCACGCCTGCTTTTGTTACACCAAAGGTACCAACCTCCAAGGTTTCATTAACCTTCAGGTTATCCATATCAAGCGTACCAGTAATGGTCATGTTGTCGGCTGTAATCTTACCATTGTGAAGGGTAACTCCACCAATTTTACTTGCCTGGGTAGCGTCAGTTTCAATTCTGCCGGTTGCAATCTGATCGCCCTTAATAACAGTCTGCGAGCCTACCGCAATGCCAAAGGTTGCTGTTTTATCCACCTGCAGCTCATCTTTCAGTGTAGTTTTGCCGGCTACACCAAGAGTGCCACCAACAGTAGTGTCGCCTTTTACTGCTAAGGTGCTGCCCAAGGTTGTTGCGCCAATCACGTCCAGCGTACCGCCTACAGACGTATCTCCTTTAACGTTCAAAGTATCTTCCAGGGTTGTCGCGCCTTTGACGTTCAAAGTATCTTTCAGAGTTGTCGCACCGCTCACGTCCAGCTTGCCACCAACAGCTGCATCATTAGCTACTTCCAGGGACTCGCTCTTCAAGGCACCAGTTGCAGTAATATTTTTGCCTTGGATGTCACCGGTTGTCGTTACGTTGCCCTTAGCACCATCAACAGTAAATGCACTGCCAGCTGCGCTAATGCCTTTGTCTTTCAGCCAAACGCCATCAATAGTAACACCTTTATCAGCTGTTGCTTCGTTAATTGCATCAGTTTTAATGCCATCGCCAAAGGTAGTTTCTTTAGCAAAGTGTGCTGCACCAGCTACGCTCAAATCACCGCCAACAACAGCATCACCCTTTGCATTGAGCTTACCGTTAACAGTAATATCATTACCCTGGATATAGCCGGTTGTCGTTACGTTGCCCTTATCATCAACGCCAAATGCACCATTTGCACCTTTAATTTTGCCATCTTTGCCGTCAATAGCTGCTTTTGCTCCGCCAAAATCATGGCCTCCGGCATAGACGCCCTCACTGTCAATTACAGTAGAAGTCAAGCCAACAATAATGCCGTCTTCAGTAATCTTAACCTGGTTGGTTTTTCCTTCGTTAATCGTTACGCTCTCAATGTCAGTAATACTATGTTTATCAAACGTTACGCCGCCAACCTCAGAGCCATCAGCAACTTTGATTTTAGTTTTACCGTCAGTCATGCCGTGAAGATTTACTATGGCTTCACGAGTCAAAGTTGCTTGCGCAGAAGTGCCATTAGCAAATTCTTCTTCAAGAACAATGCTTTTTGCTCTTACTTCGCCGTTAGCCAGCCTTACGTCGCCAGCATGAGTAATGCCATCTATATAAGTAGCCTTGTCTGATAAAACCCTATCATCGTCAGCATATCTAATTTTTTGCGTGTTATAAGCTAATGTTCCTTCAGCAGAAGTATCGCCTACAGCTGCAACCGCCTTATCATAGCCTTTTACTTTGGCAGCAGTGATTTCCTGCATGTCTGAAGAACCGCTCTCTCGCAATTTCAGGGAATCAGTTGTCATTTCGCTGCCATCTGCGCTAATGCCGGCTGTTTTAATTTGCAAAGATGTAATATTCTTCCTAGCTGCGGTATCCATTGCTGTCAGCTCATCTACTTTGGTTTGTAACTGACCTGTAGCTGTTTGCAAAGTACCCACATCAGTTTTAATGTTAGTTACCTTGCCATCGACGGCCTTAATATTATTTGCATTATCCTTAATATCCTTACCAACATTTGTAGTTCCATCTGTTCCTGTCAGCTCCAAGCTGTCAGCTGTAATTGCGCCACCGCTAGAAACCGTAAACTTACCATTAGCAGCTCTAAAAGAACCATTTTCACCATTAATAGCGAACCTGCTATTGTCATACGTAGCTTGAGTAATATCTGTACCGTCATAACCAATATACAAACCATTTTGCGCTACTACCTTACCGCCTTCCATACGAGCATCGATGCCAGAAGCGATAATATTGGCACTTACAGAACCAGTTGCAGAAATATCATGATCAGAAATCATAACATGTTTGCTAGTGTCACCAATAGTAATTCCATAAGTAGTTCCGCTACCACTGATAGTCACACCGCCAACAGTAAGCGTATCAATTTCCGTATTACCGCCTTGTTTCAATTTATGTGTACTAGTATCATAATTCACCAACGCATCCGCAGCATACACCGGCTCAAGACCAATGCCCCCCCCTGTGAGAATTGCACACGTTACGGCAAGGGCCAACGCCTTGACATTACTCTTTTTCCTAGTCATAATCATCATCCTCCTTAACGTATAAACCAAACTCATGCGTGCGCCATCCGCAGCTAACAGCCTCCGGCGCCTTCCGCACAACTCTTATCGTCGTCATTATCTCATAAAAATCTGTAAATTCAATATACTGTATCGTAAAGCGCAAATTCTCATCGTAAAACGCATTTTGCAAACTTTACTTGAATATTTTTTGCTGTAAACTGTAACAAACAAAACAATAATTAAAGCACATTTCCACTAAAAGCTAAAAACTACCCACTATCCACTAAAAAAACCTCCGCAACGGCCTTCATAACCGTAACGGAGGTTCTCTCTTTTTATAACAAAGTATCCTTAATCCTGCAGCAGCGCCCACTGCATATAGGCATTGCGCACAGCTGCGCTGTCGCGCACCCTGATGGGTGCTTTGAAGCCATTACCCAGCAAAAAATAATTGCTGTAAACACCCTCTACATAATGCATGTTAATCAGCACGCTGCGATAGGTCAGCAGAAAATAATCCTGCGTCAGCTTTTCCCGCACCTTGTTGATGGAGCTGTACACCTTATAGGTGCGCTGTGCTGTGTGAATATAGCAGTATTTATCCTGCACCTCTACGACAATAATATCCTTGGGTTTTAGCTTTACCGTCTCTAACGCAGTATCAAAAGTAAGATACTCTTCCTTGTCAAAAGCACCGCAGCGCTTCAACGCCTGCTCCAGCTTTTCCGGCTGCAAAGGCTTCAGCAGATAGTACGCCGCCTCCACCTCATAGCTTTCGTTGGCAAATTCATTACTGGTAGTAAGGAAGACCAGCTTAAAGTTAAGCCTGTGCTGACGCAAACGCCGCACAAATTCCACGCCATTACCAGGCTGCAGATAGATGTCCATAAAGACAATGTCAGCGCTATTCAAAAACAGGTATTCACAGCACTGCTCCCCTTCAGTAAATGTACGTATATCCAAAAGCAGCTGATATTTCCTGCCTATTTCCTGCAGTTGTTGCTTAAGCTCTTCCAACTCGTTTACATCATCATCACAAGCCACAATACGCATAATATCACTCTTTTCCTATAATTAACATACTCCTATTGTATTGTAGCAGAGTTTTTTTACAAGTACAAGTTAAACTTAATAAACAAACATTTTATTGTTTCTGTTTTTCATTTATAACAGTAACTTGCATTATGCCATATGTATATAACAAATGCAGTTACAAACTCCTATAAAGTCGAACAGGAAGGATTTTGCACAAAAATCCTTCCTGCTTCCACCGCGCGCACCATTCGGTACACGACGGATCTTTTGTTTTTATTTTTTGCGTACATGCTTAGCGTAAAGCAAAATGTGCTATGCTTTGTTCTTTGCTTATGTTCAGTTTTCCGCCAGCACCTGCTTTAAAAGCTCCAGCGCGCTCGCTTCGCTCGCTTTGTTCGTGCCCAGCTCACCGCGGAAGGCACGCGCCAGGATGGATTTCTTCATCAGGTCGATGCTTGCCAGCGCCTGCTCCGCAGCCTGCTGTGCTGCGCGCTCGCGTGCCAGCAGATCGTCGATGAGGCGCACGATTTCGTGCTGTTCGGGGAGGGATGGAATTTTTAAGATAATACTTCTAATATCTTTCAACCCTAAACCTATCTTCGTAGCTCCGCGTTGTTTATTTTGCATCTGTTTTAATCCAACATCCGATACAAAATACCAAGCTAAAAATTCTGCATACAAATTATCTTTTGGTCTTGCTAAAGCAACATGCTGATTTATATAAGCATCCATATCTTCTCGTACTAAACCAATCATACCAACGTCAGCAGTAATCGAAATCAAAATGTCATTCTTTTGCAATTTACTTCTTTGCCCTTCTACTTGGTCCGGTAATTCAACATATTGTATATCAGAAAAATCCAGTTCTATTGTTCCATGATTCAAATTTCCCATACGAACAAAGATAGAACCCTTGTCAGAATAATATTTAGCCCATCCACGAGAACCGCTCGTAACATACTCAAAAAAATCTTCGCCTTTTTTCTCTTCCCAACTTTCATCGCTAACGCCGTTTTCCCGACGCCACTGCTTGGTCAGCTCGCCCGTAAACGCCTTGTGCAAAATTGCTGCCTTGCGCACAGCAAAGCTGTCGGCAACCTCCTGCAATCTTTCCTTCGCTTCATCAAGCTTGGCGAAAAGCTCCTCGATGCGCTCAACAATGCGTTGCTGTTCGGAGAGTGGAGGGAGAGGAATTGGACAATCTTTAATTATCTCTAGAGTCAGATTTGGAATTGATGTTACTTTCGTTTGTTTTGTCAAAACCGAATTTATCAAAGGACTTTCAATAGTGTTCCTGATGTAATTTACATCAATTTTATCAGCAAACAAACGCACAAAAGCTATTGCCTGATTTGTGTTTATCGGCAAATCACATTCTCTAACAATAGCACTTTTACCCAAAGAACCTGCTATCGATATCAATAAATCATTAGCTTTTAAGATAGAACGTTTTAAATAATTCTCATGCATTTCCTCTGTTATATGTGTTATTTTGCTGTGAGAAATATATCCGTCGCTTGTAAGATTCTCTACTCTTAAAAAATTTACACCTTCATCAACATATGCTGCACTACCACCTTTAGGCGTAGTACCTTTCGAAATAGCTTCAGCAAATGCTCCAAGCCTCACCCACACCCAATTCTCCGGCACCTCATAAGGCTGTTCCTCCGCAGGCACCAGCGCCTGCTGCAAGCGTTCTTCTATTGTCAATGCTGTCTTTTTCTTTGGCATTGCCAGCTCTCCTTTATAAGCAAACATGTTATTGCTTTAATGTATAATTTATGATAAAATGTTTTTGACAACCGTGTTGCAGGGTGGTGTTGCCTTAATTCCTCAGGAATCGAGGTGATGCTTATGAAGAACTATTCCTTTCAAGATTTAATGCTCTTCGGAATGTTCATTCTGGCATTACTTACATTTATTTTTCAATATTGTAAATAACCCAGACATAGAAAAACCGCCCCACGACTTTGGCGAGTTCGGAGCGGATTTTTCTTAACCAACTAGGCAACCCACCTCTGTGGGCGGTTGTCTTTTTCTATGTCTAATATACCACACAATCCATAGTTTTGCAAGTTTTGAATTATGCAGGATGCAGTGAAAGCCTCTCCTTGGGGGGAGCTGGCGCCCGCAGGGCGACTGAGAGGGGTCTGCTGGCTTTATGCTTTCTTATAGTGAACCCCTCTCCGTCATCGCTACGCGATGCCACCTCTCCCCAAGGAGAGGCTCTTCCCTTTCTTCCTTCATCCTTCACTCTATTCTTATCTTTGCAAGCTCCTCAGCTCCTGCGCCACGCTCTGCAGCAAATCCACGGCCTCCGCCAGCTTTTCCGCAGCCTCTGCCGCGCTTGCCGCCGGGTCCGGCAAATCCTCGTAATCCAGCACGCTGTCGTCCTTAATCAGTCCCAAGTCCAGGCTGTTGCCCTTTTGCGCAATTTCCTCACGCGTAAAGCACTGCCAGCGCTCGTCCGCCACCTTGCTTCTGTCCTCTGCGCCGTAGGCCGCCTCAAAGCCGGCAAAATCGCTTGCCTTCAGCGGGTTCGTCTTGCCGAAGGACGGCATATTGGTGCGCAAATCATAGAACCACACGGCCTTGGTGCTGTCCTTATCCGTTTTTTCGCGCGTAAAGAAAAGTACGTTGGTCTTGACACCCTGCGCGTAAAAAATACCTGTCGGCAGGCGCAGAATAGTGTGCAGATTGCACTTATCCATCAAATCGACACGAATTTTTTCGCCGTCACCGTCGGCAAACAGCACATTGTCCGGCAGCACTACGGCAGCGCGCGCCTTGCCGTCAGGCTTCAAGCTGCGGTAGATATGCTGCAGGAAGTTCAGCTGCTTGTTGCTCGTGGGATAGGTAAAGTCGTCACGCGTTGCGCGCTCACCGCCTTTTTTCGTGCCGAAGGGAGGATTGGTCAGCACCACGTCATAGCCCTGCATTTCCTTGCCCATGTTGGAAAGCGTATCGCCCAAAACAATTTTGCTCTGGATGTCGTGCAGCATGGCGTTCATCAGCGCCAGGCGATGCGTATCATGCACCAGCTCGCAGCCGGTGAAGGCCTGCGTATATTCAAACTCCGCCGTTTCCTCATCCAAATCAAAGAAATCGTCCGTCTGCTCACGCACAAAATTGCTGGCAGCAATCATAAAACCGAAGGTGCCGCAGGCAGGATCGTTGCAGCGCTCGCCGGCCTTGGGTGCCACAAGGCGCGTCATTACGTCAATCAGCACACGCGGAGTGAAGTACTGCCCGGCACCGCTCTTCTTTTCGTTAGCGTTTTTCTCCAACAGTCCTTCGTAAAGATTCCCCAGTCCCTCCTCCTTCGCGCTGAACCAGTCCAGCTCGTCAATCGTCCTGATAATCTTTTCCAGGTTCTTCGGCTCATCGATGTTCGTCGCCGCGCCCTTGTAAATCTCCTGAATGCGTCCTGTGCACTGCTCGCCCAGGTAATCCAGCAGCTCCTTGTAAAAGCTCTTCAGCTCCAGACCCTTGCGCGCCAGCAAATCATCCCAGCGATAGCCCTCCGGGATATTTTCCTCGCTGCCGGTTTCCTTGGCCATTTTCAAAAATAAAATATATGTCAGCTCCGTAACGTACTGATGATAGGTAATGCCGTCATCACGCAGCACATTACACAAATTCCAGAGCTTTGCTACAATCTCCTGTGTATTCACGCAGTCTTGCCTCCATCTTCATATAAATAACTATTGAATTCGCTCACGATATTATCCAAATCGTTGGCGAATATTTTTTGTGCCCGCGCATAACCGCCCAAGCGCTGCAAGCGTTTGTCCTCCTTAAAGGCCTCCACGCTCAAAATATCCTGCTGCTGCATATAGCTGCGGATGATATCCAGCCACTTCTGCTGCGCAGGCGTAAATTTGTGGTTTTTGTTCAGCTTGTCAAAGGCACGGCTCAGCTGCGAGTTTTTGCTCACCAGCTCCGTTCCCAACATATAGCGCCTGATGAGGCTGATAATGCCTGCCACCATCGTGCTGTTCGTGTATTCCGAATAGGCATCATTCAGCTGCAGTGTTGTAAAGCCGTTGGCATCGAGCGTCAGCAGCAGCTCCTTCAGCTGCGCCTTCGTCAAATCCTTCGGACGGGTGCAGATAATATGCAGGGCAGCAATTTCGTTGGCGTGGCTCTTTAAGTACGCCGCAAAATCGTTCAGGTAATCGCCGGGCTTGGTCTTTTGCGCACCGTAACCGCGCGTATGGCCGGTAAGCTCATCCTTGCCCTCATAAATCATGCCGCCCATATCACCGCCGGCCCGGTATTTTTCCAGCTGCTCCAGCGCCTCCTTATGCTGCAGTAAAAGCTCCTTGGCCTTGGTGGGATCCGCCTTCTGCAGCTCACCGGCAAAGGCTGCCACATCCTTGCCCGTCGCCAGCACAAACTCCTTCTTCGTCTGCTCGTCCAGCTTATTCAGCTTGCGGCGCAGCTTTAAGGCCACCTGCTTGGCAATATCTGTAATCGCCTCCGGCTCCTCTGCTTCCGCCAGCTGCTTCAGCAAATCCTTCACGGAAATCTGCGGATTGGCAACGGCAGGCATCGTTACCACCGGCTGCAGGCTGTCATATACGCCCACCGGGTCATAAATCTCAAAATGATCCTTGCCGATTTTATCGCAGCGACGCGTTGCACGTCCCAGCATCTGCTCAAACAGGATACGCGATTTCACGCAGCGCATAAACACCAGCGTGGTAATCTCCGGCACATCAATACCGGTAGTCAGCAAATCCACCGTCACCACAATGCTCGGGAAGCGTTCGTTCTTAAAGCGCTTGATTTTCTCCTGAATCTTTTTCTGGTCACCGTTAGCCACGCTGCCGGTAATCTTCATAATAGCGTCGCTGTCCAGATTATCCTTGGCATAAAGCTCCTGCAGCATGCTCACAATCATATCGGCATGCGTATCGGTAGCAGCGTAAATCAGCGTTTTGCCATATGTTTCCGGCGCGTCGGGATAAAGATTTTTGGTAATCTCCGCCAGCACCGCCCTGTTGAATTCGGGCACGATAACCTTGCGGTTGAACTGGTCCACATCAAGCTGCACATCATCATCCAGATAGGCAGTGTCGATTTTGCCAGTCTTTTTATTGATATATTTAATAGTATCGCCCTTGTTTATTTTAATTCCCTGCTCGCTGAGCTTCGTTTTCAGCTGATGCGGTGCATCATGGTCAATCAGGTACCCGTCCAACACCGCCTCGCGATAGCTGTAGGTATAAACAGGCTCGCCGAAAATTTCCGTTGTCTGCAGGGCAGGCGTTGCGGTGAGCGCAATTTTTACCGCATTAAAATAATCCAGCACATAGCGGTACTTGCTCTGGTAATCGCGCTGGTCGCGATAAAGCTGCTCCGCCTCCGCCATTTCCTTATCCAGGATATAACCGCGGTGCGCCTCGTCGATGATAATTAAATCGTAATCGCTGACTGCGGGAATGCGGTCCTCGCTTTCGGCGTACATAATGCGCTTCATCATGCCCTGTACGGTAGCAACATGCACGGCGGTTTCCGCATCAATCAGCTTATCGGTAAGCTCCTTGATATTGTAAATCTGGTCCAGCGTCTGCAGGCTTTCCAGCTTCACCTCTTTAAAGACATCCTGCGCCTGCACGCCTAAGGCGTTGCGGTCAACAAGGAATAAAATACGCTTAAAGCGCTTCGCCTTCAAAAAGCGGTAAATCATGCCCAAAACCGTGCGTGTTTTGCCGGTGCCTGTGGCCATCGCCAGTAGCGCCGTCCGCTTGCCACAGCGCACTGCCTCATCCACCGCCTGCACAGCCTTCAGCTGATAATCGCGCAAATGCAGTCCGTTTTCATCCTGCAGAAAATCATACGGCAAAGCATCGAGAGCAGCGTTGCCCTCGGCGGTATTTTCCTGCAGCATTTCTTTTAAACCTAAGGGAGAAGGCCAGCCTGCCATGGCACGCGGCATATTGCCGCTTTGGCGCAAATCCGCAAACCAGATACCGGATTTTATCTGCAGCTGCTGCACATACGGCCTGCCGTTGGCAGCAAAAACAAAGGGCACCTTAAAATCCTGCCACTGTCCCAGCAAATATTCCGCATCGCATTTTCTGATGGCGCGCGCGTAATCCTTGCATTGGTAGCTGATAACGCTGGAAATATCCGTGTCCCACTTTTTCGCCTCGATAATGCCCACAAGCTTCTCACCGATAAAGAGCGCATAATCTGCGTAGCCATTTTCCTCGTTGCCCGGCACCTTGTCCGTAGGCCATTCGGCAATCGCCAGATTGCGTCCCTTCGCAGGGCGGCAGCCCTTGCTGTAACGCAAAGTTGTGGTGTCCGCCTCCCAGCCAACCTGACGCAGCTGCTCATCAATCAGGCAGCGTGTTTCCGCCTCTGTCTTAGGACGTCTGTTGGCAGCCTGCAGGTTCGTTTTGCTGCGCTCCTGCTGCGGCACAGGCACAGCCTGCTTCGCCTTCTCGTTGTCCTGCTTACGCAGGCGCGCTTCCTCAGCCTTGTCCTTAGCAGTTTCGACAAAGGCTGCCTCTGCCTGCTCTGTCGGCAAATGATATTCCTGATGCTGATAGCTGTAATCGCCATACACCTGCATAAACCATTCGCACAGGCTGTACGCCTGCGGCAGCAGGAGCTTGGCCTTCTGCAACGAATCCGTACCCTCGTGGCGCGCTTCATTACCTCCCAAGCGCAGGCGGTGCATAATGCGTGCCAAATCCTCTGTGATATACTCTTCGTTTTCCAGCAGGCGGATTTTGTTTACCAAGATATCCTTCATCTGATAAGGCATTGCTATATTGTCAAAATCAAACATTTTATTAACGATATCTTCGCACAATAATCCCAGTTTAAAAAGGCAGGAATTGGAATCGCTGTACAAATAGCGCTCCGCAAACTCGCCTGTTTTTTCCAGACCGGGAAATTGTGTGCGTAAAAAGCTGAAGCTAGATGCCATAAAAACGGCCTCCTTTAAGCTGTAAAAAAGATAATAATATATTTATATTCGCCTTGAAAAACAAATTCCCTGCTGAATATGTTTTCGCAAAAGATATTGCCGTTGCAATAAAAAAGCTGCCTGCCCTCCTGCGCCCGGAAAGCGTGCAGTCTTTGAATCGCTAATCGCTACAAAGTAAAATAACCGCGCCAAGATTTCTCTTAGCACGGTTATCAGTTGTTATTTGAGCAATTCACGAACCATAACGTTAATACGTTTGCCATCTGCACGGCCTTTGGTTTTTGCCATAACTGCCGGCATTACCTTGCCCATATCCTTAGGACTTGTAGCGCCAACAGCAGCAATAACTTCTGCCACGATAGCCTTCAGCTCGTCATCGCCGAGAGCTTCCGGAAGATATTTTTTCAGTATAGCAATTTCTTCCTTAGCTTGGGCAACCAATTCGTCACGACCTGCTTTTTGGAATTCCTCAACAGAATCCTGACGCATTTTGACCTCTTTCATCAAGACAGCCAGAACCTCATCATCTGTAAGTTCCTTTTTGTCATTGATTTCAACGTTTTTAATATTAGCACGCACCATGCGGATAACAGACAAACGCAGTTTACCTGCTTCTCTGTCCTTCATGGCCTGCTTCATATCAGCAGTCAATTGGTCTTTTATAGACATACAGCCCGCCTCCAATTATCTGGTTTTACGTTTTCTGGCTGCTTCGGATTTTTTCTTACGTGCAACGCTCGGCTTTTCATAGTGCTCGCGTTTTCTTACCTCAGAAAGAATGCCTGCCTTTTGGGTTGCTCTTTTAAATCTGCGCAGTGCGCTGTCTAAAGTTTCATTCTTGCCAACTTTAATTTCTGCCATCTGTTCTCCCTCCCTCCACACACTTAGGGAAGTGTATATGCAAATTAAGTTTTCAGCCGTTGCCAGCTAAAAACACTTACTGATTAATTATACAAGAAAAGACAAGCATTGTCAAGGTTTAGCATGGGGGCCAACCCAAAGCTTTGCCGCCAATTACGTGAATATGTAAATGTTTTACTGTCTGACCGCCTTCATCGCCGGTGTTGATAACAACGCGGAAGCCTTTTTCGGCAATCCCGGTCTTTTCAGCGATCATTTTAACCTTGCCCAGCATATATGCAACCAGCTCGGGGTCCGCAGTAGTGATGTTAGCTGTGTGGTCCTTAGGCATCAGCAGCACATGAACCGGAGCAGCCGGAGCAACGTCATTGATAGCAATCATTTTATCATCTTCGTACACTTTGGTAGAAGGGATATCGCCCTTAATGATTTTACAAAAAATACAATCCTCAGCCATTTCATTTCCCTCCTCTCGTTCTATCGTATCTAGTAATATTCTGTGTTTTTTTCTTTTATCCTGCTAAAGAAACAATTTTTTCACAAATTAATTCAATTCTCCCAGCAAAAAATCCTCTTTGATGCCGGTAATTTTTACCTTGGCAATGGTGTTGGCCAGCTCCTTTGTTCCCGGAACGAGAACGCGCAGGTACGGACCGCAAAGGCCCTCCATATGCTCATCATCCACAGGCTGTTCAAACAGCACTTCTTCCACCTTGCCGACAGTGCGCTGCAGCATTTGCTGATGCAGCTCCTCGTCCACCTGCGCCAGACGCGCTGCACGCTCGCTCTTCACTGCCTCGTCCACCTGCTCCGGCATTTCGGCAGCAGGGGTTCCCTTGCGCTTAGAATAAGGGAAGATGTGCATTTTGGCAAAACCGCATTTCTTGGCAAATTCCAGCGTAGTCGCAAAATCCTCCTCAGTTTCGCCGGGGAAGCCCACAATAACGTCCGTAGTAATTGCCACATCAGGCACCTGAGCACGGATTTCGTTCACCAGCTCCGTAAAGCGTTTGGTATCGTAAGGACGGTGCATAGCGCGCAAAATCTTGTCGCAGCCGCTTTGCAGCGGCAGATGCAGGTGACGCTGCAGGCGCGGTTCCTCGGCCATCAGCTGCAGCAGGCGCGGTTCCACCTCTACGGATTCCAAAGAACCGAGGCGCACACGCTGCACACCTTCAACGCTCAGCGCTGCCTTTACTGCGTCATACAAAGTAACGTGCTTGCCTTCCTTCGCCAGCTCTTTGCCGTAGCAGCCAAGGTGAATGCCGATGAGCACAACCTCCTTGTAGCCTGCGGCAACCAGCTTGCCAACCTCCTCACGGATGCTGTCCAGGCTGCGGCTGCGCAGCGGACCACGGGCAAAAGGAATAATGCAGTAGGTGCAATATTGATTGCAGCCCTCCTGAATTTTGAGGAAGGCGCGGGTTTTATCGGTTTCCGTGCCAACGCCCAGCTCTTCGAACTTAGTGTCCACAGTCATCTGCTGTACATTATCCAGAATCTCCGTGCGCTTGTGCTCCAGTGCTTCTTCGACCAGCTCCACAATGCGGCCGCGCTCCTGATTGCCGATAATTACATCGACACCCTCGATAGCACGCACTTCCTCCGGCGCAGTCTGCGGATAGCAGCCGGTGACAACCACCAAAGACAGCGGATTGTGACGCACAGCACGATTGATAATCTGACGCGATTTGCGCTGACCGGTATTGGTAACAACGCAGGTATTAACTAAATAAACGTCTGCCGGTTCCCCGAAAGGCACAACCTCATAGCCGGACGCACGGAAAATCCCCTCCATGCTGGCAGTATCGGCCTGGTTAACCTTACAGCCCAGCGTATAAAATGCAATTTTTCTCATCTATGTTTAATCTCCTAAATCTCCTGTTTCATAAAAAATCGCTGAAATAGCGACAAGTCCTGCCGTTTCCGCGCGCAGAATGCGTCTGCCCAGCGATACAGGCACAGCACCTGCGGTACGTGCCGTTTCCAGCTCCGCTTCGCTGATGCCGCCCTCAGGACCGATAATCAGCAGCAAATCCGTCAGCGCGCCCTTGGCCTGCGCCTCCTTCAGCGCCGCCTTCAGGCTCTTTTTATCCTCGCACTCGTAAGCGATAATCTTCGTAGCGCAGTCATTCGCCGCCAGCATCTGTGCCATCGTCTGCACAGGCTGCACCTCGGGAATAATATCACGCTTGCTCTGCTTTGCCGCGGACTCGGCAATCTTCTGCCAGCGCTCCACCTTCTTGGCAGCCTTCGCACCGTCAAGGCGCACCACGGAATGCTCCATAGCCACAGGCACCACGCTGTAAGCGCCCATCTCCACAGCCTTCTGGATGATGAACTCCATCTTCTCGCCCTTCGCCAGGCCTTGCGCCAGAATCAGGCGCACCGCCGGCTCATGGCTTTCCGCCAGCTTCTCCAGGCAATGCACAGTCACGCACTCGCTGTCAATCGCTGTAATCTCCGCCAGCGCACTCACGCCGTCGTCACTCACAATCTGCAGCTGCGCACCTGGCTGCATCCGCAGCACCTTACTGATATGACGCGCATCCACGCCCTCAATAGTCATTGTTTCGTTATATAATTGCGGTACAAAAAAACGATGCATATAGGTTTCCCCTTACTTCTTCTTCTTCATCTGCATAACAACCCAGCCGCCGCGATGGTCAACCGCATCAACATAAAGGCCCTGCGCCTGCGCCGCAGCCTCCACATCCGGCATACGCTCCTCAATAATACCGCTCGCCAGCAGCACACCATTGTCATTCAGCTTCTGCGGAATATCCTGCAGCAGCATAATAACAATATCGGCAATAATATTAGCGATAATAACATCAGCCTTGCCCTCGGTGCCATGCAGCAAATCGCCCTCGCGCACCTCAATCTGCTCGCTCAGGCCGTTATCCGCAACATTCTCCTTCGCCACGCGCACTGCCACGCCATCAATATCAACAGCCTTAACAGACTTAGCACCCAGCATCGCCGCAGCAATCGCCAGAATACCGCTGCCGGTACCAACGTCAAACACGGTAGAATCAGGCGTAATAACCTTCTCCAGACGTTCCATCATCATATTGGTAGTGTGGTGCGTGCCTGTGCCAAAAGCCATACCCGGATCAATTTCAATAACATGCTCGCCTTCCTTAGGAGCATATTCCTCCCAGCTCGGCTTAATAACAAGGCTCTTGCCAACATGAGTAACATGGAAATACTGCTTCCATTCGTTAGCCCAATCCTGCTCGCTCACCTTGCGGAAGCGCGTATTGCCAAAGCGATACTTGCCAATGCGCTCCTCAATCAGCGCCAGCTGCTCGTCAATCTCTGCCAGGCGTTTTTCCAGCTTCTCATCATCAGCATAATAAGCGCTGACGGTAACAACCTCGGTATTCTCCTGCTCCGGAATATCGCACAGCTCCCAGGTACCGCTGTTGCGCAAATCATTAATCAGCTGCGGATCCTCAATCGCAACTCCCTTAGAACCGATGCTCGTCAGCATATCTGCTACGGCCTCAACTGCTTCATGCGTTACCGCTACATTAACTTCTATCCACTGCATTTTCTGCACTCCTTTATAATTTATATTCATTTTATTATACAACAGAAAAGCCTCGCATTTCAACACGCCATTTTATCTCTGCCGTTAGAAAAAATTTGCTTTAATTTTAGTTTACATTTGCTATAATTATCTTAAAGAAGCTTTTTCTATATTATTTCTAAGGAATGATGTTATATGCAGATTCAAGATTTGATTATCCTTATCTATATTATCCTGCGCGTTGCCCCCAGCTCTTATCTATGCTACTACCCCTTTTTGGAAGACCTGCGCTTATCCAAAAAAGCAGCAATATGCGGCTTTTTTGCTATTATTCTCATTGAATGGGGCATTTTCATCTTTACCGGACGCAATTTCGATAAGCTGCCGACATTATATGGCGTTTACCTACTCTACATATTCTACTACTTCGCCATCGTAAAAGGTAATAAAAGTAAGCAGCTTTTTTGCATCCTGCTCTCTGGCAATTTTGAAAATGTTCTGCAGACACTTGCTATGCTCGCAGAACGCTTTTCGCCCACTCCCGGCTACTACTATGCCACCGCCACCTTCGTGCTCCTGCTGGCACAATCTGCTTATTTTTCCTGGTTTTATTATACTGTAAAGAAATTCAAGCAGCTCTTCCGCAGCACTAAATACAATAAGATTATCACCTATTCCAACTATATTTTAGCTTTTAACTTCGTTGCCCTGGTACTCATCCGCAATTTTTCCGAACCACGCACCTGGAATCTTTTCTTTGCCCGCTTTCTGTGCATCATGCCGCTCTTCTTCTTTGTTTACATGATGATGGATCTGCTGAAGGAAAAAAATGATAACAAGGTGATGTCCATCAAGCTCAGCTCACTGGAAGAGCTGCGTCGCAATGAAAAGCCTTACTACGATTTTGTTATCGAAACCTGGCAGAAATCGCGCCGCCTGCGCCATGACCAAAAGCATCTCGTGCTTATGCTCAACCAGCTTTATGAAGAAAAAAAGTTTGATAAGCTTGGCCAGCATCTGCGTACTATCCTTAAATACACAGAACAGCTGCAAACAGTAAAGCTTTATGGCAATGAAACCATCGACGGCCTTATCGGCTACTGGCAGATGCAGGCACAGGAAAAAGGCATCCCCTTTGCCGCGGATATCAGCTTCAGTAAAATCAAAATCAACGATATTGATCTGGCCATTATTTTAGGCAATGCCCTGGAAAACGCTTTTACCGCAGTTACCGAAGACTGCATGGCCCAGGGCAGCAACTGTTATATTAATGTGAAAATCAGAGAAAGAGCCTCTCTATTGCTGATAGAGGTTGTTAATTCCTTCAGCGGTAACATCGTGCGGTATAATGACCAGTTTTATTCTGCCAAGCGCGACTACAAGGAACCTGGCACCGGACTGGAAAACATCAGGATGATTTGCGAAAAATACGCAGGCAATAACAATATCAGCTTTGATAACAACAGCTTCAAGCTGCAGCTAATGCTGCCAAACACACACTTAGAAGGTTAAATCTTGACGCACAAACTAAAAGCGCTTATACTAAAATAGATTGTAGCTTTTGCCACAGTCTATTTTAGTATTTTTATTTAGGGAAAGAAAAGAAGGTAACACAATGCTCTCATTAGACAAAATTTATCACGCAGCCTTCATCCTTAAAAGCGTAGCACGTAAAACAGATTTAATAGCTGCTCCGCATTTAAGCGAAGGCAACAACTTGTATCTGAAAACAGAAAACCTGCAGGTAACAGGCAGCTTCAAGGTACGCGGTGCCTACTACAAAATCAGCCAGCTCACACCTGAAGAAGCCAGCAAGGGCGTAATCGCCTGCAGCGCCGGCAACCACGCACAAGGCGTAGCACTGGCTGCAACCAGCATGGGCATCAAAAGCGTCATCTGCATGCCGGACGGCGCCCCGATTATGAAGGTAGAGAACACCAAGCGCCTGGGCGCGCAGGTGGAGCTTGTTCCCGGTGCCTACGACGAAGCACATGACCGCGCTGTACAGCTGCAGGAAGAAACAGGCATGACCTTTATCCATCCGTATGACGACGAGCTTGTTATTGCCGGCCAGGGCAGCATCGGCCTGGAAATTTTAGACCAGCTGCCGGATGTTGAAGCAGTAATCGTACCGATTGGTGGCGGTGGCCTTATCAGCGGCGTAGCCTTCGCTATCAAAAGCCTGCGTCCGGAGGTTAAGGTTTACGGCGTGCAGGCAGCAGGAGCAGCCAGCATGTTCAAAGCCTTCCATGACCATAAATATGAAACCTTAGATCACGTCAGCACCTTTGCTGATGGCATTGCTGTAAAAACTCCTGGTGAAAACACCTACGAACTCATCAGCAAATATGTTGATGATATCGTTACCGTAAGCGAGGACGAAATCGCAACCGCAATTTTAACCTTGATTGAAAAGCAGAAGCTGATTGCCGAAGGTGCAGGCGCAACTCCGGTAGCAGCAGCGCTGTTCGACAAGCTGCCGATCAAGGGCAAGAAAACCGTCTGCGTTGTATCCGGCGGTAACATCGACGTTAATATTCTTTCGCGCGTAATCACCCGCGGTCAGGTTACCAGCGGCAGAAGGGCAGACCTCGTTATCGCTTTGCAGGATCGTCCCGGCCAGCTGCGTGAAGTGAGCGAAATCGTAAGCAGCTGTGGCGCTAACGTTGTAGGCGTACAGCACAACCGCAGTGATGCCGATATGGATATCACAGGTTGCTTCCTGCGCTTAGAACTAGAAACCCGTGATGCGGAACAAATCAACGAAATCCGTGCAAAGCTTACCAAGGCAGGCTTTACACTGATTGATAAAAACGCCGCTCATTATTAACAACAAAAAAATTACCACAGCCTACATAAAATGTAAGCTGTGGTTTTTTATTGCAGAGTTTGCGATCTTTAGGCGTTATATTCCTCTATCTCTCAAGAGTGGGGAGAATGTATCAGAGGCGATGCGAAGCCGACGAACGCGTACTTTTAGTACGTGGAGGAGGGTTTGCGATGCATATGATGCATTACACCCCACTCTTATTCTACGGTAACGCTCTTAGCCAGGTTCCTAGGTTTATCTACATCCAAGCCCTTAGAAACACTCACATAATAGCCCATAAGCTGCAGCGGAATAACTGCCAAGCTGGTCATGAAATGCTCGTCGGTCTTAGGAATATAAACTGTGAAATCAGCGGTATCCTCAATGTTATAGTTGCCATAGGTAGTCAGGCCCATCAGATAAGCGCCACGGCTGCGGCACTCTACCATGTTGCTGACAGTCTTTTCATAAAGCTCGCTTTGAGTCAGCACGCCAATAACCAGAGTACCATCTTCAATCAGGCTGATAGTACCATGCTTCAATTCGCCGGCAGCATAAGCCTCGCTGTGGATATAGGAAATTTCCTTCATCTTCAGGCTACCCTCCAGGCTGACAGCGTAATCCAGGCCACGGCCGATAAAGAAGATATCCTTAGCGTTGACCTGCTTAGCGGCAAACCATTGGATGCGTTCCTTATCTTCAATAATTTTTTGGATTTTATCCGGCAGCTGGGCCATTTCCTGAATCAGCTCCAGATATTTTGCTTCGTCAATAGTGCCACGTACAATAGCAAACTGAATTGCCAGGCAGTAAGCAGCAATCAGCTGAGTGCTGTAAGCCTTAGTAGTTGCAACGGCAATTTCCGGGCCTGCCAGAGTATAGAAAACATTATCTGCTTCGCGGGCAATAGAGCTGCCTACTACGTTGACAATGCCAAGAGTTTTGATGCCCTTTTCTTTAGCCAGACGCAAAGCTGCCAGACTGTCGGCAGTCTCACCGGACTGGCTGACAATGATAACCAGCTCGTTCTTGCTCAGCAGAGGCTTGCGATATCTGAACTCAGAAGCCAGCTCGGTACGAACCGGAATCTGTGCCAGATCTTCAATTACGTACTGCGCTGCTACGCCTACATGATAAGCACTGCCGCAGGCAACGATGCAGATCTGGTCAATCTTTTTGATATCCTCGTCGCTGAGGCCGACAGCGCTCATATCCAGCTTGCCGTCAACCAGTACGGAATTCAGAGTATCGCGTACTGCCTTAGGCTGCTCGTGGATTTCCTTCATCATAAAATGCTCAAAGCCTGCTTTTTCAGCAGCTTTAGCATCCCATTTAATTTCGGTCAACGGTTTTTCGATTACTTCCTCGTCAACATTGTAGAAGGTAACCTCGCCGTTAGCCAGACGTGCCATTTCCAGATTGCCGATGTAATAAACCTGGCGGGTATATTTCAAAATAGCAGGCACGTCGCTGGCAACATAGCATTCGCCGTCCTGCACGCCGATAATCATCGGGCTGTCCTTGCGGGCAACATAAATTTCACCGGGATATTCCTTGAACATTACCGCTAAAGCATAGGAGCCGCGCATACGGATCATAGCATGGCTCAGAGCATCAGTCGGAGTATGCTCGTATTTTTTATAGTAGTAGTCAATCAGCTTAACGGCAACCTCGGTATCAGTCTGAGAATAGAAGGTGTAACCGTTATGCAGCAACTTTTCCTTCAGCTCTTGATAGTTTTCGATAATACCGTTGTGTACGGCAACTACATTGCCATCTGCACTTGCATGCGGATGCGCATTAGTTTCAGAAGGCTCACCATGGGTTGCCCATCTGGTATGACCGATACCACAGGTACCGATAAGGCTTTGACCGCCATTAGTTTTGGCGTAAAGCTCCTTCAGGCGGCCTTTAGCCTTAACAATCTGCACCTGTGCACTGCCATCGCGCACTGCCAGACCGGCAGAATCGTAACCACGATATTCCAGCTTAGACAGACCATCTAACAGAATAGGCGCTGCCTGCTTATTTCCACAAAATCCAACAATACCACACATAAATACTTTTCCTCTTTTTCTACTATTTTTTTCTTTTAACCTTATGCTTCAAAGCCATTAGGGTTGTTCTTCTGCCAGTTCCAGGAATCACGGCACATGTCCTCAATGCCCAGCTCTGCCTTCCAGCCCAGCTTTTCCCACGCCTTTGACGGATCAGAATAGCAGGTAGCAATATCACCTGCACGACGTTGGTCAATTACATAAGGTATCTTAATTCCAGTAGCCTTTTCAAATGCTTTGACTAAATCCAGCACTGAATAGCCAATACCTGTACCAAGATTATACACCTCTACGCCGCATTTGTCATCTATTGCCTGCAAAGCTTTCACATGACCTTTGGCCAAATCCACTACATGAATAAAGTCACGCACGCCGGTACCGTCCGGAGTGGGATAATCATTGCCAAAAACATGCAGTTTCTCCAGCTTGCCCACAGCAACCTGCGTAATATACGGCATCAGGTTATTGGGAATGCCATTAGGATTTTCACCAATCAGACCGGAGCTGTGCGCACCGATAGGGTTAAAGTAACGCAGCAGTACCACATTCCATTCATGATCAGCCACATACATATCACAAAGGATTTGCTCCAGCATCGACTTGGTCTGGCCATAGGGATTAGTGCACTGCCCTTTAGGACAGGTTTCCGGAATAGGCACTACAGCAGGATTGCCGTAAACAGTAGCCGAAGAGCTGAAAATAATATTCTTACAGCCTGCCTTACGCATTACATCCAGCAATACCAAGGTACCGGAAATATTATTCTCATAATACTCCAAGGGCTTCTGTACCGATTCGCCTACTGCTTTTAAACCGGCGAAATGAATACAGCAGTCAAAGCTATGCTCAGCAAAAACCTGTTGCAGGCCGGCACGATCCCTGATATCAGTTTCATAAAAGGGGATTTGCTGACCGATGATTTTTTCTACACGCTGCATTGCCAGCCTGCTGGAATTAACAAGATTATCCACTACTACAACACTGTGTCCGGCGTTAAGCAGCTCTATAACTGTATGTGAGCCGATATAACCGGCCCCTCCTGTAACTAATATATGCATATTTTCACCTCAATTTACGCTTCAGGCAACTATTCTATTATACCGCCTTCAGTATTATTTTACTACCTGCTGCCTTAAACTAAGGTGAACAAGCTAACTATTTTTTTCATATTTTCTGTTTAACTGCCGATAATCGGCTTATTTTCCATAGTATTTACCAGCTTGGAAAGCTGCCATTTAATCGTTTCCGCCGGCTTGTCATAATTGCCCATGTCGCGCAGTCCGCTTTCACGCACACGCTTCTTCAGCAGCTTATTGCCATCCTTTTTATATACGAAAAGGTCTGCATCCGCTACCACACGCACATAGGTATCGTGATCAAAGCGGAATCCCCAGCCGCTGACAAGGCTTTCATCCATTTCATAGATACGTGCAACAACCAGCACATCCATTTTGCTTTTTTCCGCCAAAGCAGCTAAAGATGCTGCATCCAGCTTTACGCCGTCACGCACTGCCTGGCTCACCAGCGTCTGAGGCTCGCCACCATCTATGATTTGATAATATGGGAAACGGTAGGCCAGCTTGACCATCTGGCGCCATTCCTTATAAACAGCACCATCCACACCGCCATCCTGGTCGATAACCACAAAGCCCACAGGACGCTCCGCAAAATCTGCCCGCGCCGTCTGCGGCATAAATGCTGTAAACAAGGACGCAAATACTACTAAAAAGCAAACCTGCAGCAGCCATTTAATTTTTTTCATAAGAATCACCTGCCTATTACTCAGCTGCCTCCGCCAGCAGCAGCTCGACAGCTCCGCGTGTCACCTGCACCATATAACCGAAGGCACGCTGATAAACATCAGGTGGTGCCACGCTTTCGCTCTGCGTGCGCTTAACTACCACGCCACAGACAGCGCCAGCCTCTAAGCCTAACGCCTGCGAGGTTACGAACAAAGCGGAGGTTTCCATTTCATAATTCAGCACTCCCAGTGCCTGCCATTCCTGCATCGTCCCGCGGAAGCGGCGCGGCACATAGCCGGTGAAGCTGTCATAACGCTCCTGCCCCGGCCAGAAGGTGTCGCTGGAGGCCGCAATGCCCAAGTGATAGGGAGCGCCGGCACTTTTAGCTGCCACCACCAGTGCCGTTGTCACATCAAAGCTGGCAACCGCCGGAAATTCCAATGGTGCATAATGCTGCGAGGTGCCATCAAGGCGAACAGCGGCTTTATCAATTATAATATCACCGAGATTAACCTTTTCCTGAATCGTACCAGTTGTACCAAAGCGGATAAGCTTTTTAATGCCCATGCGGGCCAGCTCTTCCAGGCAGATTGCTACGGAAGGACCGCCCATACCTGTCGAGCAGACCAATACCGGAGCATCATTGATTTTCGTCAGCCAGCTGGTGTATTCGCGATGGCTGGCAATAAAGCTGGCATCACTGCCCAAAGCCTTAGCCAATGGCTCCACACGTCCGGGATCACCGGGAAGCACGGCAACAGTTGCGCCCTGCAGCTGCTGTGCCGAAAAACCTACATGGTATAAAATCTCCTCAGGTGCTGCGTAATGTTTGCTCATCTTATCCACCTCTTTCAAAACAAATCTGTTTTGGTGCCAGTAAATGTCGGTTCAATCTTCATATAATCGGCAATCGTTTGTCCTATATCAGCAAAGGTCTGCATAGGTGCAAGCTGCTTACAGGCAATGCCTGCTCCCGAAAAGAGTACGGGGATTTTTTCACGCGTATGGTCCGTGCCGCTCCAGCTGGGGTCATTGCCGTGGTCTGCCGTCATCAGCAGCAAATCGTCCGGGCGCAGCAAAGCGGTAATTTCCGGCAGTCTGCTGTCGAAATATTCCAGTGCTTCGCCATAGCCCTGAATGTCACGACGATGTCCGTAGGAGGAATCAAAGTCAACAAAATTAGTAAAGACAATGGTATTATCCGGAGCATCAGCTACAGCCTGCTTCGTTGCGTCTACCAGCTTGTCCAGGCCGCCTGCAGCATAATGCTTCGTAATGCCGCGATGTGCAAAAATATCGGCAATCTTGCCTACGGCGTATACATTACCACCTGCTGCCACCATTTTATCAAGCAGCGTCGGCTGCGGTGCCGGTACTGCGTAATCGTGACGGTTGGTTGTGCGGGTAAAATCTGCAGCACAGGTGCCGACGAACGGACGCGCTATTACCCGGGCAATATTATACGGCTGCACCAGCTTAAAGGCCAGCTTGCACAGGTCGTACAGGCGCTCCAGGCCAAAGGCTTCCTCGTGCGCTGCTATCTGCAGCACGCTGTCAGCAGAGGTATAGATAATTGGCTTGCCGCTTTTTACATGCTCCTCGCCCAGCTCCTTGATGATTTCGGTACCGCTGGCATGACATTCGCCCAGCACGCCCGGCAAATTACCCTGGCTGATGATTGCATCCACCAGCTCCTGTGGAAAGCATTTCGGCACATCAGGGAAATAGCCCCAGTCAAATTTAACCGGCACACCGCTGATTTCCCAATGTCCGCTCAGTGTATCCTTACCGCGGCTGACCTCCTGCGCATAGGTATAAGCACCGATTGTATGCTCAGCGCCCAGGCCTGCCGGCAGCGCTTCGCCACGGCTCAGCTCTGCAGCTGCCTGCAGTCCGCGCTCAGCCAGATGCGGCAAATGCAGCGGCTTCGGCTCTTCGCCCGCATGACGCGGATTTTTTGCCATCCATCCGCAAATATGTCCTAAGGTATCTGCACCCTTATCGCCATATGCTTCGGCATCATGGGCGTAACCAATACCAAAGGAATCCAATAACAGAATAATAGTACGTGCCATTTTTTCACCTGCTTTCTTATGCAAAAGGGAGCTGCTAACACCTATGCTAAACAACTCCCCTTGAATCAGAACCCTAAGCTTTCGCCAACTAAAATAACCTTAATGCGTCCCTTATTGCGGCTAGTACGTGTAATAACAATCTGCGAGCAGATGCAGTCCGCAGAAAGGCAGTCACCGCAAAGTCCCGCTTTATAGCAGGGTGTCTGCAGGCCTGCAAACCTTTTGGCATTTATCGGCGCAGCCACATTACGCGCTCTGTCCATGGCAGCCTCTAAAGAGCCTGCGACCTTGTTAAGCCCGGCAATAACAAGTACCTGCTTCGGTCCGAAAATCAAAGCAGCACAGCGGTTGCCATTGCCGTCAATGTTTATCAGCTGGCCATCACTGCTGATGGCATTGCTGCTCATTAAATACGTATCACACAAAAGTGCCTGACGCATCAATTCCATTTTTTCTTCCGGCGTTGCTGCTGCAGCTCTGTCGATAACCTTATTGCGCTCTTTCACTGCGTCCAAAAGGCCGATTTCATCAATCGTTACAGAACCGCCCCAGGAAACAACATCCTCCTGCGGAATCAGCTCCAAAGCCTGCTTAAGTGCTGCCTGCTTATCAGCACAGTAATAAGCATCGAAGCCACGCAGCTTCATTTTTTTAACCAGTGTTGCGCCTAAAGCCTCATTGCGCAATACTTCAGCCTGCTGCATAAAATTCTCCTCCTGTTACATTAACAAGCTACGGTTGATTACTCCTCGATATCACCAATTGCTACTTCATCAATGCCGTCTTCCTCTGCCAGATAAACGTTGATAGCTTCCTTGTGGGAGGTAGGAACATTTTTACCGGCAAAGTCAGCACGGATCGGCAGCTCGCGATGTCCGCGGTCAATAAGAACTGCCAGCTGAATAGCCTTTGGCCGGCCCATATCCATCACTGCATCAAGAGCAGCGCGGATAGTACGACCGGTGTAAAGCACATCATCAACAAGAATTACGGTTTTGCCATTCAGGTCCAGGTCAATTTCTGTACCGTGTACAATCGGATTATATGCAAGAGTAGACAGGTCATCACGATAAAGGGTAATATCCAGCATTCCTACCGGCAGCTCAACATTCTCTATATCTTTAATTGCTGCTGCCAGGCGTTCTGCGATAGGTACACCGCGGGTACGGATGCCGACAATGACAACATTATCTACGCCCTTATTTCTTTCGATAATTTCATGAGAAATACGGATAATCGCACGGCGCATAGCCTCTGCATCCATAATAACATTCTTTTTAATAAAATTGCTCATTTGGCTCACCTCTTATTTTTATTCAGGCTTTTAACCTGCTATCAAGACTGCCCTAAGGCAGAACTCAACTAATTAAATTGTCCCAAGCGCAGGCGGGTAACAATCTTATGCATATCCTCCGGCAGCGGAGCTTCAAAGCTCAAGCGTTCTCCCGTACGCGGGTGGATAAATTCCAGTGTCTGCGAATGCAGAGCCTGTCCCTGAATGCTGAAGGGAGTTTTCATCGGAGAATATTTCGGGTCACCTACCAAAGGATAGCCCAGATACTCCATATGTACGCGAATCTGATGCGTGCGTCCCGTTCGCAGGCGGCAGCGCACAATAGTATATTTGCCGAAGCGCTCCAAAACCTCGTATTCGGTAACAGCATCACGTCCGCCTTCTTTGACAACCGCCATTTTCTTACGGTCGTTTTTATCACGGGCGATAAGCGTTTCAATCACGCCGCTGTCTGTCTTTATGTTGCCACGTACTACAGCAAGATAGGTACGCTGAGCTGTTTTAGCCTGTATTTGCTGCGATAAGGACAAATGCGCCGCATCATTCTTGGCACAAATCATAATACCGCTAGTATCCTTATCCAGACGATGCACGATACCCGGGCGGATAACGCCGTTGATACCGGATAAGTTTTTGCAGTGATACAAAAGCGCATTGACCAGCGTTCCGTTTAAATTGCCGGCCGCCGGGTGGACTACCATACCGCGCGCTTTGTTGACAACAACAACATCCTCATCCTCATAAATAATATCCAGAGGAATATTTTCCGGCTGTACATCCAGAGGCTGCGGCTCAGGCAAGGTAACATCAATCTCGTCACCCAGACGCAGCTTGTAGTTGGATTTCAACACCTTGCTGCCGCGCACCGCACGGCCCTCCTCCAGCAGCTTCTGCATATTCGAGCGCGTAAGCTCCAGCATTGCTGCCAGGCCTACATCAGCACGCTGACCGGCCTCCTGTTCAGTTATAATTAATCTTTGCTGCTCAGCAGCTCCGTTTGCAAAATGCTCCATATAATCAAACCTACTCCTACACAAATTGCGATATCTGCCACATTAAATATTGGCCAGATACGAAAATCAAAAAAATCAATTACCACGCCGCGCGTAGTACGGTCAATAAGATTGCCCAAGGCACCGCCTGCAAAGAGTGCTGTTCCCCAGCAGGCCATCGCGCCGATTTTAGTAATCTCCTCGCGCATATACCAGACACCGCCGATTACTGCAAGCGCAATCACCACGAACAGCCAACGACTGCCCTCCAGCATACCGAAGGCGGCACCCGGATTCAGTATAAACGTCCAATGAAAAACGTTGTTAATCACCGGCACGCTCTCCCCTAATGCAAAATGTGTTACCACATAATACTTTGTTGCCTGGTCCAGCAGGACCACCAGCAAAGCTAATAAACCATAAATCATTTTTTTCTCCTATTATCTTGATATGTATATTATAACACACCAAAGACATAAAAATACAGATGACACAAAAACTTAATAATGAAAAAAGCCACTGTATCTCTACAATGGCTTTCGTTAATGTTAATTAATTATTTTCAGTTGCCAGATCTTCGCGAATCTCAGCCAGCTGTTTACGACGGCTGTGAACCTTTTCCCAATGCTCGAAGTACAGCTTGGTTTCTGCAACAACCACACCGCTCAGGCCCAACAGAGCAATCAGGTTAGGAATAGCCATCAGACCGTTAACGATATCAGCAATAATCCAAATCATTTCCAGCTTCAGGAATACGCCCAGGCCTACCAGAATGATATAGCCGATACGGTAAGGCATGATGCATTTTACGCCGAATAGATATTCTGCGCAACGCTCGCCGTAATAGCTCCAGCCGATAATAGTGGTGAAGGCGAAGAGTACCAGACCGCCGGTCAGGACATACTTGGCAACAGCCGGGAAAGCAGAAGCGAAAGCAGCCTCAGTCAGAGCAGCACCGTTCAAATCGCCGGCCCAGGCACCGCTGACGATAATGGACAGGCCGGTCATGGTGCAGATGATGATGGTATCGATAAAGGTACCGGTCATAGAAACAAGGCCCTGTTCTGCAGGCCATTTGGTTTTTGCTGCAGCTGCTACGATAGGAGCAGAGCCCAGACCAGATTCATTGGAATAAATGCCGCGGGCGATACCGCTGCGCATTGCCAGCATAATTCCGGCACCGGCAAAGCCGCCTGCTGCCGCAGTACCGTTGAAGGCACCGTCGATAACCAGCTTAATTGCAGCCGGCAGAGCATCAGCATAAAATACCAGCACGGAAACGGTTGCGATAACATAAACAGCAGCCATGAAAGGAACAATCTTGCTTGCTACGTTAGCAATGGATTGCAGCCCGCCGATAATAACAACAGCAACAAGAACAGTCAGGATTGCTGCTACAACGTATTCGGAAACGCCAAAGGATACATTAACAATAGAAGTGATTGCATTTACCTGAGTAAAGGTACCGCTGCCCAGGCAGGCAGTCATAACACCGAAGATAGAGAACATTACAGCCAAAGGCTTGAATTTTTTGCCCAGGCCCTGTTCAATATAGTACATCGGACCGCCGGAAGCGTTGCCGTTTTCATCATAGGTACGATACTTAACAGCCAGCACGCCTTCGGAATATTTGGTTGCCATACCGAAGAAAGCAGCCAGCCACATCCACAGCAGAGCACCGGGGCCACCGAGCTTAATTGCTGTTGCTACGCCAACGATATTACCGGTGCCGACAGTTGCGGCCAAAGCAGTGCACAAAGCCTGAAAGCTGCTTACATCACCTTCGCCCTTGCTGCGGGCGGTAAAAATCAGCTGCAAGGCTTTAGGCAGCTTCATAACCTGAAGCAGACCAAGACGGACGCTCATTAAAATGCCTGTACCCATAAGCAGCATCATCAAAGGCGGGCCCCAAATGAAGCCATCAATAGAATTCAAAATCTCCAACATAAAAAAATCCCCCCAGTAAAAATTTAAAACACGTTTACAATTTAAGGCTTTTTCCCGAAGCCCATGTATAGTATTGTAGCACATCAATATATAGTGTACAATACTTCACACGATTGTATACACGTATTCTTCTTAGCAGCAGGGAATAGTGTGACAACTTATTGCATGCAAGCAAAAAAGCTTCCACCTGCGGTCAAAGACCACAGGCAGAAGCTTCTATTCCTTAATCAGCAATGCTTATTTTACTTCGCATTCTACACGTGCCAGGATAAAGCACAAATCAGACAAACGGTTCAGGCAAACCAGAACATTGGGGTTAACCGGTTCGTTTTCAGCCAGACGCAGCAGGCAGCGCTCGGCACGACGGGTAGTAGTGCGCGCGATGTCCAGTGCGGCAGCGCCTACAGTATCGCCGGGGATAATGAAATGACCCAGCGGCTGCAACAGAGAATCAAACTTGTCGATTGTATCCTCAAACAGCTTAACGTGTTCTTCTTTGATGTAAGGTTCGGGCAGGTTGAGGCTGGCAATATCAGCCATCACAGACATGAGCAGCTTTTGTACATTGAAAATGGTTTCACGTACGTCCTCACGCGTAACCTGAGCACGTGCCAAACCTAATGCCGAGGAAATTTCATCCACAGTACCATAGGCTTCTACACGCAGGCTTTGCTTGGGAACACGTTCTCCTGTGTACAAACCGGTAGTTCCTTTGTCACCGGTTCTGGTATAAACAGCAGCTTTCTTCATTTCTGCACCATCCTTTCCGTGAGAGTGTAACCCCTCTCAGTCAGCTCATGGCTGCCGAAAGGCTAAAGTTAATTAGTAAATTTCTTCCGGAGTGAAGAAGTTGTTGATTTCGCGCTCAGCAGCTTCCGGGCTGTCGGAACCGTGAACAATGTTTTCACCGATGCTCAGAGCGAAGTCGCCGCGGATAGAACCGGGAACTGCTTCGATCGGGTTGGTAGCACCGTTCAGTTGACGAACAGCTTTGATAGCGTTTTCGCCACGGATTACAGCGCAAACCAGCGGAGCGGAGGTGATGAAGTCAACCAGTTCGCCGAAGAAGGGTTTGCCTTCATGCTCAGCATAGTGGAATTTAGCTTGAGCTTCGGTAACTTTAACCAGTTTCAGAGCTGCAACTTGCAGGCCTTTGTGTTCGAAACGAGCGATGATGTCGCCGATCAGATTTTTCTTAACTCCATCGGGTTTTACGAGTACAAGTGTTTGTTCCATGTGTGAATCTCTCCTTAAAGTTTAATTAATTTTTTATACTAACCCAGTCACCGATGTGACTTAGAGGTATAGTTGAATTTGTTAACGGATACCCATTTCTCTTGCCTGCTCACGCAGCAGCTGAACTCTTTCCTCTGTTGCAGGGTGAGTGCTGAAAAGCTGCTTGGCATCAACACCGGCAAAGGGGTTGATAATAAACATATGCGCAGTTGCTTCGGTAGCACCGGGCATTACGCGACGCTCCGCATAGGCTTCAATCTTCAGCAGGGCATCAGCCAGAGCATTGGGATTGCCGCAAAGCTCACCGCCGGATTTATCTGCCATATATTCGCGGGAACGGGATACTGCCATCTGAATCAGCATAGCTGCCAGAGGCGCCAAAATCATAACCAGAATAGAAGCGATAGGATTACGGCTTTCGCCATTCTCATCACGACCGCCGCCAAAGAACATACCCCATTGGGCAATCGTGGAAATAGCACCTGCCATAGAAGCGGCAATAGTACTTACCAAAATATCACGATGCATAATATGGCTCAGCTCATGGCCCAAAACACCGGCCAGCTCTTCCTTGGTCAGCATATCTGCCAGCGCAGTATTTACCGCAACGGCAGCATGCTCCGGATTTCTGCCGGTAGCAAAAGCGTTAGGCACCGGACTGTCGATAATATAAACCTTCGGCATAGGAATATTGGCTTTTTTAGCCAGCTTTTCTACTATTCCGTACAGCTCCGGCGCACTGTTGCGGTCAACCTGTTGTGCATCATAGTGTGCCAGAACCATCTTATCGCTGTTCCAATAAGCAAAGAAGTTCATTGCCACGCCTACAAAAAGCATTACGGTCATGCCACGCAGACCACCGAAGAAGTCGCCCAGGAGCATCAGCAGCGCTGTCATTAACGCCATTAAAAACGCTGTTTTCATCTAAGTAATTTCCTCCTCATAAAAGACCTGCACTGTAAACAGGTACAGGCATTAATAGAATACATTTTCAACATATCTATTATAACAAGTAATTACTTATTTTTCAATTTGGGCCTTGATAGAGTTTAACATATTTTCACTGTTTTCACGAACTTTTTTCTTAAGAATAGGATTCAGAAGGCCGGCAATCATCGGAATACCGAACTCAAAATCAACTGCCAAAGTTACCTCGCAGCCGTCAGCCTGCGGTGTAATAAGCCAGGAGCCTTCCATTTTCTTTAAATCACCCTCGGTCTGAGCGTAGGTAATCTTCAGCTCCTCAGGATAGAAGGTATCGCGCTCGGTCCAGACGATTTTGCGTCCGTCAACATTACTTACCCAGTGAGAAACAGTGTAATTCTCACCGCGCTCCAAGATTTCTACGCTTACCAGGTCATGCATAAAGTTAGGGTAAGCAGCCATATCCTTGATAATATCATAAATTTTTGCACCATCACCCTTGATGGTGGTTTTGCTCTCTACATAAGGCATAATCTTATCTCCTCTTATAAATCTTCAATAACATCCGCGGTTTCTTTAACAGCGCCTCTGAAGGCCTCCAGAACATGGTCAATAACCTCTTTAGGCATAATCAGCGGCGGCTCCATACGGATAACCTTAGGATTGTTCAGTGTATAAGCAACAATAATGTGCTGGTTAATCATCAGGCTCATCAGCATACCGCCGGCGCCCTCTTTGGTCAGCTCAATACCGATCATCATACCACGACCGCGTACTTCCTTGATAACGGAAGGATATTCCGCAGCGATAGCCTCCAGACCGGCCTTCAGATAAGCGCCTGCCTCACGGCCGCGACGCAGCATATCCTCTTCCTTGATAGTCTTGATGGCTGCTACACCGGCAGCGCAGGCCAGCTGGTTGCCGCCAAAGGTAGAGGTGTGCAGGAACGGTGCTTCAATCAGACCGGCCCAGGCACGCGGAGTGCCGATAATCGCACCTATGGGCATTACACCGCCGCCCAAAGCCTTAGCGCAGGCCATCAGGTCAGGAGTAACGCCGTCATGGTTAACGCCAAACCATTCGCCTGTACGGCCGATACCTGTCTGTACCTCATCGGCAATCAGCAGAGCACCCTTCTTCTCGCAGATTTCCTTCACCTCGCGCAGGTAACCTGCCGGCGGAACAATAATGCCGCCCTCACCCTGAACAGGCTCCAGGATAACAGCAGCAGTATCCTCATCAACAGCTGCCTCAACAGCTGCGGCGTCGCCGTATTCTACATGAGTAAAGCCATCGAGCAGCGGTTTAAACGGCTCGCGATACATATCACGTCCGGTAGCAGTTAAGCTACCAAAGGTTTTGCCGTGAAAAGCATTCTTCGCAGCAACGAATTTTTTGCGTTTTGTTGCCAGACGTGCTACCTTCAGGCAGCCTTCAACGGCTTCAGTACCGCTGTTGACAAAAAAGCTGTACTGCAGCTCACCGGGAGTAATCTCGGCCAATGCCTCCGCCAAATCAGCCATCGGACGGTTGAACAACACCTTGCCGCACATCGGCATAGCATGCAGCTCCTTTTCCACAGCCTCGACAACCTTCGGATGACGATGACCTAAAGCAAACATACCGTAACCGCCCAAACAGTCAATGAACTCCTGACCTTCGCTGTCGGTAATAGTCCAGCCCTCAGCGTGACCTTCGATGCTTGCCAGGCCCATGAAGCGGAATAGCTTTGCCTGAGCGGGATTGATATACTTTTCATATTTACCGATTGTTTCTTCTACATAATTAGACATTTTCTTACCTCGATTCAGTTTATGTAAATTAGAGTTTTGCAAACAGAATATGTACTCATAAGAGCCTCTCCTTGGGGAGAGGTGGCATCGCGTAGCGATGACGGAGAGGGGTGTATCATTTTACCGTATAAAACACTATTCACGAACAATCCCCTCTCAGTCGCCTTTTAGGCGACAGCTCTCCCCAAGGAGAGCCAATTTTTCTTAAGAATTACAACTTTTGAACAACACACCAGAGCAAGCAACTAAATATATCGTGCAGCGAATAAAAATTTTAGCAAATGAGTGTCTGGAACCATAGAAACAAGGCAACCGAAAACTAAAGGTTACTTGCGAACAAAATCGGCGCCGCACGTTTCGTCCTGGTTCCACACGAAATTTGCGTTGTGCCCTATGGGCACGGGAAAATTTTTCTGAGCGGAACGATATGTTAGTTGCGCAGTTATCAAGCGAATATTTCTTACTATCTTCTTTCAGTTATGAAAGAAGCAGAATCCCAATACTAATACTAATTTAATACAGCAGCTCCGTCACCGGCACAAAGGTTATCCCTGTCCGTTTAAACTCCGCAGCATACATCTCCCAGCATTTAGCCGTATTCGGTCTGGCGTGGCAGATAGCAATAACGCTGCCGTTCTTTTCCGCCATAGCGAAAGCCTTATATATCTGCTGACGAATCGCCTGCACGTCAGAGCTGTTATCCAAAAAGATATCATTACGAGCCGTCGAAACGCCTGCCTGCTGTGCCATTGTGCGTGCTACCGAAGCAGAATTTGTACGACTGTCCACAAAGAACAGATTTTGATGACGCAGCTCCTGCAAAACAACACGCATAGTTTCCTTATCAGCAGTTGCCTTCGAGCCCTGGTGATTATTTACACCCACAACTCCTGGCAGACTATTAAGCGCACGCCTCGTAAGCGACAACTTATTGGCAGCAGTTAAATCAGTGCGAATTGTTGCAGAACCCTCGCTCATCGCACTGCGGTCAATAGGCTCCATCGGCAGATGCAGCATCGGCACACGTCCTTTAGACTTTACCATCTCCAGAACATCGCTGCTGTACTGCTTATACGGCAATATGGCATAGCTGAACGGCAAACCGGTATTCAACAGCTTGCGCACCGGCGCCATATCATAGCCGCAGTCATCAATAATAATGGCTACTTTTCCTCTGAATTGCCTGACGGTCCCCTGCTGCTCCGCTTCTGCCTTCTGCTCGGGTAAATCCTTAATATCCTTATCCTGCTTGGTAAGGTTACTATTATGAAAGAAAACAACAGTATCCGTCACAAAGCTCTTGCTGCCTGTGCCGGCCTTAACCTTAATGCCAATTTCAGCCTTATAAGCATCCCATTTTTTGTATTTGGCAGGCTTGCCGCTGATATAAACCAATCCTGCCTGCTCTACCTTCGTCTGCAGCCAGTCGCAGGCACCGGCAAGACTGGTACCGGATGGTACACCCACCGCCAGCTCACGCTGGTTAATCTGCACCTTAGCACCGGATTCTTCTACCTCAACATCCTTTTTGCCATGGTCATTTTCAATCAGCTGCCAATTATTTTTCTGCAGCAAAATATTATCCAGCAGACGCTGTGCCTCTATGGACTCGTCCAACAGACTAACAGTCTGCGCCTCATCGCCCTTTTTAGCCAACACATCCTTTTTGCTTTGGCTGTTGGCAAAGAAAAGTCCACAGGCAATGGCAATTACTGCCACAATTGCTATTAAAATCAGAACACCATACTTGCTGCCGGAGGATTTCTTGTTCCTTCTTCTTGTCATAGCTGTTCTCCCTTCTTAAGCCCTTGGATGTGCCTTATCATACACCTCACGCAAGCGCTCCACATCAAGATGCGTATATATTTGCGTTGTAGAAATATCAGCATGTCCCAAAAGCTCCTGTACTATGCGCAGATCAGTACCATTATTTAAAAGATGGGTAGCAAAGGAATGGCGCAGCATATGCGGTGTAACGCGCTTGCTGATGCCTGCGCTCTTGCCATAGGCCACAATTATTTCGTAAAAACGCTCCCGCGTCATCGGTCCGCCCCAGCTGGTTACAAAAAGCTCTGCAGCCTTATCGGGCTTGCCATGCAACAGCTGCGGCCTTACTACCGTCAGATAATGCTCCAGATAATGCAGTGCAGTGCGTCCTAAGGGAAGCATGCGTTCCTTGGAGCCCTTGCCCATAACAATGACATACTGCATCTTCATATCAACATTCTTCACCGGCACATTTACCAGCTCCGACACGCGCATACCGGTAGCATATAACAGCTCCAGCATCGTCTTGTCGCGATAGCCGTCCAAGGTTCCCAAATTAGGCTCATCCAAAAGCTTTTCTACCTCCTGAACGCTCAGCACCTTCGGCAGATGCAGTCCTCTGCTCGCCGCCTCCAGCACCTCGGCAGGATTACGGCGGATATAACGCTCTGCCGTCAGAAAACGGTAAAACGCCTTAATCGAAGCCAGCTTGCGTGCCACCGTCGAGGCAGCGCGGCCTTCCTGCTTCAAACGCACAAGATAGGCAATCAGCTGCTGTCGCGAAACCTGCAACAGCTCTTCATCTGCTTTCAGCTGCAAGCTTTTCATCAGCAGGCGCAAATCACGCATATACGCCAGCTGCGTATTTTTAGACAATCCCAGCTCTACCATCAGATATTCCTGGAACAATGCCAGATAGTCAAACATAAAAACCTGCCTCCACCCTACAAATCTGCCATTAGCAAAAATTTCGGATGCATTCATCTTCAGAAAAAGAAAAACAACGCTGTTGCGCCGTTTTTCTTCATACCTGTACTATATTAAAATTCTTTTTTCTCAGGCTGCATAATAGTAATATTAGTTGCCGGGGAAATAGTGGAAATAGCATGCTTGTACACAAGCTGCTGCTTGCCTTCGTTTTCAATAATAACGGTAAAATTGTCAAAGCCTCTTACCAAGCCACGAATTTGGAAGCCATTCATCAGATAGATAATAACACCCAGATTTTCCTTACGAACATGGTTTAAAAAGCTGTCTTGCAAATTCATTGCGGGTTTTACTGAAGTAATCATTAAAAGCCCCTCCTACTCATTTCGTTATCTCCGGAAGTACAGATTCCTAAAAACCTACACTCCTCTTTATACTTATATTTTACACCGAAATGCCACTTTCTACAAGTATTTCGGTAATATCTGCCACTGCCTGTTGATAATCAGGCTCATCGTCCAGATGCAGCCAGTGAATATACGGCATTTTTTTATACCAGGTAATCTGCCGCTTGGCAAAGTTGCGCGTTGCCTGCTTCAGCTTATCCACAGCAGCAGCATAATCCATGCTGCCGTTTAGATACCACACCATTTGCCTGTAGCCGATGCTCTGCATTGACTGGCACTTGGGCGCTACACCCTGCTCCAGCAGGCTGCGCACCTCCTGCTCCAGACCGGCCTCCAACATCAAATCAACACGCCTGTTGATGCGCTCGTACAGCGCCTGACGCTCCATCTCCAGGCCGATAACTACGGCATCATAAGGACTTTCCTGCGCGCCGTACTGGTTGACAGCCTCGCCCTGCATGGCCGATTCCAGCGCACGGATAACACGACGCACATTATTGGGATGAATGCGCTGCGCCTCCTGCGGCGCCAGCTCCTGCAGGCGCGCATGCAGCGCCAACGCGCCCTTTTCCTGCGCCTCGGCCTCCAGCCTGCGGCGCAGCTCGCTATCCTCATCCGCATTGTTAAAGGCATAATCCTCAAGCAACGCTTTGATGTACAGTCCTGTACCACCGGCAATTATCGGCAGATGTCCGCGCGCATTGATTTCCGTAATCAGCGCAGACGCACGCTCCTTAAAATCCACAACGCTGAAGGAAGCGTCCGGCGGCAGAATATCCACCAGATGATGCGGCACAGCCGCCAGTTCTTCAGCAGTAGGCTTCGCCGTACCGATATTCATATTTTTATAAACCAGCATTGAATCACCGGAAATTATTTCGCCCTGAAATTGCTTAGCAATTTCAATTGCGCAATGACTTTTTCCGGTTGCTGTTGCTCCTAAAATAACAACTACCTTGGGTTTTTGCACCATAAATCACCTTTTTATTATTCCGTACTTAATCCTGCTGTATTTGCCGCCGACAAATTCCTCGCAGCCATACTCGCGCAGAATATATTCGCTGCGCTCCTTGATAACCACGCGCGGCGCTGCCTTAAGCGCCAGCTGCAGCGTTGCTTCCGACAGTGCTTCCTCATAGGAAAGCGGTCGCAAAGCTTCCATGCCCTTGGCACCATTAACAGGATGGCGAAACATCGGATCGAAATAAATTACATCAAAGCTATCTGGCGCACACTGCGCCAGATAATCCTCCGCCAACGCCTGCACCGGCTGAATCCGGCGCAGTGCCGCTGTCAGGTCTGCATCTTCTGCCACATAATGCTGCAGGCCATAGCTCACGGCAAAATGCAGCAGCGGTGAAGCCTCCAGCCCCACGACTGTTCCAGCCTCACCGACAGCATAGGAGCTGATGGCGGCATCCGCCGCCAGGCCCAGGGTAGCATCAAGCACTCTTTTCCCCGGACGCAGGTCCAACGCCGTCAGCAAATGCTCCGTCGCGCCACGCTTCAGCTGCTGCAGACGCAGTACCGCCATCCCCGGATGATAGGCAAAGCTGCCTGCATCACTGTGAACACGCGGGCCTTCCTTCTCTCCCACAACCAACGCCGCCAGATTATATTGCGCCATAAGCTCGTCTACACCCATGTTATGCGGTCGCTCCACATAAATTGCCCCCAGCTGCTCCGCCCAGGCCAAGGCCTGGGCTGCAGCGGCGCTGCCTGTCGCATTTCTGGCTGTTGTTACGCCAATTTTGCCTGTAAGCATTAAAAGCCCGTCCTTTTAAACATTTTATACAGCTGATTGCTGTCAATTTCAATCATGCAAGGTCTGCCGTGCGGGCAGGTAAACGGATGCGTGGTATTACACAAATCAATAATCATCTGACGCATCTGACGCATATTCAACAGCTGTCCTGCCTTAATCGCTGCCTTGCAGGCAGTCATGTGCAGCACCTCCTGCCGCAAATCACTACCGTTGACATTACGCATTTCGCGCAGCATTTTGCTTATAGCGTTGATAAAATCCTCAGCGGCATCTGCCTTGATATCCGTAGGCAGGCTGCTTACGCGCAGCAAACTTTCGCCGGCGCTGGCAGCATCCACACCCAAAGCCAGGAATTCATCCCTGTGCTCCTCAATCAGCGCAATATCATCGGCAGCCATATCAACATACAAAGGCATCAAGAGCTGCTGCGACGGTATCTGCTCATGCGAAGCCACCAGCTTGTCATAAAGAATACGCTCATGGGCAGCATGCTGATCAATAAGATAAAGCGTATTTTCACTTTGAGCAATAATAAAGGTTTTATCAACCTGACCAATCGGCCAGATTGTATCCATACCACTGTCAGTATCAGTAAAAGCAATAGTTTCCCTATTGACCGCAGGTGCAGCCTCCGTCGGCTGCGGCTTAGCAAATTCACTGCGTGCCTCATGCACCTCCAGCACAGGCTCCTGATAGCCATTACTGTAGGAAGCAGTCGGGGCACTCTTAGCAAAATCATCAAACGGCTGCCACATCGTCTGTTGCTCTGCCTGTTCTTTTTTTACAGCAGGAGCAGGCTGCTCAGGCACCAGCAAACTTTCGGGAGCAGGTGCAGTCTGCACATCTTCCTTGCGCTCCGGAGTTTTGAAAATCTGCTCCGTACTGCTCTTGAACACAGGCTGCGGCGGCTGATACTCCGGCTTCGCTTGCGGTGCAGGTGCACCCGGCACAGAAACAGCTTGCGGCTGCGGCTTCACAAAAACATTCAGCTCTGAATCAGGCAGCAGCGCTACCTGCGTCTTTTGGGCGCTCATCGGCTTCGTCAGCGCATCGGTCAACGCCTTATACATAGCCTTATAAATCAGGCTGTCATCACTGAATTTGATTTCGCTCTTCTGCGGATGCACATTAACATCAACGCTGGCTGTATCAACTGTTATATTGATAACAGCAAAGGGAAAACCGCTTTTGGGAATCTGCGACTGGTATGCATGGTCCATAGCCTTGGAAAGCATTTTGCTGCCAATGCAGCGGCCATTGACAAAGAACGTCTGCCATTGGCGCGTTCCCTTCAGCAGCGTAGGCTTGCCGATAAAGCCGCTAACGCTTACCTTAGGATCGTTCAGTGATACCTCCAGAAGGTTTTCGGCAACATTCTTGCCATACAGTGCTTTAATCGCATGCTCCAAATCTCCATCACCGGGAGTGCTGAGCACCTCTTTATCATTGTTCACCAGCTTAAAGCGCACATCAGGACGTGAAAGCGCCAGCCTTGTCAAAAGCTCACTGATATAACGTCCCTCGGTGCTCACTGTTTTCAGGAATTTGCGGCGTGCAGGCACGTTGAAGAATAGATTCTCCACAATTACGGTAGTACCCGTACTACCGCCGCTTGCGGTAACCTCCGTATTTTCGCCGCCGTCAATATGCACAGAGGTAGCGAATTCCTCGCTCTCCGGACGGGTGAGCAACGTAAAGTTAGAAACAGAAGCGATACTGGGCAAGGCTTCACCGCGAAAGCCCAAGGTATTCAGGCTCAGCAAATCCTCAGCCTTCGTAAGCTTGCTTGTGGCATGGCGCAGCACCGCCATTTTGGCATCAGCTTCACTCATGCCGCAGCCATTATCAGTTACTCTGATATATTCCGTACCACCAGCAAAAATCGTTACTTCAATTTTATCCGCACCGGCATCCAGTGCGTTCTCAACCAATTCCTTTACTACGGACGCAGGCTTTTCTACAACCTCGCCGGCAGCAATCTGATTGGCGGTATTCGTATCCAACAATCTGACGGCATGCTCTTCTGCCATTATTTACCCAGCTCCTTTCTTGCTTCATCCTGCAATTTATACAAGGCGCTCATCGCCTCAATCGGTGTCATACTCATAACATCGAGCTTTAAAAGCTCATTGGCAATAGAACTGCCAAACAGCGAGCCCATCATATTATCCGGCGCTGCAGCAGCTGCAGGCTGCTGTACCCGGCCGTTATCATTATCATATTCCTTCAGCAGCTCTTCTGAACGCTCCAGCACCTTCTTCGGCAGACCGGCGAGGCGTGCAACATGTACGCCGTAGCTGCGGTCTGTACCGCCCGGCACAATACGGCGCAGGAAGATAATATCCTTGCCTCTTTCCTTAACGGCAACGGAATAATTCTTCACACCGCTCAGCACATTTTCCAAAGCAATCAGCTGATGATAATGCGTAGCAAACAGCGTCTTTGCCTTGATGCGGTCATGGATATATTCCATAACTGCGTGGGCAATACTCATGCCGTCAAAGGTACTGGTACCGCGGCCTACCTCGTCAAGGATAATCAGACTGTTTTTCGTAGCATATTTTAAAATCTGCGCTACCTCGTTCATCTCCACCATAAAGGTGCTCTGGCCTGTTGCCAGATCATCACTGGCACCGACGCGGGTGAAAATCTTATCTACCGGGCAAACGCTCGCCTGACGCGCAGGAATAAAGCTGCCGATTTGCGTCATCAGCACCAGCAGTGCCACCTGACGCATGTAGGTTGATTTACCTGCCATATTCGGACCGGTAATAATTATCATGCGCTCATCGGTATTATTCAGATTGGTATTATTCGGAACAAAAATCTCCTTTTCCAGTAAGCGCTCTACTACGGGATGACGTCCGTCAACAATCTTGATTTCTCCGTTATTATTCAGCTCAGGTCTTACATAATTATATTTATAGGCAGCCTCTGCCAAGCCTGTCAGCACATCAATGTAGCTGACAGCGCGGGCAGTTTCCTGAATCTCCTTGATTTTGCCGCGAATCAAATTTCTCAGCTCATCAAACAGATAATACTCCAGCTGCTCAATTTTTTCCTTGGCACCGAGAATCTTATTCTCAAATTCTTTAAGCTCGGGAACGATATAGCGCTCCGCATTTACCAAAGTCTGCTTACGCACAAAGTACGGCGGCACGCTGCTGCTCTGTCCCTTGCTTACCTCGATATAATAGCCGAAAACCTTGTTGAAGCCGACCTTCATGGTTTTAATGCCGGTTTCCTCTTTGATTTTCTGCTCAAAATTCTGCATCCAGGTTTTATTGTCGGCAGCAATTAAACGCAGCTCGTCCAGCTCCTTGTTGTAACCATCGCGAATCATACCGCCCTCGCGGATAGAAAACGGTGGTTCATCAACAAGCGCCTGCTGCAGTCTTGCAGCCAGCTCCTCATGCAGATGCAAGCCTTTCCACAGCTTATGCAGCAAACCGCTCTGGCAACCTGCCAAAATACCCTTCAAGCCCGGCAGCACGCTCAGGGAATTGCGCAGCGCCACCAAATCTCTGGCATTGGCACTGCCTACCTCCGTGCGGCTGACAATGCGCTCAAGATCCGCAACTGCCTTCAGCTGCGCCGCTATCGTTTCGCGCAGCTCTGCGGCTGCCGCCAGTTCGGCTACCGCCTCCTGGCGCTCATAAATGCGGCCCACATCCAGCAGCGGGCTTTCAATCCAACTGCGCAGACGACGTGCACCCATCGAGGTATTGGTAAAATCAAGCACCTGCAAAAGCGTACCGCGCTTCGAACCGTCCGTCATATTGCGAACCAGCTCCAGGTTACGGATAGCAGTTACGTCAAGGTTCATAAAGCTATTACGTTCAATCCGCACCAGACGGTTGATATGGCTCAAATCCGCCATAACTGTTCCGTGCAGATAACGCAGCAAAAGCTCAACTGTGCTGTGCACCTCATCAGGCACATCATTGCCGGCAAAATGCTGCGCAAAATAATCAGCATCAGGAGCACTCTCTTCGTAACGTGTCACCACGCATTCCGGCAATCTTGCCGCCAGCCATTCCTGCAGCTTCTCACTCATTTCATCAGAAGCAAGGCGCACAACAAGCTCTGCTGGCTGCAGTCTGTAAAGCTGCTCGGTTATATTCAAAAAGCTTTCCGGCGTCTGGTCAAGAAACCATTCGCACTCACCCGTAGTTACATCAGCCGCCGCCAGGCACATTTCCTTTTCCTGGGCCTGCTGTAAAAATATCAGATAGCGATTGTGCTTATCCTCCAAAAGCTGTTCGTTCAGCGCCGTTCCCGGCGTAATAATTTTAATAACCTTGCGCTCAACAATGCCTTTGGCGAGCTTTGGATCCTCCACCTGCTCGCAGATAGCGATGCGGTAACCCTTTTTTATCAGCTTGGCGATATATCCGTCCACCGAATGATAAGGCACACCGCACATCGGCATATTTTCCATACCGTTAGAGCGCTTGGTCAGTGTTAAATTCAGCTCACGTGATGCAGTAAGCGCATCATCAAAAAACATTTCATAAAAATCGCCCAAGCGAAAGAAGAGCAGCTCATTTTGATGCTCCTGCTTCACTGCCATATATTGCTGTACCATGGGCGTAACATTTGCAGCAGCCATTAATCAACCGCCTTACCTTTCACTAGCCAGGTCTGTGCAGCTTCAATCTGCACGTTAACCTTCTGTCCTACCTCGTATTGCTTATCTTCAATCGGCCACAGTACCAGAACTCCTGTGCGTGTGCGTCCGTTCCAAACTGTTTTCTGCTTGCTGGGGCCTTCTGCCAATACTTCCACAGTCTGACCTACCAGCTTTTCATGGCACTTCAGGCTGTTTTCGTTCTGCAGCGCCATCAAATGGTTCAAACGTTCCTTCTTCACTGCCAGCGGCACCTGATTTTCCATTTTGGCAGCAGGTGTACCGCTGCGCTTAGAATAAATAAAGGTATAAGCAGAGGTAAAGCCAACCTGACGCACGACATCCAGAGTTTCTTCAAAATCCTCTTCGGTTTCGCCCGGGAAGCCTACAATGATATCTGTAGTAATCGTTGCGTCCGGCACATACTTGCGTACCAGCTTCACCAGCTCCAGATATTTTTCCTTCGTGTAACCGCGGTTCATACGGCGCAGAATTTCTGAGCTGCCAGCCTGAAACGGCAGATGGAAGTTTTCGCAGATGTGCTCACATTCTGCCACAGCCTTGATAACCTCCTCGCTCATATCGCGCGGATGGCTGGTCATATAATGAATACGCTCCACACCGGGAATAATATCCACACGGCGCAGCAGCTTAGCGAAAGCGTCCTTATCGCCAAAATCCTTGCCGTAGGAATTAACGTTTTGTCCCAGCAGGGTGAATTCTTTATAGCCATCCTTAACTGCTGCCTCAATCTCAGCAACAATATTGTCAATGCTGCGGCTGCGCTCGCGTCCGCGCACATATGGCACGATGCAGTAGGTGCAGAAATTATTGCAGCCATACATAATAGGAATCCAGGCAGCAAAGGAGCTTTGGCGTACCATGTGTCCCTCAAACTCGCTTTGATGAATAGTCAGATCGGTATAAACCGCAGCCTTGCGCTCTGCCAGAAATTCCAGCAGCAGACGTTTAAAATCGTTAACATAAGCAGTACCCAGCAGCAAATCTACCTGCGGATGCTTCTTACGCAGCTTTTCGCCGTCCTTCTGTGCCATGCAACCGGCCACACAGATAACTACATCCGGATTGGCACGCTTTACAGCCTTTAATTCGCCAATCTTGCCGGCAATTTTCTTTTCCGCACTTTCGCGCACGCAGCAGGTATTGACGATAATAATATCAGCAGTATGAAAATCAGGATTAGGTGCATAGCCCAGCTCCTGCAGCTGACCTGCATAATGCTCCGTATCGGATTCATTCATCTGGCAACCATAATTTATCAGACAGTAGGTTTTATTTTTATCACTCATGTAAATACCTCCGTATAAAATCAGTCTATCATTATATTATAACCAATTACACTCACTTCCCGCAACATTTCCCCTGGAAAGATGTAGGGAATAATTTATAAAATATTTTAGTAGTAGGTATTGAAATCTGCCCTTAAGATGATTACAATATATGCAGGCAAAGAATTTTTCTGATTGCCTTTTAATATAGTTTAGGAAGGTCAAAATCATGCAAAGCAAAAAGAAATGGTTTGTTGTATTTATTCTTCTCGCTGCCCTTGCAGGCGCAGCCTTTTATTTTCTTTATTTCATCCGTACACCGGCCTACGCTCTGAACGAAGCGCGTGTTGCACTGCAGCAGCATGACAGCGCAAAATTCTCACGCTACGTTGATGTTCCCTCTGTTATGGATAACGCCTTTGAGGATATCATCAAGGCCGAAAGCAAAATCAACAATGATAATGTTTTCTCCAATCCGTTCGCACTCGGCATTCTGCATATGCTGAAGCCGTCCGTTGTAGACCTTATGACGCAGGAAGCGCTGGACAAAATTGCTGCGAAGCCCGACAATGCGCCTAAGCAGACAGTCGACCCGGTACCTGACGCTATGAAGCGTAACCTGGAGCGTCACATCCCCATCCAAAACCTTACTGTCAAAGATCTGAAGCTCAGCAAACATGAGGGTGAGACAGCAAAAGCAACCCTGGTGCTGCACAACAATGAGCTGGATAAGGATTTTATTGCCGAGCTGTTAATGCAGCAAAACGATAAGGGTGATTGGCAGATAAAAAAAGTCAGCAATCTAGCAGACTTTATCGTCCAATTGGACGCAGCCAAACGTGCTAAACAGGCCTTGCTGAACAAGCCTGTTATGGAACGCCTGAACAAAGCGCTGCAGGCAACCAGCGAACGCCTGACGCTGAACAAGGACAGCAACAAAATCGGCAGCGAGGAAAAAGCTACGCTTACTGCTACCATCATGGCGAAAAACATGACCAACGTTGCTATCAATCGTATGTATTACGATGTAACAGTGTTCAATGACAAGGGCGAGCGGCTGTATTCCTATCCGGAGCATTACCAGGGCAGTATTGCCCCCGGACAGGCAGTGGAGCTCACAACCAGCAAAACTCTGAATTCCATGCTGCCGGATGATAAAAAGCTGATGAATCTGGATATTACCAAAGAAACCGTAAAAATTCAGGTCACCTATATTGCTTTTGACAACGGCGAGGTAATTTCCCCTAAGGGTTTGATTGAATAACCGCAAAAAATTAAACGCTTACATCCCACGCGATGCGTGGGGCGTAAGCGTTTTTTGTTCTTTTGATAAAAATATAGATTTTTACACCACAGCTTTACTCTTTAACATGCAGCTGCAAAACATCCGGGCGTGAATAATGACCACAGGCGTCAAATTCCATACGGCTGGCAGGCACCTTGTCCATATCCAAATCCGCATAAATAATTGCTTCCTTATCCCAGACAGGCTTGGTAATATAATGTCCGTAAGGATCAATCACACAGCTGCCGCCGCGGCAAACAAGCTCCGGCAGCTTAGCGATTTCCTCCTGCGCATGCAAATCAGCAGGATACATATCTTTAGTGAAGAACTGATCACAGTTAATGTAATAACAACGTCCTTCGAGCGCAATATGCTGAATAGTAGCCTGCCACTCAGGATTATCATTAGTATTGCAGGAAATCAAAATCGTGACGCCTTTTTGGTATAAAGCCACACGTGCCAAAGGCATGTAAGACTCCCAACAAATCAAATTACCAAGCGGTCCCCACGGCGAAGCCACCACCGGGAAATAAGCCTTATCCGCATCACCCCAGACAAAGCGCTCTGCTCCCGTAGGTTTAAGCTTACGATGCAAAGCAGCAATGCTTCCGTCAGGAGCAAAGATAATGTTGCTGTTATATAGTGTGCCGCTCACAGCATCACGTTCCGAGATACCGATGCTTACATAAGCACTTACCTCACGTGCCGCTTCTCCGAGCACGTCAGTTTCTGCGCCAGGCACTACAAAGGAGCCATCATAGTAGCGCTTCCAGTCGGCACGTCCGTCCTCCTGCCTGCTGCCTACGGTAAAGCCAAAGGTCATGCCGTAAGGATAGCAGGGAATAATCAGCTCCGGCAGCACGATAAGCTGTGCTCCGCCGGCACCTGCCTGCTTAATCAGATCAATACATTTGGCCAGCGTTGCATCCTTATCAAACATTACGGGCGCACACTGCACTACAGCTACACGACAAATTTTTTCTAAATCTAACATTTTATTCCCCTCAGATGACTCTTAACTCTTATTATCTAAAATACTTACTGTAATCTTTTTATGCGTATACTAATATTTTACAGCGCTCAGAGCTTAGCTAATTCCTGCGTAACCTTCAAATATGCTTCCACCTCATCAAGGTTATGGCAATGGAGCGGAGAAACACGCACTATGCCTTTTAAGCCAAAAGAGTGCAGCATTCTTACAGAATACAGACTTGTATCAACACGGTCAAAAACAACTATGCCACGTTTGACATATTCCGCCGTAGCCTGAGTAGGAGTCAGATTATCAAAGCCAATAGCTAAAATCAGGTCACGTCTCGTCAAATCCGGATTGTCATTATAAACAGTTACACCCTCTATATGTCTGAGTCCGGGAACATCAGCAGTGCCTTCGAGCATATAGTGCAGCAATGCTCTTTCCTGCAGCTCCAACTTAGTCATACCCTCTACAAATTGCTCTCTACGAGTACCATTTTTATTATCAGCAAAGCTGCAAACATAATCGAGAATGCTGGAAATCATCGCATATTGAGCAGGCGCGTCTGATCCCAGGCCCCAGAAGTTTTCCGGTTTTTGGGTAAGACGGGCATGAGGCAATACAGACAGGCGATCACTCAGCCACGCTACGCCAAAGCCACGCACACCGAAAAATTTATAAGGAGCAAAGTTAATGCCGTCAATATCCAGCTCTGAAAGATCCATAACTGCATGAGGTGCATGCTGAACTGCATCAACTGTAATATAGATATCCGGTTTTATGCTTCTGGCCTTTTTTACAATTGCCGGAATATCCATAATCGCACCGGAAATATTGGATGCGTACATTACATTCAAAAGGCAGGTATTTTCATCAATCAAATCACATATTGCATCAACTTCACAGCCACCGGTAAGGATATCAGAAGGAGCAACACGCAACTCTTTGCCTGTCGTTGCGGCAAAATGCTCAGAAGAGTCATAAGAAGAAGGATGTTCCAGAACTGTCGTTACCACATTGGTGCCAGGAATATTTTTCACTACTGTTTCTACCATCGAAAACATCAATTGTGATGCTGTAAGTCCTGTAGCGATACTGCCTCCCTTTACATTGAAGATAACTCTTACATCATCCTCTGCCTTGTGAACAAGATTTTTAAGCTCAACTGCCAAAGGATGCTTTCTGCCATCACAATCAGGAATCATATCCAGCTTATGAAAGCAGTCAGCTGCAGCCTTTAAGCGCAGAGAACCGCCAGCATTTTCAAAAAAGATTCTTGGTGTGCCATCAGGATTTTTATCAAGCAGATAGAACGCATCTCTTGCCTTTGCCATATCAGCTTCATTTAATAATTTACCATATTTCATTTCATGTACCTCCACAAATTTAATCCAACAATCTTATTCTTCGGTCTGCGGCTGGTCAACCATGGATGCATCCCAGATTTTTTCATTTTTTGCAACAAGCAATGTACCAAGGACGTCACCAGATACGTTAACGGTAGTATGACTCATATCAATAAGTCTGTACATACCGGCAATCGGTCCCATCATGTCCATCGGCAAGCCCATAAGATTCAAGAAAATAGCACCGGTTACGATACCGCCGCCAGGAATACCAGGTGCTGCTATAGACATAATGGTTGATATAGTTATAATCATTATTGTCTGCGACCAGGTCATATCCAGACCATAAATTTCAGCAACAAAAAAGGCCAAAATTGTTTTATAAAGAGCTGCACCTGTCAGGTTTATAGTTGCACCCAGCGGCACAGAAAAAGAAGCTATAGACATAGGAACATGCAATTTATTAGTTACACAATCCAAAGTAATAGGGATAGTACCGGCACTGGAGTTAGTTGCTATGCTATTAACCCAAATCGGAATCATAGATTTACACATTTTGATATAATCGACTTTAGTGTACAAATAGGTTATACCGCTCAGCAATGCCCAAATAAGCAGGCAACCTACATAATCTGTAACAACAAATTTTGCCAACGCACCAAACAGCTGCGGTCCATAAACGGCCGTTGTATTAGCCATTAAGGCAAACACGCCTATAGGAGAGTAAAGCATAACAATATCCAACATTTTATATATAATTTGAGCTACGCTTTCGCACATCTCAACAACTTTTTTACCCTTTTCGCCAACATATACTATAGATACAGCAAAAAGCACCGTAAAGAAAATCATCTGCAGGATATCCTGCTTCGCCATCGCATTGATAATATTGGTAGGTACCATATTAAACAAAAAGGCAGAGAAGGAAATTGCTTTTAAGTTTTTCGGATCATAAGCCTTCATGTTACTGGTATCAAAATTAGCACCAGGGTGGAAAATGCTTACTACACCAATACCAACGATACAGGCAACCACAGTCATGATTACATAGATAAGCACAACCTTGCCACCGATTCGTTTAAGCTTTTGCACATCACCAATCGCCGCAATACCGCTAGTCAAGCTGAAAAAGATAACCGGGACTATCAGCATCTTAATCAGATTCATAAAAAGCGTGCCTGCTGGTTTTACCCAAATAGAAAAATCTTTAAACAAAAGACCAGCTGCAATACCTAAAACAAAGCCAATAGCAACTCTGTAAGCGAGGTATTTTTTCGAGAACAAAAAATTCGTCATAATAAAGCCTCCTTTTCTGCGAATCCGCTTCCTTGCATTATTTACAACATTTTTATTCCAATCTGTTGTATTAACAACATTATACTTTTCTATCTTCTAAGCTGTCAATAAGAATTCGCAAAATTCATTCGCAACAATTTTGTAAGCGCAATATTTGTTGCAAAAGATACATTTTCAGCTATAATATAATTATCGGGAGGGGACTAGTATGAACTTTGAGGACAGAATAAAAGATAAAACACTTACAAAGAAGGAAAAAATTATAGCTGATTATATACTTGATAATATGGAAACTATAGGCTTTGGTCCAATTAAGGATGTTGCCAACGCCTGTGGTGTCAGCGATACTTCTATCATCAGATTTTTGCGCGAGCTCGGATATGCAGGCTATACAGATTTCAAAAAATCAATTAACGAAAAATTTTTAGAACAATATAACGCAAATCTTTCACCAATGCAAAAATTTAACCAAAGCAAAAATTACATCAACACCGGCAGTATAGCAAGCGAAGTATTGTATAATTCCATAAATAACATTAACAAGGCTATCAATTCTCTTGATGATAAGCTTTTGCTGGACATAGCAGATTGTCTGATTAATTCCAGAAACAAATATATTGCAGCCTTTCGTGGAACCTCCTGCTGCGCTGACTATTTTTGGAGGAAAGCGATTTATTTTCTGCCAGGACTGGTGTTATGTAACAAGGCAGAGAGTGAAACTCTGGAAAAGCTTGTTGACATCAGCAAAAACGATTGTATCATGATGTTTTCTTATCCCAGATACTCGCAAATCTGCACCATAATCTTAGAGCTTGCCAAAAAACGCGGCGCCAAGATTATTCTTTTTACTGACAGAGTTACTTCTCCTTTAGCAGCTTATGCAGACTTCATCGTCACCACTAACGTAACAGGCTTGAGCTTTACTAACTCTTATGTTGTGCCACTGTGTTTGGCTGAAGCTTTAGCTGTGATAATCAGCAAGAAAGTAGAAAATATTTCTACTGAACGCTTGGAGCTGCTGGATGAAAATATTTATAAAGCAAACCTATACTAGCTTTTAGTAATGGCAAAAAGCCCAGACACCTGTCCGGGCTTTTTTATTTGTTTCAAAGCTTTTGCGTTTGTTTAATTAATTATCCACACCCCTCAGCCAGCCTTTGGCCAGCAACGATTGGCAAAATACATCCTCTTTAAGAATATAGATATTCCTGCCCGTACTTTTCATACTGATGGCAAGCTGCAAATCAGCACCGTCACACACGGAAGCATCCGCTGTGCCAACAATAACCATATCAGCACTGGCTGTAACGTGCTGTGCAACGCTTGCACCAAGCGCAGTCAGTATCTCCCGAACATTTTTAACATAAAGACTATCAAAAGAGCCTAATAAAACTATCTGCTTATCGGCCAGCGGTTTTAAGCTGCTGGCACTCTGCGCAAGCACAAGCTCTCTTTGCTGCGGTGGCAGACGGTAATCAGCCACTGCCAGCTCCTTCAGCTTCTGGTAGCAGCCATTGCAAATATTGCAGTCAACCAGCGCCCTATGCGCACCTGCTGTAGCAATATTAAAGTATTCGGCGACCGCAGTCTGCTTATACCTGCCTAAAAACGGCAATTCATTCTGCGCCAGCTTCATTACATCAACATAATCATTGGTCAATCTTTTAGCATAATAGCCTGCCAGCTTTTCCGCAATAAAGCTCAAATCAAAGCCCACATTGTAGCCTGCAATAATATCATCAGCCAAAAAATCCATAAAGGATAGGATAACCTCATCGATTGACGGAGCATCTGCTACCATAGCATCATCGATACCGGTAAGACGTGTAATATAATACGGAATAGATAATTCCGGCTTAACTAAACTGGAAAATTCATCTACTCTGCGATTATTGCGGTATTTTATAGCCGAGATTTCCGTTATATAATCATTTTGCGGATTCAGGCCGGTAGTTTCAATATCTAAAACAGTATAATCATCAGGATAGCCTACAAGGAGCTTGCCATCTATATACCTATCTCTTTTTATAGAACTCAAAATATCACCTTGCCAAGCCTAGCTCAGCATTTCTTCCTTTCTTTCGTAATCACTCCAGCACCTTCATACACATAATACCCTTTTCGTTACGCACCAGATAAAAGCTAATTACATCACCCTTATGCAGACCGAAAGCCTTTTGAGGCTCGGAAAGCAACGTGCCTATGATATTTACCTCGCGTACTTCCTTAAGAAGCACCTGAACCGCTTCAGCTTCATCGCCGCGCACCAGATAAACCGTGACGATATCCGGATGCGTAGCAATTCTTACAGGATCTAACGAAGTAAGCTTACGCATCGCTTCTGTCGCTTCGTCTGCCTTATAAGCCTTTTGCACCATTGCCACTTTGCTTTGGAACTCGCTCAGGCGAGGCATTTCGCTCGGCAGCACAGCTGCCTGCGCTTCCAGCAGCTCAGCTAAGTGTATCTTCGCTAATTGCTCGTCATTACCATGCAACAGCTTCAGCGTCTTTTTAGCTGCATCATATACGGCACAGCATAATATTTCAAAGCTGATACCTGCCTGTTCATCTATATAACCATAGCAAAGCAAACCGGTGACATCGTCGGTTACCTCAAAAATGCTGCCAAGCTTTTGCGCCACGCTGGCAGCTTCTATGTAAAGATATTTATCCACGATGTCGCGGAAATTCATTCCTTTAAGAAGCATATTATCACCTCATAGGAATGGAGTTAGTTTTAATTATGATATAGGCATTTTATTTTACTTTATTGTAAAAGACTGCCTATATTCAATCATACATGCAAATCATGTAATTTGCAATAAAGCAGCAAGCATTTTTAAGTGTGTTTGGTTTGGCCAAACTAAAAGAGAAGAAATTAAAACGTCCCACCCGTCAAACGAGTGGGACGAAAGTTCATTATAAAGCTATCTTAGTGATGGAACAGGCGCAGACCAGTGAAGGCCATGGCAATACCGTACTTATCGCAGGTCTCAATAACATTGTCATCACGGATAGAGCCGCCAGCCTGTGCAATATATTGCACGCCGCTGCGATGCGCACGCTCAATATTATCGCCGAACGGGAAGAATGCGTCACTGCCGAGAGCAACGTCCTTCAGCTGTGCAACCCAAGCCTTTTTCTCTTCGCGAGTCAGCGGTTCCGGTTTTTCAGTGAAGAAGTTTTCCCATACGCCATCAGCCAGTACATCTTCATAATCATCGGAGATGTAAACGTCGATGGTGTTGTCGCGGTCGGGACGGCGGATGCTGTCCTTAAACGGCAAAGCCAATACCTTCGGATTTTGGCGCAGCCACCAAATATCAGCTTTACCGCCTGCAAGACGGGTGCAATGCACGCGGGATTGCTGGCCGGCACCGATACCGATAGCCTGACCATCTTTTACATAGCAAACGGAGTTGGACTGAGTGTATTTCAAAACGATTAAAGAAATCAGCAGGTCGCGTGCTGCGCCTTCCGGAATTTCCTTATTCACGGTCGGACGGTTTTGCAGCAGATCAGCGGTAATTTTAGCTTCGTTGCGCTCCTGCTCGAAGGTAATACCGAATACCTGCTTATGCTCCAGCAGCTCCGGCTTGTAGTTTTCATCAATTTTAATGATGTTGTATGTGCCTTTGCGTTTACCCTTCAGAACAGTAAGAGCTTCTTCGGTATAACCGGGTGCGATAACACCGTCAGAAACCTCACGCGCCAACATTTTAGCGGTCTGCACGTCGCAAACATCGGACAAAGCAACAAAGTCGCCATAAGAGCTCATGCGGTCAGCGCCGCGAGCACGTGCATAAGCATTTGCCAGCGGAGAAAGCTCCAGATCATCTACATAATAAATTTTCTTCAGAGTATCGCTCAGCGGCAGGCCTACTGCAGCACCTGCAGGGCTTACGTGCTTAAAGGATGCTGCTGCCGGCAGGCCGGTTGCTTCCTTCAGCTCCTTTACCAGCTGCCAGCTGTTGAAGGCATCGAGGAAATTGATATAGCCCGGACGGCCGTTCAGTACCTCAATCGGCAGCTCGCTGCCATTGTTCATGTAAATACGTGCGCTGCCCTGATTAGGATTGCAGCCATATTTTAATGCTAATTCTTTCACTATAACTCCTCCTCTTCTGTATAGTGCCAGTCACTTAGACAAACAAAAAAACCGACACACTGGCACAAGAAAAAATCTTTGCCCAGACGGTCGGCGTGCTACCGGTCATACTCCCCTGTGGTAACCCACTTCCGTCAGTTATATGACCTAATACTAAAATTATAAGATGCCTCGTTGTTTTTGTCAATACCGGGCGATTGTGGTAGAATAAGTGTATGATGAATTAGAGTTTTGCCCCCTTTAGTCTCGCTATCACTCGACAGTTCCCCCAAGGGGGGAACCAAGTATTCTTGTCTATACATATACCGAAAAGGCACGGCAAGCTCTTTTCAAAGGAGGAAATAATATGACTCTCTGTTATGTATGTCCGCATCGCTGCGGCATAGACCGCCCCGCAAATATGTCTGATACTACCGGCTGCTTCGGCAGCTGCGGCGTCGGCCTCGCTCCGATTGTTGCCCGCGCCGGCCTGCATATGTGGGAAGAGCCCGTCATCAGCGGCACTAAAGGCAGCGGTACTGTTTTCTTTTCCGGCTGCAACCTGCACTGTGTTTTCTGCCAGAACTATGACATCAGCTGCAAGGGCTTCGGCAAGGAAATTACCATTGAACGCCTGAAGGAAATCTATCACGAGCTTATCGCCCAGGGTGCGCACAATATCAATCTTGTTACGCCCACCCATTTTACCGAGGCAGTACTGCAAAGTCTGGAAGAGCCGCTGCCGGTGCCTGTTGTTTATAACACCAGCGGCTTTGAAACGCAGGATACGCTGCGCCGCCTTAAAGGCAAGGTTCAGATTTATCTGCCGGATTTAAAATACAGCGACGATATGGCTGCTATCAAATACAGCAACGCGCCCTACTACTTCCGCATCGCAACCGAAGCAATTAAGGAAATGTATAATCAGGTCGGTGACTATCATATTGATGATAACGGTATTATGACTAAAGGCGTTATTATCCGTCATCTGATTATGCCCGGCATGCCGGACAACACCAAGAGAATTATCGACTGGGTTGCTGCCAACTTCAAGCCGGGGCAGGTAATGTTCAGCCTGATGCACCAGTATGTTCCCTGCGGCCGCGCCAACGAATATCCTGAAATCAACCGCAAGGTTACAGATGAGGAATACAAGGAGCTGGAAAGCTATCTGCTGCAAAGCACTATCGAAGACGGCTTTGTGCAGGAGGGTGATGCAGCCTGCAAAGATTTCATCCCCTGCTTTGACGGCACAGGAGTGTAAAAGGCATGAAAAAACCGCCTAATGGTTAGGCGGCTTCCTTCAAACTACACATTTGCGAGGAAAGCCGACCTACCACAATCGGCTATCTCTATACTTTATTATAGCAGTTTTTGCGTTATTGTCAATTTGCCTCCCGGCGCAAAACCTCCGCCAGCACCTCAATGCCGCGGCAGATATCCTCAGTTGAAGCATACTCTGCCGGATTATGGCTGATGCCGGCGCGACAGGGAACAAACAGCATTGTCGTGGGGCAAATTTTCGTCATATGCATAGCATCATGGCCGGCGCCACTGTTCATATGCAAGAAGCTAAAGCCCTTTTCCGCGCAGATTGCTTCGCTCTGCGCCGCCAAGGCCTTATCCAAAGCAACAGGGCTGTCTGCAGTCAGCATTTCCATCTGCACACCGACGCCGTCGCAAACAGCAACGTTTTCAGCCTGCTCGCGGATGCTTTGCAGCACGCGCTCAATGCTGGCTTTATCAACGCCACGCACATCAACCCACAGCGTAACTGCTCCCGGCACAACGTTAATTGAACCGGGCTCTACATCCACTACGCCAACGGTACCGACACTGCCGTTGGCTTTTTCTGTTTCCGCAGCCTCGTTCACCGCTAAAATGAGCTTAGCAGCGCTGACGAGCGCATCATGGCGCATGCCCATCGGCGTTGCACCGCTATGGTCAGCCACACCTTGAATATGAATCTTAAAACGCGTCGGTGCCGCAATATTATGTACGATACCGAGCTGATGCTGCGTCTGCTCCAACACCTTGCCCTGTTCTATATGCAGCTCCGCAAAGCATTTATAGCTGCCAGGAGCAATTACGGCATCACGGTAAGCGTCAGGATTGCAGCCCCATTCACGCAAGGCCTCGATAAAGCTGATATCGCCCTTCTTAGCGCCTTTGTTCAGCTGCTCCGGCGCTGCGCTGCCTGTCAGCAGCTTGCTGCCCATAGTCGCAAAGCCGAAGCGGCTCGATTCCTCCGCACGGAAAATAATCACCTCAATGCTGCGCTCAAGCTCCTCGTCCTGCAGCATATACAGCGCCTCCAAAGCGCCTACCACACCGCACATGCCGTCATAGGCACCACCATGGATAACAGTGTCCAGATGCGAACCGCTAGCCACCGGCGGCAGCTGTGGCTGTTTGCCCTCACGACGTAAGAATACATTACCCACAGCATCGGTGCGGATTTGCAAATGCAAATCCTGCACCTGCTCCAACAGCCAGCTCTGAGCTTTTTTATCCAGCGGACTGTAGGCAAGACGGGTAACGCCCTCTTCACTGTCCGTAAAAGCAGCCAGGCCTTGTAAAAGCTTAGCTACACGTTCATGATTTACCTGTAACATTTTTATTCCCCCTTCATTCGGAAATAGCAACAAAAAAATATAATAAAGATGACAGCTTTATTATACTTGCTTCTTAAGCATCACACAAGAGCGGCACTTCATCTGAAAATCCGAGATTATGGAAAGTTTTTTACACTTTTGCTAAAAACTCCTTGCAATTAATGTGAAATCCACGTAAAATTATCATAGCAAAATTTAAGAAAAGAGGTTATTTATTTTGGAACGCAAAGTTATTCAAGTTGAAGAACGTCCGCCATTACTACTTAATATTCCGTTAAGTATTCAGCATCTGTTCGCCATGTTCGGCTCCACCGTGCTGGTTCCATTTTTATTCAAGGTCAACCCTACCACCTGCCTGTTTATGAACGGCCTGGGCACCCTGCTCTACATCTTTATCACCAAAGGCAAAATCCCTTCCTATCTCGGTTCCAGCTTTGCCTTCATTTCTCCTGTACTGCTGATTATGTCCACCTCTGCCTATAATCATGCACAGTCCGGCTTCATCGTTTTTGGTCTGCTGTTCATGCTCTTCTCGCTGATTATTCACTGCGTAGGCACCAAATGGATTGATGTCATCTTCCCGCCGGCAGCAATGGGCGCAATTATTGCTGTTATTGGTCTGGAGCTGGCACCTGTTGCAGCCAACATGGCAGGCTTGACCGGTGATAAAATCGACATGGTCAACGTTGCCATTTCTATGTTCACGCTGGCAGTCGGCGTTATCGGCTCCGTTGCCTTCCGCGGCTTTATGAGTATCATCCCGATTCTCTTCGGCGTTGTCTGCGGTTATGTTTTTGCAGCTATCATGGGTATCGTCAACTTCCAGCCGGTAATTGACGCTCCCTGGTTCCAGGTGCCGCATTTCTACGCTCCGGTTTTCGATATCAACGCTATTATGATCATTGCTCCGGCAGCACTCGTTGTTTTGGCTGAGCATATCGGCCATCTCGTAGTAACAGGCAACATTGTTGACCGCGACCTGATTAAGGATCCTGGCCTGTCCCGTTCTCTGTTCGCCGACGGCCTTTCCAACGTTATCAGCGGCTTTGCCGGCGCAACTCCGAACACTACCTATGGTGAAAACATTGGCGTTATGGCAATCACCAAGGTTTACAGCACCTGGGTTATCGGCGGCGCTGCTGTCATGGCGATTATTCTTTCCTTCTGCGGTAAGCTCAGCGAGCTGATTCACAGTATCCCCGTTCCTGTTATGGGCGGTATCTGCATCCTGCTGTTCGGCGTAATCGCTGCCAGCGGTATCCGCGTACTGGTTGAACGTCAGGTAGATTACAGCAAATCCTCCAACCTCGTAATGACCTCTGTTATTATGATTATCGGTCTTTCCGGTGCGAAGCTCTCCTTCGGTGCCTTTTCCGTACAGGGCATGGTGCTCGCAACCGTTGTTGCTATTATTATGAGCCTTGCCTTCAAGCTCTTTGAATACCTGCACCTCCTGAACGAATAAGAAATTTAAAGCACAAAGAGGCTGGGACAAAACCCAGCATTGAACAGAAAAACCAGTGGAATTTTACCGTCAGGTAAATATCCGCTGGTTTTTTAGTGCAAAAAGAGAACCAGTAAGTGTGCCTACAGAAACAACTACTGAAGCTATGATTCTGTTCTTAGTATTCAGAGCAAAAACCATACATACTTCTTTTTCCATATAACGTAGATCAAGCATCAGATATGCAGCTGCTTTCTTAGGATTACCTAAATACACCTTTTCACAAGTGTGTGAAGCCCCCTTTTCAAAAGCTCCATACAAGCCGAAACCTTTTCTGCCTGCATTCAAGTCAAACCTATTGCATTAAGCTCGTCTACAGTTCTGTTCAGCATTTTAAATACTTCATTGTTGTTGTCGCATGTTTACAGATTTAATATATTCGCTTTCGCTTGTCTGCTCCGCACTGCCGATATTCAGACTGCCGCCGGTTTTTACGCTTACGTCATTATCTGCAACTACGTTGTTGCCTGTAATATTCGTATCTTTTTTACTGCTCATCGCAAGCTCTCCGGCAGAAAGATTGCTGCCGACAACAGTATTCTGCTTACTGTAATCATAAATATCCGTTGTTTTGGATGAAAGCAATCCACTGACCTTGTTGTGCTCTTCATGCAGGCGCTCGTGGTATTCTGTTGCATTAGTGATATTTATATTATTTTCGGCAATCAGGTCGGCTTTTCCTGCTTCACTGGCTACATTGCTGCCTTTAATATTGTACTCAGCAAGTTTTTTACTCTTGTTTAGTTCTTATATTGTCTAATATGTATCTTATTGTATCATCAAATTTTTCGTTATATTCCTCCTTAGTGAATTTGAAATCAAAACAAACTATAGTATTTCCAAAAGACTTGGTTTTCTTTTCCCTTTCTGGCAATCTGATTTCATATACTTTCCCTTTCATATCATATGACACTTCTATAAGATAATTATTTGAAAAGAACTTATTCCATGTTTTGTACTTCGTTTTTTTAAAAGGATCTACATCTTCAATATTATCATCTTTGTATTTAGATATACTGTAATTTAAATATTGATCAACAGAGTTTTTTAAATTATCTAAACTATCTATTTCTTTTATATATCCCATACTCTCATAAAAGCCAATCGTAGTAACATGATATACTAAAATAGAAATTTTTTCTGTTTGCTTATCAACGAATAAATTAACTAGTCCTCTCATATAATCACCTACTCTATAATAGTAATTTTCACCTTTATGCCTTTGTTTCCTGCATATTGTATAGCTCTATCAATACCATATTTCTGTTCTTTAGAAATTATCGTTTTTGAAATTGCTATCTCTAGTTCTTTGGAGTCATAATCATTTAAGCCAATAAATTTTCTGTTCCATGATTTATATGTGAACTTATCTAATGCATCAATATTTTTCACCAAAGTATTATAAATGCCTTTACCAGTTTGATAAGTAGGTAATGTTAAGTCCATACTTTTTATACTAGTAATAGTTCTATCATTTAATTTATCAACAACAGGAAAATTGTAGCCTAAATTGTTGCCCAGTGCCTTATCTATAATTTGTCCTCTTTTAAACGCCCCCTTAGTCCACAGGTTATCTCCTACATAAATTATATCATTAGTTAATTTAGTAGTCGATATACTCTTAGCTGTGTACTTTTCTAAACTAGAAACAATCTTGCCTACTCTAGGAAATTTAGTTAATATTTTGCTACTCCCAGAAGCAACACATAAAGAAGCTATATCAACACTAATACGACCTAACTCGTAACCTGTTTCTTCTGCTGTACCATTTTCAAATTTATCCAACCTCTCGTTGAATACATCTACAAATTGCTCTTTTATTTCATTCGCTAAACTAGGTTCTTCATATACAGCTTGCAAGAATTGATACATTTCATTAAGAGTACCAAGAGGATCTGAAGAAATAGCAGATATATCTTCTATTTCTTCAATACCTCTATCTTTTAATCCTTCTCCATATCCATTTAATACACGTTTAGGATTAAATATTATATCTGCTGCCTCATTGTTCTTCGTTCCGCTCGCAGCAGCACTTGCTCCAGCTTGCGCATTACCAGATACAAATTCAGCCACAACTGCTCCTAATGCTGCACTTACCCATTGCATTTTATCAGGCTCATAATTAGCCGCTTTTTTAACTTCTTCAATAACTAGCTTATTTATTCCAGCAGCACTTGCTCCCGCAAGAAAATCACCGCTAGTAAGCTTACTCATAATCCCGCCAACAACAGCATGATAGAGTGCTTTCTGTTCGCTACTACCATCCATGTAGTGAATCTCATTATACGCCAATTCGCCAAACAAATTTGCTAATTCCTGACGTTCTTCAATTTTTGTCTTGTCAAAAATCTCACCAAGCTTATTTAGTCTGTTGGCATTATCACGATTCAGCTTATTGATATCCTGCTTCTGGTTTTCTTTATCACGGATTTCAATAGCACCTTTGCTAATAGTAGCTTTCGTCGTACTTTCAGCTTCTCCGCTTGCAGGCATGCCAATATCAGGTGTTATACCTTTTTCATTGTATTCTGCATCATTGTTTTTATTTATTTTGATGCCAGCTCCGCCTGCTTTATAATCCGCTTTATTTTGGATGTCTTCAAAAGTCAACGTACCTGTCGAAAGCTTATTCTTGTCAGCATCAGCAGTACTTGAAATAATACCACCCTCCAAGTCAGTGTTATCTTCTACACGGATATCAAAGCCTTCTTTGCCTGCGTAAATACCGCTCTGATCTGTTACGCTTTCATATTTGCTGTCAATCTTGCCTACGCTTGCACTGCCACTGACGGCTTTATTACTGCCAAGCCCAACACTCGCACCAACGGATTTATTGTTTTCCTTATAGCTGTTGCTGTCCCGCTTGCTTTCAATATTAAGGTCTCCGCCTACGTTACTGGTAACCTTTTCACCGCTCAGCATACCGCCTTTAATGTTGGTGTCCTTACCACTGGCAAAACTCAAATCTTTGTTGGCGGTCAAATTGCTTTCGTTAAAAGTTGTGCCATTTGCAGACACTTCTCCCTTGGACATACTGCCAGAAATGCTGTAGCTTGGGCCTTTGCCAAGTTCTAGGCTTGCGCCAACGCTCGCACTGCTGGATTTACTGTTTTGCTCCGTTATATTCGTATTTTTGGACGCATTTATATTAAGGTTTTCTTTAGCGTTATTGTGCCACTGCCACCGACAGCCACCAAACCATCTTCGTTCAGGAAATCGCCAATGCTGTTGATTGTCAGATTTCTGGTGACCAAAATATTACCGAAGTTTTGTAATCATAGTGCCCAGGAGAAGGTAGCATATATCTTCATCTGACAAAAGTATTTGTTTGGTATTGTTCACCCACTTTTGTTGATGAAGGCTCTTAAGTATTTTAAAGCATAAATTAGAATACAAGTATGAACTAATACAATCTCAGCATAAACCATAACAGTCCACATATTGCTACAATTATAATATATATATCCAATTGATACGACCAAACATAAAATGCTCATGATGGTTAATAGATATGATATTCTTATTTCCTTCAACACGCTATGATTTATAAATGATAATATTATGAATGCTAAAACAATCTCTAAAAAAACAACTAATAGTATCACAATAGAGCCTTGAAAGTTGTTTAATATCGGAAATAATTTAAATAAATTAATCATTATAGCAATAAATATTTTTTCAACAATAAAATACGAAAGTGATCCTAAAAGAATACCAACAATCGAATTTATTATTCTCATCAATTATCACCTTCTCATAAAGTCTTCATTCTTAAAAGAACTTACTTTGGCGCTGCTTTGTCCGATGACAGATTTAACAAAGCTCAAACAATTTCTATTCATTATTCCATAAATTGAAAACTCTCCATTTGGCATATACACAGAGTCTATATCCTCTCTATTATGAGCTATAATAACACTACTGCGCAAATCATCAATTGTCACTTTCTCTGACGCAAGCATATAAGCATTAGCTGTCTCTACTATTTTTTGCAAATGATTTATATCTGTAATTTTATCCAAAATATATGCGTTACCTTTCAATAGATCCTGATCTATATATTTTGTAGAATTTACGTCCAATATCGTTCCTCGCCCAATTGGTAAAGCAATTGCACTCGAATAATTACCAAAATGAATCTCTTCATTATTTCCATCATCATAAACTATTTTTAGCCCTATATGTGGAATTTGGTACTCTTCGTTATCTTTACAAGGCCATACAACTACATCAATACATTTAGGAATCCTATCTGTCCTTAAAAGATTGTTCTTGGTTCCACTTACTGTAATGCTAGCAGCTACTTGGATATTGTTCCAAAAACTACCTACAGCTGCTCCCACACCTGCACTAAGCCACTGAATAAGATAAGGATCTTCCCCAGCAAACTTCTCTATTTCTTTAACAACAATCTTATTTATTGCTGCTGAAGAAGCGCCACTAATATAGTCACCATTAGATATTTTTTCCAAAATACTACCTACCAATGCATGATACAACACCTTCTGCTCATCAGACGCCTTTATATCATGAATTTGGTTATAAGCTAACTCCCCAAAAAGTCCAGCCAGCTCTTGACGTTCTTCAACCTTTGTCTTGTCAAATATTTCACCAAGCTTATTAAGGCTGTTTTGGGTATCGCGATTAAGTCCGGACAGGTCTTGTTTCTGATTATCTTTATCCCTGATTTCGATCTCACCTTTAGAAATAGTTGCCTTGGTTGTGCTTTCTGCATAATTCTTGGCACCTACGCCGCTGAAAAAGGCTGGGACAAAACCCAGCCTTAAACAGAAAAACTTAGACTCTAGCGATTCTTTAATTTGTCGAAGTTAGTTTTAGCATAGCCTTTTTTACTGTTTACTATGCAAGCCTGCACCCGCAGGCTTGTCTTTTTTTATTTTAGAAGCGGAAATCTCTTTCGCCTTGAGCAATTTTTTGCAGACGCTCTACGCAAACCTCACGCACCTTTTCCTGCGGAATGTTCGGCAGCTCAGCCTGCACCAGCTTTTCGCCCAAAGCCTTCGTTGCCGGGGAAGCATAATCCTCAAGATATTCCTTCAGCGTCAGCAGTGCATTAGGATGGCAGCAGTTTTGAATTTGCTTAGACTTGCACAGCTCCATAAATCTGTCTCCGGTACGTCCAGCACGGTAGCAGGCAGTACAGAAGGAAGGCAGGAAGCCTAATTCCATCAGCCATTCGATTACTTCATCCAAAGAACGTTGGTCAGAAACGTCAAACTGCTCGGTATCGGTCGGGCGCACATCCTCGGTGTAACCGCCTACGGAAGTACGCGAGCCGCCGCTAATCTGAGAAATACCAAGATGCAGTGCCTTTTCACGCACAGCCTGATTTTCACGTGTAGAAATAATCATACCTGTATACGGAACAGCAATGCGGATAATAGCAATAATCTTGCAGAAGGTTGCATCATCAATGCCGTTGTCAAAAACGCCCGGGTCAATATCGTCGGCGCGTTTGATACGCGGTACGCTGATGGTATGCGGACCTACGCCATGCACCGCCTCCAGATGCTCGGCATGCATCAAAAGGCCGGCCAGCTCGTAGCGGTAACGCTCCAAACCAAACAGTACGCCCAAGCCGACATCATCAATGCCGCCTTCCATGGCTCTGTCCATAGCCTCCGTATGGTAAGCGTAATTGTGCTTCGGTCCACGCGGGTGCAGGTTCTCATAGCTTTCCTTATGATAGGTTTCCTGGAAGAGGATATAGGTACCGATGCCTGCTTCCTTCAGTTTGCGGTAATTTTCTACGGTCGTAGCCGCAATATTTACGTTAACACGGCGGATAGCGCCGTTTTTATGCTTAATGGAATAAATAGTCTTGATGCAGTCCAGAATATATTCAATCGGGTTGTTTACCGGGTCCTCGCCAGCCTCCAGCGCCAAACGCTTATGGCCCATATCCTGCAGTGCAATAACTTCAGCACGCACCTCGTCCTGCGTCAGCTTTTTACGTCCGATATGCTTATTAGTTGCATGGTAAGGACAATATACGCAGTGATTGATGCAATAATTGGATAAATACAGCGGAGCAAACAGCACTATACGGTTGCCGTAAAAGTCCTTTTTAATCTGCTCAGCCAGAGCAAACATCTCCTGCACCAGCTTTTCGTCCTCACAGGCAAGCAATACGCTGGCCTCACGATGACTCAAGCCCTTGCGCAGCTTGGCTTTGGCAATAATCTGCTCCAGCAGCTCCTTGTTGTTTTTGTTGGCCTCAGCATAAGCAAGTGTGTCGAGGATTTCCTCATGACAGATAAATTCTTCAGCCTTCATTGATTTTGCATTATACATTTTGTCTCCTCCTTACAGGTCAGTAGTATCTTTCCCGTCAGATAGTTTGTATCCAGCAGTTTTATTCCTTGGCAGTTACGTTGGAATAAGCAGTTTTGGCATTCACACCGGCAAGCAGCCCCAGCTTACCGCTCATAGCGCTGATAATATCCTGCGGCGCATCAACGGCAACGCAGATAATATTAACATTCTTCTGGCGATAGGGCAGGCCCATACGGCCGATAATATAACTGCTATAGGTGTGTAAAATTGCGTTAAGCTCTTCCACAGCCTGAGGCTGCGTTACAATCAGAGAGATAACAGCTACTCTTGTTTCCATACTAATCACCCTTCTCTTTTGGAACATGGCAGAATCTGATTCTGCTATATTTTGCTGAATATATCTATAATAGTATACCATATTTCACGAAAAGTGTGGTATACTTATTCTATAAATATTTATCTGCTCGTAAACAGCTTATAAAAAAGGAGCCATTATAATGCTGAATATATTTTTCTCTTTATTTCTCTTGGGCATGCTGATCGTTTTATGCGGCAAGGCAATCAGCCGCGCCATGCACCAGCAGCAACCATTAAACAGCAAGGAAGCTGCTCTGCTCATAGCGCTTTCGCTTGGTTGCCTCTTTGCTCTGAATGCCGGCGTCAGCGCCGTCTACAAAACCCAGCTGCTTTTCTACTGAAAAGAGCGCAGCCCGGCTGCCGCAAATGCGGCAGCTTTTTTGCTTTACGCAAAAAAGAGGCAGACAGCAGGCTTGCGCCTCGCTGTTTGCCTCTTATGCTGCTATTTTGTTTTACGTTCTGTCGCAGAAATCCCCATTAAAGCCTTTTAAAGCTTCTATAATTAATTCTGCTTCAGCAAATTAATAGATTAATAGTTGGTTACCTTCAGCTCGAAATAACCTTGAGGATGGTCGCATACCGGACATTTTTCCGGAGCCTTTTCAGCAATAACAATCTTGCCGCAGTTAGTGCAGATCCAAACCTTTTTCTCTTCGCGCTGGAAGACACGATCATTTTCAATGTTTGCCAAAAGCGCACGATATCTTTCCTCATGCTCTTTTTCAATCTTGCCTACTTCTTCAAACAGGAATGCAATTTTATCAAAGCCTTCCTCTTTGGCAACCTTGGCAAATTCGGCATACATTTCGGTCCACTCATAGTTTTCGCCTGCAGCTGCATCCTTCAGATTTTCAATAGTCTGGGGAATAGCGCCACCATGCAGTGCCTTGAACCACAATTTAGCATGCTCTTTTTCATTACCTGCAGTTTCGGTAAAAATAGCGCCAATCTGATTGTAGCCTTCTTTTTTGGCTGCACTTGCATAATATTGGTACTTAGTATGAGCCTGAGACTCACCCGCAAAAGCGGTCTGCAAATTTTTTTCAGTCTTGCTGCCTTTTAAATCCATTTTCAATTCCTCCTCTTGAAAACGACGCAACAGCCTTCCCAAACTAAAGCTTATATAGCCTTAGAATCAGTTTTGGTCATCACCCAAAACATCTTCGCTTACAGGGTGTTCTGCCATTTCCTTTTGGCATTCAGGGCAGATACCGCTGAAAACAATATCATGGTGATTCATTTTGTAGCCGGTTACAGCAGCTACCTTTTCATCCATATCCGGAATATAATCAAAGTTTTCTACGTTCATGAACTTACCGCATTCAGTGCATTTGATGTGGTAATGTCTTGCGAGGATATGATCAAAACGATCAGCACCGCTCGGAACGGAAACCTTGCTCAGCAGACCGCTTTCAACCAGAGAATTAAGGTTGCGGTAAACGGTACCTTTGCTGATATCAGGATACTCCATAGTAATGCGATCATATACTTCTTCAGCAGTAGGGTGATCTGCTAAAAAACGTACAGCCGCGATAACAAGTTGTCTTTGAATAGTGTTTCTTTTAGCCATTTTCATCATCCTTTATCAAAAATAATTCTCATTTAGAATTATACACCCTCCGTCAAAAATGTCAAGTATTTTTAGTACCAATCTACAAAATAATCACAAATAACTTCCTACTTTTTTTACTGTTATCTTGCAGGTAATCAATCTATTCTTAATTCTAAATTTACTCAATAGGCAAAGCATCACTAAGGGTAGATATTGCTTCTCGCTAACCAAATAAACAAAATGATAAAAAAATACTGTCGAAACTGTGTCCGACAGTATTAGTTAACCTATCTCATTATTTATTCAACTTTCTCCCAAATCAGCTGCACCGGCAGATTAGATGCACCAGGAGGCGACCAGATAAAGCTGTAGTCGCCGGCCTTCAGCTGAGCAAGCTCAATTGCTTCCTCTATCTTTGAGCCTAAGCATACTGTCTGCTCCGGTAATGCCACCAGCTGACGTTCTCCCTTAGTTTTGTTTTCCAGTACGCCGTAACCGGCAAACGGTCCGCCGATAGGATTCAAAATAAAGCTTATGGGCTTTTTGCCGGCTACAGTAAAGTTCACCTTGTAGATAACACCATAATTACCATAGTTTTCCGCAGGCAGTCCGGTGGTTGCGTCAACGCCCTTAGCATAGCCCTCCTGCGAGGTTGCCAGCTCCAGCATCAGCGGTTTTTCCGGATCCTTAACAGGTTTCTTCAGCGTATAGTTCCAGTCAGCTGCCGCAAAGGTTCCACGCAGCGGATGCTCGTCCATCGGCTGAATCGCAGCGCCTTCGTTAAACAGCTCCAGATCGCTCTTAGTTTCACACATCAGTACGCTCACCTCAACCGGCTTGTCAAAGTGCAGGTCGATTGTTGCTGTATACAGCTTATCCTGCGGCAGAATAATACCGCGGCCGCTGAGCAGCTCATGGCTATTACCAAAGCCCAGCTTGCCATCCTGTAGCTTTTGGCTGCTGTCATCAAAATATTCTTTTTGGGAATTTTTACCGTCGCGCATATAATCATAGGCAAAGCCTGCTACACCACTACGCGTTACCTTATAATGCACCGGACGCAAATTATCAGTGTTCTTCAGCATTACCGCCAGCTTTTTCTTATCAGCAACGCCATTAACATGATGCACAAATAAACGCACATCACCCGCAACCTTATCGCGATACAAGATGCCGTTATGATAAACAGTTTCCGGGCTGTCGCTAAAAAGCAGCTTCGGACCGTTGGCGACAAAATCCGCCTGCGCCTGCTCTGTAACATAATCCTCAGGAATAAACACCGGTCGTTGCTGTGCGCCTGCTACGTTCAGCATGCCACAGGATACAGTAACAAGAAAAGCCTGCAAGGCCTTTTTTAAATTCATCAAATCCCTCCCTCAAACTCAAAAAACTTTCCGCAGCCAAAATTATTCCATATAATTAAGGCTGCGGACTCAGTAACAATATTCTAAGACTTTTTACTTCAGGCTGTTTTGGTAATCAGCCATAAACTGCGCTAAGCCTTTATCTGTCAGCGGATGAATAATCATCTGCTCCAGCACTTTAGTAGGAATAGTTGCAATTTGGCAACCGGTCAGCATAACCTTTTCTACGTGCTCCAGATTACGGATGCTGGCAGCAATTACCTCGGTAGTAATGCCATACAGCTTAAAGGCTTTGACAATGTTTTCTACCAGCTGTACGCCGTCTTCACCGATATCATCCAAACGGCCGATAAACGGGCTGACATAGCTGGCACCTGCGCGTGCAGCCAGCAAAGCCTGAGCCATGCTGAATACCAGCGTTACATTGGTTTTAATGCCTTCAGCGCTTAAAATTTTTACTGCCTTCAGGCCTTCCGGAATGCAGGGAATTTTGATAACGATGTTATCTGCAATCTTTACCAGCTTGCGTGCTTCCTCTACCATGCCAGCACATTCGGTGCTGATAACCTCGGCACTGACGGGACCGGCAACCAGCTTGGCAATTTCCGGGATAACCTCAGCCTGGGTACGGCCGCTTTTGGCAATCAGGCTCGGGTTGGTCGTAACGCCATACACAACGCCCCAATCAACAAATTTGGCAATCTCTTCTACATTAGCAGTATCCATAAAAATCTTCATTTTTAACTAACCCTCTTTACAAATCAAATTCATATTTTTTATTTATATGGTGCTTTATCGCGCGTCCTTACAGTACTTTTCCTTCTCCCTCGCCAGACGCGGGAGAAAGTATCAGAGGCGACGCGACGGCGACGACTCATCGCAAGCGATATTAGCACGTCCAACAGCTTCTCACTTCGTTACACTCGTGACAAGCTGGGACTTTGCGTCGCGTACGCCCTTGTACTCCTAGGAGCCGTCGCAAAGCTCGCCGCAAGCGGCATTAGCACGCCCAAACAGCTTCTCACTTCGCTTCACTCGTGACAAGCTGGGGCTTTGCGTCTATGATGCTTTATCGCGCGTCCTTACGGAAGTACGACTACCTTCTCAGCGTGAGTCTGAGCAGGCAAGCTCATAGTCATCATGCTGCTCCAAACCAGCAGCTTATCACCTTTTTTAATCTTAGCGAAGTCTTTGCAGGCAGCTGCGTCAATCGTTGCAATAACATCATTATTAGTGTTGAGTACGGTTACATAGCTGCCATCCTTAGCGAGGCTTGCCTGCGCTACCTCAAAGAAGCTTGCAGATTCTTCGCTGTCTTCAAGCACAATCGCCAGAGCATGGCTTTGCGGCGGCAGGCTGCGTGTCATGGTTGCGGAATAATAGGCAGTAACCTTTTGGCCAACCTTCAAAGCATAGGGCAGACGCAGTTTACCGCTGGCACCCTCCACAATGTAGGTATCACGGTCAACAATGGCTGCAACCATATTTCTGCTGCCCTCGCCCTTAATAACGTAAAAGCCGTCTTCTACAGCAATGATTTCGCCACGGGTGATGTAAGTTCCCGGTGCACGCATTATCTCAGGATTAGCCTGTACCTCATCTAAGGGAGCGGATTGAGCCGCGTCAGCGGCGAAAGCACTGCCAGCACCCAAAAGTGCCATGCAGGAAAATACTAAAGCGATTTTTTTAAGTGATTTCATGATATATACCTCCAGGATATTGCTTTTGTTTATGCTCATAAGTATAACATATGATTATGGCAAAATCATGGCGGATTTGCTTAAATTATTTACTTATTGCTGAAATGCACAGCAATTTCCGTAATTGTTGCTGCAGCCTTCCACAAGCAGTTCTCATTGAAATCGAAGTGACTGTTGTGATGACCTGCGGCAATCTTGGTGCCATACATCATATACAGAGCACGACCACCATGCTGCTGTACGCGCTCCATGAAGTAACCGCAGTCCTCGCTACCGCCCATGTCTACATATTCCAATACCTCATCATAGTGGCATTTTTCTTCAATCAGCTCTGCTACCTCGTGTCCCAGCTCCTTGTCTGCAAAGCAGGCAGGTGCAGCACCGGCCATAGTGATTTTTACCTTAACGTCATACATAGCAGCGCAGGCATTAAGAATGCGCTTAGCTTCTGTAACCATGTATTCATCAATTTCGGTAGTAGCACCGCGGGTTTCCAGCTTAATAGAAGCGATATCAGGCACAACGTTGCGGCCGGTGCCGGCGTTGAGCACACCTACATTGATACGGCTGGAGCCCTTGCTGTGACGGGGAATGGTATTCAGGGAAGTTGCAGCCTGTGCTGCTGCCAGCAAAGCATTCTTGCCCTGCTCCGGAGCAGCGCCTGCGTGGGCAGATACACCGGTGAATTCCGCATCCAGCTTAGTTGTTGCCAAAAAGCCGTCAGTCATCGTTACCAGGCAGTTGTCAGTAGTAGCCTTAAAGCCGATGTGCCCACCGAACAGATAATCTACATCATCAACTACACCGGCGTTCATCATAGCGAAAGCACCGCGTACACCTTCCTCTGCCGGTTGGAAAATCAATTTAATGGTGCCTGCCAAACGTGCTTTATTGGCGGCAAGCAGCTTTGCTGCCGACAGGCCGATGGTTACGTGACCGTCATGACCGCAGGCATGCATAGCCTTTTTGTGCTCGGAAGCAAAACCCTCCTTTGCCGGGCGATGCTCCTCGCTACGCTCCTCCTCTACATCGTTGCAGTCCATATCAAAGCGGAAGGCAACTGTTTTACCGGGTTTATCTGTTTTAAGAGTTGCCACGATACCGGTCTTGCCGCCTGCCATCTGCTTTACCAGCTCCGGATCCGCACCTTCGCTGATAGCTCTTTGCATATAATCAGCCAGCTCTGCCTCGCTCGGCACGCCCATCATAGATTTTTCGTCAATAACGTCAGCGCCAAATTTAACGTCATAGCCCAAAGCTTGCAGTTCACCGATAATCATGCTTGCCGTGCGAAATTCCGTCCAGCCTGTTTCCGGATGTCTATGCAAATCTCTGCGGCGCTCGACCATTTCAGCCTTCAAGCCTTCAGCCTGTTGCCAAATAGTTTCCATATTATTACCCCCATTAAAAAAGTACAGTCTGCTCACTGTCCAAGGGCAGATAAACCTCGCTTTTATCTTTTAAGCGATTGTTATTATCTACCCACTGTCCGCATGGACATTGTATTACAGCGGTAGGCAACGCCCAAGCTAAATGTTTGCCGCAAGCCGGGCAGATATATTCTACCTGCAACCTGCCACGCTCTTTTTCCTTTGCCAATTCAGCGCACCTCCTGCTTCTTATTGCGTTTTTTATTATAGCACATTTGTACCATTAAGAAAATGCTTTGACGGCAGTAAGTGTTAAAACTGACATACTCCCCACGGCTAAAGCCGGGAGATTCTGGGATATTAGCGAACCTTGCCTACCGGAATAGCAGATCTTACGAGTTCTCTCCACAATGGACAATGCCCTGCCCATTTTTATTTCATGCAAAGAATATCCTTATTCCTTCCCGTTCAATATTTATCGAAGCGTTCCTGTCCCGATTATGAGTGCTGCCACATTCAGGACAAACCCACTCTCTGATTTCCAGATTTTTGATTTTGGTGTTCTGGTATCCGCATGCTGAACATATTTGGCTGGAAGGGTAGAACCTGTCTATTTCTATAACAGACGAACCTGTCTTGTTTGACAGGTATTTCAGCTTGTCTACGAAATCAGCAAAACCTAAATCAGATATTTTCCTGCCAAAACGCTTTTGCATAGCCTTCAAGTTTAAGCTTTCAAGGCATATCAGGGCATATTCGGCAACGAGCCTGTGAGCCACCTGCCAGTGAAAATCATTTCTCTGATTTGCTATCTTTTTATGCAGTCTTGCCAAAGTTAGTTTTGCTTTTTGACGATTATTAGAGCCTTTGACCTTACGGGACAGATTTTTATTAGCTCTTTTTACTGCATTGGCATTTTGCTTGAAGAATAGTGGAGAAGCAATATCCTTCCCGTCAGAAGCATTAAGAAACATCTTCAGGCCGAAGTCAAAGCCGACACTTTTACCTGTTCTTGCCAAGACTTCATTTTCTGATGTTTCGCAGACGAAATATAAATATATATCGCCTAATGCGTCACGTTTAATAGTCAGGATTTTTATTTTTCCGTCTATTTTTCTTGATTTTGCATAACGATAGCGTTGTTTACCGATTATGATGCTTTTATCAGCTTCGTTAAGTTTCCAGCCGCTCTGTTTCAAAGTGAAAGATTTATATTTTTTTATTTTCTTGAAAGATGGCGGCGCTGTGCGGATTTTATGTTTTAAGTTGCGAAAAAAGAGTTTATATGCTTTGTCTATCCTCTGGGTTATATCCTGTACAGCCTGGGAGCCGATTTCTTTCAGATAGGTAAACCTGGAAATTTTCTTCAATTTGCTCAGATGCTTTTGCAGTCGATATATGTTCAGAGATTTCCCGAACAATCTATAGTATCGCTTATGCAAAGCAATGCAGTGATTGTAGACAAGGCCTGCCGCATTAATCTGACTATGGAGTTTCCTGTTTCTTTTTGAATCATACAGCTTAAAACAATATGTCTTCATCTACAATCACCACCTTATTTTGATTTCTGATTTTCAATGTATTGTTTAATAACAGACAACGGAGCACCACCAATAGTAGAACAAAAATAATTGTTTGTCCATAATGTTGGTATCCGGGAACGCAACCACGGAAACTCTTGTCTTAAAATACGGGATGTAGTTCCTTTAATAGTTTTTACTGCTTTATGAATTCCAAATTGCGGATCTACTCCTAGCAGAATATGTACATGATCTGGCATTATTTCCATTTCGATTATATCGACCTGGAGTTCTTCACATATTGAGTTAACCAGCTCCTTTAGTCTGGTATCAACGCCATTAACCAGTACCTTTCTACGGTATTTGGGGCAGAACACGATATGATACTTGCATGAGTATACTATAGATTAGACTTATATATTATTTTACCCATAGCTATATAATAATATAAAGATATATAATTTGCAACCGTATTGGCAAACGTGCCTTATATCCCCATGCCTAAAGGCAGGGCTTTACGGCACTTATGGTAAGTTAAGCGTCTTTTCCTATAGATCTGCCAAAGTCTTATATCTGCAAATTCGTGTTTTTTCTGTGTCTTTCAGGTTAAAATTGTATTTATATGCTATAATTAAGCTGATTAAATTAGCATCAGGAGGTTAGAAAATATGACTAAGATTAAACAAATGCTTTGTGCTCTGATTGCTATCTGCCTGCTGTTTATCGGCAGTACAAATGCCATGGCAGCACAGCCTGATACACCGTGCATCAGTGTCAGCGCCAACGCAACTATCGAGGTCGCACCGGATACCGCCGTTATCAGCTTCGATGTCAACGGCAAGGGACGTACCGCTGCCGAAGCAACAAGTGCATCTGCCGCCAAAATGGATAGTGTTAAGCGTAATCTGCTTGGCTGCAATATTTTAGGTAATGATATTACAACAACAAGCTATACTCTTTATCCAGATACCGATATCAAAGGCAAAATCACCGGTTATACCGCCAGCAACAGTGTGCGCATCAAGCTCAAGGATATTGCGAAGCTTGGCCCGGTAATCGACAAAATCAGCGCTGCCGGCGTTGACACGATTAATAATATTTCCTTCAGCGTCAGCAGCAGAGAGCTTTACCGCAACAGGCTGCTGGCTCAGGCTGTAGAAAACGCACGCCAACAGGCTGCAGTTGTCGCCAATGCCGGCGGCCGCACACTAGGCAAGCTGCTAAGCGCCAACATCAGCAGTTACAGCGGCGGCATGGAGCGCTCCTATGGCAATATGAAGCTGATGGCTGCTGCCGACAGAGCTGCTGCCCCCGAAACAAGCATCGCTGCGCAGGAGATTACGATAAAAGCCAGCGTTGATACTGTTTTTGCTATGGAATAAATTGCTGCACGCTAAAAACTGCTGCCGCGCGTCACAGACGCAGGGCAGCAGTTTTTGCGTCAGAAGGCAAGCCTTCCGCATTAGCAATTTTATTTTTTCGGCAGCTTATATTCCTTCAGTGCCTGAAAAAGTTCTGCACTTCCGGGTGCATATTGAACAGACAGCTCCTTGAGCGCAGCAAAGTTTTTCAGCTCTACGCCCCACAAAAAACAGTCAGCCTCATCATAGGCAGCAACAACGATAAACCTTTTGGCGTCCAGCGGTGTTTTGCCCAAATCATCCGTCAGCATAATATAATCCGTGCCAAAATCCATACCATAAACCGTAATATTTTCTTCCGGAGTAGAATCCTCCCAAAAGCCCAACTTATCAAAATCAGCAGCAGTAAGCATAATACACCTCGTTTTCATATAATCTAGCCTTAATATAACACGTTGCGCTGTCATTTGCAACTTTAGCTGTTGCGGCATACAACTTAAATTAACGCTTCACCTTACTGCTATTCCTATAGCAAATGCGTAGTACACCATTTTTTACTATAAGTTAACAAGAAAATATCAAGCATAAAATACATTTTGTAAATAAAATTAGCGTTTTTTTTATAAAATTCTGCCCTACCCTACCCGAAATTGCCATTTAGGGTAGGGACATTTTCGCATAAACATGTCATAATATACTTAAAGAACGAAACAACTGCTTCCGTTCATGTAGAGAAATATAAAAATGTTCTATTGTTGAATAACATCTGGAGGTGCAATTTATGGCAAGCTTAACTGTAAACCCCGACTATAAGCTTATCGGCAACAATATCAAACAGATGCGTACCAAATCGCAGGTATCTCAACAAAGTCTGGCAAAGGCAATTAATATTTCGCAAACACACATGAGTAATCTGGAAAACGGTAAAACCGGCGTGAGCCTGGCTATTGCTATCCGTATCGCCCAGCATCTGCGTTGCAGTCTTGATGCGCTGATTTTTGGTGAAAATAATAAAACTTATGCGGTAGAGGCCAAGCCGTTGAGCGCCCACACGGCTGATGAATTCAACCAGCTTTTGAAGCGCTCGCTGGCAGAAATGATGTTTCAATGCCTGCAGAAACCGGAAGTCCAAAATGAAAAATAAATTGAGCTGCTTTTCAGCTCCATCTTTAAAGCCGCTGTGTCCCTTTAGGCGCAGCGCTTTTTTTCTAGTGAAGCAACTATAAAATAGCTGTTATCGAATACTGGTGTCATCTGCGTGACACCAGTATTCTTATGTAAGGATAATAATGCTTGCCAAAATTTAAAATCGAATTTTTCTTAAAATGCTTTTAAAAGACTTTACTAATTAAGAAAAAACAGTTATGATTATATATAGAATAAGCTTTTAAGCTATGTGTTACTGGAGGTAATGAAGATGAAAAAATTAGTATTAGTATTAACCATGCTGCTCGCCTTTGCTTGCAGCAGTCTGGCATTTGCTGCTGACGGCGGTGACCTGAACAAGGAACAAAAGGCTGCTGAAAAAATGATGACCTCTCTGGCTGGCGACGCTGCTACTGAATATGCAGCTCTTGCTCCTTCCCTGAGCGCTGAGCTTGGCAAAACCATGGACCAGAAAAACTTTGCTGCTATCCAAAAACAGGTTAAACAGCAATTCGGCTCCTTAAAAGAAACCAAATTCTTCAGCTTTGAGCGTTATGACCAGGCTGATAAGGTAACCTATATCGCAGGCTTCTCCAAAGAAAAAATCGTAGTTATGTCCTTTGTCTTCGGCAAAGATGCTAAGCTGCAAAACTTCAGCTTCTCTCCGTACAAAGCACCAGAACAGGCTCCTGCTGAAAAGAAATAAGACCTTTTGCACTGCATCCTGCTGCCAAGGCAGCGGGATGCAGTTTTTTTATTGCTTATAAGTCTCCTTTAGCTTATAATTAGATTATCCAAAATTTTTTAGGGAGTAGGTATTTATTTATGGAAAGAGAAAACTTTTCCTCACGCCTTGGCTTTATTTTAATATCTGCCGGCTGTGCAATCGGCTTAGGCAATGTCTGGCGTTTCCCGTTCATTACGGGCTTATACGGAGGTGCCTCCTTCGTTTTAATTTATCTTTGCTTTTTGCTGCTTTTGGGACTGCCCATCATGGTAGCAGAATTTGCTGTTGGCCGCGCCAGCGTGCGCAGTGCAGCAAAATCCTTCGACGTGCTGGAGCCTGCCGGTACAAAATGGCATCTGTATAAATACGGTGCCATCGCCGGCAACGTCATCCTGATGATGTTCTACACCACGGTTTCCGGCTGGATGCTGTATTACTTCTACAAAATGGCTGTCGGTGGCTTCGTAGGCCTGGACGCTAAAGGCGTCGGCAACGTTTTCGGCAGCCTTCTGAGCGACCCGGTAACCATGGCAGGCAATATGATTATTATTGTTCTCTCCTGCTTTGGTGTTTGCTATCTGGGCGTCAAGGCCGGCGTTGAACGCATAACCAAAAACATGATGGCCTGCCTGCTGGTGCTCATGCTGATTCTGGCAGTAAACTCCATTACTCTGCCCAACAGTGCCGCAGGTCTTAAATATTATCTCTATCCTGACTTCAACAGAGTGCTGGAGCACGGTATCCACGAAGTAGTCTTCGCTGCTATGGGACAGGCCTTCTTTACGCTGAGCCTGGGCATCGGTTCGCTGGCTATCTTCGGCAGCTACATCGGCAAGGAGCAGCGCCTGACGGGTGAAGCAATGTGGATTATGGCACTGGATACCTTTGTAGCGATTGTTTCCGGCCTGATTATTTTTCCGGCCTGCTTCAGCTTCGGCATTAACCCTGACAGTGGCCCGAACCTGCTGTTCATCACCCTCCCCAACGTGTTCAACGCTATGAGCGGCGGCCGTATCTGGGGTACTCTGTTCTTCCTGTTCATGCTTTTCGCAGCTATGTCTACGGTCATCGCAGTATTTGAAAACATCACCTCCTGCATCTGCGATTTAACTGGCTGGTACCGCAAAAAGACTATTCGCTTTAACATTATTGCGATTATCCTGCTTTCCCTGCCCTGCGTGCTGGGCTTCAACCTGTGGGGCCACATTCAGCCCTTGGGCCAAGGCACCTGTATCTTGGACCTGGAGGACTTCCTCGTCAGCAACAACCTGCTGCCCCTGGGCAGCCTGATTTACCTCAGCTTCTGCACCAGCCGTTACGGTTGGGGCTGGGATAACTTCATTGCAGAGGCAGATACCGGTAAGGGCGTTCCCTTCCCCAAATGGATTCGCTTCTATGCTACCTACATTCTGCCGCTAATCGTACTGTATATCTTCTTTAACGGTTACTATGCAATGTTCGTAAAGTAAGCTTGCGTTGACAGTTTACGTCAGTGCATTTATAATTATTATATAAATAAGAACAAAAGAGGTAAGACTAACATGAGTAAAATTATCCTGACCGGTGACCGTCCTACCGGACGTCTGCATGTAGGCCACTATGTAGGCTCTCTGCGCCAGCGTGTACAGCTGCAAAATTCTGGTGCATATGATAAGGTATATATCATGATTGCTGATGCCCAGGCGCTTACAGACAACGCTGAGCATCCGGAAAAGGTACGTAAGAACATCATCGAGGTAGCGCTGGATTATCTGGCCTGCGGCCTTGATCCTGCTAAATCTACCCTTTTCATTCAATCCATGGTGCCACAGCTGACTGAGCTGACCTTCTACTATATGAACCTGGTCACTGTATCTCGTCTGCAACGTAACCCGACCGTTAAGAACGAAATCAAAATGCGTAACTTTGAAGCAAGCATTCCTACCGGCTTCTTCTGCTATCCTATCAGCCAGGCTGCTGACATCACCGCCTTCCGCGCTACTGTAGTGCCTGTAGGTGAGGACCAGCTGCCGATGCTGGAGCAGTGCAAAGAAATCGTGCACAAGTTCAATTCCGTTTACGGCGAAACCTTGGTTGACCCGGACATCATGCTGCCGCAAAACGACGCCTGCCTGCGTCTGCCCGGCATTGACGGCAAAGCCAAGATGAGCAAATCCCTGGGCAACTGCATTTATCTTTCCGATGAACCGGAGGATATCAAAAAGAAGGTTATGTCCATGTACACCGATCCTGACCATGTACGCGTAGAGGATCCCGGTAAGATTGAAGGCAACACTGTTTTCACCTATCTGGACGCTTTCAGCACTGAAGAGCACTTTGCCAAATTCCTGCCGGATTACGCTAACCTGGACAAGCTGAAGGCTCACTACCAACGCGGTGGCCTGGGTGACGTAAAGGTTAAGAAGTTCCTCAACAACGTGCTGCAGGACGTGCTGGAGCCCATCCGTGAGCGCCGTCACTATTGGGAACAACGCATCCCTGAGGTTTATGAAATCCTGCGTGCAGGCAGCAAGGAAGCTGAAGCTGCTGCTGCTGCAACTCTGCATGACGTACGCGAGGCAATGCGCATCAACTACTTCGATGACGAAGCTTTGATGAACCAACCCTACGAAAAACAACACTAAGCCATAAACAGCTATCCCCCTGTTCCTTAACCGGAACAGGGGGATTTTTTGTGCGCTGTGAAGCACGTAAAGCTACCTGAAGGCAAAATAAAAGACCTACGGTATTGTTACCGTAGGCCAATATTGTAATGTTATTCCTGATTCCTTACATGCAGCTGTGCCAGCGCTTGCTTAGCAGCATGCTGCTCCGAATCTTTTTTAGTACGACCACTACCTTCGCCAATAACAGTATTACCCAGCATTACCTGAGAGGTGAATACCTTATTGTGCTCCGGACCGGTGCTTCCTAAAAGAATATAGTGGATATCTGCATCACCGTCACGCTGCAAATACTCCTGCAAGCGTGTCTTGTAATCGTTAAATATACCATGGCGGCAGATGAAATCTATTTCCGACTGCATCATACCCAGCAGGTAGGTCTGTACGACCTCAAAGCCCTGATCCAGATAGATAGCACCCAAAACAGATTCAAAGGCATCAGCCAGGATGGAAGGACGCTCACGTCCTCCGCTCAGCTCCTCGCCCTTACCCAGCTGCAGATAGTCACCCAGATGAATCTTTTTGGCATATTCATATAGGGAGCCTTCGCAAACAAGGTAAGCACGCAACTTAGTCAGCTGGCCTTCAGCCAAATCAGGAAAGTTCTTATACATGTAGGTGCTCACGATAACGCTGAGCACGGAATCACCCAAAAACTCAATCCGCTCATTATGATGCGGTTTAGGATACTGCTTAGCTTCATGGGCATAAGATGTATGGGTCAGAGCCATATCAAGAAGCTCTAAATCATGCATATGGATACCCAGCCCCTGGCAGAAGCTCTGCAGCTGCTGTGTACGTTTTTCCTGCATTTTAATCAATCCTGCTTATTAATCAACGTATTTTTTGAATACGATAGAAGCGTTGTGACCGCCAAAGCCCAGGTTGTCGCTCAGTGCAACATTAACAACTTTCTTACGAGCTTCATTCGGTACATAATCCAGATCCAGCGGACCTTCAGGATCGTCCAGATCCTTATCCTGGTAGTTGATGGTCGGCGGAATGATATCGTTTTCGATAGTCATAACGGTAGCAATAGCTTCTACGCCGCCAGCAGCTCCCAGCAGATGGCCGATCATGGATTTGTTGGAGCTGATGCACAGTTCGTAAGCATGCTCGCCAAATACCTTCTTGAAGGCAATGGTTTCACCCAGGTCATTACGATGGGTAGAAGTACCATGAGCGTTGATGTAGTCAACCTCTTCCGGTTTTACGCCAGCGTCAGCAACTGCTGCAGCGATGCAGGCAGCCGGAGTTTCGCCTGTCGGGTCCGGAGCGGTGATGTGGTATGCGTCGCAGTTCATAGCAAAGCCAGCCAGCTCAGCATAGATGTGTGCGCCACGAGCCTTAGCATGCTCCAGCTCTTCGAGAACCAGAACGCCAGCGCCTTCGCCCATTACAAAGCCATCACGCTTTTTGTCAAACGGGCAGGAAGCTGCTTCCGGGTTTTCGTTGTTGGTGGACAGAGCCTTCATGTTAGCAAAGCCAGCAATAGCAATCGGAGAAACTGCAGCTTCAGTGCCGCCAGCCAGCATTACGTCAGCATCACCATATTGAATGGTGCGCAGAGCGTCGCCGATGCAGTTGGTACCGGTAGCGCAAGCAGTTACGATAGCAGTGTTAGGACCTTTCAGGCCGGTTGCAATAGCAATCTGGCCAGCAGACATGTTCGGGATTTCCATCGGAATGAAGAACGGGCTGATTTTGGACGGGCCCTTGGAACCAAGCTTCAGGGATTGCTCCAGGAAGGTGTGGATGCCGCCGATACCGCTGCCAACGCAAACGCCGCAACGCAGGGGATTTTCCTTGCTCATATCCAGCTTAGCGTCTTCGATTGCCAGCTTAGCAGCAGCAACTGCAAAGTGGGTTACACGGTCCATACGCTTGCCTTCTTTTTTATCAATGAAAGCAGTGTAATCAAAATCCTTAACCTCACCGGCAATCTTTACTGTGAAATCAGTAGTATCGAACTGAGTGATAGGGCCGATACCAGATTTACCGGCAACCAGGTTATTCCAGAAGGTATCTTTGCCGATACCGATAGGAGTTACAGGGCCAACGCCAGTTACTACAACTCTTCTTTTACTCAAAATAGTTCACCTCGTAATCAAATTTTTGAAATTTCATCCTTTATGCGCCTGAAGATTTCTTTTACAGGCAGTATTTCCTTGATTTTCCACATATTGGCACCGGTGAATACCAGGCCGGTTTCTACGTCACCCTGCTGTGCACGTGTCAGCGCTCTGATAATGCAGAAGCTGTGGGTGCAATGCTTTAAGCACAAATCGCAGGTAGTAGGTTTAGGAGCTTTATTATCTAAAGATAACTGTGCAAAGGGATTGCGGATAGCACGTCCCTTATAGCCTACAGGACTATCAATCTGCACAACATCTTCTTTAGTCATTTTAAGATAGAATTCTTTTAAAGCAGGTGCGCCGTTGGATTCCTCACTGGCAGCGAATCTGCTGCCCATCTGCACACCGCTTGCGCCCAGCTTTAAGAGCTCGGCAACATCACTGCCGCAGACAGCACCGCCGGCAGCAATAACAGGTATATTAACGGATTTAACAATCTCCGGAAGTATCTCTTTAATCGATTGCTGAGTTCCCAAGTGACCGCCTGCTTCGGTGCCTTCGACAACGATAGCAGAAGCTCCCAGCTTCTCAGAAATCTTAGCCAGTTTAACAGAAGAAACAATAGGTACTACTTCGACACCATATTTACGTCCGACGGCAAAAATATCTCTTGAAAAACCGGCGCCGGCTACGATTAAATCTATTTTCTCTTGTGCAGCGGTAGTGATCAGACCTAAAAACTCTCTTGCCGCAAACATTGCATTAATACCGATAATGCCTTTGCCGCCTGTAAGTTTTCTTGCCAGACGTATTTCTGTGCGCAGTTCGTCAAAGCTCATGCCAGACGCTGCGATAAGTCCTATACCGCCTTCTTTAGCTACAGCAGCTGCCAAACGGGCTGTAGACAGCCTGATAGCCATGCCTCCTTGTATAATCGGTACTTCAGCAACAAGCTTACCGATTTTCAGCACTGGTAGTTTCAACAAATATCCCCCATTTCAGGACTAGAATAAAGTAGCTTGTGCCAGGGAACCCTCAAGGGGTTCCCTAAACATAAGCAGGTAAAGCATTATTTTTCTTCATCCAGCAGTTTAACAGCGTCAGCTACAGTGCGGATTTTTTCAGCTTTTTCATCAGGGATTTCAACACCGAATTCCTCTTCGAAAGCCATGATCAGCTCAACGATATCGAGGGAGTCAGCGCCGAGATCATCGATGAAAGCGGATTCCATCTTTACTTCGTCAGCGTCAACGCTCAGTTGTTCAACAGTGATGTCTCTTACTTTTTCGAAAGTGCTCATTACGATTCACCTCCTTCCAATAGGTAAAGTTGCAGGTCTCCCAAACGGGCCCCCTATTACATTACCATACCACCGTCAACATGTAAAGTCTGTCCGGTAATATAATTGGCGTCATCGCTCACAAGGAAGACAACAGCCTTGGCAATATCAGTAGTTTCACCCAATTTGTGTAAGGGTATAGAAGTCAGCATACCTTCAACAACTTTGTCGGAAAGTACACTGGTCATATCCGTTTTAATAAAACCAGGAGCAACAGCGTTCACGTTAATGCCGCGAGCAGCAACTTCCTTGGCAACGGATTTAGTAAAGCCGATTACGCCAGCCTTAGCAGCAGCGTAGTTAGCCTGGCCTGCGTTGCCCATGAGGCCAACAACAGAGCTGATGCTGACAATTTTGCCAGCCTTTTGTTTCATCATGTATTTGACAGCGGCCTTGGTGCAGTTGAACACGCCCTTCAGGTTGGTGGTCAAAACTGCGTCCCAATCCTCTTCCTTCATACGCATCAACAGACCATCACGGGTAATGCCTGCGTTGTTTACGAGGATATCAATGCGGCCGAATTCTTTAACAACTTCATCTACCATAGCAGTAGCAGCTTCGTTGGAGGAAATATCTGCCTGTACTACGAAAGCCTTGCGGCCCATAGCTTCGATTTCTGCAGCAACCTCTTTAGCAGCAGCCTCACTGCCTGCATAGTTTACAACAACGTCAGCACCTTCAGCAGCGAGAGCCAGTGCGATTGCACGGCCGATACCGCGGGAAGCGCCGGTTACGAGAGCTTTTTTACCTTCTAACTTCATTGTAAGTTCTCCTTATCCTTCAATTCATCATCTGTCTGTTATGCTTCACAAATACATACTGCATGTACGTTTAGGGGAATTGCAAAGCTGACAGTTTAGCCTGGTGAATTATTTATTCAGCTCAGCTAAGGTTTTTTCCAGGCTGGCAGCGTCTTCAACGTTGAGAGCCATCATACCTTTGGCAATCTTCTTGGTGAAGCCGGTCAGAACCTTGCCCGGGCCAACCTCAACAAAAATGTCTACGCCGCCTGCAACCATGTTGCGTACGCTGGTTTCCCAGAGAACAGGCATAGCAGCTTGCTTAACGAGCAGCTTTTTGATTTCTTCGCCGCTGGTAACTTCCTGAGCGGTTACGTTAGCAACAACAGGAATGGTGATATCTTTAATTTCAATCGGAGCCAGAACCTCAGCCAGGCGGGCTGCAGCGGGCTGCATCAAAGTGCTGTGGAAAGGAGCACTTACGGGCAGCAGAACTGCGCGTTTAGCACCAGCAGCCTTCAGAGCTTCGATAGCCTTATTTACAGGATTAACTGCACCTGCGATAACAACCTGACCAGGGCAGTTGAAGTTTACTGCTTGCACTGCTTCGCCGGATTCAGCTTCTACGCTGCGGCAGATTTCTACGATTTTGTCGCTATCCAGACCGAGGATAGCAGCCATGCTGCCTTCGCCTACAGGAACAGCCTCTTGCATGAACTGGCCGCGTTTGTTAACGATGCGTACAGCGTCAGCAAATTTCAGAGCGCCGGTGTTAACCAGTGCGCTGTATTCGCCCAGGCTGTGCCCAGCAGCGATATCGCAGCTTACGCCATGCTCCTTCAGAACTGCTGCACAGGCAGTGCTGGCAGTCAGGATAGCGGGTTGGGTGTTAGCGGTAAGCTTCAGGTCTTCAGCAGGACCTTCGAAGCACATTTTGCTGATGGAATAGCCAAGAGCGTCATCAGCCTCTTCAAAAATCTGTTTTACAACAGGATATTCATCATAAAAAGCTTTGCACATGCCAACGGTCTGAGAACCTTGGCCAGGGAATACGAATGCGATTTTACTCATCGTGTAAAATACCTCACTTTCGATAAAAATCAAATACTATTAAGACAAACGAAAAATGTTTGGATTATTTACTCCACTTGAGGACAATAGCTGCCCAGGTCAAACCTGCGCCAAAGCCGTCAAGAATAATGTTGTCGCCTTTTTTCAGTGCGCCGGCCTTCTGAGCTTCGCACAGAGCGATAGGAATAGATGCGGCAGAGGTATTAGCGTATTTGTCTACGTTTACCCAAACCTTATCCATCGGCATCTTCAGACGCTTAGCAGCGGAGGTGATGATGCGGTAGTTAGCCTGATGCGGGAACAGCATATCCAGCTCTTCCGGCTTCATATTCGCCTTAGCCAGAGCACGCTTTGCAGTCTTGCCCATAATCTGGATAGCGAATTTGAAAACCTCCTGACCGTTCATATGAATGGTGTGGTCTTTTGCAGCAACGGTTTCTTCGCTTGCCGGATTACGGCTGCCGCCTGCCGGCTGCAGCAGGAACTTGCCGCCGTTGCCGTCGGCACCCATATCAATGCCTAATACGCCATAGCCTTCTTCAACCTCACCGATTACAGCAGCACCGGCGCCATCACCGAAAAGAACGCAGGTGTTACGGTCGGTCCAGTTCATGATGCGGCTCAGGGTTTCTGCACCGATAATCAGAATCTTGTTATACAGACCGCTCTTAACCATCTGGCTTGCTACAGCCAGGCTGTAAACAAAGCCGCTGCAGCCAGCAGCCAGGTCAAAGGCAGCTGCGTTTTTAGCACCCAGACGAGCCTGTACCAGGCATGCAGTAGACGGGAAAATATAATCGCTGGAAGCAGTACCTACGATAACGAGGTCCAGCTCTTCTGGAGCAACGCCAGCGTCCTTCAGTGCTTCTACAGCAGCATTGTACGCCAGATCAGAGGTTGCTTCTTCCGGAGCAGCGATGTGACGCTGCTTGATGCCAGTACGCTCAGTAATCCATTCATCACTGGTCTCAACGATTTTCTCCATGTCTGTATTAGTGATAATCTTCTCAGGAACATAATGTCCTAAACCTAAAATACCAACAGCTCTTGTCATTTATCTAATTCCTCATTTCTTTTGATTCCGCAATCTTATCTTTGATGATACTTACAACATCCTGCTCGGCAAAGTCCATAGCTACGTGAATAGCATTAGTAATTGCCTTAGCCTTGGAGCTGCCGTGGCAGATAATAAAAGGCGCGCGGATACCTAACAGCAGTGCACCGCCATATTCAGCAGGATCAAGACGCTTCTTCAGGCCCTTCAGTGCAGGCTTGATTAAAAGTCCGCCCAGCTTTGCCAGAATGCCGCCGTTCATAATTGCCTCCTTGATCAGCGTCATAATAGCCTTCGCCAGACCTTCACCGAACTTCAGCACAACATTGCCTACAAAGCCGTCGCAGACAACTACGTCTACCGTGCCTTTGTTGATGTCACGACCTTCAACGTTGCCGATAAAGTTTATCGTCTGAGTATCCTTTAAAAGCGGGTAAGTTGCCAGTGCTTGTTCGTTACCCTTAGTTTCTTCTTCACCGATGTTCAAAAGTCCTACCTTCGGCTGAGAAATTTTTAAAATTTTTTCTGCGTACACCGTACCCATGATAGCACTCTGTACCATATGCTCAGGCTTGGCGTCTACCTTGGCGCCACTGTCAAGCACTACAGTAGTACCCTTCAGGCTAGGAATCGGCGTTGCAATAGCAGGTCGTTCCACGCCCCTGATGCGGCCTACGCAAAAAAGCGCTGAAGCGACAGCAGCACCGGTGCTGCCGGAGGAAACAAGGGCATCACATTCCTTGTTTCTCAACAATCCTGCTGCAACTACAATAGAAGCGTCCTTTTTGGACTTTACTGCAATAGCAGGATGCTCGTCCATCGCAATTACCTCGCTGGCATGATGAATAGTAATCTTCGGATTTTTATCCGCACCGTATTTTACCAGCAGTTCACGGATTACTTTTTCATCGCCAACCAAAACAGTTTCGCAGCCATATTCCTTAACAGCGTTGACTGCGCCTAAAACAAGCTCCTTGGGACCATAATCGGTACCCATAACATCTACGGCGATTTTCATGCTTCCTGCTCCCCCTCATGCTTAGTTCTGTTATCCAAAGAAACAATAATGAACTTAGCGCGAAAAACCTCTTCGTTATTGTTTTTCACGGAAACAAAAATATAATACTTATCCATACGGCGGTGCGTAACTACTGCACGGGCTACAAGCACAGCTCCTGCATTGACAGGCAGCTTATACTTGACATTGCCTACAGCAGTCAGTGCATATTCCGCATCTACAACTGCCAAAGCCAACGTATTGGCCATAGCAAACATATAATAACCGCGGGCAATTCCGGTACGCTCAAGCACCATATCAGGTGTAATCTTCAGCGTGGAAATGCCGATTTTATTCAGCTCCAGATCCAGCAGCTCGCCCACGATATCCTTTTTATCAATGGCACGCAGCTTGGTCTGAGCTTCCTCGGCCATAGTACGAGTTCTGGCACGCAGCTCAGGAATTCCCAGAGCAACACGGTCCAAACGTATAGTCTGTACGCTGACATCCAGCATCTTTGCCAATTGCTCATCAGTGCTGAAGGGATTATCCCTAAGCAGCTTCTTCAAGCTTCTGTGACGTATTAATTTTTTAGAAGAAGTCATTCCATCACCTGCTTTTTAGTACCAGCTCATAATATCTGTTTTTATTATAAAAGCATAGCACGTTTTTGGCAAGGGGTTTTTAGCAAAAAAATTGTAACATCTCTTATATTTCAGCGATTTTTTTAATTACACAATTAAGTGCTGCTTAAACGATAAGCTTCAGCATATCATGTAAAAAGCCTCCGGAATTACTTCCGAAGGCCTTATCAACAGCTTAAAATTATTCAGCTTTAGCAATGACTTGTTTGCCATTGTAGTAACCGCATTCAGGGCAAACGCGATGCGGCATTTTCATTTCATGACATTGCGGGCATTCAACCATGCCAGGAACGCTCAGTTTCCAGTTAGCACGACGTCTGTCACGACGGGCTTTGGACATTTTTCTCTTAGGTACTGCCATTTCTCAATACACCTCCTCAGTGCTATGAAGTGAATTTAATTTTTGATGAATTGCTTCAATGCCGCCAGCCTCGGATCTACAGTGAACCTGTCGCATCCGCAGTCACCATCATTAAGATCAGCGCCACAAACGGGACAAAGTCCCCGGCAGTCTGGCTTACACAGAGCCTGCATGGGCTCTGCAAGCAGCAGCCCTTCACGAAGCGGTTCCGTTATATCAATAACGTCCGAATCGTAGACAAAAGCATCATTTTCAATATGTTCAGCACTTGCCGGATAAAACTTCTCGACAACCTCTGCCCTGGTTTTACCTGTAAAACCCTTCAGACAACGGCTGCAGGTACGTCGTACCTTAGCAGTCATTACAGCCTGCAGTAATAATACATCACCAGCGTTGCTCATGGTGCCTTCTAAATTTACTGTGCCGTCAACAGCAAGCTCTTCAGCTGCAATTTCCAGCTCAGCAGGCGAAAGCTCATAAGCAAGAGTTTTTTCACCGACTAGTCTTTTCTTGATTTCTGCGACATTTATTTTAATCATATTTCACCAATCGTTACAATTATAGCGGTATTACCGCTCTTTGTCAAGTAAAAATGCTTTGTACGGATAAAAACTGTTATCAGTTACTATAACCTCATGCAAATGACTACAGCTTGATGATTCTGCGACAGATGTTATAGGTATCGCGGGCAATAACCAGCTCCTCATTTGTCGGGATGACGAAAATCTTGACACGCGCACGACGCACGCTGATTTCGCGCTCCTTGCCGCGCACCTGGTTCAGTTCCGGATCAACGCGCGTGCCCAGATATTCCAGGCCATTGCAGATTTTGTCGCGCATAAAGGGAGAATTTTCTCCCAGGCCTGCAGTAAAGACAATCGCATCCACGCCGCCCATTGCTGCTACATAACCGCCGATATATTTTTTTACCTTGTAGGCAAAAACATCGATTGCCAGCTGGCTGCGGTCATCGCCGCGGTTAGCAGCACTTTCCAGATCACGGAAATCGCTGGACAGACCGCTGATGCCCAGAATACCACTGCGCCGGTTCAGATAATCATCTATCTGCTGCGCATTCATATTTTCCTTTTCCATCAGGAAGGGAATAATCGCCGGGTCAATCTCGCCGCTGCGGGTGCCCATAATCAGGCCTTCAAGCGGTGTGTAGCCCATGCTTGTATCAATGGATTTGCCGTATTTAATTGCTGCAATGCTGGCACCATTGCCAAGGTGGCAGGTAATAATACGCAAATCATTCATATGCTCGTGCATCAGCTCTGCAGCACGCAGCGCCACATATTTGTGCGAAGTGCCATGGAAGCCGTAACGGCGCACGCCATATTTGACATACATTTCATAGGGCAGGCCGTAAAGATAGGCAACCTTAGGCATTGTCTGATGAAAGGCTGTATCAAACACAGCAACCTGCGGTGTTCCGCGCATAATCTCCATGCAAGCGTTAATGCCGTACAGGTTAGGCGGATTATGCAGAGGTGCAATTTCACAGCAAGCCTCAATACCGTGCAACACATCACTGGTAATCAGCACGCTGTCGGTAAAGCGCTCACCGCCATGCACAACACGATGGCCTACAGCATCAATCTCGGACATATCCTTGATAACGCCATATTCCTTGCTCGTCAGCGCTTTAATCGCCAAGCGGATACCAACCTTATGGTCAGGAATTTCCTCTTTTATATCAATTGTGTATTTGCCTGCTGGCGTATGCTTCAGTGTGGAGCCTTCCATACCGATGCGTTCAATCAGGCCTTTGGCCATGACATGCTCGCCTTCCATGTTTATCAGCTGATACTTGATGGAGGAGCTGCCACAATTTACTACGAAAACAATCACAATAAACCTCCCGGTCAACGCCAAATTTAATTCTAGTCATAAATACCAATATATTATTAGTATACACTATTCGTGGCTAATTGAACAGAAATATTTTCTCAATTCCCAGCCTATGATATAATAATATTTATAGAGATAAGATATTGCGAGGTAAAATTTATGCAGGCTACAGGCATCATTGCCGAATATAATCCATTTCATAACGGTCATCTTTATCATATACAGGAAACGAAGCGTTTGACGCAGCAGCCAGTCATCGTCGTAATGAGCGGCAGCTTTATGCAACGCGGCGAGCCTGCCATTTTAAGCAAATGGCAGCGCGCCGCCTTTGCTGTGCAGGGCGGTGCTGACCTGGTGCTGGAGCTTGGCTGCGCCTTTACGCTGCGCAGTGCCGAATTCTTTGCCAGGGGCGCTGTAGAGCTTCTGGCAGCCACTGGCTGCGTCAATACGCTTGCCTGCGGTACAGAACACCCGCAAAGTGATTTCGTGGCCGCAGCACGCCTTGCCTGCAGCGCTGAAGCGCAGGCAAGGCTGCGTGAGCTGCTGCAAAGCGGCAGCAGCTATGCACAGGCCTGGGAAAAAGTTTTAGGCGCACACACCGCCTTCCGCTCTCCCAACGACATTTTGGCGCTGGAATATACCAAGGCCCTGCTGCAAACTGCTGCAAGCATCAAACCGCTTTACCTGCAGCGTACAGACGAAGGCTATAACTCCACCGCCATCAGCAGCAGTATAGCCAGCGCCAGCGCGATTCGCCAGGCTTTAGCGCTCGGCAATGGCAGCTGGCAGCAGGCCACGCCTGCATACACGCATGCAGCACTTACACTGGGCGGCTACGATGCGCAGCTTTTATGGCAGCTGCTGAAATACCGCCTGCTGCTGCTTACGCCGCAGCAGCTGGCCGAGCGCTGCGAGGCCAGTGAAGGTCTGGAGAACCTGCTCAGCAAGGCTGGCGACTGCGCTTGCCTGCAGGCAGCGCTCGCTGCCTGCAGCAGCAAGCGCTACACAGCCAGCCGCATCCGCCGACTGCTGCTGCAAATACTGCTGGACCAGTCCAAAGCAGTATGGCAGCAGCAAAAGCCCGCCTACCTGCGCGTGCTGGCCTTTAATGACAACGGCCGTCAGCTGCTGCACCAGATGAAGACAAGCGCCAGCCTGCCACTCATAACCAAGTTAGGTCAAAACGCCTTAAACAATGACAACGCTACCTACCAAACGCAATTAGCATTAGAAATAGCTGCTACCGACACATGGTCCCTGCTTCAGCATGACACCTCACTTAACCACAGCGGCAACGATTTTTATCAATCACCTATCTACGTCCGCAGCCAAAGCTAAACATCGCTGTCAAACAACTAAAATACTGCTTAAACAACAAAAAGCTGTAACGTCAGCATCACACATGTGATGCCTCGTTACAGCTTTTATAATGCACTTGTTTCTTATTCTTCTTCAGCAGCTTCCGGCTCCGGTGTCTCTTCCGGTACCTGCGGATGCTGTATGTTATTCATTTCTTCCTTAACACTTTGGATGTTTTCCTTAAGTCCGCCCAAAGCACTGGTCAGATTACCACTCAAAAATTCAAGCATATCATCAGCATACTTCAGTGAAGACTGCTTAACCTGTAAAGCATACTCATCAGCAGCAAGTTTGGTTTCCTCCTGATAGCGCAGTGCATTAGCCTTAACATCCTCTGCTACAGCATTAGCCTGCTTAACAATCTCCTCCTGCTGTACCTTAGCATCAGCCTCGGCCTGAGCAACACTTACAATACGCTCTGCCTCTTCCTTAGCCTGCTGCACAATACGGTCGGCATCAGCATAGGCCTTATCGACAATATTCTTCTGCTCCTCCAGCACCTGGTTGGCACTTTTGATTTCGCGCGGAATTGCTTCCTTGAGATCATCAATAATATTCAGCAAATCGTTTTCATCAAGCATAATCTTATCCATCAAAGGAACACGTCTTGCATTAGAAACCAAATCAAGAAATTCGTCAAAAAGTCCATCGAGTGCTACATTAGTTTTGTTGCGTTCAATCATGTTATCATCCCCACTCTAATCTATTCAAACTTTTGGTAAACGTGCTTACGAACGCGTTCTTCTATGCATTCAGGCACTAAATCCTTTAATTGACCGCCGAAGGTTGCCAGCTCACGCACACCGGAAGAGCTGACAAAGGAATATTTTGCATTTGTCATGATGAAAACTGTTTCCAAATCATTATCAATTTTTTTCAGCAGCAGCGCTCTTTGAAATTCGTATTCAAAATCAGTAAAAGCGCGCAGACCTCTGACAATAAAAGGAGCCTCTTCCCTTTTGCAGAATTCATTCAACAGACCGGAAAAGCAGGTTACCTTTACGTTAGGAATATGCTTAGTTGCTTCTTTAAGCATTTCCACACGCTCTTCCATAGAAAACATTGCCTTATCCTTACCAGGATTATGAAAAACGCTGATAATCAGCTCGTCAAACATCGCACTTGCTCTTTCAAAAATATCAATATGACCCTTGGTAACAGGATCAAAGCTTCCTGGACAAACTGCTCTGCGCATAGCCAGACCTCCTAATCTATCCTTAACCGGAACCCGATCAAAGAAAACCCTATTATATATCTTGTCTTTTATTCGACATAAAAGCTGATAATCCTTTTTATTTCCCAAAAATATTATAATTACAAAGGATTATAACAAATAAAATCTACCAACGTTTCGCCATAGCGGCTGCTACGCACCAGCTCACAGCCTACAGGCAGCTCCGGCAACGCATTATGCGCACTGCGCTCTACTACCAGATAGCCACCGGGACACAAAAAAGAGCGTCTGCCCAAAAGCGCAATAATCTGCTCTATCCAGCCCTTGTTGTACGGCGGATCGCAAAAGGCAAAATCAAACTGCTCCCCTGCTGCCGCCAGCCTTTCTGCAACAGCCGGAGCGCTGCCCTGCAGCACTCTGCAGTCAGCCTCTGCGCGGCACTTGGCAATATTGCTGCGCACCAGGCGCAAAGATTCCTTGCTGGCATCAATAAATGTAACAGCTGCAGCACCGCGGCTCCAGCTTTCCAGCCCCAGGTTGCCTGTACCTGCAAACAGGTCCAGCACTGTGGCACCAATAATTTTACTGCCTATAATATTAAAAACGGATTCCTTAACCCTGTCCGCAGTCGGCCGTACATCATAGGTTTTCGGTACAGTCAGCTGCAGGCCACGGGCCTTGCCGGTGATTATTCTCATATACTGCTCCTCTATGTTATAATTGTGGTGAGATGGCATTTCGCCCCCTTTCGCCTCACTTCGTTCGGCACCTTCCCCGTAGGGGAAGGCAAGCAGTCAGCTTTCGCAATCACTTTCTCGCCTGCCCCATCGGGGAAGGTGTCAGCGAATGTAATGAGCTGACGGAAGGGGGAAATTAATCTTAAACATTCTCTACATTTTCTTTCAAAGGACACCTTTATGCGCAATTCAAGCAAAATAATCTTAACAATTTGCTCCATACTGCTAGTGGCAGGCATCTGCTTACGCCTGTCGTTGCCCTCAAGCACTCCGCTCCAACTGGCGCAAGCGACGCCAACGCAAAGCGTCCTGCTGCTGCCGCTCGACAGCCGCCCTGTTTGTAGCACCATGGTGCAAAAACTGGGCGCGCTTGCAGGCCTAAATGTAATTTTACCGCCAAAAAGCTATCTTGACAACTACCAGACGCCCGCTGACAGACAAAAACTTTTCCAATGGCTGCAGACAAATCAGCTATTATGCGATTACAGCATCATTTCTGCCGACAACCTGCTGCATGGCGGCCTGCTGGCCGCCCGCATGAACACCGCCACTCCGTCTGAGGAAGATGCACTGCTCAAGCAGTTGCAGGAGCTGCCAATAACAAAGCAGCAGGCAATTTTTTCCGTCATTCCGCGCTTGCTCGTCAGTGACCAGCTTTTACCCGACCGCTGGTACCAATACCAGCTGATGCGTTATTCCCAGCTTGCCGATATGGTGCGCATCACCGGCAGCTTCGCCCTTACGCAGGAGCTGCGCCGCACCGAAGCTAAAATTCCCGCCAAGGTTTTGGATAAATATCGCAGCCGTTATCAGCAAAGCGACCGCTTTAACCTGGGCCTGCTTAAGCTTGCCACAGATGACAGACAGATAACCTTCGGTCAGGACGATGCTTCGCCCATCGGACTGCCGCACGCCAGTGCCGTCAGGCTGCAAAGCAGCATCACTGCCCAGCAAAAACAAAAGCAGGCACAGCTCACCTACGGCGCAGATGAAATCGCCACCCTGCTGCTCACGCGATACTATCTGCAGCAAAGCGGCTGGCAGCCCAAGGTTTACCTGCATTATGCTTCTCCTAAAGCGGAAGGTACAGATATGCCCTACATGGCAGTCTGCGTCGGTGCAGCACTGCGCAACCAGCTGAAGCTCATGGGAGCTTCAGAAGTAAGCACGCCGGATAGTGCAGACCTCATCTGCTATGTTAACTGCGGTAACGACGATTTCCGTCCGTCTGCCAAGCAGGTACAGGAGCTACTGCAAATGCTGGACCAAGGTTATAAGGTTGCACTAGTCGACAGCAGCGCCAATTTTGAAGCAGAAGAGCTGCTGCTGCCCCAGCTTTTGGCAAACAACGTGCAAGTCAATAAGCTCGCTGCTTACGCCGCCTGGAACACCTTCAGCAATTCGTCAGGCACAGCTTTGGCACAGGGACTGCTTTTCTGCGGCCGTCTGCGTCAGCTGCAGGCAGCAGGTGCGAACACCGAGCGGCTGGCAGCACTCTACGCTGCTAACCTGAGCTTCACGGCAGAACGTATCCTCGAGGATTACTATTACCAAAAGCTGGTGCATCCCAAACTGCGACAAACACTGGAAGCCTTTGGTACAAATCCCGTAAAGCTGGACAGCGAAGATAAAACGGCAACAGAGCAATATATTCAGGGAAAGCTCAGCCTGCAGGCATATAAGCTGCTACACGATAATTTGGGACGCACGCCCTTTTATCAGCAAAACGGGCAAAGCTATTATCTGCGTGATCTTACCGTCGGCGCCAAGCTCCCTTGGGCAAGAATTTTCGAGGTGGAGCTGCAGGTGTGGACGCATACAGGCGTAAAAACAGAATAAAATTTTACTTTGTACTTATTTTAAAGCAAGACAAAAAACTGCCCCGCTTGTAAGCGGGGCAGTTTCCTTCAGCTGTCGGCTATGCCGTCAGCTTATTTTTTCTCTTTAATTTCTTCTTGCAGCATGGAGATAAATTCATCCTGAGGCATAGCACCGATATCGCCTTCACCACGACGGCGTACATTTACAGTGCCTTCTTCCATTTCCTTGTCGCCAACAACCAAGGTGTAAGGAACCTTTTGTACCTGTGCTTCACGAATCTTATAACCAAGCTTCTCATTGCGGTCATCAAGGTGTACACGCAGGCCAAGGTCAAACATCTTGTCAGCCAGCTTTTTAGCATATTCAACATGCTTGTCGGTAATCGGCAGAATACGAACCTGGCAAGGAGCCAGCCAAGCCGGGAAAGCACCGGCATAGTTTTCAATCAGGATGCCAATGAAGCGTTCAATAGAACCATACACAACGCGGTGAATCATAACAGGACGATGCTTCAGGCCATCCTCACCGGTATAGGTCAGTTCAAAACGTTCCGGCAGCTGCATATCCAATTGGATAGTACCGCACTGCCAGGTACGGCCGATGGAGTCGGTCAGATGGAAGTCAATCTTAGGACCATAGAAAGCACCGTCACCTTCGTTGACTACGTAATCAAGACCGCAATCCTCCAACGCATCTCTCAGGCCTTGGGTTGCCAGCTCCCAGGTAGCGTCATCGCCCATGGAATTTTCCGGACGGGTAGACAGTTCTGCATGATATTTCAGACCGAAGGTTGCATAAACCTCGTCAAACAGACTGATTACATTCTTAATCTCGCTACGAATCTGGCTGGGCATCATAAAGATATGCGCATCATCCTGAGTAAAGCAACGTACACGGAACAGTCCGTGCAGAGCACCGCTGAGCTCATGACGGTGTACAAGACCAAGTTCACCGGCACGGATAGGCAGTTCCTTATAGGAATGCGGATGCAGCTTGTAAACCAGCATACCACCAGGACAGTTCATCGGTTTAATAGCATAATCCTGCTCATCAATCTGAGTGAAGTACATGTTTTCTTTGTAATGATCCCAGTGACCGGAGGTTTCCCAAAGCTTACGGGACAGAATCATCGGGGTTTTGATTTCTTCATAACCATAACGGCGATGAACCTGACGCCAGTAGTTAATCAGCTCGTTACGGATAACCATGCCGTTCGGCAGGAAGAACGGGAAGCCGGGGCCTTCATCCATAATAGCAAACAAATCCAGCTCCTTGCCCAGCTTACGATGGTCACGTTTAGCAGCTTCTTCCAGCATATGCAGATAAGCATCAAGCTCTTCCTTGCTGGGGAATGCAGTACCATAAATGCGCTGCAGCATTTTGTTCTTTTCGTTACCGCGCCAGTAAGCACCTGCAATACTCTGCAGTTTAAATGCTTTTACTCTGCCGGTAGACGGGCAGTGAGGACCGGCACAGAGGTCGGTGAAATCACCTTGGGTATAGGTGCTGATGATTGCATCCTCAGGCAGGTCATTAATCAGCTCAACCTTATATTTTTCATCTTTAGCAGCAAACATTGCCAAAGCTTCACTGCGCGGCAGTTCTGCACGCTGCAGAGGAATATTCTGTTTAACAATTTTTGCCATTTCCTTTTCGATAGCCTGCAAGTCCTCCGGAGTAAAGGTATGCTCGCTGTCCAAATCATAGTAGAAGCCGTTGGCAATAGCAGGACCGATAGCAAATTTAACATCCGGGAACAAATGCTGAATAGCCTGAGCCATAACGTGTGCAGCAGTATGCCGGATTGCATGCAGACCCTCCGGAGTATCCGGTGTAACAAATTCTACTGCTGCATCATGCTCCAGCTTATCGCTCAAATCCTTGTTGACACCGTCAACAACAGCCAGCAGAGCCTGTTTACCCAGCTTTTGGGAAATACTCTTGGCAATGTCCAGCAAAGTTGTGCCGGCAGCAAATTCCTTGACGCTGCCATCTTTCAAAGTAATCTTGATATCAGCCATAATTATCCTCCTCTAAATTACGCAGTAACACGCAATATTTTTCTTAAGCCTTCCGAAACCTCAGCTTACCCGCCTGTTATTTTTATTAAAAATAAAAATAACCCCAATCCCTCTGCAAAAAGGGACGGAGTTTTCCGCGGTTCCACCCTGATTGACTTATATATTAAGCCCACTCGGTACCGTTAACGCCGGTAATACGGACTGGCATACTTGCTTGCGCGTTCCGCAGTCAGTTTGAAGGCGGTGCGCCCTTCGTTTCCTTTCTGCTGCTCTCAGCCACGGCAGCATTTTCTGTAGAACCCTCCACGACGGCAATTCCTTCGCATTACTGTTAATATTTTTACTTACTCGTTTATTATAGCACACCGGCAATGCTTGTCAAGCTTGCACTGGAAAAAACTTTTATTTCATTGTATAATAATAGAATAAATTCTTCCACTTGTAAATATACTACAAATTTAGGCTTTTGAGTATGTATATTAACTATTGTAAAACACTATTTGAACTTTTAATAACAAAGGAGGCGTAAGCATGGCAAAATTAACTTTCCGCAGGCATAAATTAGCGGCACTCATCTGCACAGCTGCTTTATTGCTGCCAGCCTCAGTCCAAGCTAAACGCCTGACGATTCTTTATGTGCCCTTAGACAACAGACCAGTCTGCTCGTCCTATGTGCAACAGACCATGGAGGCAGCAAACTGCAAAATCATCCTGCCACCCGAAAAATATATTGCCAGCAACGAAAAAAACGGTAACCCTGACGGCATTTGGGAATGGCTGGAGCACAAGGCTCCCAAGGCCGATGCTGCTGTTATCAGCACCGACAGCCTGATTTATGGTGGCCTTGTTGCCTCGCGTACACACAACATCAGTCAAGAAGAGCTGCAAAACCGCGTTAAGCATCTGTACGCATTAAAAACCACTTTACCGATAAAACTCTACGCTTTTTCGACGATCATGCGCACACCACGTGCCAGCAAAGGGCGTGTAGAGCCGCCTTACTACAGTAGTATCGGCCCCAGCATCTTTGCCTACAGCCAGCTTTTAGACAAGCAGGACCAGGGCAAGCTGTCGCCCGCCGAAAGGCTGACCATGCAGGCACTAGAGCGCAATATGAAAAAAGCAGAGCTAGGCGACTGGCTCGAGCGACGCGAAAAAAATCTGCTTGTCAACCAGGAGCTTACACGCATGGCCCGCAATGGCAAATTTCATTATTTTGCCATCGGTAAGGATGACAATGCTACTCTTTCCGCTACGCACATGGAAGGACGCAAAATCAGCCTGAGCACCTTTGATATGAGCAGAGACAGCTTCCAGATTCTTGATGGTGTTGACCAGCTAGGCCTGCTTTTAATCGCCCGTGCCTACAACGAGGCTAGCGGCAGCAAGCCTTCTGTCTACCCAATGTACAGTGCGGGAGCAGGCGCTGCTACCCTGCCGCAATACAGCGACGCACGCCTGCAGGACAGCGTACCGCAGCAGATTATCGCTGCCGGTGCAGTACAAGCTCAATCTGCTGACAGTGCTGACCTGATTTTGGCACTCAACACGCCACAGGACGGCATCGTCAAGGATTCTACCGCTGACGACAATCAGCCCTTTGCTTCCGTTGCCAACAAAAATTTTATCGGACTTATCGGCAAGCAGCTCCAGGCAGGACGCAAGGTTTCACTGGCTGATATCAGCTATTCCAACGGTGCCGACAACGGCTTTATGCAGCTATTGTCAAATAGCGGTGAGCTTGAGCACCTAACGGCCTACAACGGCTGGAACACCGGCGATAACGCCGTAGGCTATGCCATCGCCCAGGGACTTATCGCCCGCGACATGAGCAGCGAAGCACGCAATCTGTTGCTGCGCCAACGCCTCATCGACGATTGGTTTTACCAAAGCAATGCGCGTCGCAGCATTTCCAACGAGCTGGAAAAGCATAACCGTGAGGATTTGAAATATGACCTTGCTACAGAAGAAAAAGTAATCCTGCAGCAGGTTACCGCAGACTGCCAAAGCATGGTTAATGATTGTCCGCTGACAAAAGGTACTAAGTTCTCACTTTCCTTCCCCTGGAAGCGTTTATTCGAGGTAGACGTGGAAATAAAAAAATAAGAAAACAAAGCGCAGAGCATTGCAGCCAAAAACTGACAAGCTCTGCGCTTTTATTATGCCAACGTTTGTATGTAACAGTCGATAAGAAAATTTTCTGCAACAAAAATCTCCCGTCACTTACGTGACAGGAGATTTTGTTTTTGGTTTCATAAAGCACGTTCCAGTACGTCAATTTGTGACGAAGCATATGGTGCTTTATTCGTCAGCCTGGTATTATTTGCCAGGGAAGAACGGCCATACCATCGGAATAACAACCAGGGATACTACGAAAGCTACCAGAACTAAGCCGGTACCAGCTTTAACATAGTCCATGAATTTGTAGCCGCCAGGGCCAAGTACCAGAGTATTCGGAGGAGTACCTACCGGAGTTGCGAATGCGCAGGATGCTGCAACAGCGATAGCCATCAGAACTGCCTTCGGGTCAGCGCCTAATTGTTTGGAGATTGCAATACCGATCGGGCACAGCAGAGCTGCGGATGCGGTATTGGACATGAACTGAGTCAGGCCGCAGGACAGGATGAACAGAACTGCGGTTACAACCAACGGAGAAGGAGAGCCGCCCATCAGGCTAACGGTCCATTCAGCGATGAGTTTGCCAGCGCCAGTTTTATCCATAGCGGTAGATACAGGCATCATACCTGCGAACAGGAAGATGGTTACCCAGTCGATAGAAGCATAAGCTTGTTTTTCAGTCAAGCAACCGGTCAGTACGCAAACCAGAGCGCCGATGATAGCGGCCATTTCCAGGGTTACGCCTTTGATACCCAGTGCCATTACGATAACAACTGCCAGCAGGATAATACCGGAGATAATCATTTTCTTGGAATCGGTGCTGTTAGCTTCGATTTCCTGTTCAATCTCCTGGTCAGCATCAAGCTCAACCTTCGGGAGCAGATGTTTACCGATGAACATCATGTACAGCATACCAGCAACAGATACCGGAATACCGATCCATGCGAATTCGAAGAAGCCGAATGCAGGGAGACCAGCAGCGGTCATTGCACCAGTAGCAATGATGTTAGGAGGTGTGCCAACCATGGTGATGATACCGCCCCAACCGCAGGCAAATGCCAAAGGCATTAACTGACGGGAAGCCGGAATCTTAGCTGCAGAGCAGATACCTAATGCTACAGGCAACAGGCAAGCTGCAGTACCAGTGTTGGAAAGCACGGAAGAAAGAACGGTACCAACAACCATCAGACCAAACATCAGGCTGTTTTCACCAGTGCCGCACAGATGAACTACTTTGTTACCGATAGCCTGAGCTAAACCGGTGTAGAACATTGCTGCACCAACAACGAACATGCCGGCGAACAATACAACGGTGGAGTTAGACAAGCCGCTAAATACTTGTTTAGCAGGAATCAGGCCTAACAGGCCGCACGCAATAGCGCCAGCGGTCGCAGTAATTGCCAAAGGAATGAGTTCGGTTACGAAGAATAACGCAACTACTGCCAAGAGGATTAAACACTTAATTGCAGGGGACATTTTAAGTTCCTCCTTTGTAAAAAAATTTTATATACAATGTCATCTGGACATTATATAACATTAAGTATAGCTTTGTGAAAGTACATATAAAAGCAATCTTTTTTACTTTATTAAGTATTGTTATTTGCTTTGTTGAGTTTATGATAACAGCATTTTTTCTGCACTTCTGTTGCTTGAGCAACACAATTTTTAGCACCTGCTCTTCATATCGCATATATGACCACGCCATCATAAATCTTTTATCATTATTTCAATCCTTATAGATTAATACTTATTTTCTTCTCCAAGGCGGTTATTAAGCACCTTTAATTGAATCTCTTTATTTTTATTAAAGCAAAAATGCCATGCAAATACGCACGGCATTTTTACCACTTTCTTTAGTTTTTTAAGTAAAGTAAGTACTAATTTGTCATAATATTATGTGTTGCTCACTTGCCTGGGAAGAACGGCCATACGATTGGAATTACAATCAGGGATACGATGAAGCATACGATTACCAGACCGGTACCAGCTTTAACATAATCCATGAATTTGTAGCCGCCAGGGCCAAGCACCAGAGTGTTCGGAGGAGTACCTACCGGAGTTGCGAATGCGCAGGAAGCTGCAACAGCGATTGCCATGATAACAGCCTTCGGATCAGCATTGAGCTGTTTAGCAATTGCTACACCAATCGGGCACAGCAGAGCTGCAGATGCAGTGTTGGACATGAACTGAGTCAGAATGCAGGAGAGTGCAAACAGTACAGCAGTTACAACCATCGGGGAAGGATCGCCGCCCATCAGGCCAACAGTCCATTCAGCAATGAGCTTGCCAGCGCCGGTTTTATCCATAGCGGTGGATACAGGCATCATACCTGCGAACAGGAAGATGGTTACCCAGTCAATGGAAGCATAAGCTTGTTTTTCGGTTAAGCAACCGGTCAGTACGCAAATCAGCGCGCCGATAATAGCAGCCATTTCTAGAGTTACGCCTTTGATATCGAGAGCCATTACCAGAACAACGGCAATCAGGATAGCACCGGAGATAATCTGTTTTTTGCTGTCAGTGCTGGTAGCTTCGATTTCCTGCTCAATATCCTGGTCAGCATCAAGCTCAACCTTCGGCAGCAGGTGTTTACCGATAAACATCATGTACAGCATGCCGGCAATGGATACCGGAATACCGATCCAGGCAAATTCGAAGAAGCCAAAGCTCGGCAGGCCGGCAGCAGTCAGAGCGCCAGTTGCAATGATGTTAGGCGGTGTGCCTACCATGGTAATGATACCGCCCCAACCGCAGGCAAATGCCAGAGGCATTAATTGACGGGAAGCAGGAATCTTCGCTGCGGAGCAGATGCCTAATGCTACAGGCAGCAGGCAGGCCGCAGTACCAGTGTTGGAAAGCACGGAAGAAAGTGCAGTGCCGACAATCATCAGACCAAACATCAGGCTGTTTTCACCGGTTCCGCACAGATGTACAACCTTGTTACCGATGGACTGTGCCAAGCCGGTGTAAAACATTGCTGCACCTACAACGAACATGCCGGCAAATAATACTACGGTAGAGTTAGATAAACCACTAAAAACTTGCTTAGCAGGCAGTAAACCTAACAGGCCACAGGCGATAGCACCGGCAGTAGCAGTGATTGCTAATGGAATGAGTTCAGTAATGAAAAATAATGCAACCACAGCCAACAGAATCAAACACTTAATAGCAGGGGACATAATAGTTTCCTCCTTTTGTAAGTATTTAGGAAATGTATAATTATAACTTTTTATGAGTTTTTTCTACATTCCCGTTGTCTTAATATTAACGTAAAAACTCTGCTTATAATGTGGCTTGAGCAACACTTTTATATGTTTTTCAGAATATTTTAACTGATTTTATTTACATTATATTTATTTAATTTTTTAAAGTTATTTTTAGTACCTGTAGTGCCATTATTATGTATCTAGATACTAAAAAGCTGCGACATATTATAAGCTGTCAACACTTTATTTTTATCATCTTCTCCCGCCTATATAACAGCAGAAGGCCGCTGCGCTTTTACAGCAACAGCGACCTTTCTGCAAGTGTTTGATTCAGGGAGTTGTCTAATATATGAGCATTAAGGGAAGAACGGCCATACCATCGGAATGACAACCAAGCTTACAACGAAGCATACCAGCACCAGACCGGTTCCGCATTTCACATAGTCCATAAATTTGTAGCCGCCGGGGCCGAGCACCAGAGTACAAGGCGGAGTGCCAACAGGAGTTGCGAATGCACAGGATGCCGCAACAGCAATCGCCATTACAACAGCCTTGGGATCTGCATTCAGCTGTTTAGCAATCGCTATACCAATCGGGCAGAGCAACGCAGCAGAAGCGGTGTTGGACATGAACTGTGTCAGGAAGCAGGAGATGGAAAACAGTACTATTGTTACAATAAGCGGTGTAGGTTCGCCGCCCATCAGTCCCACTGCCCAGTTGGCAATCAGCTTGCCTGCACCAGTTTTATCCATTGCAGTGGACACAGGCATCATACCTGCAAACAGAAAGATGGTTACCCAGTCGATAGAGGAATAAGCCTGTTTTTCAGTCAGGCAGCCGGTAAGTACGCATACCAGAGCACCGATAATAGCAGTCATTTCCAAGCTGATAAACTTCAAATCCAAGGCCATTACGATTACGCAGACCAACAGGATAATACCGGAAATCATTTGCTTTTTCTTATCATGGGTAGTAGCTTCAATTTCCTGTTCGATTTCCTGGTCTGCATCAAGCTCTGCCTTCGGCAGCAGATACTTGCCAATCAGCAGCATATAGAGAATACCTGCTACAGATAAAGGAATACCGATCCAGGCAAATTCAAAGAAGCTGAAGCCCGGCAAACCGGCAGCTGTCAGAGCGCCACTGCCGATAATATTTGGCGGTGTACCAACCAGCGTAATAATGCCGCCCCAACCGCAAGCATATGCCATCGGCAATAGCTGGCGGGACGCAGGGTTTTTGGAAGCAGCACAGATACCAAGTGCTACTGGCATCAGACAGGCACAGGTACCGGTGTTGGAAAGAACAGAAGAAAGAGCTGTTCCGACAAGCATTAAGCCAAGCATCAGGCTGTTTTCACCGGTGCCGAAAATATGCACTACCTTTTCACCCAAAGCCTGAGCTAATCCGGTGTAGAACATTGCCGCGCCAACTACGAACATGCCGGCAAACAGTACTACAGTAGAGTTAGAGAGACCGCTGAAAACCTGCTTAGCCGGAATCAAGCCCAACAAGCCACAGGCAACAGCACCGCCGATTGCAGTAATTGCCAAAGGTATAATTTCAGTCACAAAAAACAAAGCAATTACCGCTAACAGAATTAAACATTTGATTGCGGGGGACATAAGCAATACCTCCTTTAATCTTTTTTCGAAAGTCACATATCACCGAATTCTTATATGCTCTTCCGTTGATTTCATGATAGCATTCCTCCCCATCTCCGCGCCGTAGCCTAGGCAACAAATTTATTATATTTTGCATAATCTTTTTCATATTTTAGTTTCTAAATTCCATATTTTTTATTGTAACTTTATTTATAAAGTTACGTATCTTATTTTAGTTACTTAAGCGCCGTTTTAGGCTACACTGGTGCTAATTTTTAAAATAATTCAAGCAAATTAAAGAGACCATCAAGGATTTGAAAAACGCCTTTTTTCAGTGTCAAGACTTTGGAAAATCTCTCTTTTGGACTGTCAAGTACTATGGGTACAGTATGCCTGCCCAACGCGCCACCTCAGCCCCAACAAAAAAGACCATACAGAGTCATTGCAACTCCTGTATGGTCGTGTTCAGCAAACCCTTCTTACCAAGGCAGTACGCAAAGCCTGCTTTCCGCAGCTTACACTGCGCCTTTTAAAATATAAGCTTATAAATCCGTATGCGAATGCTCCAGAATCTCAAAAGTATTCTTTTCAAAGCTAATCACCCCATCAGCACGCATGCGCGCCAGCTCCCTAGTCAAAGCACTGCGGTCAGCATCAAGATAATTAGCCAGATCAGTGCGGTTAAAGGGAATAGTAAACTTGTCACTGCCATTGTACTTAGCTTCCTGCTCCAGGTACGCCATAATCTTACCGCGCAAGGTCTTTTTGCAAAGAATTTCCGTTTTCTCAATCAGACGCGTATTATTATCCGCCAGAATTGAAACGATATTACACATCAGACGTCTGTTGGTCTCATTATGATTTGTACCATCAAACAGCATTCTGCCTAACGGAAGCATCAGAATCTCGCTGTCGCTTGCAGCAAAATAGCTTACCACACTGCGGTCACTCAGCTTACCCAGGTAGTTTTCCGCAAAAACATCGCCTGCTCCCAAATTGGCAATAATGGATTTTTCACCCCAGATATCCTCTTTAATCATCTGAACAGTGCCTTCCATGACAACGCATAAATTTTCGATGCAGTCACCTGCCAGATAAATATAGTCAGACTTAGGGAAATGCTTAATCAGTCCATGAAACTTGTGCAGAACCTCGTTAATCTCTTCTCTGCCCAAGCCTTTAAACAACGGTATATCATGATAATTCGGTGCAAACATTTTTACTGCCATATTATCACCAGCCTTCTATTTCATATTAGTTATTCCGTATCCTTATTATACCCAAATTAAAATACATATGTAAATATTATGTAACTAAAGTAAACGTTTAGTAATTTTGTTGCTCAAGCAACATTTCCCCTGTTTTTTCATAGCGCCCAAAAGCCCCAAAGACTGCGGTTTCAGGCACTATCTGCCTTCACTTACATAACTTACAAAATTATTCTTTTCTGAGATGTTTTGTAAATAAAGAAAGCGCTTGTAAGCTGTAAAAACGTTGCAATGGCAACGCACGCAAATTGTCAGGCAATTTATAATATAACCATAATAACCTTAAGACATTTGCTGGGACGTTGTTCCTTATACCAATTACTTTGCCGGTACATTTTGAGGGAAGTGTACCGGAATTTTTTTGCTGTAACAGCATTGCTTAAGGCAAAACGCTTCGGCTATATAACAAAAACGCAGGCTTTCCGCAAGCCTGCGTTTTTTGCATCTGACTACTATATAAGCATTTACCTTAGCCGAACATAGCTGCAATCGCCTGCTCCAGCGTTTTGACGCGCACAATCTGCGCCTTGACAGCCGGCAGCTGCAGCTTGCTGTCCGGTACAATGAATTTGCTGAAGCCCAGGTTAATGCCATCCATAATCCTGCGCTCGGGCGCGCTAACGCGGCGCACCTCGCCGGTGAGGCCCACCTCACCAAAAACGAGTATTCCCTTAGGCAAAGGCCTGTTGCGATAGCTGGAAACAAGCGCTGCCGCCACCGCCAGATCCGCCGCCGGTTCATTGACCTTCATACCGCCGACTACGTTGACATAGGCATCATAAATGCCAAAATCCAGTCCAAAGCGTTTTTCCAAAATCGCCAGCAGCATATTCACCCTGTTATAGTCAAAGCCTACTGCTGTACGCCTGGGCATGCCATAGGGAGTTTTGGCTACCAGCGCCTGGAACTCCGCCATAATCGGCCTGTTGCCTTCCATGCAGGCACCGATAACACTGCCTGCAGCCTCACCGTCTCTGTCCTCCAGGAAAAGACCAGCAGGATTTGCTACCTCCTGCAGACCGCCTGCCTCCATCGAAAAAATGCCGCTTTCGCTCGTACTGCCGAAGCGGTTTTTTAATGCGCGCAGAACGCGGAAGGAATAGGAACGGTCACCCTCAAACTGCAGCACCACGTCCACCATATGCTCCAAAAGGCGCGGTCCGGCGATGGTGCCGTCTTTGGTAACGTGACCAATCAGCAGCACAGCAATGCCCGTACTCTTGGCAAACTGCAGAAGCTTGGCAGTACACTCACGCACCTGGCCCACACTGCCGGCAGCAGTCTGCAGCTCCGGATTATACATTGTCTGGATACTGTCGATAATCAAAAGCTGCGGCTTCAGAGCGTTGGCCTGCAGCAAAATTGCGTCCAGATCCGTAGCTGTAAGAATCAGCAGGTTATCATTGGCCTGCGCCCCACCCAAACGGACAGCACGCATCGCCGTCTGTTCCTCCGATTCCTCGCCACTGACATACAGCACCTTAATGCCACGCTGTCCAAAGCGCAGGCCCGCATCGAGCAAAATCGTAGATTTGCCGATACCGGGCGTGCCTCCCAGCAGCACAAGGCTGCCGGGCACGACGCCACCACCAAGCACGCGGTCAAATTCGCGAATCCCGGTCGCCAGGCGTTCTACCTTAGTCTGGGCAACACTGGCGATAGTACGCGGCCGCAGCTTTTCGTTATTGGTCGGCAGATAGCTTTTGCTGGTCTTGGCCGTCACCTCGGCCTCCTCCACCAGCGTGTTCCAGCCGCCGCACTCCGGGCAGCGTCCCAGCCACGAGGAAGCAACATAACCGCATTCCTGACAGACAAATCTGCTCTTAGTTCTGGCCATCAGGCTGCTCCTTTCCGCTGCTGACAGAAACTGCTGCTTCCTCCGTCACTGGCAGCTCCAGCAAAAGCTGTGCTTCTTCAATCGCAGTGTGAAAGTCCAGTTTTTTATCTGCAGCAGCCTCAGCAATAATCTTATCGCCGCTGTGGAATTTTCCTGCCAGGAACAAATCACTCAGCGGATCCTCCACCAGCTTGCGCAAAGCACGGCGCAGCGGACGCGCACCATACTTGCTGTCGCTGCCTTCCTTCAGCAGCAGCTCGCGTGCCGAAGCAGCAAGCTCAATACTGAGACCATTGTCTGCCAGACGCTGGTTCAGCTCACGCAGCATATTGTCGGCAATCAGCTCCAGCTCCTGTCTGCCCAAGGAATTGAAGACCAGGATTTCGTCCACACGATTTAAAAATTCCGGGCGGAACACGTTCTTGATTTCAGCAAGCACCTGCTCCTTACGGTTTTTGCGCTCGCCTGCCTCATTACCGGCAAAGCCCAGCGGTCTGGTGTTAGCCAAACGCTGTGCACCGGCGTTGCTCGTCATAATCAGTACAGCATTGCGGAAGTCTACCGTGCGTCCCTGACCATCAGTCAGACGACCGTCTTCCATAATCTGCAGCAGCAGATTAAAGACATCGGGGTGCGCCTTTTCAATTTCGTCCAGCAGCACTACGCAGTAAGGCTTACGGCGTACTGCATCTGTCAGCTGGCCGCCCTCGTCGTACCCTACATAGCCGGGAGGAGCGCCAATCAATCGCGCTGTAGTGTGCTTTTCCATGTATTCGGACATATCGAAGCGCAGCATAGCGCGTTCATCGCCAAAAAGCTCCTGAGCCAGTGCCTTCGCCAGCTCTGTTTTGCCTACACCTGTAGGACCAAGGAAGAGGAAGGAGCCAACCGGTCTGTTTTTATCCTTGAAGCCTGCGCGTGCACGGCGCACTGCCCTGCTTACAGCACTTACAGCCTCCTCCTGACCGATAACACGCTTATGCAGGCGCTGCTCCAACTGCAACAGGCGACTGCTTTCGGTTTCTGTCAGGCGTGTCAGCGGAATCCCCGTCCAAGAGGCAACTACCTCAGCCACATCCTCCGCAGTTACCGGCTGCGTCATAGCAACCTCCGCCAGGGCTTCAGCCAGCTGCGTCTGCAGCTCCGCCTCGTCGTCGCGCAGCTTGGCTGCCTTTTCATAATCCTGCTGCTCAACAGCCTCTTCCTTTTCCAGCTGCAGATATTCCAGCTGCTCCTGCAGCTCACGTGCCGGCGCAGATTTTTTATATAGCTTAATACGCAGACGGGCGCAGGCCTCGTCCATCAGGTCAATAGCCTTATCAGGCAGATTTCTGTCTGTAATATAGCGGTCGCTCAGCTCCACTGCAGCCTTAATCGCCTCAGGCTGAATCTGCAGCTTATGGAATTCCTCATAGCGCTTGCGCAATCCCTGCAGCATCGCTTCGCTGATTTCTGCGCTCGGTACATCAACAAGCACCGGCTGGAAGCGTCGCTCCAGCGCCGCATCCTTTTCAATATGCTTATGGTATTCATCAACCGTAGTCGCGCCAATAACCTGCAGCTCACCGCGCGCCAGCGCCGGCTTAATGATGTTGGCCGCATCAATACTGCCCTCGGCACTGCCCGCACCGATAATCGTATGCAGCTCGTCGATAAAGAGGATTATCCGCTTATCGTCGCGTACCATCTGCAAAATTTCCTTCATGCGGTCTTCAAATTCACCGCGGTATTTGGCACCGGCCACCAGCATTCCCAGCTCCAGCGAAAAAACAATTTTCCGCTGCAGAAAATCCGGCACGTCACCCTTGATAATCTTCTGTGCCAGGCCTTCGGCAATAGCAGTTTTACCAACACCGGCCTCACCGATAATTACCGGGTTATTCTTGGTGCGACGGCACAAAATCTGGATAAGGCGTTCTACCTCCTTATCGCGGCCAATCACCGGATCAATCTTGCCACGGCTGGCTTCCAGATTCAAATTACGTCCATATTCGGCAAGAACCTCTAAAACATCAGCCTGTTTTTCTTCTACCGGACGGCGCTGCTGATTTCTGCCCGGTACAGCTTTGCGCTGATCATCCAGCGTCTGCACCAGCTCCTTGACATACTCCAACGTAATATCAAACTTCTGCAGCACCTGATAGGCAATGCCATCGCCTGCTGCCAGCAAGCCTACAAGCAGCTGCTCGCTGCCTACGTATTCCTGCTCCAGCTCCTGCGCGTTCTCTGCAGCGCGCTCCATTACACGCTGCGCGCGTTGGCTGTACTGCGGCAGCTTAGTCTGCTTACTGCCCTTATCCAGCCAGCCTTCCAGCTCTGTCTGTATCTCTTCAAGATTATTATACAATCTGTGCAGCAGCCTTTTGCCGGTACAATCAGGGATTGTCAAAAGTCCCCACAAAATATGCTCCGTACCAATATGCTCGCTGCCACAATCCAAAGCCTTGGTTGTTGCCAGCTCCAGCACTTTGGCCGCCGCCTCGCTGAAGCCCTCACGGGTAACCTTTTTCTTAGGCTTCGGTCCGATGGTTCCGCCGCTCTTCAGCAGCTCATCTATAAAGCGTTTAGCACCCTCCGGTGTCAGCGGCATGCCCCCCATGCCCATCGGCATATAATCCTTGGCGCAATCACCGCAAAGCCATTTATCAATCTGTTTATCGCCTACCAGGCACACCATGTGCATGATAGCCTTCTTTTTATGACAATTTTCACAAAGCATCGCTTCACCTCCGTCCTGTACTATGCAACAAGCTTACAGCCTGCTGCAATATTTCCTTCTTCTTATCTTCATCAGCGTCAATAATCTGCAGCATATACTGCAGCAATGCGCCCTCTCTTGCCGTAATCATCTTTTGCTGCTGCAAATGCTGCACCAGCTGCAAAGCCGTAGGCGGCTTGGGTGTCTCCACAGCAGGCTGCATGCGTATAATGCGCACAAAGCCACCGCTGCCGCGCCGCGATTCCACCATAAAGCCACGCTCCGGCGTAAAACGCGTACTGAGCACATAGCTTATCTGCGAGGGAGCGCAGGAAAGACGCTCGGCCAGCTCATTGCGCTGCACAAGCACAGTATCCTCGTGCTCTCGCAGCAGCTCACCTATAATAAAGCTTTCAATTGCATCTGCTAAATTTTTCATAGTAACTCACCTTGATTATATATTTGAATATATTATATTTGACTTTTCGACTTTAGGCAAGTGAAAAATCTATGACAGAAAATCGACGCGCAAAAAAAGACCACTGCAACTCTAATCAGCCGCAGCAGCCTCTTAAACATCAAATTTATTAACCCTTAATAGTCTTCAGCATCTGCAAAGCCTGCACGATATCCTGCATGGTAAAATTCTCCAGAGAAGTCGCTGCAGTCTCTTTCTTTGCTTTTTCTTCGCCAAATACTATTTCATCAATACCACAATCGAAAATATTCGTCATTTTAACCAGATTTTCCAAAGTCAGGCCAGCACGTCCACTTTCAATATTACTCATATGTGTTTGTGATACACCTATATTTTTGGCTAATTCAGTCTGATAAATATTGTTCTTTAAGCGCAAGGTCTTAATGCGCAAACCAACGGCCTTATAATCTACTTGCTTTGCCATATTAGCTCATCCCCTAACTATTTGCTGATATAGTGATGCCAGCTACCTCCTGATGTTTGCAAAATGACCTACTATATAACCTGCACACTATATGATTTTGCAATACATTCTCATAGAACACCTTCCTACCGTGCTTCCTCCTCTCTCGGAACAGACGCCTCATCTGCGTTTAAATTGTTCTTTTAACGAATGCTTATTCCAATTAACCTAGTTATATAATACACCTCTTTAAGACATTATGCAATAATAATAATTAATATTTTAACGCAATTAATTTACATTGAAACTTTTCTCCCTCTTATCCTCATTATTTGAAAACCAAAAGCATCTTTCATTTATAAATAAATTTTCTACTTTTCTGCTTCTGCCAAAATAAATACCTATAATTTCACAATAGTTTTGCAATTTTTTTGCCTTTTTGACTTTTCATAAATTGACAGCAGCAAAACTTTCTTTTACAATAAAATAAAGCAGGTCTTACAAGCCTGTCTAAAATCCGTTTATTGCGAAAGGAGATATACAAATGAAAGGTATTTTAGGCGTTCTCGCCGCTATTGTCATTATGGCAGCTATGTTTTTCAGCAGCTATAATGGTCTTGTAAGCATGAATGAAAATGTTACCGGCAAATGGTCGCAGGTGGAAAACCAGCTGCAGCGTCGCAACGATTTAATCCCCAACCTGGTAAACACTGTTAAAGGCTATGCTGCCCACGAAACAGAGGTTTTCAAGGCTGTATCCGATGCCCGCGCTAAGCTGGGCGGTGCCAAAACCGTAGCAGAAACAACTGCAGCCAACAACGAAATGAACAGCGCTCTGAGCCGTCTCTTAGTTGTTGCGGAAAACTACCCTGACCTGAAGGCCAACACCAATTTCCAGCAGCTGCAGGATGAGCTGGCAGGTACTGAAAACCGTATCGCTGTAGCACGCAAGGATTACAACGATGCCGTACAAGTCTACAACGCAAAAATTAAATCTCTGCCTACCTCTTTATACGCAGGTGCCTGCGGCTTTACTGCCAAAGACTACTTCAAGGCAGATGCAGCAGCGCAAAAGGTTCCGCAGGTTAAATTTTAATTTAATCCCGCTAGCTGCAAGCTGCTGACGGAGGGATGATAATGAAACGTTTTATAATCTGCCTGCTGCTTCTGCTGCAGACCTTCTTTGCTGCTTACGCCAGCGCCGCGCCTGCTATTCCGCCGCGTCCGGCGGCAGGCAGCGGCATTTACGTGCAGGATTACGCCGGTGTAATCTCTGAAGAGGACAAGCAGCAAATACTCAGCCTGGGCGCTGAGCTGGACAACAAAACTACAGCGCAGCTGGCAGTACTGACAATTAACACGCTCGACGGAGCGCCTATCGAAGATTACGCGCTGGAGGTTCTGCGCCAATGGGGCATTGGCAGCAAGGAGCAAAATAATGGTGCTCTCATCGTCGTCGCTGTCAAGGACAGACGCTCACGCATTGAAGTTGGCTACGGCCTGGAGGGTTCTCTGCCTGACGGTCTTACCGGACGCATCCAGGACCAATATATGATTCCTTACTTCAAGGACGGTAATTACAGCAAGGGTATTTTGCAGGGCTACAAGGCTGCAGCAGCCAAGATTGCCCAAGGCTATAACACGGAGCTGAGCGGTGTAAAATATCAGGCTCCCGCTCCCCAACCGCAAAAAAATACCGGCTCCAGCTTAGATGATTTGCTATTGGCACTAGGACTCATCGGCTTTCTGATTGTAGATAATCTTTTGTTAGGCGGCTTTTTTACGCGCATCCTGCTACTGCTGATTTTCCGCGGCGGTGGACGTGGTGGCGGTGGCGGTCGTGGCTTCGGCGGCGGCGGTGGCGGTGGCGGCGGTTCGTCCCGCAGCTGGTAAATTGCTAAATATGCACAACTTCAATTGAACTGCATCACCCCTTGGTGATGCAGTTTTTTCATGCTCGCTTTAAAGCGAGCATGTAGCAACAATACGCAGTCTTTTTAAGATATACAAAAAAATTCCTGCCAATGGCCAATGCCCAGGCAGGAATTTTTTCTTTAAAGCATTATTTTAGATAATTAAACGAACTTCAGCAATTATATCTATACCATACCTCTGATTTTCATTGCTTCCTCCAGGCTGCCCAGCGCAACCATGTAAGCAGCAACACGCAGCGGCACATTATACTGCTTAGCTTTTTCATAAACAGCCTTAAAGGCCTTGCGCATCAATGCGTTCTGCTTTTCAATAACCTCTTCTTCAGGCCAGAAGTAACGATACAGATTCTGTACCCATTCAAAATAGCTGACAGTTACACCGCCGCCATTAGCCAGAATATCCGGAATAACCATTACGCCCTTAGCCTCCAGAATGTCGTCAGCCTCCGGTGTAGTCGGTCCGTTCGCGCCCTCGCAGATAATGCTGGCCTGTACAGCCGCCGCATTTTCCGCAGTAAGCTGCAGCTCAATAGCGCAAGGTGCCAGCACAGTAACTTCCATCGCCAGCAAATCAGCATTGGTAATCGCTTTACTGCCCGGATAACCTACTATGCTGCCTGTTTTCTTAACATAAGCATCTACATCATAGCAGTCAAAACCGTCTGCATTAAAGATAGCGCCATAAACATCGCTCAAGGCAATAACCTTAACGCCTGCATCACAGAACAGCTTAGCAGTCCAGCTGCCTACGTTGCCGAAGCCCTGCACAGCAGCAGTTGCCTCATGCGGCTGAATTCCTTTCAGCTTCAGCGCTTCCAGTGCCGCCACAACAACGCCGCGTCCGGTAGCAGCAGTGCGTCCCAAGGAGCCGCCTACGCTGATTGCCTTACCGGTAATAAAGCCAGGCTCATATTGACCGGCCAGCTTGCTGTATTCATCCATCATCCAGCCCATAATCTGAGCATTAGTATTCATATCAGGCGCCGGGATATCACGTTTTTCACCGATAATCGGTGCAATTTTATCTATATAACCGCGTGTCAGACGCTCAAGCTCAGCCTTTGAAAGCTTTGCCGGATCTACGATAATACCGCCCTTACCGCCACCATACGGCAAACCGGCTACGGCACATTTACAGGTCATCCAAAAGGCAAGCGTCTTTACCTCATCCATGCTTACATTCTGATGATAGCGTACACCGCCTTTTGCGGGGCCAAGGATTGTGCTATGCTGGCTGCGATAGCCGGTAAATACTTTTGTAGTACCGTCATCCATTTTTACAGGAATAGAAACCTCCAAAGTACGTTCGGGAACCGCAATAATAGCTGCTGCGCCTGCATCAAGCTCCATTGTCTCAATCGCTTTATTCAGTGGAATTTGGGCCATTTCAAAAATATTCATAATCAAGCCTCCTTGCTTTCCAAAAGGATATAACCCCATATCCGTACTTTTATTATAACGTGTACATTATTCAGTGTCTACAGAATTTTTTGTAACTTTTCTTATATTCAAGAGCTTTTTTACTTGCAAAACCATTTTGTTTACAGTAAAAACGCCAGCGAAGCCGCCGGCGTTTTACTTTAGTCTATCACAGGGAATTCATCATATACTCTGCCAAAATCAATTCCACCAATAATTTTATTCTTGTACTGCTCGCGAATCGCCCGCTCGCCCTCCTCCATATGCTTGGAGGTTATACCATAGCGACGCGACAACCATACCTCTACAAAGGCCGAAAGATTATCGCAGCCTTTGAGCACGCTGCCGTCAATCGCATGGAAGCCAGGCTTGTTGTACTTGCTGCTAATCTCTTCAATACTCGTCTGCATCACCTTGCCGTCAATGCGCACACGGTTGGAAAATTCATTTTGCGTATAATATAGAATATCCTCATGCCAGGTATAGGGCAGCAGCGGCAGAATCTTTTCAGCCACCATCCGCTCCTCCATGCGCTTAATCAGCTCATCAAGTCCCGGCACACTGCGTTTCACCGGCGAAATAATATCGCGCGTCAACACCTCCGGCAAATCGTGGAAAAGACCACAGAGGAAATCGCCCACGATACGCTCATCACAGGCACCCAGCTTAACAGCGCAAAAATAACCCATAATCGCTACCAACAGCTCATGCCCCATGACGGAGGTTTCCGGGACACGCGGCGACTGCGCCCAACGCTTTTGGAAGCGCAGCTGGCCGACAAGGTCGATAAACTTGCTGCTTTTACCTTTAAGCGCCAGTTTTTTCACTGCTGCCAAATCGTAATGGTCCTCCAATTCATTTTCAATGATAGCTTTGGTATCCTCACTGCCGTAAATGCCTTCATTGAAATGATAAATCAGCTCAAATTCCCACTTCGTTGCCAGATAATGTGCTGCGCGCAAAATCTTTTTTTCTAAAGCGCAGTATTGCGGGTCCTCGAAATAGCACTGCATTTTCTCCATAAAGTCTTCCTGAATATCAGGAATTCTTCTACGCAGCTCCTGATAAACCCAGGCGTTAAGCTCCTTGCCATAAACACGCATCATTTCATGGAAAATCTGCGGCTTAATGTCAGTAAGCACGTTACGCTGCAAAAACTCAAAAATACCGCCCTCAATCAGCAGACGCCAGTTGAGCTGTGCACCATGGTCATCCTCCTCATGGCGGGCCAGCACATACATAATCATCATCTTGTGCGCCTGCTTATCAAGCTCTGTAAAGCCGCTGGGGCGGATATGCTCATTCCAGCGCTGAATATGCGCTGCATCATATAAAAATTCAATAAAGCTTTTGGTCAGCATTGCTTCATCTCCCTCATTAACACATCTACTCTTATTTAACAGCAAAAGCTTGCTTTTGGCAAGGACGTAAGTAATTTTATTTTATAGCTGCATATATTAAAAGGCAGCCTCCGCCTGTGCGAAAGCTGCCCGTTAATTAACTTATGCCTTTTTATCCAGCATCTGCTCCAGTGTATGCCAGCCAAGCACAGCGCATTTTACACGCGCCGGCATGTGGGATACGTCCTGCAGCACACCTGCTTCCTCCAGCTCGTCAATCTCTTCCTCGCTGGCAGTGCCCTTGATCATGCGCAGGAAGATATCTGCAAGGCGCAAAGCCTCTTCTTCGCTCTTGCCGATAACCAGGTCCAACATCATATCAGCGCTGGCCTGGCTGATTGCACAGCCGCTGCCCTGAAAGGCACCGTCGACAACCACACCGTCGGCAAGCTTCAGCTTCATGGTGATATCATCACCGCAGCTGGGATTATATCCGCGCATCTCTACGTCTGCGTCAGGCAAATCATGCTTATGACCGGGATGCATATTGTGGTCGATTAAAATTTCGTTATAAAAGGCTCTATTATCTGCCATAGCCCATTCTCTCCCTTATTGTAGACAAGCTGTTGATAAAGCGCTCTACATCTGCTGCCGAATTGTAGAAGGCCAGGCTTGCACGGGCAGTTGCACCAGTGCAAAGGTGGTCCAGCAGCGGTTGAGCGCAATGATTGCCGGCACGTACATTTACGCCGTCAGCATCAAGGATTGCAGCGATATCATGCGGGTGCACACCTTCTACCGTAAAGGTAAGAATACCCTTGTGCTCCTCTGCAGTTTTGCCGCCGATAATATGCACACCGGGAATCTTCTGCATAGCATCAAACGCCAATTTCGTCAGCGCTGCTTCGCGCGCTTCGATTACCTCAAAGCCAATGCTGTTGATGTATTCGATAGCTGCATGCAGTCCGGCAGCACCGGCAGCATTTACCGTGCCAGCTTCAAACTTGTGCGGCAACGGCGCATATTCCTGACCGTCACGGCTTACAAAGCTGATCATCTCGCCACCGCTCAGGAACGGAGGCATAGCCTCCAGCAATTCCTTCTTGCCGTACAGCACACCGATGCCCATAGGTCCGAGCATCTTGTGACCGCTGAAGGCAAGAAAATCAGCGTCCATTTTCTGCACATCAATCGCCATATGCGGTGCGCTCTGCGCTGCGTCAATCACAGCAACAGCGCCAACCTTATGCGCAGCACTGATAGCCTTGGCAATCGGGTTCAAGCGTCCCAAAACGTTGGAAACCTCTGCCATTGCTACGATTTTAGTTTTTTCGGTTACAGCAGCGTCAATAGCCTCATCGCTGATGCTGCCGTCAACAGCACATTCAATGTACTTTACTACAGCACCGGTCTGCTGCGCAACCATGCGCCAGGGCAGCATGTTGCTGTGATGCTCCATAATCGTGGTAACGATTTCATCACCGGGCTTAAGGTTAGCCAAACCGTAACTATAAGCCACCAGGTTCAGGCTTTCTGTAGTATTGCGGGTGAAAATAATTTCCTGCTCGCTTTTGGCATTGATGAACTTCTGCACAGCAACGCGCGTATCTTCATAAATGTCGGTTGCCTGCATAGCCAGGTCATACAAGCCACGCAGCGGATTGGCATTGTGCTTGAGATAAAAATCACGCTCTGCCTCAATAACGCAGGCAGGCTTTTGTGTGGTAGCAGAGTTGTCCAAATAAGCAACATCGTTAGCTGCCAGCAAAGGGAAATCCTTTTTATAATCAAAGGACAGTAAATCCTTATCATTCACCATCTGCCATCACTCCTTCCAGATAACGCTGTACCAATTGTACAGTATCCTCGTCATCAATCTTACGGCACAGGGCATCAATCTTCGCCTTGGCCATCATATCAACAGCCTCCTGCTCACTGAAGCCGCGGCTGCACAAATAAAATAATAATTCGTCATCAAGCTTGCCGATGCTGGCGCCATGGTTGCCCTGTACGTCCTCCTCGCTACACAGAATCAGCGGGATCGTCTGGTTAACCACGTCGTCGCTCAACAGCAATACTGTTTCCTTCTCGTCACCAATCGCACCGGCGCTGCCGTTTTTGAAATCAATAGTGCCACGGTAAATTTTCTTGGCACCACCCTGCAGCACACCGTCCGCAGTCATTTCGCAGGTAGTCTTTTTGCCGTAATGGTTGGCAATAAAGTTCATGTCCACAGTCTGTCCATGGCGGCCGTAGTAGCCAATCGCAGCCTTGAAATCACTGTTTTCACCAAGAAGCTCCGTGCGTGCGCCGTTGTAGATTTTATCTGCACCCAACTGGATTTGCAGAAGCTCAAAGGCAGCATTTGTGCCAAGCTCACTGCCAACGTCGTTGATATGCAGGAAATCTCTGCCTAAAAGCTGCACCTGCACCAGCTTAACCTTAGCGCCGGCAGCTACGTCTATCTTAGTCTGAATGCTGGCCTGACCTTTAGCCTGCGCTGTAGAGATATAGGTCATCAGCACAGTAACCTCACTGCCGGGCTTAGCTTCAATTTCAATCTGATTATAGCAGCTTGTATTATCGGCATAACGCAGAGTAACAGCAGCTACGCTCTTGCCTGCATCAGCAACAAGACGCAGCTTGTGGCCCTCGCCTAGACTGCTCATTGCTTCACCGACACCGCCTGCTATTTTGGCAAAATCAGTGCCATGTACTGCGCACTGTGCCTTTTCGCTACAGCCGCAGCAATTGCTGCCCTTGCTTTTATTCAGGCAAACGCTGCCCTCCAAAGCTACACGCGGTTCACAGCTATCCTGCGGCAGTTCTAAGCCGGCCAGCTTTGTTTCATTCATTTTTAACCTGTTCCAGGTCGGAGCAGGCAACTGATTAATCACTAATTCTTCTATCATGCTGCTCCTCCTTAACCTATACTGCCTTGCATTTCCAGGCGAATAAGGTTGTTCATCTCAACAGCGTACTCCAGCGGCAATTCCTTGGAAACATTATCCGCAAAGCCGCTGACAATCATCGCTCTTGCTTCTTCCTCGCTGATACCGCGGCTCATCAGGTAGAACACCGCATCATCGCTGATACGGCCGATTTTTGCCTCATGTCCGATATCCGCGTCGGCAGTACGCACATCAATAGCGGGAATGGTATCGGAACGGGAAATATTATCCAGCATCAGGCTTTGGCAGGAAACAGAAGATTTGGCCTGCTTAGCCTTATTGGTAACAACTACACTGCTGCGGAAGGTACTGATGCCGCCGCTCTTGGAAATAGAGCGTGTGTTGACAATGCTGGTAGTTTTCGGTGCATTGTGTACAACCTTGCAGCCTGTATCCAGATTCTGGCTGTGACCGGCAAAGGTTACGCCCGTAAATTCACTGTGCGCGCCGATGCCGTTCAAAATACTCATCGGATAGAGATAGGAAACGTGGGAACCGAAGGAGCCGGAAACCCATTCAATAGTACCGCCCTCTTCAACCAAGGCACGCTTGGTATTAAGGTTATACATATTCTTCGACCAGTTTTCAATCGTAGAATAACGCAGCTTAGCATTTTTGCCGATAAACAGCTCAACGCAGCCTGCATGCAGATTAGCAACGTTATATTTCGGTGCGCTGCAGCCTTCGATAAAGTGCAGGTCTGCGCCCTCGTCAACAATAATCAGCGTATGCTCAAACTGGCCTGCGCCCTTTGCGTTTAAGCGGAAATAGGATTGCAGCGGAATCGCCACGCTTACTCCCTTCGGTACATAAACAAAGGAACCGCCGGACCACACTGCGCCATGCAATGCAGCAAATTTATGGTCGGTAGGAGGCACCAGCTTCATAAAATGCTCATGCACCATCTCCGCATACGGTCCATTCAAGGCGCTTTCCATATCAGTATAAATAACGCCCTGCTCTTCTACCTCTTTACGCACATTATGATATACTACCTCGGAATCATACTGCGCGCCTACACCTGCCAGGCTGCTCTGCTCTGCCTGGGGAATACCCAGACGATCAAAGGTATCCTTAATATCTTCGGGAACATCCTCCCATTTACCCTGCATGTTCGTATTCGGACGTACATAGGTAACGATGTTATCCATATTCAGACCGTCAATCGAAGGTCCCCAGTTCGGCACCTGCAGCTTATTATAAATATCCAGGGATTTCAGACGGAATTCCAGCATCCATTCCGGATCATGCTTTTCGCGAGAAATTTTTTCAACAATCTCACGTGTCAGGCCTTCCTGAATGCGGTAAGCGTCCTTATCCTCGTTACGGAAGTCGTAAAGACTTCTGTCTATATCATCAACATAGGTTTTTTCTTCCATATTTTCCCCACCAGTTATTCCTTATTCTGCAAAAACTTTTCAAAGCCATTTTTGCTGACTTCGTCAACCAGCTCCGGACCGGCATTTTTGATAATTTGTCCCTGAGCCAGAATATGAGTGTGGTCAACATGCAGTGCATCCAGGATTTTAGTATTATGAGTGATAATCAGCAATGCTCCCTGACGATGCTCCTGGAAGGTTTTAATGCCCTGAGAAACAATCTTCACTGCGTCAACGTCCAGACCGCTGTCTGTTTCGTCCAAAATTGCCAGCTTAGGGTTCAGCATCAAAAGCTGCAGGATTTCTGCTTTCTTCTTTTCGCCGCCGCTGAAGCCGGTGTTCAGATCGCGCTCGGCATATTTGCTGTCCATCTGCAGCAAAGCCATTGCCTGACGCAGCTCCTTACGGAAATCCCAGGCCTTGATGCGTACACCGCGTTGCTGCTCCAAAGCAGTTTTCAAGAAGCTGCTCAGGCTGATGCCGGGAACCTCCAGCGGATTCTGGAAGGAAAGGAACAAGCCTGCCTTAGCACGTTTATCTACGGCAAGTTTGGTAATGTCTTCGCCGGCAAAATTAATGCTGCCGTCCTTTACGGTATATTTAGGATTGCCCATCAGCGCATAACCAAGAGTGGATTTGCCTGCGCCGTTAGGTCCCATAAGCACATGGGTTTCACCAGGCTTAATATCAAGATTAATATTGTGCAGAATCTCTTTGTCTTCTACATTGACTACGAGATTCCTTACCTCTAATAAATTCTCTGCCATATTTATCCTCCAATCGAAGCAATTGAGAAGAACTGCTTCTCAAAATTTTAATTCCCACATTTCTAGTATGAATTCCATAACCTATTATAAAATTATTTTTCACACTATGCAAGCACTAAGCGCAAAATCCGCCTACAATTTGCAAATATTTTGCAATGCTGCGCACCAAAATTTCTTTGTAACAGCATTCTTCTTATTATATAATATTTTTAGAAAAAATTATAGTGAGGTGCGAAAAATTATGGCTAAAACCGCAAAATTCACTGTCTACGAAAAACTTTCCAAAAAACAACGCCGCGAAATTGATAATGCAAAGCGTGGCAGCTGGGGTTTAGTTAAACCAATCACCAAGGTTAAGCCCTCCGGCAAGCTCTACAAACGCTCCAAAGCAAAACAGGATGTGCAGGCATATTCATCAGCTTGTACATCCTGTTTTGCTTTGTAATTTAAAATTGCTCAGCGACCACCAGCAAAGCTACAAATAAAAAACACCATACAACGAAAAAAAGCACTTCATTTACATGAAGTGCTGAATTTACGTGGTGGGCGCTAACGGGATCGAACCGCTGACATTCTGCTTGTAAGGCAGACGCTCTCCCAGCTGAGCTAAGCGCCCGAAAATGGTGACCGGTGGGGGAATCGAACCCCCGATACCGCCGTGAAAGGGCGGTGTCTTAACCGCTTGACCAACCGGCCAGGTGGCTCCCCGAGTAGGACTCGAACCTACGACGCCCTGATTAACAGTCAGGTGTTCTACCGGCTGAACTATCGGGGAATATTTTGTGATGTTTTGTATTGCTCAACATCACGAGTGTTATTATACTAAGTCCACACGCATTTGTCAACACTTTTTTTGAACTTTTTTATGATTTTTTCAGAAAAAGTTTTTCAAAGTTGCCGAGTCGCTTTGCTTAAGCAGCAAAAATCGCTCAACCATGCGTATTTCAGGCTTTTACCTTAACTACGATTTTTTGTACGTTGCTGGCGATTTTTTCTACAGAACAATTAGGTCTGTGCAATTCCCATGGGAAAAAAATAGCAAAATCACCGGAATTTAATACTGCGCAATTCTTCTCCTGCGGGTCAGCATAAAAAATTACATCTTCTTTTTCTGCTTTATTTTCTGTTTCTACACAATCAGCTGTCAGCGGTGTATACCAAATTGCTTCCTCACCGCGAGCAACAAACTGTACATCAATATAATCGTTGTGCTTTTCCGGACGGCGTTCAGCCTTAGGCTCGGTATCATATGTATTGACGCGGGCAAAAACATTACGTCCGTCAATTTCATATTCTCCGTTTTCTACCTTGCTGAAATCAGTCGCAGCAACGTAAGCCAAAGCTTTTTGCAAACGCTCGCTTACATACGGCAGAAGCTTTTCAATATCATTTTTATTTCCTTGCAGCATAATTATTTTCCTCCTCTATCGTTGACGAAAGCATTGTTGATTGTTATAATGTATATAGGTTGGTCTGACGATTGAGCCCGTCAGCTCTTCCCAATTAATTCTTTAAGTTAAGAAAAGGCTGGCTTGCTTTAGTCGGTCTTTTTCTTTTTATGTAATGTTACTTACACGCCAAGATAATGGTCGCAACAAGAATGCCGAAAGCAATCATAAGACTTAAGGCTTCGTACACTCGCATAGCTCCCACCTCCCTTGAGTGGCAGCCGACGTTCGTCAGACCATTATCATTATACCAAAACTAAACTAATAAAGCGAGGTTTTTATGAGCTACTTAAATGTCACCAATGTTTCCCACTCCTTTGGCGGCCGCCAGATTTTAGAAAACGTTTCCTTTAAGCTCCTGCGCGGTGAACACGTAGGTCTTGTCGGCGCAAACGGCGAAGGCAAATCCACCTTTTTGAATATCGTAACCGGTCACGTACTGCCTGACGAAGGTAAGGTTGAATGGCCCGGTAAAGTCACCGTCGGTTATCTGGATCAGCAAAGTACCCTGGAAAAGGGCATGACCATCCGCGAAGTTCTGCGCACTGCTTTTGACGGCATGTATGCTATGGAGCAGCAAATGCTGGAGCTCTACGATAAAATGGGCGATGCTTCTCCCGAAGAGCTTGATAAAATGATGAATACCGTCGGTGAAATCCAGTCTGAACTGGAGCACAGCGGTTTCTATTCTCTGGACAGCAAAATCGAAGAATTTGCCAATGGCCTCGGTCTTGGCAACATCGGTCTGGATAAAGACGTCAGCGAGCTTTCCGGCGGTCAGCGCAGCAAGGTTCTGCTGACTAAGCTGCTGCTGCAGAACTCCCAAATTTTGCTGCTGGACGAGCCCACCAACTATCTGGACGTTGAGCATATCGAATGGCTCACCAAGTTCCTGCAGAACTATGAGCATGCCTTTATTCTGATTTCCCATGACATTCCCTTCCTCAACAAGGTTGTCAATGTTATCTATCATCTGGAAAATTGCGAGCTTACCCGTTACAGCGGTGACTACGATAAATTCCAGGAAATGTATGCCATCTATCAATCACAGAAGGCTGCAGCCTACGAGCGTCAACAGCAGGAGGTTGCTAAGCTGGAGGACTTCATCGCCCGCAACAAAGCTCGCGTTGCTACCACCAACATGGCCAAAAGCCGTCAGCGCAAGCTGGATAAGATGGAAATGATTGAAAAACCGCGTGAAAAGCTGAAGCCGACCTTCAAATTCACCGAAGCACGCACCCCCAGCCGCTTCATCGTAGAGGCGAAGGATTTGGTACTCGGTTACGACAGCCCGCTCACCAGACCTGTTACCTTTAATCTGGAGCGTGGACAAAAAATTGCTATCCGCGGTGTCAATGGCTTAGGTAAAACCACCCTGCTGAAGACCATTTTAGGTATCATTCCGCCTGTCAGCGGCAAGGTTGAGCTGGGTGAATTTCTGGAGCCGGGCTATTTTGAGCAGGAGGAACGCGAAAAGAACGAAAACACTGCTCTCGATGATGTTTGGAACGAATATCCCGGCCTGACCAACTACGAGGTGCGTGCTGCACTTGCAGGCTGTGGCCTGACCAACGAGCACATCACCAGTAAGGTTTTCGTCCTCAGCGGCGGCGAAGCTGCCAAAGTACGTCTTTGCAAGCTGATGCTTAAAGATGTCAACTGGCTGGTACTAGACGAACCTACCAACCATCTTGATGTTGACGCTAAAGACGAGCTGAAGCGTGCGCTGAAGGAATTCAAGGGCAGCGTTCTGCTTGTTTCCCACGAACCGGAATTCTACGAAGACTGGGTAGATAAGGTTTGGAACATCGAAGACTGGACCACTAAGATTATTTAATATCTTAAGCACACGACAAAAAAGCGTTCTGCCGTAAAATTGCGGCAGAACGCTTTTTTTATTTGCAACAGCTTGCTTTTCAGCGTACACGTTTCTTAAAAATTTTAAACAGCTCCGGCTTTTCCTCAGACATAAATTCATAGCCTGGCGCCAAAAGTGCAGCACGCTCACGTGCTGCTTCCAAGTCATGAAACACGTCCCACTTAGAGGCCACCAGTTGCTTGCCGTACTGACGCAGCAAATACGCCGGATGGTAGGTAGCAATACAGTCAAAGCCCTGCTCCGTGCGGAACCACATGCCGCGGTCGCGCGTAATGCGCATATCGGGACGGCCCAGACAATGCAGCGCCACGCTGCCCAAGGCCACGATTACCTTCGGCTGAATAATCTCCAGCTCCCGCTGCAGCCACTGCTTAGCGCAAAAATCTGCTTCGGCAATATCCGGTGTACGGTTATTCTTCGGTCTGCATTTGATCACATTCGTGGTCAAGACTCTGTCACGCGTCATCTTGGCTGCCCACAGAGCCTTGTCCAGCAATTGACCGGAAGGTCCTATTAAAGGACAGCCGTAATCATCCTCGACCTGGCCGGGTCCCTCCCCTACAAAAACAATCGGGCTTTCGGGATTACCATACCAGCCAACAGGAGCAATAGCATCATTACGCAAATGGCAGGCTTGGCATTGCGCCAGCTCCCCTTCTAATTCACTTAAATCCATATCCTTATCCTCCACTATTTCCGTATTCTAATATCCCAAGGTAGCTTCATGCTGCGTTACAATAAACGGCAGCTGCTCGCACAAGGTTTCACGTGCCTGCCACAGGTTTTCGCCCGCAGCCTGGATATTGCCGACAGCAGGTGACACCTTGCGGCCGAAGCTGCCAAGAGTCAGCATGCGCCCATTTTTATCAAAAAGTCCTTGTTCAAGCGTCAGATACCAATAGCCTTCCCGGCGTGCCTGGCTGCCATCTATACCGCAGACAAGCATATATTCAGCACCGGCCTCCTTGCTGAGCTTCAGTAAATCCTGCGTTGTGTAGGCATCCTTCGGCAAATTGCGTTCCATAATAATATAGCTTGGCAGCATTTTGCGATATTCGTCAAGCACAAAACGCTTGATATCCGTTACATAGGCCAGTCTTTTCAGGCTGTCGGATGTATTTACCCAAACAGCTACCACCGGCTGCTGCGTAATTTTTCTATCCGTAACAGGCTCCAGGCGTCCCATGCTTATCTCTCTGTCACGCTCTTTATAGTATTCGCTGATGCTGTAATCAAAATACATAGCCATAGCATGCTGCAGATTGCTGATTTTATTGGAAAGACTATACTTCACCGGCTCGCCGAACTGCTTATAGCCGCCGAAAAACGTCTGCAGGCTGCCAGGAACAGGGTCCGCCGTGTTGCTGATACGCAGCAGCTTAATCTTATCGCCGTACTGCTCCGCAAAGGCACTGTTGCCAATCGCCGGAGCGCCAAAGGTGATAACAACGAACTTTTCCTTAGGCATTCCCAGGCTCGCTAAACGCTCGCCCAACAGCGTCGCTGTCGCTCCGCCCAGGCTGTGACCTGTAAGCACAAGATAAGCATTCTGGTCCTCGCTTACACGCTTGAAAAGCCCTCTCAGCTTGCCGTTCTCGTCAACTACGCCGCTGCGCAGTACTGCATCGACATAGCTATTGAAGCCTGCATGCACCGCCGGCCCATCTTTAAGCACAGGCTGCGCCGCCAGCTCCTGCATCTCCGTCAATGTTGAACCGCCGTAATTAACCTTTTTCGTTTCCAGATTAATCTTCCAATCGCTCTTGCTGGCACTACCGCGAAAGGTTACCAGATATATTTGCTTATTAACTTGCGGAAAATAATTTTTGGCTACAGCATAATTCAATTCCACCTTGCCATCATTTCCCTGCTGGCTTTCAATCTGCCAACCATAGCTGCGCAGATAATCAAACTCCTGAGAAGTATGCGGCAGATAAACCCCAAGACAGGATGCTGCCGCAATTGTTGTAAAATAACTCTGCACGTAGGCAGAACTTACAGGATTAGGTGACGCTGCATACGTCATTGTACCCAAGCCGAAAAATAAGCATACAATTGTAAGTAAACGCATAAGCTTAAGCATGCTGCACCTCCTTGTAACATACCATTGCTATTATTATAACACAAAAAGCCCGAACCTCTTGAAGAGATTCGGACTTTTGCGTTATATATCTGTGCTTACCTTTTAATTATTCCCCAAGGCCACGGACGAATTCGTCTACACCTTTACCGGGAGCAACCATCGGTACTACCATATCCTTAGGATCGATATCAACCTCAATTACATAGGTATGGTCCTTATCTAAGCCACGCTTTACAGCAGCAGCAAAATCTTCCGGTGTTGTGACATGCTCGCCTTCCAAACCGAAGGCTTCCGCATATTTCACAAAGTCAACATAGCCCGGGCATTCGCAAGCCATAAAACGCTTATTGAACTGTACAGTCTGCAGCTGACGGATCATACCCAAGCCGCTGTTATTGAAAACAACGGAAACTACAGGAACATTGTTGCTTGCTAATGTAAACAGCTCGCTGCCGGTCATTTTATAGCCGCCGTCACCGCTGATACAAATAACCTTCTTATCCGGGCAGGCAAATTTTGCACCCATAGCGGCAGGCAGACCAAACCCCATTGTTCCCAGTCCGCCGCTGGTAATCAGCTGACGTGCATATTCTACCTTCAAATGCTGTGCCGTAAACATCTGATGCTGACCTACGTCGGTAGCGACAAAATAATCTTTGCCCTTTAAGAGCGGATTCAGCGCTTCAATAAAAAGCGGCGCAGTATTATTTCCATAATCCTCATCCATGCTCGGCCAGGTCATAATTGTATCCCACCATGCTTTTATATCATGAGCTTTACAGCCCTTATCGAGCATTTTCAGGATAGTGCGCATATCACCGGCAATATCAATGCTGCTCTCAATATTTTTGTTTAATTCAGCAGGATCAATATCAATATGGATAATCGTTTTATGCGCGCTGTATTTATCACGGTCACCGGTTACACGGTCATTAAAGCGGGTACCAACTGCCAGCACTACATCAGCGTTAGCGATAGCACGGTTCGCACGTTCGTGTCCGTGCAGGCCGCTCATGCCCAAAAACTGCTCGCGATAGGAGCTGATGCAGCCCAAGCCCATCAGCGTGCTGGCTACAGGCAGATGCATTTTTTCACAAAGATGCACAGCTTCGTATTCCGCACCGGAGATAGCTACACCGCCACCAACAAGCATCACGGGACGTTCAGCCTTGTTCAGCGCAGCTACAGCTGCAGCAACCAAATCCTTTTGCGGCATAGCAACTGGCAGCTCGCGCAGCTTGCTCGCATGATATTCCATCATGCTCGTCTGCACGTCATGCGCTACATCTACAAGCACAGGGCCGGGACGACCGCTTTTCGCCATCTGAAAAGCCAGGCGCATGGTCTGCGCCAATTCTTCCGGCTTATTGACCAGGAAATTTTGCTTCGTAATCGGCATAGTGATACCGGTAATATCTACCTCCTGAAAGGCATCATGACCAATCATGCTGCTTTTTACCTGTCCGGTAATAGCTACTACAGGAATAGAATCAAGAAATGCATTTGCCAGACCTGTTACAAGATTCGTCGCACCGGGACCGGAGGTAGCACAGCACACGCCAACCTTGCCGCTGGCACGTGCATAGCCATCAGCAGCGTGCGCTGCTCCCTGTTCATGCGCTGTCAGTACATGCTTAATATTTTTTACATCACGCAGCGCGTTGTAAAACGGCAGTATAGCACCACCGGGATAACCAAAAATTGTCGAAACGCCTTCTTCCTCAAGGCATTTCACCATAACTTCCGCACCAGTAAGCTGCATAGTGTTATACTCCTTTCTTACGCTTCTTCGGCATGAGGCCATTCATAGCGTGATTCTTTAACTTCCAATGCTTCATCGCCACGTTCTAAAGCAACGATTCCAGTCTGCACCATTTCGACAATACCATAACGGCGCAGAGCATTGGCAAAGGCGCACAGCTTGCCTTCATCACCTGTGTTGACAAAGGTCATGCTGTTGCCGGTAACATCAATAGCATGTGAACGGAAGGCTGTTGCTAATTGCAGCACCTCCATCTGCTTTTCGCCGGCGTGTACCTTGACCAGTAGCATACTGCGCAGTGCGCTCGTTTCACGATGCAGCACCTTAATGCGTTCTACCTCGCTCAGCTTAGCCAATTGCTTGCAGACCTGCTCGATTGTCAGCTCGTCTGCATCCAGTACGATGGTCATACGTGCATATTCCGGATTCTGCGTACTGCCACTGGTTAAGCTGTCAATATTATAGCCACGGCGGGAAATCAGTCCCGTAACCCTCATTAACACACCAGGACGATTGTGTGCGACAATAGATAATATCTGTTTCATTTCTTTTCTCCTGAATCTGATAAATCCACAGCTATTTTATCTTTATTTAATAAATTTAACGTGTGGAATAATCTCGTTATATACTTCTTCCTTGCGTTGGTTATAGATGACTTTTTGCTCTTCAAAAAAATTTCTGCCATAGCTGTCGATAGAAACAATCAGCGGACCAAACATTTTTACATGGCAGCTCCACAGAGTTTCCGGCATACCCAGCTCACGCCAGTTTGCGTCAACGATTTCCTGTACCTCAGTTGCTGCCACAACAGCATTGCCTGCGGGGAATACGCAGTGAATAGCGCCAAAGTTTTTGCAAGCATATTCAGTGTTGGGGCCCATGCCGCCTTTGCCGACGATAACGCGGACACCGGTTTTTTCAACGAACTCTTTCTCAAATTTTTCCATGCGCATGCTAGTGGTAGGACCAACGGATACCATTTCAAATTTGTCATCGCCCAAGGGACGAATAATCGGACCGGCGTGCAGAATTGCTTTATCCTTAACATCAACTGGCAGCTCACGGCCATATTCTACGACACGGCGATGTGCAACGTCACGACAGGTGGTAATGTCACCATTCAGATAAACAATGTCGCCAATATGAATATTCTTTAAGTCTTCTGCGCTTACAGGAGTAGTTAAAACCTTTTTGCCATCAATTACTTCGTACATTATAAAGTCACCCCGCTATGAGAAAGAATTTTGTAGTTTAAGTTTTTGTCGAATACGATGTGGCCGCGACGATGAGACCAGCAGCCAACGTTTACAGCAACGCCGATTACAGACGGATGACGTGCAGAATTTTCTACGTTCACGCCCATAACGGAATATTTGCCGCCTAAGCCTTGAGGACCGAGGCCGATTTTATTGATGCCATCCTCCAGCAGTTGTTCCAGGAGTGCTGCATTCTTGTTCGGGTTATGGCTGCCAATCGGACGCATCAATGCTTTTTTAGCATGCAGAGCAGCTACTTCTACAGAAGTACCAACGCCAACACCTACCAGAAGCGGCGGGCAGGCATTCAAGCCATAGGAGGTCATAACGTCCAACACGAATCTGGTTACACCTTCATAACCGGCACCGGGCATCAGCACCATTGCTTTACCGGGCAGGCTGCAGCCGCCGCCGGCCATATAAGTGTACAGATCCAGCTCATCGCTGTTCGGCACAATCTCCCAGAAAATAGTTGGAGTACCGGTGCCGACATTTTTGCCGGTGTTGTATTCATCAAAGGTTTCTACACTGTTATGACGCAGCGGAGCTTGCTGAGTTGCGCGAATAACAGCTTCCTTCAGCAGCACCTCCAGCTCGTTGATCAGCGGGAAATTGGTGCCGCATCTTACTACGAACTGCATAACGCCGGTATCCTGGCAGCTGGGACGATTCAGATCCTTAGCCAGCTTCTGGTTCAGCTTCATGGTCTGGTAAATAGTTTTAGACAGCGGGCTGTCTTCCTTTTCTGCCAGCTCATCCAGCTTAGCGATAACATCGTCAGGTAAAACCTTAGCGGTGTGCGCTACAAAATGTGCTACATAGTTTGTTAATTGTTCAACTTGTTCTTGCTTATCCATTTTTACCCTCCATACGCAGCATCGGCTGCAAATTTATTATTTATTGCCTGCTTTCTCCACACTCTCAATTTCCTCCTTGGAAACATCCGTGAGAGTAAGCTTTTGAAAAAACCTTGTTTTCGGAACCAGGAAGGAAAATCCTTCGGTCCTGCCTATATAAGCCTTGCCTTCTTGCAGAGAGCAGTTAAAAACATGACCGCCCATCGTTCTGTCATCCGATATAAAATGTACATGCCAGCCTGCAACATTCAAGCCATCCATATATTGTGGAAAATATACACAAGCAAGACTGCCGCTGACATTTTTAAATTCAAACTCACGCTGGTCTGTTTCCAAGACCTTAGCGAAGGTTTTATAAGGCTCGCTGTGCTGCTTCATCTCAGAACGCACGTAAACCTCGTGAAAGCTTCCATCTATACGGCAAGCGTAGATGTTGTTCTCACCATGAGTCTTGACAACATCGTCCAGCTTAGCCAAAAGGCCGCTCATATCAGCGATGTTCTTTAAGTCAAACGTAAGCTCCTTATTGAGATACGTCACAGAAGCAAACGGGGTAGCGTCGCTGGCAGTAGCAATCTCTACTGTACCATCTGCTTTTGCCCGATAACAAATACCATCGAGCACAATCATTTCACCGTCAACCGCTTCAAAGGTACCTAAGCCTATATCGCCGTTGGCAAGCAGCTCTTCAATTGTTGCATTGCCATAAAAATCGCCCTTGGCCAAAGCCTGCAGGGTTGATACCTGATACATAAAAGCCATCCTCTGACCTCCTTATGCTTTTTATCTATTCAAGACTTTCCTGTAGTCGTGCTCTAAATCACGTACCTCACAATGGCTGTATGTAGTTATATTGCACTTTAGTAGCAGTCTTTCTTGACCTGCCTTTACTATAACATCAATCTAGTGTATAATCAATTTTATAGAATTAATGTTTCTATAAAGGAGATTTATAGTATGGAGTTAGAAAAAAAGTATATCTACCAGGTCTACCAATGCGGCAGTTTTTCAAAAGCTGCAGAAGCATTATTCATTACTCAGCCTGCACTGAGCATAGCCATCAAAAAAGTGGAGCAGGAAATAGGTGCTGCCATTTTTAACCGCAGTCAAAGACCGCTCACACTCACAAGCATCGGCGAACTGTATCTGCAGCACATCAAAAAGGAAATGCTCCTGGAGCAGCAGCTCAAGCAGCAGATTGATGATATTCATGGTTTAAAAAGCGGTGATCTGAAAATCGGCGGCACGCATTATATGAATGCTTATCTTCTGCCGTCATACATCGCCCAATTCAACACTCTCTATCCCAACATTAATATTACAATGGCAGAAACAAGCTCTGATATGCTCATTGAAATGCTCAAGGACAACAAGCTAGATTTCACCTTCAGCTGCGACGAGGACGTAGTGAGCGAGTTTGACAGCTATCCGACCTTTTCTGACCACATCCTGCTCGCTGTTCCGCAAACCTTCGCGCTCAGCGACAAGCTGCTGGCGCAAAGCCTCAGTGCGATTGAAGTCAAGCACGGCCTCCACTTGGCAGAAAGCTGCCCCAGCGTCAACCTGCACGAATTCACAGATTGCAGCTTCATCCGTATCGACGCCCATGTCAACCTTGGTATGCGTACGCTAAAAATGTTTGAAGAAGCAGAAATTCTGCCACGCATAAAGGTCAAGGTACCGCAGCTCGTCACAGCCTTCCAGCTTGCGGAGCATGGTATCGGCGCTACTTTTATCAGCGACAAGCTGGTAACCGGCAATGAATCAACTTTGCGCTTTTTCAAGCTGCAGTCTAAGCAGGCAGAAAGAAAATATTCTCTGCTTTTACCACATAATGTTTACGTTCCTAACGCAGTCATCGAATTCATCAAGCTTTTCCGGCAATGACATTATATGAAGAAAAATACAGCAGCTGAGGGTTTGCCCTTCAGCTGCTTTTCTTCGCGCTTTACTATAAATCAGATTTATACGCTTATTAATTCCATAAAATTGATTTATCTTACTATCCGTGGTATATTTTAGTCAGTTCAAAAAACAGCTGCTAAACAAGCATAAAGAAAAATACACAGCAGCTGTTATCCATACAAATTTTAAAAATCATGTTTTATTTTACGGAGGGATTTTACTATGAATAATGCAAAACAATACTTCAGAATCGAGCCCTGGAAAAGCGTTCGTGCTTTAAAACTTCAACTGCTTGGTCTGAGCGACTAATTAACATCAACGAAAAACATATTTGAACTTACGGAGGTAACTACCATGAATAACGCAAAACAATACTTCAGAATCGAGCCTTGGAAAAGCGTTCGTGCTTTAAAACTTCAACTGCTTGGTCTGAACGACTAATTTACATCAACAAGACTTTTTATTCAAACTTACGGAGGTAACTATCATGAGCAATGTAAAAGATTTCATCAGAATTGAACCCTGGACAAGCGTACGTACCCTGAAAGTAAATCTGCTTGCTTCGGCAATGCATCTCAACTAACCGGAGGCACGAGTATGGCAAACAAACCTGTAAAAATCGTAGAAACCGTCCTGCGTGACGGACACCAATCCATCGCCGCAACACGTATGCGCATCGTTGATATGCTGCCCGTACTCGAAAAGATGGACAACGCCGGCTACCATGCCATTGAAGCCTGGGGCGGTGCAACCTTTGACTCCTGCCTGCGCTTCCTGCATGAAGATCCTTGGCAGCGCCTGCGTCTGTTAAAGAAGAATCTGCCGCACACTCCTATCCAAATGCTGCTGCGCGGCCAAAACGTTCTTGGTTACACCAATTTAGCAGATGACGTTGTTTCGGAATTTGTTAAACGCTCTGTAGATAACGGCGTTTCCATCATCCGCATTTTTGACGCACTCAACGATACACGTAACCTGGAAACCGCAATGCGCGCCACCAAAGAAGCTGGCGGTCATGCACAAGGCTGTATCGTTTATACCATCAGCCCTTATCATAAGGACGCTGATTTCGTAAAGCTCGGCAAAGAGTTAGTGCAAATGGGTGCAGACTCCATCTGCATCAAGGACATGGCAGGTCTTCTGCGTCCTTACGAGGCTTACAACCTTGTAAAAGCTTTAAAAGCAGAAATCAACGTACCGATTGACCTGCACACGCACTTCACCAGCGGCATGGGTGATATGACCTATATGAAAGCTATTGAAGCAGGCGTAGACATCGTTGATACAGCGCTCTCACCCTTTGCCTGCTCTACCAGCCAGCCATGTACCGAATCTCTTGCAGCAACATTACAGGGAACAGAATACGACACCGGCATTGACCTGCCGCTTCTGCATGATTTGGCAGATTACTTCAAAGGTGTCAAAAAGGATCTGGTAGATGATTTCAACCTGAACACCAACATTCCTATCGATCCGAAGGTACTTACCTTCCAAATCCCCGGTGGTATGCTTTCTAATCTGCTCAATCAGATGAAAGAAATGGGCGTTGCCGATAAATATCCGCAACTGCTCGAAGAAATGCCCCGCGTGCGCAAGGAATTAGGCTATCCGCCGCTGGTAACACCTACCAGTCAGATTGTGGGCACCATGGCAGTACTGAACGTAGCCTTAGGCCGCTATAAGATGATTCCCCGCGAGGTTAAGGATTTAGTTTTGGGTAAATACGGACGTACACCCGCACCTATCGACCCTGAGGTTAAGCGTCTGGCTATCGGCAACGCAGAACCTATTACATGCCGCCCCGCAGATTTAATTCCGCCGCAGCTGGATAATTTCCGCAAACGCCTGGCTGAGGACGGCTATCCTAATGCCAGCATGGAAGACCTGCTGAGCTATATCTCCTTCCCGGAAGTAGCAAAAGCATTCTTCGGTCACAACAGATAAGCACAACTCAACTCATATTTCTCTCACAAAAAGTCATCAACATACTCCTACCTTTTATTTAAATACAGCAAATGGACAAAGAGCACAAAAAGCCCGAACCTCTTCAGGAGATTCGGGCTTTTCTATATTTCGGGATACACTCTTACACGTTTTATTGAATTTTTTCAAACTCGCCGTTGTAACGGGCATTTTCCTTCTCGTAGGCCGCAGGATCAGCATAGCGGTTAACCTTGCTGTTCAGCGTGCAAGCTTCAGTGATGCAATCATTAACAGCATTTTTGGTGTTGATGCGCGGATCATCTTCACTGGCAATAACATAACCAGCTACACGCAGCATGCTGCTGTCATATTCCTTGATACCATAATCATAGCTAAAAAGCTTACCGTCTACAACAGTGCTTTCCTTCAGCGCAACCTTCACAGTGCTGTATTTGCCTACCAGCTTTTCACCGCTGCCAACGCCGGCCAAATCAAGCTTCACAACAATCGGCACCCAGTTAGGACGGGTAACCAGGGATACATCTGCAGCAGTCAGTTCCTTATCCGGAGCAGCCTGCTTAATCATCTGTACAGGAAAACGCTTGCCGTAAGTGGACATAAGAAAGGCTTCAAATTCAGTCTTACCCTTTTCAACATCATTTTCAACATTCTGCGCTTCCAAAACAACCTCCGGAACCTGGTACCACAGCACTACCTTTTTGGCAGGGGCAGCAGCGCAAACGGAACACAGCAACAGACAGAGAATACAAAGAAACAGCTTTTTCATAGAACTTTCCTCCTCGCTATATTCATTAACTATATTGTAGCAAGAAAACACCCCGCTGAAAAGAGTATTTGCTAATACATTTCTGACAAAAACGAAAAGAGAGCAAGGCTTTTCCCTGCTCTCTCAGCAAATGACAAATTTTCTTATAATACTTACAGCATCAGCAAATCAACAGCCATCCAACCGGCAAATAAAACCAAAACCGGGTATAAATCCTGCATAACGCTTACCTCCTACGCATCTCGCAGATTCATTTATCTTCGTTATACATAGTATACCCATTGAATATTAAATACAGATTAACCTTAAGGTAAAATCCAGGTAAAGAGTATTTATTGTCAGTTCTCAGACTATATTTATCAAAGCTTATATTTTGCTTTCAGCTCTGCAATATGCGCTTCCAGCTCCTTGGTATTATTAAAGCCGCAACAGTATTCAAAGACCTGCGTAGCCTGCGGTGCATATTTTTTGACAGCGCCAAAATAAGCCTTCCAATCAATATCACCCTGTCCTACAGGCAGATGCACGTCACCGCTGCCATCGTTATCGTGAACATGGCAAGCCACTAAGCGTTCTCCCAAGGCCCGTACTACCGCAGGAATATCCCAACCGTTGACATGCGCATGACCTGTATCAAGCAGTGCGCCTGCCTGCGGGAAAATATCAAACAGAGCAATATACTCCGGCAAATCAAAGAGCACGTTATTTTTTGTACGCAGGCCAACGTTTTCGATAAGCACCTTAACGCCATAGCGTTTGCCCAGGTTCATAACCTGACGCAGACGACGGACAACGCGTGCCTGTAAAAGCTCCTTGTCACCTTCAATCGCTTCATTAGTATGCACTACAACAAAATCTGCCTTACATTTCTGCGCATAGGCAAAGGTCTTTTCTATAACGCGGGCATAATTTTTCTGCTTTGAATCAGCAAGATTAAGCGCAACGCAGGGAGTATGAATCGAAAGTGCTCGTTCGCCCCATTCCTCCACCTGCTGCTTCCAATAATAATCCTTACCGAACTCATAGAAGAATTCAATACCATACTGCTTATCAAGCCTCTTCATTGCATCCTTCGTAAATCCCGGAAAGAGTAAATCACTGACTTCAAATTGCATATAACTTCCTCCCTTCAAGGCTTAGCGTACCTTCGCTAAGTTTTCACCGCTTTCGGCATCAAACAGGCAAACATTTTGCCAGTCAAAATTAAAGCCACGAATATCCTCCATTTGCAGGCCTTGGTCACTGTCCTGCAGATAAAAGCTTTCGTTAGTCGCCAATTTAAGTGCAGCAGTTTTCAGGTTGCCTGTATTTTCAACAAAGTCTACCCTACCATTAATCATAGCACTTTCAAAGCTAGGTGTGCAAGCCTCCGGGCGCAGACCGAAGAGAACTTTGCTGCGGCCACCAATTTCCTGCAAGCGCTCCTGCGGTAGCTTCAGTGCGCAGTCACCGACGATAATTTTACCGTCCAAAATTTCTGCCTGCAGAATATTCATTGCCGGAGAACCGATAAAGGTTGCCACAAAGGTGTTGGCAGGGTGATGGTAAATATTCGCCGGAGTATCAATCTGCTGAATCTTGCCCTGGTTCATAACGGCAATACGATGCGCTACAGTCATTGCTTCAATCTGGTCATGGGTTACATAAACCATTGTCGGCTTGAACATTTCATGGATTTTTACCAGCTCGGTACGTGCCTTCTGACGCAGCTTGGCATCCAGGTTAGATAAAGGCTCGTCCAGCAGGAAGTACGGCGATTGCTTTACCAGCGCACGGCACAGCGCCACACGTTGCTTCTGACCGCCGCTCAATTCATGTGTCTTTTTGCTTTCGTAACCTTCAAGATGCAGAATTTCCATCGCCATACGTACACGCTTTTCCATTTCAGCCTGCGGCAGCTTTTGCAGCTGCAAGCCAAAGGTGATGTTATCCCAAACGCTCAGATGCGGAAACAGTGCATAGCTTTGGAACACCATAGCAATATTGCGCTCACCGGGAGCGATATCGTTAACAACGCGGCCGTCCATGTACAGCTCGCCCTTGGTGATTTCCTCAAAGCCGGCAATCATACGCAAAGTAGTTGTCTTGCCGCAGCCGGAGGGACCAAGCAAAATCAGACGCTCTCCCTTTCTGATATTCAAGTTTAAATCGTTAATTACGACATTGCTGCCATAAGCTTTTTGCACGTTAGAAAACACGATGCTGTATTCATTTTGTAAGTTTTCCATCTTCTTATCCTTTCACGCCCGATTGCATAAATGTGTTGATAATAAATTTCTGGCAGAAGCCATAAAGCACTAACGGAGGCAAGCTTGTCAGCGTTGCTACAGCCATGGCGATGCCCCATTCACTGCCACCCTCGGCACTGATAAACATCTGCAGCGCCAGCGGCAGTGTCAGATTAGCTTTATCCTGCAAAATCAGCAGCGGCCAGAAATATTCGTTCCAGCTGTTAATGAAGAATAAAATCGAAATTGCGAGTATCGAAGGCTTAATCAAAGGCATAATAACCTTGAACAGTACCTGATGCGGCTTGGCACCATCCAGAATTGCTGCTTCCAACAAAGGCTTGGGGATACCGCGCATGGTCTGACGCATCAGGAAGATACCCATACCGTCTACAAGACCGGGAAGCATAACGCCGTAAGGTGTATCCAAAAGTCCCAGCTTGGACATCATCAGATAGTTAGGCATAATCAAAACGGTGATGGGGATGAAGAACGTCAGCAGCATACCGTTGAAAACTGTTTCCTTGTATTTGAAATTGTAATACACAAAGGCAAAGGCTGCCAGCACGCTTGTCGCTGCCTTGCTGGCTGTAACCACTATAGCAATGTAAAACGTATTCCAGATATAGGTCAGCAGTGGGAAGTTATGTAAAACAGTAGTGTAGTTGTCAAAGGTCGGCGGAAACGGCAAAGGGTTCAGGGTTGACTCAAAAACCTGGTTTAAATCCTTCAGCGAGGTCGAAAGCATAAATACTATCGGCCACAGCATCAGGAAAACTGCGATAAGCAGAAACGCATGCCAATACCATTCATTTTGCAGCTTAGTTTTCATAGTACACCTTCTTTTCCAGATATTTATTCTTCACGAAGAGGAAGGCAAGATAGCAGACCATGGTAATAACTGCATAGGCTGCACTGGTTCCTGCCTTGAAGAAGGTAAAGGCATATTGGTAAATAATATATACAAGGTTACTGCTGCCCTGATCAGGACCGCCCTGCGTCAACATATTTACAGGTACAAGAACGTACTGCAGGCCAAAAACTACCGTTATCGTAAAAACATAAATTGCGGTAGAAGAGGTCATCGGCAGAATAATTTTTTTGAAGATAACCCAGTTGGAAGCGTTCTCCAGCTTCGCTGCTTCAATCATCTCTTTAGGAACCGCGACCATAGCAGCCAGCATTACGATAAGATTATAGCCAAAAACCTTCCAGCCGATAATCGTGCAGATGGCAAAAATAACCAGATAGTTTTCCTTGAACCAACGCGGTGATGCAATATCAAACTGGCTGAGGATAATGTTAATAGGACCGGCCAGCGGATTGTAAATCCACAGGAACAAAATACTTGCTACCGCCAGTGATAACGTTGACGGCAGAAACAGCGCGCTACGGTAGAAGGCTGTCCACCGATGCACTAAATGTCCCAGGATAAACGAATAAAAATAAGGCAGAACGAAATTAAGCACCAGCATAATTGCTACAAATAAAACGGTGTTGATTAAAATTTTAATCAGCTCAGCAGAGCTGAAGATAGTGATAAAGTTTTCCAGGCCCACAAATTTTTGATTAGGGCTGATCATATTCCAGGAAAAAACACTCAGATACATGTTCTGAAGCAGCGGCCAATAATAAAATACCAGGAAAAGTACGGCAGCAGGCAGCAGATAAAGTATTGCTTCCTTGTTGTTTTTACTCATAGTAACCTCCTTTGATCTATTAGCAAAATAAGCTGCCGCAACTGCGACAGCTTATTATTCAGACTAATTACAGCAGCTTGTTAATTTTTTCTGCGGTTTGATGTAAAGCATCCTGTGCACTCATTTTGCCGCTCAGGATGATATCACGTGCATCAATCAGCAGTTGTTCAGCCTGCAGACCGTTAGCACCCGGGAAGCTTGCCCATTTGGTAACCTTGGTCATTTCCTGCAGAGCCATTTTAATGTTGGGGTTTTCATCAGCAAGCTTTTTGAAGCCCTTCGGATCATCAGCTACGCCTTTGCGAGGTGGCAGGTAACCGGTACCGGTGCTCCATTTAGCAAGTGCTTCCGGAGATTCCAGATATTTGATGAACTCAATAGCAGCTTTTTGCTTTTCAGCATCTTTGGAGAAGACCATCAGGAAGTTGCCGCCTGCAGGAATCTTGGTCGGTTTGTTGCCAAAAGCAGGGAATGGAGAAGCCATTACTTTGAACTTAGCGCCCTTTTCGAAGTTAGCACGTTTACCGATGGTGGTGCAAACCATGCCCAGCTTGCCGCTCAGATAAGCCTGGAAGCCTTCTTCGTTAGTTGCATGCAAGCCGCTGCCGTTTTTAACCATATCAGCTACAACCTGATAAGCTGCAGCAGATTCCGGAGTATTAAAGCCTGCTTTAACCTTGCCATCAACCTTAGTCAGCATTTGGCCGCCGTTGGATTCGATCAGAGCCTGTTGAGTCCAGTTATCGGCATATTCCTGCATGAAGAAGCCCATGTTGCCGGTTTTATCTTTAATTTGTTTAGCTGCCTTGCTAACCTCTTCCCAGGTTTTAGGCGGATTTTTCGGATCTAAGCCGGCTTTTTCAAAAATTTCCGGATTGTAGAAGAGTACAGGAACACTTACGGAATACGGCAGACCGATTTGCTTGCCGTCTTCGGTTTGTGCCAGTTGCAGTACGTTCGGCAGGTAATTGTCTTTCATGAAGTTTTCATCGCCGGCAGCTTTAAATGCTTCGTTCAAGTCAGTGTATTTAAAGTTTTCAGCAGCGTAGTTCAGGAAGGAATAACCCATTTGTACTACGTCCGGATTCTTGCCGGAAGCCATAGCAGCCTGCAGGTTTTGTGTCAGGCCTTTGTACATATCCGGGTTATATTTTTCTACTACTTCAATGTTCGGGTGAGTTTTGTTGAAGTCAGCAACCAATTCTTTTACGGTTGCGCCGCCAAAGCTCTCAGCAGCAACGTGCCAGTATTCAATCTGCACCTTTTTGCCGGTGTCAGCACTTTTCTTATCGCTACCGCAGCCAACAAGTGCAGTAGTTGCCAGCAGGGAAATCATTGCTGCTGCCAAAACTTTTTTCAGTTTCATTTCCATTCCTCCGTTTACTGATATTCCACGAAAATTATTGTTGTTATCTTTACAACGTGCTTTTATTGTAACGGATGAATGTAAAATCCAAAGTAAGCTTGCGGTTAAATCTATGTTAAAAAGGTTACACATTAATCAGTATTATCTTATTCGCATATAAAGCTATAAGTTTTATCAATATTGTCCCGACCAGGCCTCAAGGCAATAAAAAAGTGCTGGCAACCTGACCTAAATCAAATCAGGATACCAACACTTATTTTTATAGAAGCAAGTTACCGAATGACTATTTTGTCAGCCAACAGTAGCTATTATAATTCATATTTTGCTCTCAGCTCTGCAATATGCGCTTCCAAATCCTTGGTATTGCTAAAGCCGCAGCAGTATTCAAATACCTGCGTAGCCTGCGGTGCATATTTTTTAATAGCATCAAAATATGCTGCCCATTCAATGTCACCCTGGCCAACAGGCAGATGAGCATCGCCATTGCCATCGTTATCATGAACATGACAAGCCACTAAGCGCTCGCCCAAGGCCTTTACTACCTCAGGAATATCCCAGCCATTGACATGCGCATGGCCTGTATCAATCAACGCACCAGCCTGCGGGAAGGTTTCAAAAAGTGCAAGATATGCCGGCAAATCAAACAGTACATTATTTTTTGTACGCAGGCCAACATTTTCAATAAGCACCTTAACGCCGTAGCTTTCGCCAAGACTAATTACCTGACGCAGACGACTGATAACCAGCTCACGCAATTGCTCCTTATCGCCAGCAATAGCTTCATTAGTGTGTACTACAACAAAATCAGCCTTGCATTTCTGCGCATAAGCAAAGGTTTTTTCCATAGCTTGCTCATAAATTTTCTGTTCTTTATCGGCCAGATTCAAAGCAACACAGGGAGCATGAATAGAAAATGCACGCTCGCCCCAGTCCTCCAATTGCTGGTTCCAGTAATAATCCTTGCCAAACTCATAGAAGAATTCGATACCATATTGCTTATCCAGATTTTTCATTGCATCTTTAGTAAATGCAGGGAAAAGTAAATCACTGACTTCAAATTTCATAAAACTTCCTCCATTCAGAGCTTACTTTGCTGCTGCCAGGTTTTCGCCACTTTCAGCATCAAATAAGCACACATTTTCCCAGTCGAAATTGAAACCTTTAACGTCTTCCATGTGCAGTGCCTGGTCACTTGCCTGCAGATAGAAGCTTTCGTCTGTTGCCAGATGCAGAGTAGCAGTTTTCAGGTTACCTGTATTCTCGACAAAATCTACTCTACCAGTAATCATAGCACTTTCATAGCAGGGAGTGCAAGCCTCGGGACGCAGACCGAAGAGAACTTTGCTGCGGCCGCCAATTTTCTGCAAACGCTCCTGCGGCAGCTTCAAAGTGCAGTTGCCAACAACAATTTTACCATCTGCTACCTCTGCCTTCAGAATATTCATTGCCGGAGAACCGATAAAGGTTGCCACAAAGGTGTTAGCGGGGTGATGATAAATATTTTCCGGTGTGTCAATCTGCTGAATCTTGCCTTGATTCATAACTGCAATACGATGTGCTACAGTCATTGCCTCAATTTGGTCATGAGTTACATAAACCATGGTCGGCTTGAACATTTCATGGATTTTTACCAGCTCAGTACGTGCTTTCTGGCGCAGCTTGGCATCCAGGTTAGATAAAGGCTCGTCCAACAGGAAGTACGGCGATTGCTTTACCAGCGCACGGCACAGCGCCACACGCTGCTTCTGCCCGCCGCTCAATTCATGTGTCTTTTTGTTTTCGTAACCTTCAAGATGCAGGATTTCCATCGCCATACGTGCACGCTTTTCCATTTCAGTCTGCGGCAGCTTTTGCAGCTGCAAGCCAAAGGTTATGTTGTCCCAAACGCTCAGATGTGGGAACAGTGCATAGCTTTGGAAAACCATAGCAATATTGCGCTCGCCCGGAGCGATATCATTAACCACACGGCCGTCCATGTACAGCTCGCCCTTGGTGATTTCCTCAAAACCGGCAATCATACGCAGGGTTGTTGTCTTGCCGCAGCCGGAAGGCCCAAGCAGAATCAGACGCTCGCCCTTTCTGATATTCAAGTTTAAATCGTTAATTACGACATTACTGCCATAAGCTTTTTGCACGTTAGAAAACACGATGCTATATTCATTTTGTAAGTTTTCCATCTTCTTATCCTTTCACGCCCGATTGCATAAATGTGTTGATAATAAATTTTTGGCAGAAGCCATAAAGCACTAACGGAGGCAAGCTTGTCAGCGTTGCTACAGCCATCGCAATGCCCCATTCACTACCACCTTCGGCACTGATAAACATCTGCAGTGCCAGCGGCAGCGTCAGATTAGCTTTATCCTGCAAAATCAGCAATGGCCAGAAATATTCGTTCCAGCTGTTAATGAAGAATAAAATCGAAATAGCCAATACTGAAGGCTTAATCAAAGGTAAAATAACCTTGAACAGTACCTGATGCGGCTTGGCACCATCAAGAATTGCTGCTTCCAGCAAAGGCTTGGGGATACTGCGCATGGTCTGACGCATCAGGAAAATACCCATACCGTCTACAAGACCGGGTAGCATAACGCCATAGGGCGTATCCAGCAGTCCCAGCTTAGCCATCATCAGATAGTTAGGCATAATCAAAACTGTAATAGGAATAAAGAATGTAAGCAGCATACCATTGAATACTGTTTCCTTGTATTTAAAGTTATAGTAGACAAAGGCAAAAGCTGCCAATACGCTTGTTGCTGCCTTGCTGGCTGTAACAACAATGGCAATATAAAATGTGTTCCAGATATAAGTAAATAAGGGGAAGTTGTTTAAAACTGTCGTGTAGTTATCAAGAGTCGGCGGACACGGCAAAGGGTTCAGGGTTGACTCAAAAACCTGATTCAAATCCTTCAGCGATGTCGAAAGCATAAATACTATCGGCCACAGCATCAGGAAAACTGCGATAAGCAGAAACGCATGCCAATACCATTCATTTTGCAGCTTAGTTTTCATAGTACACCTTCTTTTCCAGATATTTGTTCTTCACGAAGAGGAAGGCAAGGTAGCAGACCATGGTAATAACTGCATAGGCTGCACTGGAGCCTGCCTTGAAGAAGGTAAAAGCATATTGATAAATAATATATACAAGGTTACTGCTGCCCTGATCAGGACCGCCCTGTGTCAGCATATTTACCGGTACCAGAACGTATTGCAAACCAAAGACTACTGTTATCGTAAAGACGTAAATTGCGGTAGAAGAGGTCATCGGCAGAATAATTTTTTTGAAGATAACCCAGTTAGAAGCGTTCTCCAGCTTAGCTGCTTCAATCATCTCTTTAGGAACTGCAACCATGGCAGCCAACATAACGATAAGGTTATAGCCAAAAACCTTCCAACCAATGATGGTACAAATGGCGAAAATAACCAGATAGTTTTCCTTGAACCAACGCGGTGAAGCGATATCAAACTGGCTGAGGATAATGTTAATAGGACCTGCCAGCGGATTGTAAATCCACAGGAATAAAATACTTGCTACCGCCAAAGATAAGGTAGACGGCAGAAACAGCGCGCTACGGTAGAAGGCCGTCCACCTATGCACTAAATGTCCCAGGATAAACGAATAAAAATAAGGCAGAACGAAGTTCAGCACCAACATAATTGCTACAAATAAAATGGTATTGATTAAAATTTTAATCAGCTCAGCAGAGCTGAAGATAGTGATAAAGTTTTCCAGGCCCACAAATTTTTGATTAGGACTAATCATATTCCATGAAAAAACACTCAGATATATGTTCTGCAGCAGCGGCCAGTAATAAAATACCAGGAAAAGTACAGCAGCAGGCAGCAGATAAAGGATTGCTTCTTTGTTGTTCTTACTCATAGTAATCTCCTTTAGTAATCTCCTTTGCAATATTAGAAAAATAAGCTGCCGCAACTGCGACAGCTTATTGATTACACTAATTACAGCAGCTTGTTAATTTTTTCTGCAGTTTGATGTAAAGCGTCCTGTGCACTCATTTTGCCGCTCAGGATAATGTCGCGTGCATCAATCAGCAGTTGTTCAGCCTGCAGACCATTGGAGCCAGGGAAGCTAGCCCATTTGGTAACCTTGTTCATTTCCTGCAGTGCCATTTTGATGTTGGGGTTTTCATCAGCAAGCTTTTTAAAGCCCTTCGGATCGTCAGCTACGCCTTTACGAGGAGGCAGGTAACCGGTACCGGTGCTCCATTTAGCAAGTGCTTCCGGAGATTCCAGATATTTGATGAACTCAACAGCAGCCTTTTGCTTCGCAGCGTCTTTGGAGAAGACCATCAGGAAGTTGCCGCCAGCAGCTATCTTGGTCGGTTTGTCGCCAAATGCGGGGAACGGAGAAGCCATAACCTTAAATTTCGCAGCTTTTTCGAAGTTAGCACGTTTGCCGATAGTGGTGCAAACCATGCCCAGCTTGCCGCTCAAATAAGCCTGGAAGCCTTCCTCGTTAGTTGCATGCAGACCGCTGCCATCTTTAACCATATCAGCAATTACCTGATATGCTTCAGCAGATTCCGGAGTATCAAAACCAGCTTTAACCTTGCCGTCAACCTTAGTCAGCATCTGACCGCCGTTGGATTCAATCAGAGCCTGTTGAGTCCAGTTATCAGCATATTCCTGCATAAAGAAGCCCATATTGCCGGTTTTATCTTTAATTTGTTTAGCTGCCTTGCTAACCTCCTCCCAGGTCTTAGGCGGGTTTTGCGGATCTAAGCCAGCTTTTTCAAAAATTTCCGGATTGTAGAAGAGTACCGGTACACTTACAGAATACGGCAGGCCGATTTGCTTGCCATCATCAGTTTGTGCCAGTTCAAGAACGTTCGGCAGGTAATTATCCTTCATGAAGTTTTCATCGCCAGCAGCTTTGAATGCTTCATTCAAATCATTGTATTTAAAGTTTTCAGCAGCGTAGTTCAGGAAGGAATAACCCATTTGGACTACGTCCGGATTCTTGCCGGAAGCCATTGCAGCCTGCAGGTTTTGAGTCAGACCTTTGTACATATCGGGGTTGTATTTTTCTACTACTTCAATGTTCGGATGAGTTTTGTTGAAGTCAGCAACCAATTCCTTTACGGTTGCGCCACCAAAGCTCTCAGCAGCAACGTGCCAGTATTCAATTTGCACCTTCTTGCCAGTGTCAGCACTTTTTTTGTCACTACCGCAGCCAACAATTGCTGTAGTTGCCAGCAGTGAAATCATTGCTGCTGCCAAAACTTTTTTCAGTTTCATTTCCACATACACTCCTTTTTGTGTCTTCATTAATAATGAAATTTAGCGTCTTTCCCATTCTACGCCCATGATTCAATAGATTCGCTATAGACCGCTTTTTACCTGCTTACATTTTACATTATTTTTACAATTATTTAACTTTTTATGTCACCTTGACATTAATTTCGCGGACATTCCACCACCAGATTACATTTGACGATTTTTGTCCTACATGGACTATATATGTCCCGTGTTTTTAAGCTTCTGCAGCAACAAATAACTCATGTTCTACCTACTACCAACAAATATCCCTCTCCCGCAATTATATATATTTTGTTTAATTTTTATGTACACTACACTTTATATATAATTTTTACTTAGCAATAACATTAATTTTTTAATTATTTTTACCACTTATTCTTATATTTATAATTGACAAAAACAAATGTAGCTTTGTAAAATACAATTGAGGAGTATTTCCCTTTTTATTGCTTTGACGGAGGTGAAGCCATGTTACGAAAATTATCAGCCGTTCTTTTCCTCATACTGACCTCACTTGGATTTATAGCAGGCAATGTCAACGCCGCTAATGAACAAGCAAAGCAAGAGGTTGTTTTTGCCGACGCCGGCTGGGACAGTGTCAAATTCCACAACGCCGTTGCCGGTTTCATCGGCACTCACGCCTATAACATCACGCCTAAGATTATCAGTGGCTCCACTCCCATCATCCAGACGGCACTGCTCCGCGGTGACGTAGATGTGCATATGGAGCTGTGGACCGATAACGTGCCTACCTTTGAAGCTGACATGAAAACCGGTAAGCTGCTCAACCTGGGCATCAACTTTGATGATGATAAGCAGGGCCTTTATGTTCCCCGCTATCTTATTGAGGGTGACGCCAAGCGCGGCATCAAAGCTCTCGCTCCGGATTTGAAAACCGTCAAAGACCTGGCACGCTATGCACATCTTTTCAAGGATCCCGAAGATCCCTCCAAGGGCCGTCTTTACGGCGCTATTCCCGGCTGGAGCATTGATAAGATACTTTATTTAAAATATGAAGCCTACGGCTTAAACAAAAATTACGTCTACTTCCGTTCCGGCAGCGAGCCGGCGCTGAACAGCGCCTTCCTCGCCGCCTACACTAAGGGCGAACCGATTGTAGGCTACAACTACGAGCCGACCTGGCTCACCGGCAAGTTGGACCTCGTTCTGCTGCAGGACGAGCCCTACAACGAAGTCGGCTTTCAGCGTGGACTGACGGAAGCACGCTCCGTTCCCGTCTGCATCGTTGCCAACAAGCAGCTGCAAAGCAAAGCACCGGAGTTTGTTGCCTTCCTGCAAAAATATCACACCACCAGCGCACTCACCGCGGAAGCGTTGGCGCATATAGCAGATACCAAATGCACCTATGACGAGGCTGCCATCTGGTTCATGCAGCGCCATCCCGAGCTACTCGCACAGTGGTTGCCTGAGGATAAGCTGCAAAGTATCAACAAAGCACTCAAAGGCGATAATGCTACTGCAGCCAACTGGCTTCTTAGCTTTCCGGAAGAAGTGCAGGTAGACTGGACTAAGCCCATCGACAATTTCGTCAACTATATCAACACCACCTACGCCAGCTTCTTCAATAAGGTAAAGGATATTCTTACCTGGTGCATTCTTTCTATTGAACGATTGCTGAACTTTATTCCCTGGTGGCTGACTATCATCGCTATTGCTGCCTTGGGCAAGGTGCTTACCGGCAAGCTGTCGCGCGGTATTATCTACGGGATAGGACTGTTCGCCATCGGTGCCTTCGGCTACTGGAGCATGATGAATGAAACGCTGGCAGTAGTTATTTCCTCGGTTATCATCTCGCTGCTTTTAGGCCTGCCCATCGGCATTCTTGTGTCCACCAGCAGGCTAGCAAACCGCCTGCTGCGTCCTTTGCTTGACGCTATGCAGACTATGCCCACCTTTGTCTATATGATTCCCGCTGTTATGCTGCTCGGTCCCGGCAAGGTGCCTGCAGTTCTTGCTACGGTAGTTTATGCCGTCGTGCCTGTAATCCGCTTAACCAGCCACGGTATTCAGCAGGTTGATCCCAACGTTGTCGAAGCCTCCGCTGCCTTCGGCGCTTCGCGTTGGCAAACTCTGTTCAAGGTGCAGATTCCGCAGGCTATGCCCACGATTATGACCGGCATCAACCAGACGATGATGATGGCCGTAGCGATGGTTGTAACCTGCGCGATGATTGGTGCCAACGGCCTAGGCATGGAGGTGCTGATTGCCATCAACCGTACCGAATCCGGTCGTGGACTTATCGCCGGTATTTCTATCGTTATTATTGCGATTATCATTGACCGCCTGACGCAAAGTCTGGCTGACAAGAAAAAGGAGGGAAAATAAATGACTGTACCCGTATTGCAAGTAAAAAACCTGTACAAGCTGTTTATTCCTCTGGAGCATTCGCAAAACGAGAAAAAAGCTATGGCCATGCTGGAGCAAGGTGCTTCCCGCACCGAGGTGCAGGAAGCCACCGGCATTACTGCCGGCCTTATTGATATAAACTTTACCGTCAACAAAGGAGAAGTATTTGTTCTCATCGGTCTTTCCGGCAGCGGCAAATCTACGCTTATCCGCTGTCTGAATATGCTTAACCCACCAACCTCGGGTACAGTTTATCTTGAAGGCGATAACATTACCGACTTCAGCAATAAGCAGCTGCAGGAGCTGCGCCGAACTAAGGTTGCCATGGTGTTCCAGAACTTCGGACTTATCAGCAACCGTAATGTTTTGGAAAACACCTATTATGGTTTAGAAATACGCGGCGTACCGCTGAAGGAGCGAACCGAAAAGGCCATGCAGATGCTGGAAATGGTTGGCCTGCAGGGCTGGGAAAAAACTCGCATCAGTGCTCTTTCCGGCGGCATGAAGCAACGCGTCGGCATTGCCCGCGCACTTGCCAACGATCCCGATATTCTGCTGATGGATGAAGCCTTTTCCGCGCTCGATCCCTTGGTGCGCAATGATTTACAGTTTGAGCTGCTGCGTATTCAGGAAAAAACCGGTAAAACGATTGTTTTTATCACCCATGATATCAACGAAGCCTTCCGCCTGGGAACGCACGTCGGCATTTTGCGCGACGGCCGCATGGTGCAAATCGGTACGCCGGAGGAAATGATTACCAATCCCGCAGACGACTATGTACGCAGCTTTATCAACAATGCCAATTCCAGTAAAATCTTCACCGTGCGTAACGTCATGAGTACGCAGACCTGTATCGTGCGCAATATCGACGGTGCTGCCGTTGCGCTGCGTAATATGAAAAACAGCGGCGTGTCCAGTGCCTACGTAGTTGACGAGCATCTGCACTTTATCGGTATCATTACCTTGGATAGCGCTATGCAGGTGCTTTCCGGCTATACAACCTTTGAGAAAAGTATTCTGCGCAATGTGCCTGTGATAGATAATCTTGATACTCCTGTAGCAGATATCATGCCGCTTTCGGCAAGCACGCCCTTCCCTCTGCCTGTAATTGACGATAATAAACTGTTTTGCGGTATTGTCACCAAGGCCTCGGTGATATCCTCCTTTGTTACCAGCTGAACTCTCATCCTCCCGCAAACAGCAAAAAAGCTGATGCTCCGGCAGTTACCTGCCTTAGCATCAGCTTTTTATTTGCATTTATTATTCAACATGTACAACGTTAGTTGCCTGTTCGCCACGGTCTCCCTGGATAACGTCAAATTCTACGTTCCAGCCTTCTTCCAGAGTTTTAAAGCCTTCGCTTTTAATACCGGAGAAGTGAACGAACAAGTCCTTGCCGCCTTCTCGTTGGATAAAACCATAGCCTTTTTCTGCATTAAACCATTTAACCTTGCCTGTCATCTGTAGGCCTCCCTAAATACTATTTGAGCCTTTAAAACTCACTTAGCTTATTATAGCCTATATGTACAGGAAAAGCAAATATTTGTCTGAATCTTTATAATTTTATTCTGCAATGCGAGCCTGCCATGTCTGCAGCAAAGCGAGCTTCTGCTCCCGACGCAGCTTTTTTATAGCGCATTCGCGTCGCAAAGCCGCTTCCTTATCAGGCAGCTCTTCGCTGTAAACCAGCTCCAAAGGACCGCGTCCACGCGTATATTTAGCGCCGCGTCCGCTGTTATGCATCGCCAGACGGTGCTCCAAATCATTGGTCCAGCCTGTATATAAGCTGCCGTCCTTGCAGCGCAGCATATATACAAACGCCGCCATTTATTTTACAACCTCTACCTTTTCCATGGTCACAGCTTCGCGCGGACGGTCACGGAAATCAGTCGGTACTACGCCGATCAGACGTACAACATCCATGCCTTCAACAACTTTGCCGAAAATTGCATGGTGGCCGTTCAGCCAGGGAGTAGGTGCCAGAGTAATGAAGAACTGGCTGCCGCCGGTGTTCGGGCCAGCATTAGCCATGGACAGAATGCCCTCGTCATCATGCTTCAGGCCTTCACCGAACTCGTCTTTAATCTTGTAGCCGGGGCCGCCCATACCGGTACCGGTCGGGTCACCGCCCTGAATCATAAAACCGTCGATTACACGGTGAAAAATAATACCGTCGTAAAAGCCTTTTTCTACCAGTTCGATAAAGTTTTTGGTGGTCAGCGGAGCCTTGTCCTCAAACATTTCGGCAACGAAAACACCTTTATTAGTCGTAAATTTAATTTTTCTGTTTTCACTCATTGATATTTACCTCCAAAATCACTTTAAAATACTTCATGCTTCAGCAGCGCAACAAACAGATAGATACCGCAGCCTGCAGCAGCACCTACAGCCGGCATCAAAGACGGTACAATAGCATTGCCATGCAAAAATGTCAGACTGAACAGCATCATGCAGAAATAACCCTGCATGGTCTGCAGACGCTTCGGCAGCAGACGCTTGCCGTTTTTATCACCCTTGGACTTCACATAATCTGCCACACGGATTTCCGGCAGGAAAAGAATGAAGGCCAGCGCCATGATAATAATATTGCTCATGGACAGCTCATTAGCAACAGTATCATACTTTGCAAAAATCAAGCAAGCCAGAGAAATGCCTGCCAGATAAAGGCTACGGAAATAGCCTGCCTGAATCTGGCTTTCCAGAATATAGGCAGCACCGGTCAGCAGCGGAAATACCCACAAGCCTTGCAGGCCAAGCCAGGCAGCACTGCCAATCATAATAACGTTATCAATCAGACGATGTCTGTCACCGGAGCTGCGGTTCAGCATACGCAGGATAAAGAGCAGCCACAGCATTACCAGGATATTGCCTTCACCCATAAAATAGGTTGCTACCAGCGTCAGACCGCCGCCGATGAAACCGCCGAGCTGACGGTCTGGATCAAGCTCCAAAGCCAGCATATAGCTAAAGAGGAAGGATAAAGCATAACCCAAAGCGCTTACTACAGCAGCACCGGAATCCATACCTGTAGAGCATTTCCACAGCGTTACCACAACGGAAATGGCAACAGCGCACATCATAGCAATACGCACCGGCTTTTTGTCAAAGTCAATCGGGCGTCCCAGACCAAGATACTCGCTTATGCCCGTAGGATCGTAAGCGGCAGGCTGATCACCTGCATATTTATTACTTTTTTTCGACATATCATCACACCTTATCTGTAAGATTTTAACTATTTTATTATACCACAAGTGTAGTGTCTAGTCATTACGTAAAACATATAAAGGTTGGCAGAAAGTCAGAATATAGCAAAAAAGTTTCCCCGACGTAAATTAAATACGCGGGGAAAGCTTTCAACTCATTATTAAAATTTTATCAGAAGGTTTCTGCCAGCTCTGCCAAAGTCAGTGCAAAGGCTGTTGTTCTGGGAACCGCGGTATTCAAATCAACAGATTCATGGTCGGTATGCTCATCATAGTTTTCTACACCCAAAGCATCCAGTGTCGGTACGAACTTCGCTGTGCGGTTGCCGTCGGTCAGGCCACCTGCTACCCATTCGTTCACCTCAGCGCCGTATTCCTCTTTGACGATACGCTTATAAACGTCAACCATCTTCTGTGCCTGCGCGGTTTTTTGCATCGGTCCGGTAACAATGCCGCCGGTAATTTTAATGCTGGTACCAGGAATAACAGCCTTATCTGCCAGCGCCTTAACCTCAGCATCAATGCGCTGCTGCTCTTCAATCGTAAAGCAGCGGATATTTACCTCGCAGAAGGCATCACCCGGAATAACGCTGATTTTGTCATTGGTAGAACCGATTACGCCCACATTAACGGTATTCTGCGGAATAAACTGGCCTGCATCAACAATGCCGCGCGCCTTCAGCGCTGCTGCCGTATAATCCTCTGGATTTCCCGGCATGGGGCTGGCGAGCTTCTGCAGCTCGGTAATCGTGTATGCCAGCTGGTGAATAGCGTTAGCGCAGGATTGAGATGCGTTGCCGTGGTGTCCGCCCTTACCGGTAACCTCAACGCGGTATTTGGCATTGCCCTTGCGCTGTGTAACAATGCCCCAGTTCGGACGGGCAACGTCCATAATAATCGCAAAATCGGACTGCTGCGACAGCTCTGCCACAATATCCTCAGCGGTCTTGCTGCCGCCCTCCTCTTCACCGTTGGTATAATAAATAATTTCCTTAAAATTATCAAAGCCTGCAGCCTTCAAGGCTTCCAAGCCATATATAACCTCTACAACAGTAGCCTTATCATCGCCTACACCCGGTCCCCAAGCAAAGTTATTCTCGTCAACACGGAACGGACGACGTGCAGCTTCACCCTTCTTAAATACTGTATCAACATGGGCAACAAGCAGAATCGTGTATTTGCCTGTTCCCTTTAAGCGGGAAATCAGGTGGCAGGCTCTGTCATTATATCTGAACTCCGTGGTAGCACCGATAGCTGTCATTTTTTCAGCGACAAACTTATTTGCTGCTTCCGTACCTTCTCTGTCACCATTACCGGAATCAATATTAGTTAAGGTTTCCAAGTCCTTCACATAATCCTCATAATGCTCGGCAATATACTTTTTTACGGCTTCTCTCATTTTATTACCCCTTTCGTATTTGGAATCATATTTATATTTATTCGTTAGAATGGGTAAAAAATCCTGCCACGGGAGATTTTTTAAGTTGATAAAGTGAAAAGCAGCAGCCATTTCTGACTACTGCTTAACAACATGCTGCATATTATATTAGTGAGTACCGTCTACGATAGTAATGCCTGCTTCCTGCAGTTCATCGATAATCGCTTTAATCTTGGGACAGAGATGCTTTTCGCCATTGGCATCCTTTTTGTGCGTGCAGTGACTGATATGCAGCGCATCCAGCTCCAAAGCCTTCATGCGCTCAATCTTCTTGCGGATGCCTTCCTGGTTTTCCAGCTTGGAATTGCCGCAGCCGTTGCAGGTCCACATTGCCATCAGGCGCAGCTCCTCATCACCATACTGGGCAAAGGCTTTATCCTTTTCATACAGAGCGCGCAGACAGCCTGCTCCCGCACAAGAAGCGGAGGTAATCAGGCAGCGCAGAATTGCTATTTTCTTCATAATATAATCCTCCAAAAAATAACTTGCAGGCATTTGTAGCCTTGCTGTTTATTTGATTTTATCATTATTGATGATGGTTGGCAAGCAAATCATACTTAAACCGTGTGCTTTGTTGCTTAGTGCGCACGTCAAAAAGAGGACGGTGCGCACCGTCCTCTTTTAATTTATGCATATGCGATTTTTTGCTTTTCAGCGGATTGACGTAAAGTCAAATTAGAAAGTGAATACTACTTGGCTCCACAGAGTGTTGATATCGGAGTGGTTCCATTTGTCTTCCAGGTCATAGTATTCAACAGCACCAACAATGTTCTTAGCGAAGGTGTAGTTAGCGCCTACCATGTAGCCTTTGAAGCCATGGTTGCCGTATGCACCGTTCATGGTGTGAGCAACAACGGTGGAACGAGCTTGGTCATAGTATTTGCCGTAAACGCCGAAGGAACCTTCTTTAGCAGCTTTAGCACCAGCATAGTACAGACCGATAACGAAAGCATCGTCATCACCATAGATTTCTTGGTCAGAATCCATGTAGTTAGCAGTCAGGTTCAGATCTTTAGCCAGATCAAATGCTACGCCAACATTCCAGATTTTGTTGTCATCCCATTTTTCGGAGAATGCACCATCAGTGAAAGTGCCATCTTTGAATACAGTGTAACCAGCGGTTGCAGCTACAACGCCAAATTTAGCGTCAACTTTTGCACCGTAAACATTATCATATTCGAGATCTACAGTAGAACTCAGAGCTTTACCTTGGTCAGTCGGTTTAGCATAGAAACCGGTTACTTTAACGTCTTTGCCATAGGAAGCAACAACGCCGTCAGCACGGGTGTCATACAGGTTGCCATCAACCAGATTCAGCGGCAGACGACCAGCTTCAACAGCTAAGCCACCGATTTTACCATCAACATAAGCGCGTTGGAAATCAGTTTTCTCATCGCCAGCGTTGTTTTTCAGGTTTTGTACGTTTTGCAGCATGCCGGTGTAGGTCCAATCATCATTGATTTGGCCTTTTACCCAGATACGGGAACGCAGACCGGTTTTGTAACCGTCTTCATCATAGTCAGCATAGTTGTAACGGATGTTGCCGGTAATTTTTACATTGTCAGCTTTTTTCTCCAGGTTAGCAACGCGAACACCCAGGTTATCCAGCTCGTCAGCAAATTCAGCAGCCAGTTTGTCAACGTTAGCGCCTTTTGCCATTGCTTTAGCAACGATTTGAGCCATTTCATAACGGGT
>NZ_CAKPTG010000002.1 GCF_934190775.1 uncultured Phascolarctobacterium sp.
CTTAGGGCAATAAGTCAAGCTATTGAAAGGAAAGTGTGCTATAATCAAATAAAGCTCGGAAGAATATGAAGCAATCGATATTAGTCTTGCCTGCCCCTCGGGGAAGGTGGCTGCGAGCAAAGCGAGCAGACGGAAGGGGGAAACAAGGCTGTGGATTCGAATTATAGAGAACGCAATGCTAAGCTTGTGCCTATTGCCAAAAATAATAGGAAAAATATGACACCTCAAGAAAGGCATTTATGGTACTGTTATTTATCGAAGCATAGACTTCACTGGCAAAGGCAAAGAATAATAAGTGGGTTCATCGTCGACTTTTACTGCCACGCAGCTAAGCTGGTCATAGAAATCGATGGCAGCCAACATTACACAGAACAGGGAATAGCATATGATACAGAGCGCACACAGGTTTTACAGGGATACGGCTTGAAAGTGCTGCGTTATACGAATCAGCAGTTAGAATGTAATTTTCAAGAGGTTTGTTGGGATATAGAACGCAATTTACTCCCCATGACTCTTCAGTCAGAAAATTTTTAGCAAACACTGTATTTTTCTATAGATTTATGTTAAAATATACCTATATTCTGCATTACTTTAATGCGTCTGGAGGAATAAGAATGAAAAAGGTTTTACGTTATTTATTGATGACTGTTATGGCTATCTGCTTCAGCATCCCCTGCTTTGGTGCAGCTGAAGCTGCCAGCGTTGCCCTGCTGCCCTTAATCAACAATGTTGAAGGTGGCGACGAGCTGGCAAATCAGGTTTTCTACAAAAACGCTCTGTCCGTGCTGAACAGCAAAAAAGGCTTTGTAGTAGTAGAAAACGACAAACTGACCGCTGTTATTGATGCTGCTAAGATTGGCAACAAGGTTCCTGACGCTGCAACCCTGGCAAAGATTGCTAAAGATGGCGATGTTGATATCGTTATCGCTGTTCAGCTGGATAAGCTGGATGACAAAGCTATCGATTCCAGCGAAGAGCGTAAACTGCAAATCGACCTGCAAGGCTATGCAGTTGCTTACAACAAGCTCACCGGTAAAGCTTACGAGCACCGCATTTACAGCGATAAAACCATTCCTGAAGCTCTGACCAGCCGTTGGGATTGGACTCATGAAGAATTTGGCCGTGCAGTACGCATCGAAGTAGACCGTGCTCTGCGTGTTAAATAATTCTATATTAGCTAAAACATCAGGCCGCTTCTGCAAAAATTGCAGAGGCGGTTTTGTATTGCGAAGAAAAACTTGCAAAGAAAAGCTTGCAGATAAATGATTGTTTGAGAAGTAGAGTTTCTTTATTTACATGAATTAAGAAAATTTTGTGAAGGACTTGTAGAGTAATTAAAAAAGTGGTACAATAGAGTCATGAAAAATTTGCTTATGCTAACTGCTGAGGGTAGCGAAAAATGCAGGCTGCAAAGAGTATGGTAGAGGAAACAAGGCAACTCTTACTGAAAGCTGTGGCTAGCTGAGTATCAAAACCAAGGCGAAGAGGCAGAGCAGGATTTTTCAAATGTATTTTCCTAAAGGAGGAAATTAAAATGAAAAAATCTTTAGTATTAGCTATGGCTATGGCTCTGGGCGTAACTGCTTCCGCATACGCTGCTAACCCGTTCTCTGACGTTCCTGCTGGTCACTGGGCTTATGACAGCATCAACAAACTGGCTGCTGCTGGCGTAATCGAAGGCTACGGCGACACCACTTTTGGTGGCGACAAACTGATGACTCGTTATGAAATGGCTCAAATCGTTGCTAAAGCAATGGCTAAAGGCGCTAACGTTGATAAACTGGCTGCTGAATTCGCTGACGAACTGGACAACCTGGGCGTTCGCGTTGCTAACCTGGAGAAAAAAGCTGACAATGTAAAAGTAACCGGCGAACTGCGTTACAAATACATGAGCAAACAAGGCGATGCTAACGTTGATGAAGATGGCAACCATAATTCTTTCGAAAACGATCTGCGTTCCCGTATTTGGATTAACGGTCAAATCAATGATGACTGGTCCTACACTGGCATGATTGAAAACACTCAAAACTTCTATGGTGAAGATGCTAACAAAGGCGAAGAAAAAACTGAATTCAACCGTGCATATGTTGAAGGTAAAATCGGTGGCTTGGCTGTAACCGCTGGTCGTTACAATGCATTCTTCGCTAACGGCAACATCTATGATGACCTGGTTGATGGCGCTGAAGTTTCCTACGGCGACAAAGTTAAAGTAACCGGCTTTGCTGGTAAAGCTACCGAAGTTGATGGTGGCAACTATGCTGGTGGCGAATTGGCAGGCTCCTTCGGCGACCTGAATGCTGCTGCTGGTTATGTAAACTACAAAGACCTTGGTGACGTTGAAGATGATGACAATGCTATTTGGTATGTTGGTGCTGACTACACCATGGGTGATGTAAACCTGTCTGCTATGTACCTGAAAGGTGATATGAGCTCTAAAGATGGCGATGAGCAAGAGCTTGATTCTGATGGTTGGACTGTTGGCCTGACCTACAAAGGTGCTGAAGCTTCCGAAGCTGGCTCCTGGGGCCTGTTCGCTAACTACTATGACCTGGGTGGCCAAACCTACATTGCACACACCACTGATGCAAACACCTTTTGTGGCGATGGCTTCAAAGGCTATGGCGTTGGCGCTAACTACACCTTCGCTAAGAACATCGTTGGTACTGTAGTTTACTACGATACCGAAAGCAAACTGGACAGCAAGGTTGATGACCAACGCGTTTGGGCTGACGTAACCTTCACTTTCTAATTTAACCATTAGCAAGTAACACAAAATAATACACGCGCGTATAAAGGCCCCCTCGCCGCAAGGTGAGGGGGCTTTGTGTTGCAAAAATATATGAATGTGGTATAATAAAAATAAAAGGACAACCGCCCACAAGGTGGGTTGCCAGTTTTACAGTGAAAAGAAAATCCACCCTGCTACTGGCAAGTTTTGGGGTGGTTTTCTTATGTCTGGATTACTGTGTTGCAAAAATATATGAATGTGGTATAATAAAAATAGAAAGACAACCGCCCACAAGGTGGGTTGCCGGTTCAAGGAGGAAAGAAAATCCGCCTCGGTGAATGGCAAATTACAGAGGCGGTTTTTCTATGTGCCTAGATTACTGTATTGCAAAAATATATGAATGTGGTATAATAAAAATAGAAAGACAACCGCCCACAAGGTGGGTTGCCGATTCAAAGGGTCAGAAAAATCCGCCTCGGTGAACAGCAAATTACAGAGGCGGTTTTTCTATGTGCATTTTACTTTTTGTTCTTAAAAATGAACGTCAGCAATGCCAGTATAAACATACCAAAAATCATAAGATCCTGGAAGGTGTAATATACCATAGACATCACCTCCATTCCAACGGAATTTCGGCAACGCCACCCTGCAACACGGTTGTCCTTATTATTGTATCATGTAAACAAATTTTTGACAAGAAAGAAAAGACTTAGTAATAGTTTTATTAAAAACTTGTGAATGAGATTGATCCATTACGTTAGGAGGGATTAATATGTTCATTAAAGATGGTATCGCTTATGCTGGTGATGCAAGCCCTGCTTTAAAGATATGTGGTGTGCGACCGTTAGCTGATTGGAAATTATGGGTAAGATTTAATACCGGTGAAGCTAAAATCTATGATTTTAAGGCTATGCTCAATTATCCTGCCTTTAAGCCTCTGCTTGATGAAGAGCTTTTTAAACAGGTATATATTGATTATGGAATTGTTGTATGGAACGATGGTGATATTGATATTGCGCCAGAGGAACTTTACAAAAATGGTATTGATTCAAGAAAAAGTGCATAGGATATTTTTGACAAGGAAGACAAAAAATGACCGTCCTCGCAGCTTTTGCTGCGCAAGACGGTCATTTTGCTTTATTGAATTACAGGCCGGCCTGCTCAATTCCGCTGAACAGGAAGCCTAAATGATTGGTGGAGTTCAGCAGTACTACGCGCCAAACACCTTCGTTATATTCCAGCACATTAATGCAGGTGTTATCCTGCTTAATCTGCCAGAAGTGCGACATATCAAGGCCAAGCAAATCGCAGATGATCGCCTTGTTTACTGCGTCATGCGCAGCAACCAGCACTGTCTTGCCGGCGTATTTTTCTGCATAGTCGTCAAAGGCAGCGCGCGCACGCTTGCGCACATCCTCCAAGCTTTCACCGCCGTCAGGCATCTGCACCAGGTGCGGCTTGGTGTGCCACAGAGCAAACTCCTGCGGAAATTGCTGGGCAATTTCCGGCGCCAGCACGCCTTCCCAGCTGCCATGATTGATTTCCAGCAGACGCTCATCTGTTGCTACCGGCAGCTGGTGCAGGTCAGCGCAGAACTTGCAGGTCTGGTAGGAGCGCTGCAGCGGGCTGGAGATGCACACATCAATAGGGATGTGGTGCAAGCCCTCGGCCAGCAGGTGACCTTGGCGCAGACCACGCTCGCTCAGCGGCGTATCCTCCTGCCCTTGGTATCTTCCTTCTATATTCCAGGTTGTTTCACCATGTCGGACTAAAATTATTCTCATAAAACTTCCTCGCTGTACTTTATTTGGCTACTGTCATTAGCCTTCGCAATTGATGAGCTTAACATCAATAATGCCTTCTACACCACGCAGCTGCAGCATGATATCGTTCGGAATGTCGTCGCCAACAGCAATTGCCATAATATTGGTGTCGGATTTAGGAGTGCTGCCAACCTGCATGCCGTTGATGTTGATGCCGGCGCTGCCTAAAATGGTAGCCATCTGGCCAATCATATTAGGCTTATTTACGTGCGGTGCCAGCAGCAGGTAGCCTTCGGGATTGAAGTCAACATGATATTGGTCAATTTGCACAATCTTAGGCTGCTTACCGTCGAACAGGGTGCCTTCAATTTTATGTGTGCCTTTAGCGGTAGCAATTTTTACATTGATAGCAGTAGTGAAGTAACCGGGCTTGTTAGCCTTAACCTCTTTAACCTCCAGATTGCGTTTTTTGGCAATGCCGGGAGCATTGACAAAGTTAACGCTTTCCTGCAGAATCGGGTTCAGCAGGCCTTTGAGGAAGGCGGTTGTGAGTGCCTGGGTTTCAGTTTCAGCAAGTGCGCCGGTGTATTCCACTTCCACGCTCTTAATCGGGCCGTCTGCCAGATAGATGCCCACGGTACCCATGCGCTCTGCCAGCTTAAAGTAAGGTTGGATAACTGTTGCCACGCTTTTCGGGATAGGTGCCATGTTAACTGCGGTCATAACCGGACGTCCCTCAAGAGCATCAATTACGCCGTAAGCAACGTCAACAGCTACGCCAATTTGCGCTTCAATGGTGGAAGCACCGAGGTGCGGAGTTTGTACAACATTGAACAGGCCCAGGAAGGGGTTATTCTCTTTGGTAAGCGGTTCGGTCGGATAAACGTCGATAGCGGCGCCGGCAATTTTACCGGATTTAACGCCCTCAGCAATAGCCTCGGGATCCATGCAGCCGCCGCGGGCGCAGTTAACGATACGCACGCCGTCCTTCATTTTGGCAATAGCTTCGGCATTCAGCATCTTTTCCGTTTCCTTGGTGAGCGGAGTGTGAATGGTGATGTAGTCGGATTTAGCCAGCAGAGTGTCAAAATCAACCAGCTCAACGCCAACCTGATGCGCACGTTCTTCGGTAATATACGGGTCGTAACCAATGGTGGTCATTTCCATAGCCTGCATACGTTTGGCAACGCGGCTGCCGATACGGCCAACGCCGATGATGCCAAGGGTTTTGCCCTGCACTTGAATGCCGTCGAAGGATTTGCGGTCCCATTTGCCCTCCTGAATGGATTGATGAGCCTGCGGAATGTGGCGTGTCATAGCCATCATCATAGCAACAGTGTGCTCGGTAGCTGCCATGGTGTTGCCTTCCGGTGTGTTGAGTACAACAATGCCTTTAGCAGTAGCGGCAGGGATATCGATGTTATCAACGCCAACACCGGCGCGGCCGATAACCTTCAGACGGGTGGAGGCTTCGATAACCTCCTTGGTTACCTTGGTCATGCTGCGGGTTACCAGGCCATCGTAATTATTGATAACCTTGATAAGCTCCTCCGGCTTCATGTTGGGCATTACATCTACATCAAAATGTTCGCGCAGCAGAGCTACGCCTTTTTCGCTGATATCGTTGCTGACAAAAATTTTCATGGTGATTTATCTCCTTTATGTATAATTTGTAGGTTATGTGGGGTGAAGTAAGTAACTGATTATTAGGATAAAGCGAGCAATTGATATATCGTGTAGTGAATAAAAATTTTAGCAAATGAGTGTCTGGAACCATAGAAGCGAGGGTGTGTAACGATCTTTTACCGTCTGACAAATTTTACCGAAGCTTCGTTCTGGTTCCACACGAAATTTGCGTTGTGCCCTAAGGGCACGGGAAAATTTTTTCTGAGCGGAATGATATATTAATTGTGCCGCATATATTCAAAAGTATTATTTGTTTGCTTTCATGTACTCTTCCATAAACTCCGCCAACGCCTTGCAGGCCTCCAGCGGCACAGCATTGTAGGCACTGGCGCGGCAGCCGCCTACCAGGCGGTGACCGCCGATGCCGACGAAGCCGGCAGCCTTGCCCTTAGCCACGAAATCCTTCTCCATTTCCGGTGTAGCCAGATTAAAGGTAATATTCATGTTGCTGCGAGCTTCGGGAGCAGCGTGTCCCTTGTAAAAGCCGTTGCTGTTGTCGATAACGTCATAAATGAGCTTAGCCTTCGCTGCATTATTCTTGGCAATAGCGTTTACGCCACCCTGCTTTTTAATCCAGTGCAGAGTTTTGTTAACCATATAAATGGCAAAGACAGGCGGTGTATTGTACAGCGAATCGTTATTGGCGAAGGTGCTGTACTTCAGCATCGTGGGCAGCTCCTCACGTGCTGTTGCCAAAAAGCTTTTTTTGGCGATGACGATAACTACGCCTGCAGGACCAAGGTTTTTCTGCGCTCCTGCGTAGATAAGATCAAAATCCTTGACGTTCACCTTGCGCGAAAGAATGTCACTGGACATATCGCAGATAACGGGAACGTCGAACTTGGGGAAATCCTTGTACTCAGTGCCGTAAATCGTGTTGTTGGCAGTAAGGTGTACATAAGAAGTATCGGGGCGGAGGTTGAACTCCTGCGGAATGTAGCTGTGGTTTTTATCGGCGCTGGTAGCGGCCTCATAAACCTCGCCGTAGAATTTTCCTTCCGCCATAGCCTTCTTGGCCCAGACGCCGGTGTTGACGTAAGCAGCGTATTTTTTTGTGTGGAAATTAGCCGCTGTCATCAAAAACTGAGTGCTGCCGCCGCCCTGGATGAACATAATCTCGTAATCCTCGGGGATTTCCATCAGCTCACGCAGCAGCTGCTTTGTTTCAGCATGCAGAGCAGCGTATTCGTTGCTGCGGTGGCTCATTTCAATGATGCTCATGCCGGTGTTTTGGTAGTTTAAGAACTCCTCCTGCGCTTCCAGCAGTACCTCGAGCGGCATAGCGGAGGGACCGGCGTTAAAGTTATATGCTCTTTTCATTTGTTCTTTCCTTCTTCCTGAAAATAAATATGGCAAGCACATCCCTTTGGGACGAGCTTGCCTTTATCTCGCGGTACCACCCAAATTGCCATTGCCAAATTGCTTCACCTAAAAAAATAAGCCCTTCATCCCTATCTTGGGACGAGGACTGCTCGCGGTGCCACCCAATTTGCCTATGGCCAACTCTGAACGCTGTATCGGGCGCACCCGTCAAATTCGTCATTTGCCGCTTCGGAGCGGAACTAGTGTGCTTCGCTGCTGCCTTGCATCAACCGCCAGCTTTCTGAAAAGACCTGCACATTGCTTCTCCATCATTGCGTTGCGTAATGTGATTTGTAGATGATTATAGCACGCCTGCTTTTAGAGTCAAGTGTTTTTGTAAAGATTTTTTATGTATACAATTTTTTAAGCTGTTTTGTAACGTAGGTTACAGAGTGTTGCTAAAAATATGTTTATATTATAAAATGATTTTGACAACTGTGGTACAGGGTGGTGTTGCCTTCATTCTTAAAGAATGGAGGTGATGTCTATGGTATATTTTACATTCCAGGATCTTATGATTTTCGGTATGTTTATACTGGCATTGCTGACGTTCGTGTTTCAGAACCGTAAGTAAAATGCACATAGAAAAGCTGCCCCAATACTTTGACCGGTAAGGGCAGCTCTTCTGTTTCTTAGCGGGCAACCCACCTTGTGGGCAGTTGTCACTTTTCATCTATAATATAGCACACTGCCAGTTTTTTTGCAAGTTGTGCATATTTAACTTGCGTATTTTCGCTGTTCATGTTAAAGTAAGCATGTAAACAAAATAACGTAACCGCTAGGGGCGCAATTTGCTGAGAGGACTGACATCCGACCCTTTGAACCTGAATCTGGTTAAAACCAGCGTAGGAAAGCGAGCAGATTTCTGCAAAAAGATAATTCAACCGCTTTCCGACAGGAAAGCGGTCTTTTAATTATAAGGAGGAAAAATTATGGCAACACAAATGCAATTGGCACGCCAAGGTGTGATTACCGAAGCAATGAAAATTGTCGCAGAGCAGGAGCATGTAACTGCAGAATTTATTCGCGAAGGCGTAGCAAACGGTACTATTGCTATTCCCTGTAATATCAATCATAAAAATATTATTCCGCGCGGTGTAGGCACCGGTCTTACCGTAAAGGTTAACGCTAACATCGGCACCTCCAGCAGCTATCCTGATCCGGAACCGGAGCTGGCAAAGCTGCAGGCTGCAATTGATGCAGGTGCAGATTCTGTAATGGATCTTTCCACCGGCAACAATATCAGTGCCTCCCGCCAGGCAATTATTGCGGCTTCCACTGTAATGGTTGGTACTGTACCGATGTATCAGGTAACGGTAGAAACTATCAAAAAGCGTGGCGCAGTAGTTGAAATGACCAAAGAGGACATCTTCGATGTCATCCGCCAACAGGCTGCAGATGGCGCTGACTTCATGACCATTCATTGCGGTATCAACAAAAATGTGCTGAAGGCACTTATTGACGAAGGCCGCGTTATGGACGTTGTCAGCCGTGGCGGCAGCTTTATCACTGGCTGGATGCTGCACAATGAAGCTGAAAACCCGCTGTATGAATACTATGATGAAATTCTTGATATCTGTGCTGAATATGACGTAACTATTAGCCTGGGTGATGGCCTGCGTCCCGGCTGCATTGCTGATGCTACCGATAGAGCGCAGATTCAGGAGCTGCTGAACTTGGGTGAATTGACACAGCGCGCCTGGGATAAGGGTGTACAGGTTATGGTAGAAGGCCCCGGCCACGTGCCCTACAACCAGATTGCTGCGAACATGCAGCTGCAAAAACGCCTGTGCCACGGTGCACCCTTCTATGTGCTCGGACCGCTCGTAACTGACGTTGCTCCCGGCTATGATCATATTACCAGCGCTATCGGCGGCACTCTGGCTGCAGTAAGCGGTGCCAACTTCCTGTGCTACGTAACTCCGGCAGAGCATTTGGGCCTGCCTGACTTAAATGACGTGCGTGAGGGCGTCATCGCTACCCGTATCGCTGCTCATGCTGCTGATTTGGCTAATGGTAACAAGCAGGCATGGGAGTGGGACCTGAAGATGGCCAAAGCGCGCAAGGTTCTGGATTGGCCGGCGCAGCTTGATCTGGCGATTGATCCGGTGAAGGCTAAGGAGTATCGTTGCCGCAAGAACAAATCTGATGACGAAGCTTGCTCTATGTGCGGTGATTACTGCGCTGTTAAAATTGTCGGTCAGTACCTCGAAGAGCATATGAGAAAGAACTGAGCCGTTACTTGAAAAAATAATATGAATGTGCTATATTAAATATAGAAAATGACAACCGCCCACAAGGTGGGTTGCCAGTTGAATTGACTTGAAAAGCCGCCTCGGAATCTGGTAAATTACAGGGGCGGTTTTTCTATGAGCAAATTACTTTTTGTTCTGAAAAATGAACGTCAGTAATGTCAGTATAAACATACCGAAAATCATAAGATCTTGGAATGTAAAATATACCATAGACATCACCTCCATTCTTTAAGAATGAAGGCAATACCACCCTGTAAAACGGTTGTCATGAAAATTTTAACACATAAACATATTTTTAGCAAGAATGCTTGGTGCTTATCATTCTGAATTATGCTATAATATAGGTAATAATAATATTTCTAGAGGTAACTGATGGAGAAAAATATTTTAGAATATGTTGGCAAAAGCTTGTATCAGACACATATTTTGAAGGAAATGAAGCGTTACGTTGTATTCCGCACGCGTTGCGCTATGCATAGCGGCAAGGTTGACGAACTGCTGCAGTTTTTTGCTGCGAATAGCAAGCGTCAGGCGTGGCTGCAGGGAACACCTGCACTTTTGGAACAGACTACCAGAGCGTTCTTCTATAAAGGCTCAACCTGGGATGAACGTGTAGAGCTGGTGCAGAATCATCTGCTGATTATGGAAGAGCTGTTCAAGCCGGAGCTGATGGATAAATTGTACAGCAAGGGTGAAATGGTGCAGCTGTGGGAGGACTCCTATGATGACAGACCGCTGACGCTGCAGTTGTGGTTTCATTCCGGTCAGCGCAAGGAAGGTTGCCTGTCACTGGCATTGTTTTACGAAGGTGAACCCTTATACCAGATTATGTTCTGGCTGGCTAAAAATAAAACAGATGGCAAGAACGTTATTTATATCGGCGCCCTGCAGGGACCGCAGAACGGCAGCGAGCTGATTAAAGGCATGACGAAGGCCTTCTTTGGCTATCGTACTAAAAATTTGATGTTCTATGGCCTGCGTTGCTTTGCTGACGCAATAGGCATTGAAAATATTTTTGCTGTTACTAACGATGGTTACTATGCAATGAACCATCTTCGTGTAGACCGCAAGCTGAAAACAGATTTCGGCGCCTTCTGGCAGGAGTGCGAAGGCGTGATTTGCTCTGACCGCCGCTTCTATATTATGCCGACCGCAGAGCACCGTAAATCTATGGAGGAGCTGAAGCCGTCGAAGAGAGCACAGCACCGCCGTCGTTTTGCTAAAATGGATGAGATGAAGGCAGCGATTAAGACTGCTGTCGGTAGTTATAAAAAATAAAGCTGGTGTGTTGTTTGTAATATTATTTATAGTAACAAACGGTACAAATTTTACATTGGATAAAGCAGAGGTTCAGAAGAGAACCTCTGTTTTTTTTAGACAAAACATGCTATAATAAAAATATATAGCTCTGATTGGAGGTAAGAAAATTGAAAAAACAGCTTGCAACTTTATTGTTGACCTTTATCTTTTGCTTTACAACGGTAATCCCGGGCTTTGCAGCTGATGCTGCTGTTCCCATGGCTGAAAAAATTGGTGCCATGGAAAAAATGCTTTACGGTACGGAGCAAAGCGGTTCCCTGCTGCAGCGTATGGACAGTCTTGAGGATGACGTTTACGGCACTATTACGAGTGATGCAATAATCAACCGCGTTGATAATATGTACGATTACCTTGAAGGTACTCCTGATAACGGAGAGGCTTCCTTTGCTACTAAGCTCAATGTAGTAGAATGGAAGATGAACGAAAGCATGTCCGGTGGCGCAGCAAAAAACCGTATTGAAGCAACTGAAAAGCTTCTCTATGGTCAGAACCAGACCGGTTCTTTGAGCGGACGCCTGGAAAATCTGCTGAAGCTTGCTTCCTATGAAGATGGCAATGTGCCTGTACAGAATGTGACTTTGCCGAAGGATTCTGTTTTCAAAATCACCTTTACTTCCGAGCTGAGCACTAAAATGAGTCGCCAGGGCGATACAGTGCACTTCAAAGCTGCTGATAACCTGTACGTAAACGATGTACTGGTACTGCCGAAGGGTGCAACCGGTGTCGGTGAAGTGAAAAAGGTTGTTCAGCCTGGTATCTTTGGCAAGGATGGCCGTATTGATATCAACTTTACTTATATCTATGGTATAGATGGTACCAAGATTCCTGTTACCGTAGACGAGCTGGCTAAACAAAAGGCTGAAAGCATTGCCGGTGCGGCCGGAGCTGCTATTGGCGGTATGATTGTTCTTGGTCCTGTAGGCCTGGTTGGCGGTGCCTTTGTTAAGGGCAACAGTGTAACTATCCCGGTTGGCTGTGAAACCTATGTGCAAACTGCTGCAGATACTACCCTGCAGGGTGCAGTATATCAGGAATAAAATCGAAAATTATACGTGAAAAGCTCACTCTTTCGAGTGAGCTTTTGCTTTTTTTATGGTATAATGTTAAGTGGATTATTATGAAATTTTTCATTTGCAATTATAGAGAAGGAGTTTTTTCGTATGAATAAGACTTTTATAGCTGCCACATTAGCTTTGGGCATGTGCATGCCTGTTTATGCAGAACAATTTAGCAACAGCAACAGCGACAGTATGCTGAGTCCGGTTTCTGTCAGTGAGCCGAATGCTGCATTGCCACATCGCGAAAAGCTGGATGCAGAAAAGCAGCAGGGACTGCCAATTCACCTGACAGGTGAGCATGCAGTATATGATACTGTCAGCGGCGATTTTCATGCCGAGGGTAATATCAGGGTATCACAAAATGGCCAGGATATTTATACAACGCAGGTAAAAGGCAATATGAAAACTGGCGATATCTGGTTATTAGAGGGTGGTAAGCTGGTAGAGGGAGAAAGTGAAACTCAGGCTGCCTGGGGCCATTATAACTTTAACAATAAGACCGGTGAAATGAAAAAATTGACCGGCAAGAACGGTAAGGACTTCTTTGCTGCTCCGCATGCTGCCATCTATCCGGACAAAATGATTCTTGATGAGGGTGGTTCCACCAGTCGCTGCCCGGCAGTAAAGCATCCTAAATGTTTGGAAATCAAGGCTAAGACCTTTGAAATTTATCCGCATGATAAAATGGTAGCACGCGACGTCAAGGTTTTTGTGCGCGGTAAGCATATCTATTCCCGTGATTATTGGGAAAGCAGCCTGACGGAAAAATCCAAGGAACGTATCCTGCCGCATATCGGCTTCAAGGACAGCGATAAGGGAACTTATGTCAATCTTTCCTATGAGCGTCCGTTAGGAGACAAGGATACAATTTATGCTGATATAAATTATTACAGCAAGGCTGGCTATAAGCCTGTTTACGGCTTGGAACATAACGAGCGTAACTTTAAGGTTACCTACGAAAACGGCTGGTATGAGGACGATGACGAATGGGTAGAGAAGCAGAACAATATACGCTTTAATTATAAAACTCATCATATCGCTCCTGGCCTGCCTTTGACTTACAATGCTTACTTTGAGCGTGGTTTGTGGAAAAATGATGATACTGGACGCAAGAGCTGGCATACAGAATATGGTGCCTTCCTTAACCATGACCGCATTTATCTGTTCAACAGCAAAAATACTTCTTTGGATTTGACGATTGGCAAGAAATGGACACGTGAGAGTGCAGAGGATTCTTTGCAGTCTACCAATGTTTACTATGCAACCTTGGGACAGAAAATCAGCCCGAAATGGAATACCTGGGTTGGCTATTATCGTGAGGATTTTACAACAGATGTATTTACCTACGATCAGCCTGATATGGCCAAAGAGCTGCGCAATGGTCTGCAATATATTATGGATGACAAGAACAGCTTTACCATTGTCAACCGCTATGATTTAGACCAAAAGGAAAATTACGAAACAAGATACAGCTGGACGCATAAGTTCTGCTGCTGGCAGCTTTCTCTGATTTATAAGCATAAAGATATTGATAGTAAAGATAGTGCATTTGAAGCTAAATTTGATTTTGTAAACTGGTAATGAGGTAGAAAATGAAAGAGATTATTAAGCAACGCTTTCTGGACCATCTGCAGGTGGCAAATGCTGTGGTGAACAGCGAGATTCTGGCACAGATTGAGCGCATTGCTGTAGAAGTAAAAAAAGCGTTGGCCAATGGCAACAAGGTTTTGTTCTGCGGTAATGGCGGCAGTGCCGCTGATAGCCAGCATCTGGCTGCCGAATTTGTCGGCCGCTTCCAAAAGGAACGCGCAGGTCTGCCTGCTATCGCACTGACGGTGGATACCTCTATTCTGACTGCTGTCGGCAACGATTACGGCTATGATAAGGTTTTTGTGCGTCAGGTGCAGGCGCTCGCACGTCCTGGTGATGTGCTGGTAGGCATTTCTACTAGCGGTAACAGCGCTAATGTTGTGGAAGCTGTCGAGCTGGCCAAGAGCATGGGTGTGTTCTGCGTAGGCATGACGGCTGAGGGCGGCGGCAAAATGAAGCTGCTGTGCGACGAGTGCATCGCTGTACCGGTGAAGGTTACTGCCCGTGCGCAGGAAATGCATATTTTGATAGGTCACATTTTATGTGAGCTGGTGGATGGTGAATAATTTGGCTGATTTAGCTGTAACAACTTTTTTAGCAGAACAAATTAAGAATGTACGCATTGCTGTTATCGGTGATGTGATGCTGGACAGATATTTCCATGGTGAGGTAAAACGCATTTCGCCGGAAGCACCTGTGCCGGTAACGCGTATTACAAAGATAAATTCCGTGCTGGGCGGTGCAGCCAACGTTGCTGCCAATCTGGCGCATTTGGAATGCCAGGTCTTTATGGGCGGTGTGACAGGTGATGACGAAAACCGTCTGCTGCTGGAAAAGCTGATGGATGATGCAGGCATCAATCATCAGGGATTGGTGAAAAGCAAGCGCCGCAAGACTATTACCAAGCTGCGTGTTTTGGGTGGCAATCAGCAGATGCTGCGACTTGATTTTGAAGAAACCGGCGATTTATTCCCTGAAGAAATCATTGAGCTGCGTCATTGGCTGGCAGGACTGCTTGACGAAGGCCTGGATGGTATTATTGTTTCGGACTATGCCAAGGGTGTCTGCTCGGATGATTTTTGCCAATGGGTAATTGCTCAGGGCAAGGCCTATGATATACCGGTGCTGATTGATCCTAAGGGAGCAGACTGGTCCAAATATGATGGCTGTGATTTTATTACGCCTAATTTAAAGGAAATGTGTGAGGCTGCAGGCTGTCAGCGTGAAAACTCTGATGAAGCAGTTGTCAGCATGGCGCAGGCTGCGCGTGAAAAATTCCATATCAAAAATGTGGTTGTTACCCGCAGCGAGCGCGGCATGAGCCTGGTTAATGCTGAGCAGGTGCTGCATAGCCCTGCTACCGCCATTGAAGTGTTTGATGTTTCCGGTGCCGGTGATACGGTAGCGGCTACGCTTCTTGCCGGTGTTGCCGGCAAGCTTTCGCTGGCTGACGCTGTGTATATGGCGAACCGTGCTGCAGGCATTGTTGTGGCCAAGGTTGGCACTTATCCGGTGCACCGTGACGAGCTTTTGAAGGACCTGCTGACGGAGGAACGCAAGCAGGGACGTGGCTATCGCACGCTGAGCTGGCAGGAGATTGCTTCGTTGGCTGCAACCTGGAGAGCCTGCGGCGAAAAGATTGTGTTCACCAACGGCTGTTTCGATATTCTGCATGTAGGCCACGTAACGTATCTGGAGAAGGCGCGCAACCTCGGCAAGCATTTGATTGTCGGCCTGAATACGGACGCTTCCGTGCGTCGCCTGAAGGGTGAGACAAGACCTTTGGTGCATGAGCTGGACCGTGCGCGTGTGCTGGCTGCATTGGCCTGTGTAGATGCGGTGGTGCTGTTCGACCAGGATACTCCGACTGAGCTGATTGAAAAAATTCGTCCCGACATTCTCGTCAAGGGTGGCGATTACAAGCCTGAAGAGGTCGCTGGTCGTGAATATGCCGGCGAGGTGCGCATTATAGAATTTGAAGATGGTTATTCCACAACCGGTGTGGTGGAAAAGATTGCCAAAATGGTTAAGGAGGGCAAATTATGATTATCGTAACTGGTGGTGCCGGTTTTATCGGCAGTAATATTGTTAAAGGCTTAAATGACCGCGGTATTGATGACATTCTTGTTGTCGATAACCTGACCAACATGGTTAAATTCAAAAATATCCAGGGCCTGAAGGTTAAGGATTATATGGATAAGTATGCTTTCATGGATGCTTTGAAGGCTGGCAAATTTAACCATGAGAAAATCGACGTTATCTTCCATGAGGGCGCTTGCTCCGATACAATGGAATATAACGGCAAATACATGATGGAAAATAACTTTGAGTATACTAAAAACGTGCTGCATTTCTGCCTCGACAGAAAGATTCAGATGATGTATGCTTCCTCCGCTTCCACCTATGGCAGCGGTGCACATGGCTTCCGTGAAGAGCCTGCATGTGAGGAAGCGCTGAACGTTTATGCTTTCTCCAAGCTGTTCTTCGACAACTATCTGCGCCGTCTGCTGCCGCAGGCACAAAGCCAGGTAGTAGGCCTGCGTTATTTCAACGTATACGGTCCGCAGGAGAACCATAAGGGCAAGATGGCTTCTATGATTTACCAAATGTACAACCAATGGAAGGCTGAGCACAAGGTACGTCTGTTTGGCGAATACGCTGGCTATGGCCCGGGCGAGCATACTCGTGACTTTGTATATGTAAAGGACGTTGTTAAGGTAAACTTCTATTTCTGGGATCATCCGGAAATCAGCGGTATTTTCAACTGCGGTACCGGCCATGCGCATCAGTTCAATACTCTGGCTAAGGCTGTGTTGAACCATTTTGGCAGCGGCGAGCTGGAATATGTACCGTTCCCTGAAGTACTGAAGGGTAAATACCAGAGCTTTACTGAAGCAGATGACACCAACCTTTTGGCAGCAGGCTATGACGGAGGCTTTACTCCGATTGAAGAGGCTGCCGAGGAATATTGCCAGCTGCTTGACAAGACCGGCGGTTACTACGTTTATGAAGGCTAAGGCGGTATTTTTCGATAGGGACGGCGTACTCAATGTTGATGTAGCCTATCTCTACAAAATTGAGGACCTGCGCTGGATTGATGGTGCCCGCGAGGCTGTGGCGTATCTGACGCAGCTTGGCTATAAAATTTTTATTGTAACGAACCAGAGCGGCATTGCGCGTGGTTATTATACTGTAGAGCAGATGGATGAGCTGCACGAGTATATGCAGCGTGAAATTGCTGCGGCAGGCGGTAAAATAGAGAAAATCTACTACTGCCCGCATCATCCCGAGGGTAGCGTGCCGGAATATACCGGGGTGTGCGATTGTCGCAAGCCCAAACCGGGCATGCTGCTGCAGGCGTTGGCTGAATATGCAATCGACAAGGAGCAGAGCTTCCTCGTCGGTGACAGCAAGCGCGATGTGGAGGCAGCGGAGGCTGCCGGTGTCAAAGGCTATCTTTACACGGGCGGTAATCTGCTGGATTTCGTAAAAAATATTGTAAGCGAGAGATGATAATGGAGTATCAGAACATCCTGTTAATCAAAATGAGTTCGTTGGGTGATATCCTGCATACGCTGCCCTTTGCGGCGGCGTTGCGCAAGCGTTATCCCCAGGCCAAAATCACCTGGCTGGTGCATCCGCAGTTTGCCGGCTTTGTACCGGACCCGCCGGTGATTGACGAGGTGCTTTATTTTGATAAGGTAAAATTTAATAAGCTGGGCTTCAGTGATAAGCTGAAATATTTTCGCGAAATGCGCGCACTGCTGCATAGCAAGCATTTTGACCTGGTGATAGATATGCAGGGCCTTTTCAAAAGTGCGGTAATGGCTGCTATCAGCGGCTGCAGTAACCGCATCGGTTATTGCGAAATGCGCGAGGGCAGCGGCTTTATCAGCAAGGCGATTGGTGGCAGTCATAGCAAGGATCACGTTATCGAGCGTTATCTGGATGTGGCGCGTTATCTTGGCGCGAAGGTTGATTCGTTGGATGATGTGGAATTCCCGATGCCGGATTTAAGCAAGGAAACAGCTTCGGTGCAGCATAAGCTGCAGGAGGCCGGCTGGCAGGGCGGCGATTATGTTGTGATTGTTCCCGGTGCACGCTGGTGGACGAAGGAATGGCCGGTCGAGCATTATATCGAGCTGGCGAAAAAGCTTACGGCAGATGGTACTGCTGTAGTGCTGGCAGGCGGTCCGGATGATGCAGTCAAGGGGCAGAGGATTGCCGAAGGCGCAGCAAGCTCGCTGGTTATCGACTTGACGGGACAGACGAGCCTGCGTGAGCTGGCGGCGCTGATAAAGGGCTGCAGCTTCTATATCAGTGCGGATACCGGCCCGCTGCATTTTGCAGCGGCTTTGAAAAAGCCTCTTGTGGCAATGTACGGCCCGACGAAGGCTGACCGCACAGGCCCATATGGCAGTAAAAATTCCACGGTACTGCTTTCACCGGCTAAGTGTGCAGGCTGCTTGAAGAAAAAATGTGATAACTGGCATTGTATGCATGATATAACGCCGGAAATGGTTTATAAAATTTATCAGGAAAAGGTGGCAGAGGGCTGATGGCACAAGCTGTAGAATTAAATGGCAAAAAAATATTAGTAACATTTTTGATGCATCTGGGAGACCTGACGCTGACCACGCCCTTTATCCATGCGCTGCGTAAGGCAGCACCGGATGCGCACATTACCTTTCTGGCGGATGAGAAGCTGAAGGATGTAGTGCTGCACAATCCGTATCTGGATGAGGTTATTACGATTGACAAGAAGGGTAAGGACAACAGCCTGCTGGCGCTGATGGCCTGTGCCCGCCGTCTGAGCAAGATGGACTTTGATGTGCTGATTAACCTGCATCCGAATGAGCGTTGCAGCTTTATTGATGCTTTTACCAAAGTGAAATTGCGTTGCGGTACAACACACACGCTGTTCAAGCCGCTTTGGGATGTGTTTACACCGCTCAATCGTAAAATCCATGCGGCAGATATGTATCTTGATGTGCTGACGCAGCTTGGCGTACAAAAGCTGGAGCATAATGGTCTGGAGATTTTCCCGAGCGAAGAATATCAGCAGCATGCAGAAGAATTCTGGCGCGAGCACGGCGTATTTGCTACCGATAAGCTGGTAGGCTTTAATATCGGCAGTGCTGTTGTTACCAAGCGCTGGGCGCCGGAGCGCTTTGCCAAGGTAGCAGATATTCTTGCGGAAAAGGGCTATAAGCCTGTATTCTTTGGCGGTACGATGGACGAAGAAATGGTGCAGGAGGCAGTCAGCTTTATGAAGACGACACCTGTTGTAGCAACCGGCAGCTTCCGTATTGGCGAGCTGGCAGCGGCAATGCGTCGCTGCAGCCTGATTATTACCAACGACAGCGGCCCGATGCACGTAGCAATCAGCCAGAAGGTGCCTATCGTAGCGATGTACGGTCCGTCAAGCCCGAAGCTGTACGGTCCTTATACCAAGGATGCAACTATTGTGACAGCGTTGCCGCCCTGTCCTGGTTGTGCAGGTGGCATGAAGCATAAGTGTGATGATATGCAATGCATGACACGTCTGACGGTAGAGCAGGTTGTGCAGGCCGCTGAGCAGATGCTGCAGCAAAAGGAGAAATAATTTTGAGTAAGCAAAGCATTATTACCGGAGAGGTTTTATTGCTGTGTGAAAGAGTGGAGATGGCGCAGTTTATGCACGCTTATCTCCGGCATTTATTTAAGCAGGGTATCAGCTTGCCTAACATGCAGATTGTAAATTATCAGAGTATCGATAAGTTAGACTTGCTGACTAAACGCCTTATACAGCTGGAAGGCAGAGAAATAGTGCAAAAAGCAGTATTCTTTGCCGACGCGGCTGATGAGCGCGAACGCCGAATGCAGAAATTTTTTGCGGTGCGTGACAATACTTTCTTTAAAGGAGTGGAGTATTGCACGCACTTTTTCTTTCCCGGCAAAAAAGCTACTAAACGTTGGCAAAAGGGTTATCTTGAGGATATGCTGCTGCAGTCGCTGCGGCGGGAAAGCTCGGAGTGCAGTGATTATTATAATCTGTATAATATGAGCGCGGAGTATCTGCAGTCAGTAAATTGCTGCCGCGGGCGTGAGAACAGATTAGTGAATTATAGCAGGCATTTACTGTACACATATCTGGCAGGAACAGACAGGTATGTGGGCATGCGCTTGGGCGAGGCTGCCCTGGCAGGAGCCTTTGATTTGGAGCATCCGTGTTATGCAAGTCTTAAGGAATGCTTGCAAGGCTTAAACTAGAGTAGGTTATCAAAATTACTTAATTGATTTATTATATCGTGCTAAAGTGTTAGCTTTACAGGCCATCGTCCTTTCTGAATTTTGGAAAAGCAAATAAATATGTTATAATTAACAAACAAACTAAAAAAGGGGGAGCAACATTTATGTTCGGAGAAATTATTGGAGCAATCAGCAATTTTATGTATAGTTATTTGCTGATCATCATGCTCATCGGTGTAGGCCTGTACTACACTCTGCGTACTCGTCTGGTGCAGGCGCGTATGTTTAAGGAAACTATTCGTGTTATTTTGGAGAAGCCTGTTGAATCCGGTGCGGTATCATCCTTCCAGGCTTTGATGGTATCTACTGCGTCCCGTGTAGGTACCGGTAATATTATCGGCATTTCCACAGCTATCTGCCTCGGCGGTTATGGTGCTGTGTTCTGGATGTGGGTTATTGCTGTTGTCGGCGGCGCTTCTGCTTTTATTGAAAGCACCCTGGCACAGATTTACAAGAAACGTGGTCCGCACGGCAGCTACGGCGGCCCGGCTTATTACATCGAAGCTGCTTTGGGCAGCCGCGGTCTGGCAGTGCTCTTTGCTGTGGCCCTGATTGTAACCTATGGCTGCGGATTTAACATGCTGTGCTCCTATAATCTGCAATCCACCTTTGCTGCTCTGAGCTTCTATAATCCGGATACAACTCCCTGGATTATCGGCGCTGTAGAGGCTGTGCTCGTTGGCTATTGCCTGCTGGGCGGCGGCAAGCGTGTTATCAAAGCAACCTCTACTCTGGTTCCTTTGATGGGCGTTATCTACATTTCTGTAGCATTTATCCTTACTATTATGCATATCAACCTGGTTCCTGGCGTTGTAGGCAGAATTTTTGCTGAAGCATTTGATTTCACTGCAATTTTCGGTGGCTTTGCCGGCAGCTGCATGATGTTCGGTATCAAGCGCGGTCTGTACAGCAACGAAGCAGGTGTTGGTTCTGCGCCGAACGCTGCTGCTGCTGCTGACGTTTCTCACCCGGTTAAGCAAGGCCTGGTACAGATGCTGTCCGTGTTTATTGATACCCTGCTGATCTGCACCGCTACCGCTTTCATGTGCCTGAGCTCCGGCATCGAGCCGACTAAAGAGCTTGCCGGTGCGCCTTATGTACAGGCAGCTTTGGCAGCAAGCATGGGCGATTATGCTAAGCTGTTTATCACTGTATCCATGGTACTGTTTGCCTTCACTACGCTGCTGGGCAACCTGTATTATGTAGATAATGCTTTTGCTTATGTTCTGAAGCATGTTCCGGGCAAAACCTTTACCCTGTGCTACCGCATTCTGGCTTGCGTACTGATTTTCATCGGTGCAGGCTCCAGCATGGGTACTATGTGGGATCTGGCGGATGTTACCATGGGCTTCATGGCAATTATCAACTTGCCGGTTATCTGCATTCTGGGCGGTCCTGCTCTGCGTGCGCTTGATGATTACACCGAGCAGCGCAATGCCGGTAAGAATCCTGAGTTTAAGGCCAGCAAGATCGGTCTGACTCAAAAGCTGGACTACTGGCAGGATTAATATTTGTTTCTTGGAGCTGTTACGAGATTTCGTAGCAGCTCTTTTTTGCTTGTAAAGTTAATTTGCTTATCGGTGACAGAGAAGTGGGACGTAAATATAAAAACTTCGGTGAAAACAACATCGCGATGCTATTTTCACCGAAGCTTTTGCGCTTAAATCAGATATACAGGGATATAGTAGGTTTGCTCATTTATAGGTCTTATCTTATCGCAAGAATCAATAACTAAGCCAGTAGTAATGTTAAGATGATACTTATCAAGAACGCTAAAGTTTTTTGTTGCTTTTTTAGGTGCTACACCCTGCTTTATTTCAATAGGACAGATGTTAGAACCATCAACATATAATAAATCAAATTCTTTTTGGTCAGTATCCCGATAATAGAACAGGAAATCCTTAGGTGTTTTACCATGAGCGTAAAAGTTTTTGACGAGTTCGCTGACAATATATGTTTCGTAAAATGCACCGCTCATAGCGCATTTCTCCAACATTTCCGCATCAGGCCATTTGCAGAGATAAGCGCAGAGACCAGTATCCAAAAAATACATTTTAGGTGCTTTAATAATGCGGTTAGAAATGTTAGCCATATATGGTTGTAGCAGGTAAATAATACCAGAGGTTTCTAAAATGGAAATCCATTTTTTGCATGTTCTTACGTCTATGCCGACATTGCGGGCAATTTCGTCATAATGCAGCTCTTGCGCAGTTCTTAAAGCGACAATAGAAATAAAGTTTCTGAACTGCATTTCACTGGAAGCAGCAATAAGCTTACGGACATCTTTTTCGATATATGTATCGACATATGCTTTGAAATAAATATCTCGTTTGGAGATGCCGGTAAAAATATCTGGCATGCCGCCATTGAAAATGTCTTGATAAATTTCTCGCCTGGTTCTATAAGAAATTTTTTTGCTGCGTTCTAATGCTATTAATTTTTGGATATCAGCAGAAAACAAGTTATTAGGATATGCATATTTTTCTGCTTGGGAAAGGGAAAGCATTTCGATTACTCCACATCTGCCTGCAAGGGAATCGCTGATACCTTCTTGTAGCTCAAAACGGTTAGAGCCAGTCAAAATATACATAATTTGTCTTTTTTCGTTGTTACGCAGCCAGACCAAACGCTGCTCATCTATTTTTATTTTTATTTCATCCAGCAGATTAGGTGCTTTTTGAATTTCATCAATAATTACGGGCCAGCCATATTGTTCAAGAAACAAGCGTGGATTATTAATAGCTAGGGCGCGGTCATCTGCGTCATCAAGAGTGACCATAGGAATTTTATCACCGAATAGCATATTAATTGTTGTTGATTTGCCGACCTGGCGAGGGCCATAGATTACTATGCAGGGGAAAGATGCTGCTGCATCGAGGATGGTTTGCTCAACATAGCGTTTGATATACATGACAGAGCCTCCTTTAGAAATATATAGAACGATAGTAGTTTATCATTGTTGTAAGCTCATTATATAACAAAACTTCGGTGAAAACAACATCGCGATGCTGTTTTCACCGAAGTTTTATTGTCAGGTGCGTGCTATGGTGTTTTTGCCATATCACTTATCGTATACTATTTTCACAAGGTTCTTTGAAAAGTAAATAGCACAAAACATATTTAGTGAACTACTATTTTTGCCCTAGCCTGCTTGTTATAATGAATGCAAGAAGTAAGACAAATACTGAGTTGTTGGTAGAAGTTTTATATGTATGAGATAAGAGAGGGTGCAAAACATGAACTTAAAAAAGGCATTTCAATATCAAAAACAGATTGGCAAACTTATGACTGATATTGTTGGTGATGACTTGGAGATTATAAAAACACCTGTTAACACTAAAACAACAGCAGCTGCTAATCCCAATAAGTTTCTAGTGAATAAGGAAGTTTATAAACGTAGCGAATTAAACTACCTTTTTCCTACGGAGCAGCAAATCTATAAGGATGAAGTAAAGGTATTAAAATCATATAATACCAAAGGTTATGCATTGCCAAAACTGATTGCTGTTTATAATTATTTGGCAGATTGCCGCAGACTTTTGGCGGAAGCGATTGCTAAAACTAAGCTTAGTTTAAAGATTGGTGCTAATGCTTACAGTTATGATGCAGCAGTTATTTATGCTAATGATTTGCGTAAGACGCTTACATTATACGATTGTATTGCAAATATGGGCGAAACGGAAAAGGACGAGGTTCAAAAGCTTGCCTTTAGCCGTAATAATGAGAAGCTGATAGCAGAATATACAGTAACGCATGTTAAAACGCCTATACTTGAAGCGGTACAGGCTGCTAAAACTGAATATGACCGTCTTTTAGAGCTGACGAGTGAGTTGAGTGATGCGATTGAAGCAGCTGCGCTCACAAGCAGGATAGATAACAAGGCTGTGCCTGCTTTCCCTGTTACTGCTGATCTTGATTATATTTACACACATCTGGAGAAGCTGCAAAATAAATAAACTTGTTTATACGTAGGCGTAATTTGTTTATGTCTACAAGCAATTAAATATTGATAGTAAAGCTAACTGCAAACAGCTTTTGATTTATAGATTGCAACCATATTTCTTCCTAAATTATGGGAAACAAAGAAATTTTGGCTATATTAAGCTGTCTTGGCGGAGAGGTTAAGATACCTATGCTATGATTATTGGTCGTTAAAAGTGCAGAGCTAGGATAAAAATCGCAACTTGCTTGATGATATAATAAATATGCTAGATGCATATTATTATACTGCCAAACACCAAGCGACTAAACACGATAATCGTTATTCGTAGTTACGTTAAGCGTAAATAGCTAATCTTTGGTTTACATGATATACAGAAGCTGTTTTGCAGAGGACTTTATTATAACTGCTGGACGTGGGATGGGCAAGTCATCCTGCGTCTGGCTTTTGTTATTTTGCGGATTGCGTTTTGTTTACCGAAAATAAGCAAACATTATACACGTTACATCGCGCCATTTTTGCCACAGCTGTTGCGCTAAAATGAAGCTATAAAAATTTATTGCAGAAAATAGCTCAAGGAGGTCGCGCAATGCTGATTAAAGGTTTAGGACGTGTAGAAGGGACGGTAGAAGATTTACAACCTGTAACATTGAAGCAACTTATTCCGCTAGATTTGCTTGATTCGTTTATAGGGATTTATTGGCACGTAGGCAAGGGTAAGTTTATCATTTATAAAGCTCCATTGCTTGATGCAAAGTATGCTGTGGTGGAGATGGGGCAGGATTATGATGAGCAGAGCAATACAGATGATTTGCAGATAGATTATAATGTCTTTCACATGGATATTTGGTATGAAGATGTATTAAAAAAATATCCTGAGTTTACAGGTTGCGAGTTTGACTATTTTTCGCGTGGCAGAATACTTTACGAAGTGCAGCAGAAGAAGTTTGGGATTTATGGCTCTAAGAGGTTGTTAAATTCTGCAAAGGTAGTGGAATTTTTGGCGCGGGAGTTTATGCTGCCAAAAGGCGGATTTTGGGTTAATGATAAGATTTATAAGGATAAAGATGATGTGAGAAGTGTGGGAGATGGGGAGTGTGGGATTTATTCTTGAGAAAAGAGTACCTCCGCAAAATATAGAAGCAGAGCAGGCTGTATTGGGTGCAATGCTTATTGACTTGGAGCAGGATGCAGACATTGTTACTTTTCTTTATCGGGAGGATTATTATAAACCAGATACGGAGAACAAGCATACAGAGCTGATTATCGCCAAGCATCGTAATGGACCTGTTGATACGGTTAATTTGTTTTTCGATAAGAAGTGTACTAAATTTGTAGGATTTAGTAAAAGAGATGAAGCTTGTTAAATTAATAAAAGTGGAATGGTGGCAGGAGTTTCAGTTGATTGCGGATAATATGTAAGTATCTTAGTTGTGATTGGAGGTTTTGACGATGGCAAGAGCGATTTCTGAAGTTTTTTTAGATGATTTAAAAACTGGTAAATTAAGTTCATTGTTAGAAAGAGTTTTGGCAGATGATACTTTGGATTTAGAGTTACGTGGGAAATGCATCAATATTTATTATCGTGGTGGCAGCCTTTTTAGAATTACAGAAAAGGGGAGCGGAACATATGAAATTTGTTTCGATTCAAATTATTGCGATACAGAGGCTTGGAGAAATACTGGGATTATAGTAATTTGTAACCCTACAATACAGCAAGCTGTCAAGAATATTCCGTATTATAAACAAGCGATGGACATGTGGCTTCATAAGAATCCTAAGTACGAAAGGGAATTTCAGCAGTTATTAGTGAGAGAAAACAATAACCAAGGAGATATTTCCAAATCGACAGATTATTATATACTTGATATTGAATATGCAGATGATAACGATAGAAGTAAATCACGTTTTGACATTGTGGCATTAAAATGGGAATCAAAGTCTTGGATTCGTAAAGATAATAGGAAATGTTCTGTTGTGCTGATGGAAATGAAATATGGAGACAAGGCTTTGGATGGGACTGCTGGTATAGAAAAACATCTTGAAGATTTTAAGAATTTTTTTGCCAAACCGTTAAGTGAGCGTCAAGCGATATATACGGACTGGGAAGAAGTATTTAAGCAAAAATGTAAGTTAGGTTTGGTTGATGGGCTTCAAGAGAAGCAATATGATGTAAAAATAAAATTCAATGAGCCGGAAAATGAGTCGGAAAATAAGCCTGAAGTAGCTTTGATTTTTGCGAACCATGACCCTGATAAAACGAAACTGGGAGATGTGTTATCTAAAATAGATTGTAATAATTACACGTTTAACATTTTGATTGCTAATGCGTCTAATGTCGGATATGGATTGTATGTTGATAAAATGCGTGATATTACCGAATATCAGGCATAAATAAAAGCAAGTATGAACTTCATTCGCTGCGGCTTAGTGCCGCAGCTTTTTTCTTGCAAAAGTAAACTTTAGCTATACTGTTTTTACCATATCACTTATCGTATACTATTTTCACAAGGTTCTTTGAAACCTAAATAGCACAAAACATATTTAGTGAACTACTATTTTTGCCCTAGCCTGCTTGTTATAATGAATGCAAGAAGCATAAATAAACTGTTCACGTGCAGGCGTGAGGGAGAGGGAGTGCAGAAGTTTCAGTTGATGGTGGAGAATATGTAAGTATCTTAGTTGTGATTGGAGGTTTTGACGATGGCTAATCAAGATGCAGTTAAAATTTTGAAAGAAGAATTAGACGTAGTGATGAAGGATTTTCCTAAAGAAATATCCATAGATTTTGATGGAAAAAATAATTTAACTATGACTCTTCTTCTAGAAGCAACTGGAATAATAAATAATCAGTCTGGTCAAGTAACTAATATGCAAGATAATAATGCTTGCTTTGAAGGTTGGGTTTTAGCCATTAGAGCTGCTAATGAAAACTTAAATATAAAATTATGTGTTTCTGGATTAGATGAGGAATTGAGGAGTTTATCAAAATCTATGGATCAAGATGATGATTTTGCTGAAAAAACTACAATTGTGGAAAATGAGAAGTGGATTGATAAATTAGTTTTGGGGAAGTTGTCAATGAATGAGTTGACCGATTGCTTGTTCCATAAGTTATTTTGGAATATATCAGATAAAAATAGATGCCATTTTGGACGCTTTTTATACAGAGTATTAAGGTTTTCTGAACAATATGGTAAGGTAAAGGGTTCAGGATGGTTTGAATTAGATGCTGATTTAGAGTGCTTGTGCAAATGTTTTGATAGATACTTAAAGAATAATTTATTTTTAAATAATATACCTCGGTGTGAGCCTAAAAGAATATCTTCAATTGCAGAATATGATGATAAATCTAAGATTTCCAAGGAATATTTTGTTGAACAACAAATGTCGGATGGCAAATTGAAATTGTATGTAAATGATGCTGAATGTATAGGTAGACAATTTCCTGTTAGCTTATTTGAAGGATTTGTGTCTAAAGGCACCAGAATATTTTCTGGTGGATTTCTTGATTTGTGGTCATTAAATTCTGTTGACGGAGATGAGTTAACAATTTATGAACTGAAAACAAAAAATCAGATGGTAGGTGCATTAACGGAGATTTTCTTCTATGCTAACTTCATGTATGATTTATGTGTAAAAAAAATATTTGATATTAGTAGTCCTACTGATAAAAATTATCGTAATTATGATTATATATATTTATTTGCAAAGAGAAATGTAACTAAAGTAACTAAAAAGGTTAAGGGTATTATTTTGTTTGATGATAATAATATTCATCCATTGCTTGCGATGAGTAATATAATTGAAATAATGAATAAAAATAGAACAAAATCAAAATTATACTATGTTAAACCTGTAAAATACAATCTTTCAGCAGGATGTATTGTAAAATAGTATCAGTTTATTTTTGGCTTTCTGTGGTAGGCGCTCTAGCGTTTTCGTTTCAATGAATTTTATGGTATACGGTAAAAATAAGAAATCCGTAAATTTATTCACTCGCTGCGGTTTGCGTCGGGGCGTTTTTCTTTACCCTAAACAAGCGTCAGCTATACCGTTTTGGCCATATTGTTTGCCGTATACTATTCTCACAAAGTTTTTTGAAAACTAAATAACGCAAAACATATTTAGTGAGCTGTTATTTTGGCTTTAACCTGTTTCTTATATTTGGTGTAAAAAGCATAAATAAACCTGCGGTTACATAATAAGCAGAAGGCTTTATTATAATTAGTTGGATGCGGGATGGGCAAGTCATCTCGCATTTGGCTTTTATCATGATGTATTTTGCGTGATTTGTTATTTACAGAGAGAATGCGGTGTGCTGGAGTGGGATTGCAGGAGTTTTAATTTAGTGCGTAGAATAAATAAGTAGTTTATTGCGTGAGGAGGTTTGGGTGATGAAAAACAAGGAAGCAGAAAAGATTTTAACAAAAGACATAGGTATAACGTTAAGTGAATTTCCTAATAATATTACACTAAAATATGATGAAAAAGAAGCTACTCTTACTATGGAACTAAGCGCTGCAGCTGCTGGCTTAGTTAAAGATAAATTTAATATGCAAGATGATGCTGCTGCATTTGAAGCATGGGCGTTAATCATAAAAGCAGAGGCTGATTATAGAAAGAAAGACTTAAAGAAAATAGTATTGGGTGTAAAGGGAGTTAGTAATTCTGATTATAATATAGCAAAACCATCCAATGGCTGCTTAGGAAGATTTTTGTATAGAATTTTGAAGTTTAAAGAACAATATGGCGAATGGTTTGACCTCAGTGATATGTTAAAAGGATTTAGGGATAATTTCATTAGCTATTTAAGTGGAGAGCATGAATTCAAGAATAATGTTCCTGTGGGAGAAGCAGAAACTAATGAATATAAGTTATGGAATAAAGGATTAGAAAAATACGTAGAATGGATGTTTGGTACTGACAATGAATTAAAGGAAAATATTTTAGGCTTCGCTAAAGATACTATTATTGATAGACAATTACCTGTTGGATTATATGAAGACGAAGTAAAGAAAGATAATGTGGTTTTTACAGGTGGATCAGCGGCTATTGATTTTTGGGCCTTAGATGATAAGGAAAAAGTTATTAACGTTTACGAACTTAAAACAAAAAACAAAATGGTCGGTGTTTTAACAGAAATATTTTTTTATAGTAATTATGTAAATGATATTTTTGTAAATCAGAAAATCGGCGATGGTTATGGTAAAATAGTAAAATCTAAAATTAAAAATGCTGGGAAAAAAGTATCGCATAGAAATTATGAAAAATTAGAACTTGATTTGACTAATTATAAAGTGAATGGCATCATGATATGCGATGTTTTACACAGTGATATAATTGACAATTGGGAACCATTGATTAAGTTAATGAATACGAATGGAGTTATCGATTATAGTAATATAAAATTTGAATTGGAGTTGCCTAAAGTTAAGAAGAGTAGTCCTGTTTGAAAAACTATTGAAGCAGTACTTCTCTCGCCCCGCGCGTCGGGGCGTTTTTCTTTACCCAAAAACAAGCATCAGCTATACCATTTTTGCCATATCGCTTGCCGTATACTATCCTTACAAAGTTCTTTGAAAGCAGCATGGTTGATGTAACTACTAAAATGTTTTTTGTTAGGAAGGATGGAGATAAAATGCAAAAGATAAATTTTCATAAAAATGATAATACAGAACAAAAATGTGAGCCTGATTATATCACAGCGCATGAATATTGTATGTTTAACAGAAGACTGCTTGAACATGATAAAAGATGTGGATGTTTTCATTGCCTTAAAGTTTTTGACACTGAAGAGTTAGAATGGGTTGATCTTGACTTAACTGCACTGTGTCCATATTGTGGCATAGATGCTGTTATAGGCGAGAGTGCAGGCTATCCGTTGACAGAAGAATTTTTGCAGAAGATGAGAGATTATTGGTTTAGCTGCTAAGATACAATGATAGTTTGAGATAAATAATAGGGAGCGATAAGATGTCTACCAACATAGAATTTCTTCATGCCGACCAGATTGGCGGCTGCGTTACTTTAATTAGCACAGACACAACGAAGATTTGCATTGATTTTGGCGAGAATCTGCCGGGCAGCAAGCATAAAGAAGCGCTGGAGGTCGAAGGACTGACTTCTGGCGAGCAGCAATACGATGCGGTATTCTTCACGCATTATCATGGTGACCACATCGGGCGGTTCGATAAAATACTCCCGGGGATTCCACTGTACATGAGCCAGATGTGCCGCTATGCGCTGCTCAATATTTACCACGCTTTGGCGAAGCACGATGCGCAGTACAAGAAGCAGATTGAAATTTTGGAAGACAAAACGCGTAATCATGTGCTCTGGCCTCAGCAGGTTGTGCAGGTTGGCGATATTAAAGTCACGCCTTACACCATCGACCATTCGGCAGAGGCGGCGATGATGTTTCTGATTGAAACGCCGGATAAGCGTATTTTGCATATGGGTGATTTCCGCACGCATGGCTTTATGGGCGAGAAGCTTAAAAAGCTGTTGCTGCATTATGTATTGGGCTTGGAGCTGCGTTCTAAGCCTGTAGATATTCTGATTACCGAAGGCACAAATATGACGCGCGAGGAGGGCGAGCTGCTGACGGAAGATGAACTTCTTACGCAGGCTTGTGCGTTGATGCGAGAGCATAAGCTGGTCTTTTGCATCTGTTCGTCGACGAATTTTATCCGCCTGCGCAATTTTTATCGTGCTGCACGGGATGCGCATAAGATTGTGCTGGCAAGCAGATATATGCTGGGGCAGGTGCAGAGCTATTATCAATATAAGCAGGATTTGTATGCTTATCTGAATAATTGCCAACAGGACAGGCAGGTCAGATTGCCGGGAATGTACAGCTTGCTGCTAGACAAGGAAGTGTTAGAGGATAAACTGGCCTACAAGTTGCAGGAAAAAAAGCTGCGTGAACGTGGCGCGCTGATTTTTCTGAGCGGAACACAGGCTGCGGAGAAGCTGCAAAGGCTAGTGGCTAAATATAGCGACCTGCAGCCACTCGTGATTTATTCTCAATGGTCAGGCTATATTAAGGACAAAGGTGCAGAGTATTATAATGCGGAGCTGGCTGAGGCCTGTGCTGCTTGCAATACAGTGCAGCTGCATACGAGCGGGCACGCGTCAAAAGAGGTAGTGGAGGAGATTATCAGGTTTGTGAATCCACGCGAGTATGTGGCGATAATTCATTCAGAGCAGGCGGAAATCAGGTACAGACAGTATTGATTTTCTTAGCAGTTGCGTATATCATGAAAAATAGAGAATATCTACGCAGAGCGTTTCACTGGAAGTGAGGTTGATAGCATGGCAGAGCAGAACGCAAAATATCTTAACAAATGCCGCTTATTGCGCGTGTTTGAATATATGCAGAATACGGATGAGCAGCATCCGCTGAACATTACGCAGATTATTGCGAAGCTGCTGGAGGACGGTGTGTGCGATCATGAGCCGGACCGCAAGTCGATTATGCGCGATTTGCAGACTATTGAGGCGTGTGGTTACAAGTTGGAAGCCTGTGAAAACCATAACGATGGCAAGTATCTAAATTATGAGAATAAGCCGTTCGGGTGTGACCAGCTCAAGATGTTGGCAGACGCAGTTGCTTCAGCCCGCTTTTTGACAGCGGAGGATGCGAAAAAGCTCGTGAATAAGATTTTTCAGTTGGGTACACCTACCGACAGGAAGTTCCTGAAGGAGGCTGTTATTTGTGATGCAAGTCTGAATGTGGCTCTAAGTAAGACGAAGTATAACTTTGATAAGATTATGGAGGCGATTAGGGATAAAAAGCAGCTTAGCTTCCAATATAACTATAAGTTTGTGCCCAATCCCCAGCAGAAGGATTTGAGCCATGAGGGAATGGAATATTTTGTGAGTCCGTATTATTTCGTGCCAATGAATGATGATTATTATGTCATTGGCTGCACGGGTGAATACAAAAATTTCAGTCACTACCGCCTGTCGCGTATGGTAAATGTGCGGGTGCAGGGAAAAGCAGCGAATAAGCTGACGGATAGCACGGATTACAAAATGCTTAAGGATTCTTGCAAAAATATCTGCGATTATCTGCGCGAGCATATTAATATGCGTTATGGTACGACGCAGCGAGTTAGTCTGCATTGTAAGCAGAAATGTCGCCTTGATATTCTGGCAAGGTTTGGTAATAGGATTAACATGTACGACTGCCCGGATGATAAGGAATATTTTGCTACGAGCGTTGAAGTGCAGTCTGACGCGGGCTTTTTGGGCTGGGTGGCAGGTTTTGACGGCGATGTAATTATCGCTGGCCCCGATAGTGTACGAGCGGCGTATAGGGAATATTTGCAAAAGCAGCTTGAGCTGTATAACAGCTAAGCTAAATAATTTTATCAATAAAGCATCGTTTGTACTGCGTTTTTGCAGTGCAGGCGGTGCTTTTTTGCTGTGGATAATTTGCGCTTTTACAAGCTTATAGCAATCACGTGTAGTGCTCCTATATGTTGCAGGCATTATTTCAGAAAATTTTTCTTTGCTACTAGCAGTATTTTCAGAATTAATGTAGAATAGATACGTAATAAAGCAATTTTTTGGTCAAGGTTGTTTTATGTCCTTTGCGAAGGAGGGAAAGACGATGATTTATAATTATTATCCTGGCTGTACGCTGTCAACGAAGGCGAAGCAGCTGGATATGGCAGCACGACGCTGTGCTGAGGTGCTGGGCTTTCCGCTGGTGGAGCTGCCGGAATGGCAGTGCTGCGGCGCGGTTTACCCGATGGCACCCGATGCTATTGCCGAGCGTCTGAGTGCGGTGCGTGCGCTTGTGGCAGCGCGTGAAAACGGCGGCGTACTGGTGACGCTGTGCAGTGCGTGCTACCATGTCATCAAACGTGTGAACCACGATATGGCAACGAATGCGGAGATTCGCCAAAAGGTGAATAATTATCTGCAATTGGAGGAGCCTTATGCCGGTGAAACACGGGTTTTGCATTACCTGGAGGTTTTGCGTGATGAAATCGGTTGGGAAAAGCTGGCGCAGCTGGTGAGCCATCCTTTGAAGGAACGCAGGGTTGGCGCTTATTATGGCTGTTTGCTGCTTAGACCGGGAGCGGTTTTGACCCTCGATGACGTAGAGAGTCCAACTGTTATGGAAGCCTTTATTAAAGCGTTGGGTGCAGAGCCGATTATTTACAGCATGCGCAATGAATGCTGCGGCGGTTATCTGGCGCTGAAGGATAAGGCGCAATGCGAAAAGCTCGTCAGCGAAATTAAAAATAATGCTGCAAGCTGTGGTGCGCAGGAGCTGGTTACGGCCTGCCCGCTGTGTGCGTATAACCTGACGGCTAATGGTGCCGCAGGCAGCCTGCCGACGCGTTACTTTACGGAGCTTCTTGCTGAAGCACTTGGTGTTGCGGAGAGCGAAGGAGGTGCGGAATAATGGCTGTTGATGAAAAGCAATTGACAGAGGCTATTCTGCGCCTTGCTGCTACCGACGTGAGCCGCTGTATGCAGTGCGGCCGCTGCAGTGCGAACTGCGAAGCTGCGTCTAAAATGGACCTTTTGCCCCACCGCGTAGTGTGGGACTTAAACAGTGGTCATGCGTCCGAGCTGCTGGAGGCTGACGCACCGTGGCAATGTCTGTCGTGCATGGCGTGCGAGGAGCGCTGCCCGCGCGGCGTGAGCCCGGCGCGCGTTATGGAGGCGTTGCGTCTGCTGCAGATTCGTCAGCAGGGCAACAATAAGCTGCCTGCCGAAAGTGTGGAGCATTATCCGAGCGATATGCCGCAGCAGCTTTTGGTGGCAGCCTTTAGAAAATACAATAAATAGGGGGAAGCTACGTGCAAAAGATTGGTGTTTTTGTTTGTTGGTGTGGCAGCAACATCGCCGGCACGGTAGATGTTGCCCAGGTGGTAGAGGCAGTACGCCAAATTCCGGACGTTGCCTATGCCATCGATTATAAATATATGTGCTCCGAGCAAGGCCAGGAGCTGATTCGCAAGGCTGTGGCTGATTATAAGCTGGACAGAATTGTTGTCTGCAGCTGCTCGCCGCGTATGCACGAGGCAACCTTCCGCAAATGTGCAGAGGGCGTTGGCATCAATCCTTATATGGTAGAGATTGCCAACATCCGTGAGCAATGCTCCTGGGTGCTGAAGGATAAGGTCGAAGCGACAGCGAAGGCGATTAAATTAGCCAAGGCGGCAATTGCCAAGGTGCGCTTTAATGGAGCGCTGAAGCCCGGCGAAAGCCAGGTAGTGAAGCGCGCACTGGTTATCGGCGGCGGTATCGCCGGTATTCAGACAGCGCTGGATATTGCGGAAGCAGGCTATAAGGTAGATATTGTGGAGAAGGAGCCGACAATCGGCGGCCGTATGGCGCAGCTCGACAAAACCTTCCCGACACTCGACTGCTCTGCCTGCATCCTGACACCGAAGATGGTGGATGCAGCGAATCATGAAAATATTACGCTTTATACCTATAGCGAGGTAGAAAGCGTAAGCGGCTTTGTGGGTAATTTTGATGTGACAATCCGCAAAAAAGCACGCAGCGTGAAGGCTGATATGTGCAGCGGCTGCGGCATTTGTACCGAAAAATGTCCGTCCCGCAAAACGCCGAGCGAATTCGATATGGGACTGAAGAATCGCGGCGCGATTTATATTCCCTTTGCGCAGGCCATTCCTAAGGTTCCTGTTATCGACCGTGAGGCCTGCATTAAGTTCAAAACCGGTAAATGCGGAATCTGCTCCAAGCTCTGTCCGGCAGGAGCTATTGATTACACGCAGACCGATGAGCTGATTACGGAAAAATACGGCGCAATTGTATTGGCAACGGGCTTTAAAACGCTGCCTCTCGACAAGTTCGGTGAATATGGCTACGGTGCCAGCAAGGATGTTATCACCTCGCTGGAGCTGGAGCGTCTGACGAATGCGGCAGGTCCTACCGAAGGTCATCTTGTTTGTCCGTCTACCGGCAAGGAGCCGAAGAAGGTTATCATTGTTTCCTGCGTAGGCTCGCGTGATGTGAGCGGTCGCGGCAAGAGCTACTGCAGTAAAATCTGCTGCATGTATAATGCCAAGCATGCGATGTATATCCGTGAAAAATATCCTGATGTGGATGTAACTGTTTTTTATATAGATGTACGTACTCCGGGCAAGGGCTTTGACGAGTTTCAACGCCGTGCGGTGGAGGAATACGGCGTGCATTATGTACGCGGTCAGGTAGGCAAGGTTGTTGTTGACGGCGATGGCAGGCTGACGGTTTTCGCCAGCGATTTGAACAGCGGTCGCAAGCTGATGCTGAATCCTGATTTAGTAGTACTGGCGACGGCTGTGCAGCCTTCTCCCGATGCACGCAAGCTGGCAACGATGCTGACGGCCAGCATTGACAACGATGACTTTTACGTAGAGGCGCATCCGAAGCTGCGTCCTGTTGAAAGTCCGACGGCAGGCATTTTCCTCAGCGGCATGTGCCAGGGACCGAAGGATATTCCGGAAACTGTTTCGCAGGCCGGTGCGGCGGCTGTTAAGGTTGTCGGCTTGCTGGCGAAGGATAAGCTGCTGACGAACCCCTGCACTGCCCAGTGCGATACAAGCATTTGCAGCGGCTGTCTGGCTTGCACGCATGTCTGCCCCTACGGCGCGATTACCGGCGAGAGCAAGCAGGTTATCACGAAGCTGGGTGTGCGCGAAACACGCACCGTTGCGGTGGTAAACAATGCGCTGTGCCAGGGCTGCGGTGCCTGCACGGTAGCCTGCCCCTGCGGTGCTATGGATTTGCAGGGCTTTACTAATCAACAAATTCTGGCAGAGGTGGATGCATTATGCTAGAGAAGAAAAATTTTGAACCGAAAATCGTGGCCTTCTGCTGCAACTGGTGCAGCTATGCCGGTGCTGACGGCGCCGGAACGGCCCGCAAGCATTATCCTGCTAATATCAAAATCATCAAGGTTCCCTGCTCCTGCAGAGTGAATCCGCTCTTTATCCTGCGCGCGTTTCAGCGTGGCGCGGACGGTGTCATCATGTGCGGCTGTCACCCCGGCGACTGCCATTATTCTACCGGCAACTATTATGCACGCCGTCGTATGACGCTGCTTCTCAGCATGCTTGATTATCTGGGCGTGGCCGGTGAGCGCTTCCGTGTGGAATGGGTAAGTGCGGCCGAGGGCGCACGCTTTGCACAGGTGATGAACGATTTTGCCGAGCATATTGCGGCATTGGGTGAGAATGTAAAGTTGAGGGATTTGCGATGCAAAAAATAGAAAAGCTGCTGCAGAAGCGTGCAGCCGAACTGTTGGCAGAGGGCACAGTAGAGCGTGTGCTGGCCTGGCAGGCAGGCGAATTCTTTTACGATAACGCACCTGCTGCCGTAAGCAGTGCGGACGAATGTGACAAGCTTGTTTATAACGAGTTCTGTCCTGCCAATCTCTGCAAATATTTAATCGAAACAAGCCATGCAGGCAAGAAGACGGCTGTTTTCTTAAAGCCTTGCGATACATACGGAGTGAACCAGCTGCTGAAGGATAACCGCATTAAGCGTGAGCTTGTTTATGCCATCGGAACACCCTGCAGCGGTATGTTGGATATCAAAAAGATTAAGGCTGCCGGTGCTAAGGGCATCATCAGCGTGAGCGTGGACGGTGACGAGGTTGTTGTCAACACTGCTTATGGCGAAAAGCGTCTGGCAAAGGCTGACGTGCTGCTGAACAAATGCCTGATGTGCAAGGGCGCTGCTTATAAAATTGCGGATGAGGAGCTGGCTGAGCCGTTGCCTGTACCGCAGTTTACCGGTGATAAATTCGCCAAGGTCAAGGAGATTGAAGCGATGAGCGAGGAAGAGCGTTTTGCCTTCTGGCAAAGCGAGCTTTCCAAGTGCATTCGCTGCAATGCCTGCCGTGATATCTGCCCGGCGTGCAGCTGCGAGCAGTGCATTTTTGATAAGCCGGACACTCCGGTAGCAGGCAAGGCGTATGCCGACGAGGTTGAGGAGCAGATGTATCATATCATCCGTGCCTTCCATGTTGCCGGTCGTTGCACCGGTTGTGGTGAATGTGCGCGTGTTTGCCCGCAGGGAATTCATCTGGAGCTGCTGAATATGAAGTTCATGAAGGATATCAACAGCTTCTTCGGTCAGTATCAGGCCGGTGCGGACAGCGAAACACCTGCACCGCAGGTAAGCTTTAAGCAGAACGATCCTGAGGCCAACAGTGCGGTAGAAGGGAGGGAGCAGCATGTATAAGATAGCAAAGGATAAGCTGCCGAAGTTATATGCAGCCCTGCAAAATATCGGTACGCTGCTGCTGCCCTGTAAGAACAAGAGCGGTCATGCGGACTTCGCGCCGTATCGCGAGGATGCGGAGGTTGCGTTGGATGCACTGCTGACGAACCGCAGTGCGAAGGATGTTTTCTTCCCGCAGGTAGAAAATCTGCTGACCTTTAAGATGAGCGGCAAGGAGCTGGCGTTGGAGCAGAATATTCCGCCTGCCGGTACGACGATCGTCATGGGCGTGCGTGCCTGCGATGCGCGCAGCTTTCAAATTTTAGATAAGGTATTTTTAAAAGCGCCTGTTGATACATATTACAAAACAAGACGTGAGCAATGCGTGCTTATCGGCTTAGGCTGCAGTGCTCCCGAAGAAACCTGTTTCTGTCATGCCTTTGGCATTGACGCGGGCGCTCCGGAGACGGATGTGCAGACCTGGCTGGTGGGCGAGGAGCTTTGCTGGCAGGCTGTGACAGCCAAGGGCGAGGAGCTGACAGCGAAGCTTGTCAGCGCCGGTGTGCTGGCGGAGGCAGCTGCGGATGCTGCGGCAGCGGTAAGCGAGCAGCAGGAGCAGACGCAAAAAATTTTGAGCGTACTGCCCTTGCATGATTTCAAGGTAAATGACGCGCTGACGAAGGACGAGCTGAAGGTCTTCCACAGTAAAATCTGGGAGCAGCTGGCTGCAGGCTGCTTGTCCTGCTGCACCTGCACCTATGTGTGTCCGACCTGTCATTGCTATGATATCCGTGATTATCAGGAGACTGAGGAGCGCACGCAGCGCTATCGCTGTTGGGACAGCTGCATGGCGAAGGATTTTACGCTGATGGCTCATGGCAGTCCGCGTAAGACGAAGGTGGAGCGCTTCCGTCAGCGTTATATGCATAAGCTGGTATATTTCCCGGAGAACAACGAAGGTGAATATGCTTGCGTCGGCTGTGGACGTTGTCTGCAAAAGTGTCCGGTGCAGCTTAATATTGTCAAGGTTGCTAAGGCCTTGGAAAAAGCGGAGGTGAAGCAGGATGTGTAATTGTCAGGATACTTTGATTCCGCAGATTGGCGTGGTGACGGATATCTGCACGGAAACAGCTGATGTAAAAACCTTCCGCGTGGAGAAAATCGGCGGCGGTAAGCTGTTTGAGCATTTGCCGGGACAATGCGCTATTCTTTCCGTTCCCGGTAAGGGTGAGGCGATTTTTTCCATTACCTCCTCTCCTACGAACGAAAAATATATGGAGTTCAGCATTAAACGCTGTGGCTCGATTACGAACTTTTTGCATTTTGATATTGAACCTGGTCAGCAGATTGCGGTGCGCGGGCCTTACGGCAATCATTTCCCGGTTGAGGATAAATTGAAAGGCAAGGATCTGCTCTTTATCGCCGGTGGCATCGGTTTGGCGCCGCTGCGCAGTGTAATCAATTATATGCTGGATAAGCGTGACGATTACGGCAGCATTGATGTTGTTTACGGTGCGCGCAGTAAGGAAGATTTTGTGCGTTACGACGAGCTGACGAATGTGTGGCCGGCGCAAAAGGATACGCGCGTGCATCTGACGATTGACCGTGCGCAGGAGGGTTGGACGGGCAATGTCGGCTTTGTGCCTAACTTCCTGAAGGACCTGAAGTTTACGCCGGATAAGACGGTGCTGCTGTGCGGTCCGCCGATTATGATTAAGCTGTGTCTGGCGGCGTTGATTGAGATGGGCTTTGTGAAGAAGCAGGTTTATACGACGCTGGAGCTGCGCATGAAGTGCGGTGTGGGCAAGTGTGGTCGCTGCAATATCGGCAAGAAGTATGTGTGCAAGGACGGGCCGGTATTTACTTGCGATGAGCTGGATGAAATGCCGGACGAGTATTGATTTTTTTGGAGAAGAAAATATAAGGAGCAAAAATATGGAAGAAATGGTAACTGTTTACCTGCTGGGCAAAAAGTACAGTGTCCCGGCAACCCTGACCATTATGGATGCCATGGAATATGCAGGCTTTAAGCTGGTGCGCGGCTGCGGCTGCCGCAGCGGCTTTTGCGGAGCATGCGCAGTAATTTATCGTTTAAAGGGCAGCACGGAGCTGAAGGTTGTGCTTTCCTGCCAGACGAAGGTTGAGGAAGGCATGTGCGTTGGCAAGATTGATTCCTTCCCAATTAACAAGCGTACCTTTAATATTGAAGAGATTAAGGCAAGCGATAATATTGTCGGTCAGCTTTATCCGGAAATTTTCAGCTGCATCGGCTGCAATGCCTGCACCAAGGGCTGTCCGCAGGGCCTGAATGTTATGCAGTATATTGCTTACGCTCAGCGCGGCGAATATGAGAAGGCAGCGCATGCTTCCTTCGACTGCGTTGGCTGTAACATCTGTGCATCCCGCTGCCCGGCGCAAATCAGCCACAGCGCTGTCGGCCTGCTGTGCCGTCGCCTGACGGGCAAATATATTGCGCCGAAGTGCGAGCATCTGGCCAAGCGTGTTGCCGAAATTGAAAACGGCGATTATGTAACACTGTTGGAAAAGCTTAAAAATATGCCTTTGGATGAAATCAAAGACCTGTATAACAAGCGTGAGATTGAAAAATAAGGAGGTGCGGCAAGGTGAGTGCATTTACTGAAGATATGTTAAAATCTATGGCTAAGGTTGAAGCTACCCGTGCCCAACGTCTGCACGCTTCTATTGAACGCTTTACGGCAGAGGAAAAGGACGAGCTGCTGAAGGAGTTCCATCCGGACTATAGCTCCAAGGGCTTCAAGGTGCTGGAGGTTGGTCCCAACAAGGGACAGAAGGTGCCGGTAGAATTGGCACAGCTGCTGGAGGGCAAAAGCCGCCTGCAGGATGTAGAGCTTGATTTGGAAAAAGTGGACTATGACGTTGATGTGTTGGTTATCGGTGGCGGCGGCGCCGGTGCTTCCGCTGCGTTGGAAGCACATAACGGCGGTGCGAATGTCCTCGTAGTTACAAAGCTGCGCATGGGCGATGCCAACACGATGATGGCTGAGGGCGGTATTCAGGCTGCGGATAAGGGCAACGATTCCCCGGCGCAGCATTATCTGGATGCCTTTGGCGGCGGTCACTACAAAAATATTCCCGAGCTGCTGGAAGAACTGGTAACCAACGGACCGTTGGCGATTGACTGGCTGAGCAAGCTGGGCGTTATGTTCGATAAGGAGCAGGACGGCACTATGGTAACGACGCATGGCGGCGGCACGAGCCGTAAGCGTATGCATGCCTGCGCCGATTACACCGGTGCGGAGATCATGCGCGTACTGCGTGACGAGGTGCAGAACAGCGGCATTCCGGTGCTGGAGTTTGCGCCCGCAGTCGAGCTGCTGCTCGACGAGGAGGGCAAAACTGCCGGTGCAGTGCTGTGGGATTTTGACGCGCAGGAGTACAAGGTTGTGCGTGCCAAATGCGTAATCATGGCAACCGGTGGTGCAGGACGCTTGCATTATCAGGGCTTCCCGACATCTAACCATTACGGTGCGACTGCCGACGGCCTTGTTATGGCTTACCGTGCTGGTGCGCCGCTGATTTATGCGGATGCAATTCAGTATCATCCGACGGGTGTTGCTTATCCGGCGCAGATTTATGGCGCGCTGGTTACCGAAAAGGTGCGCTCGATTGGTGCGCAGCTGGTAAACAGCGAAGGCGAAATCTTTATGCATCCGCTGGAAACTCGTGATGTGGCGGCTGCGTCCATCATTCGCGAGTGTACTGCCCGCGGCAAGGGCGTGAAGGCGCTCGACGGTGTGGCGCTGTGGCTCGATACGCCACTGATTGAAATGCTGCATGGCGAAGGTACGATTGCCAAACGTATTCCAGGTATGCTGCGCATGTATGCTAAGTTCGGCATTGACCTGCGCAAGGAACCGATTTTGATTTATCCGACGCTGCATTACCAAAACGGCGGTATTCTGATTGACAAGGATGCGGAAACCAAGCTGCCGGGACTGTTTGTTGCCGGTGAAGCTGTTGGTGGCATTCACGGTACCAACCGTCTGATGGGCAACAGCCTGCTGGATATCATCGTCTTTGGCCGCATTGCCGGTACTAAGGCTGCCGAAGCAGCGAAGTCTGTTAAGCTGGGCAAGCTGAGCCTGGCGCATGTACGTCGCTACGCTGAGGAAGAAAAGGCTGCTGGCGTGCAGGGCGAGCTGTCGCCGAAGCTGCTGCCGGTTTATACTCATGGCAGAGATGTAAGGTAAAAATAGAAGATAAATAAAAAACATACAACGGCAAACTTCACAGTTTGTTCGTTGTATGTTTTTGTTTTATATGTTAAAATATGTTTTAAGACAACCGTTTACGGGGTGGCATTGCCGAAATTCTCTAAGAGAATCGAGGTGATGTCTATGAGGAACTATGATTTCAAAGACCTGATGGCTTTTGGCATGTTCATTCTGGCATTGCTGACTTTTATCTTTCAGTACAGCAGATAGTCTAGACATAGAAAAACCGCCTCTGTAATTTGCTGCTACAAGGCGGTTTTTCAAACCAAATTCAAACGGCAACCCACCTTGTGGGCGGTTGTCTCCTTACTCATAATATAACATAAAGCAGAGTTTTTTTCAAGGAATTACTTGTGAACTTTTGGTTGCGCGGCGTATCATGATATGGTGCGCTGTTTTTTTGTATATGATATAATGAGAAGAAGATAGGAGGATAGGTTGTGAATAGTATAGATTGGAATAATATAGTTATACGAGAAGATTGTCCTGTAAAATTTGAAGTTTTGCCGCGAGAAGCAGGCTGGGCTGATGTTAAGTGCTACATAAATGCTATAGAATTTACGTCATATGTTGCTACAATTTGGCATACTAGTATTCCGACCGGTTTGTTAGAAGCAGCTTATTTTTTCTTTGACTATGATAACCAATATGAAAATTTTTTTATTGAAACAGAAGAATATGAAGGTCCATTTATCGATAATGATGGCAATGAATGGGCTAGCGTCCCTGAAAAAGTTAGCTTTATGTGGGACGAAGAGCCTGGAACTTATGAATGGAATATAAATTTTGATTTGCACTATTTTAATAAGCCTGATGCTATGCTGAATATTACTGTTAAAAGATCTAGTGATAGTGAAAACAAGGCGTATAAGACTAAAGTTTGGTTAAGCGATTTTGCGTATGCTGTAGCAAAATGTTTTACGGAGTGTTTGAAGAAATATGGAATAAATACCTATCATTTTTATACTTGGACTGATGATATAAATATACGGCAATTGTTAGTTGTTAAAGCATTTGCGTTAGGCTTATTATCTAAGAGCGGCGAAGTATTTGATTTGAATTTTGAGGACGAACTTAAACTTTTACAGTTGGATATGTAACGTATTGAGGGAGCGTTTTATGGCTAACAAGATAAACATGCCTGAATCTGAAGAGTATATATTAACCGAGGAGGATCGTATACCGATATATACCGGAGAACATGATGACCATTCTTATGTGTGGTACGGAATATCTGACGGTAATAGTGGTGAAGTCAATTTTAAGGTTCATATTTCTATAGATGAAGATGATTCAGCCTTTTTGCTGGAGGATATTTTTGCACGTTACTTTGATGCAAAATATAATCAAGACACTTATATGCCTGCTGATGAATTTGAGCATTGGGGTGATAATTTTTATCTGTTAAGTGTTGTTGAGCAGATATTACAAGAGTTGGAAGAGCTTGTGATGTTGTTGGAAGGTAATACGCATAGTTCACGAATACATGAGATTATTGATTTGAATCGTGCCATTAAGGCTTATCGTAATATCAGCTTACGAATATGCTTTGATGATACAATACCTCTTGAAGAAAAATTAATATATATGCTTCCTAAAAAAGCCGTGCTTATAGATTTTTATAGTCGTTTTATTCATTATGTAAGAAAAATGATAGATGAAAATCAGAATGCGGAATTTTTTGTAGTATCGGGACCTTGAAAAAAACATAAACAAAAGAGATGTAAGGTAAAAACAAGATATAAATAAAAAACATACAACGGCAAACTTCACGGCTTGTTCGTTGTATGTTTTTGTTTTATATGCTAAAATATATTTTAAGACAACCGTGTTGCAGGGTGGCATTGCCGAATTTCTTCGGAATGGAGGTGATGTCTATGGTATATTTCAGTTTTCAGGACTTAATGTCTTTTGGAATTTTTATCGTAGCATTGCTGACGTTCATTTTCCAGAACAGAAAGTAATCTCGGACATAGAAAAACCGCCCCAAAACTTTGCAGGTTTGGCGGGGCGGCTTTCTAGCTAAACACCAACAGGCAACCCACCTTGTGGGCGGTTGTCTTCTTACTCATAATATAACATGAAGCGGAGTTTTTTTCAAGGAATTACTTGTGAACTTTTGGGGTGGGCGGCGTATTGGTAGTAGTGCTGTTTTTTTAGTTGAATCTTCATTTTGGCATTGCTGACTTTTATCTTTCAGTACAGCAGATAGTCTAGACATAGAAAAACCGCCTCTGTAATTTGCAGCTACAAGGCGGTTTTTCAAACCAAATCTAAAGCGGCAACCCACTTTGTGGGCGGTTGTCTTCTTTATTTATAATATAACATGAAGCAGAGTTTTTTCAAGAAATTACTTGTGAACTTTTGGTTGCGCGGCGTATCATGATATGGTGCGCCAATTTTTTGTATATGATATAATGAGAAGATAGGAGGGATAGGTAATGATTATCAGAAATGCAATCAAGTGTAAAATATGTGGTGATGTAATAGAATCATTGTCGGTACATGATTATAAAGTTTGTTCTTGTGGCGCTTGTGCAGTAGATGGTGGTCATGAATATCTAAGACGTTCCGCAAAATCATTCGATGATATTATTGAGTTGAGTGAAGTTGTGAAAAATGATTTGTACTTTATGTGTTATATGGTGGAGCGTGTGGCCCGTAAGCTAAAGCAGCATAACGCTTATGTAGTTAATACCATAGGCGAAGCTGAGCTGCGTCATTTAATCAGCGTGGCCAACGTGCTGCACAGCGTTAATCCTATGCAGGTTGAAGCTGATTGGATTGCAGATTATCACCTGCAGCAGGGTACTTTTGATATCACTGCGGGTGATAAGGATTTATGCGAGCAAATTCCGGCGGCTACTGCGATGGGCAAGGTGTACATGCGTCTTATTCTTGCTACATTGCAGCCTGATGAGGATTACGTTCAGGGCATGCTGCGGGTATATAATAATCCTATTTGCGAAGTGATTGATAATTATAATGCCAGTGCCTATTATGAGCCTTCGTATGTAATCGCAAGAGCTTATAATGATGGTGGTTTTTAAGAAAGGAGCATCCTTATGCAAAAACTTTTAGCGTTCTTCCTGGCGATGCTGCTCAGCGTCAGCATAATTGCCGGCTGCGGCAGTAACAGCCCTAAGACCAACGATAAGCAGACAACTCAGACAACAACTGTTAATACAACCAAGAGCAACAATGGACAGAATACTGCGGCCAACGTCAAGGAAAACAGCGGCAAAATCAAAATCAGCGAAAGCGCTGCTTACACCGACAAGGAGCACGTTGCTGCCTACATCAACGAATATAAGCGCCTGCCGCACAATTATATTACGAAAAACGAGGCCAAAAAGTTAGGCTGGCAGACAAAAGGTACCCTCGACAAGGTTGCACCCGGCAAGTCCATCGGCGGCGACCGCTACGGCAATTATGAAGGCAAGCTGCCGAAGAAAAACGGCCGCAATTGGAAGGAATGCGACATTGATTACGTGAAGGGCAATCGTAACGCGAAGCGCATTGTCTTTTCCAACGATGGCCTGATTTACTACACTGGCGATCATTACAAGTCCTTCAGCAAGCTTTACGGAAAATAAGGAGATTATCATGAGAACAATCACATTAGACCTTGAGCGCATGACCTCCGTGCCTGCGCTGCATAAATATCTGCGCAGCGCGCTGGCATTGCCTGTATACTACGGCGCAAATTTAGACGCGCTGTATGATTGCCTGACGGAAATCGCCGAGCCTACTCAGATCATTGTGCCTGCCAACGTTGCGGATAATGAAAAGCTGGGCTGGTATGGCGAACAGCTACTGCAGGTTTTGCAGGACGCAGCGGAAGAAAACGATAATTTACAGGTAACGGTAAAATAGCAATACGAAGGGCGAGCCTTGGCGGTTCGTCCTTTTTACTTTTATCCGCAGGCGTGTTATAATTTTAGAGTGTAAATTTTTCACAGGGAGATAAGAAAAATGATTTTAAGTGCAGAGGATTTGTCGTACAGCTATGGCGACAGATTGTTGTTTGAAAATATTACCTTTAACGTAGAAGAGGGCGACAAGTACGGTATTATCGGTGTCAATGGTACCGGTAAAAGTACCTTGCTACGCATGATTGCCAATCACGAGGCCGGTGACGGCAAGCTGACGATTCCCGGCGGCGTGGTGATGGAATATCTGCCGCAGGATCCGCCGTTTGAGGCAGACGCAACTGTATTGGAACAGGTTTTTAAAGGTGATTCGCCGCTGATGGTGCTGTTGCGCGATTACGAAACTGCGGTGGAGCAGGCTGCAGCGGAGCCTGATAACAAAAAGCTGCAGAAGCATTTGCTGGATTTGCAGCAGCAGATGGATGATAAATATGCCTGGCAGCTGGAGAGTGAAGCGAAGGCAGTGCTCACGCAGCTTGGTATTACTAATCTGCAGCAGCAGATGGGCGAGCTGAGCGGTGGTCAGCGTAAGCGCGTGGCCCTGGCCGGTGTGCTGGTGCGTCCTTCGGACCTGCTGATTTTGGACGAGCCCACCAACCATATGGATAACGCTACTGTTGCCTGGCTGGAGCAAAAGCTGTTGGCGCGCAAGGGCGCTCTGCTGATGGTAACCCATGACCGTTATTTCTTTGACCGTGTTGTTAACCGCACCTTGGAGATAGATGGCGGCAAGGGCTATGTTTATGTCGGCAACTACAGCCTCTTCCTGCAAAAGCGTGAGGAACGCCGCATTGCGGAGGCCTCTGCTGCGCAAAAGCTGCGCAACATCTATCGCCGCGAGCTGGCGTGGATCAGTCGTGGTGCGGAAGCACGTCGTACCAAAAAGAAGGACCGCGTGGAGCGTTTTGCTCAGATTGAAGCGGAAGTGAAGAATGTGAAGACGGAAGCAAATCTGGAGATGTCTTCTGTCAGCAGCCGTCTTGGTAAAACTATTATCGAGCTGGAAGATATCGGTATGGTGTGGGACGGCAAGGATTATATCAAGGATTTCAGCTATATCCTGCTGCGTAATGACCGCATCGGTATCGTCGGTCCTAACGGCGCAGGCAAATCAACGCTGATGGATATCATCGCCGGCAAGCTGCAGCCTACGAGCGGCGAAATGCGCGTAGGCCAGACTGTGAAGATTGGTTATTTTGCGCAGCACAGCGAGTTCCCGGACAGCAATATGCGTGTGCTGGAATATATCAAGGAAGCGAATAATTATATTGAAACGGCCGATGGTCAGCGCATCAGCGCAGCACAGATGCTGGAGCGCTTCCTCTTTCCGCCGGAGCTGCAATGGGTGCCGGTGTCCAAGCTCAGCGGCGGTGAAAAACGCCGTCTGTATCTGCTGCGTGTGCTGATGACGGCACCGAACGTGCTGCTTTTGGACGAACCGACAAATGACCTGGATATCCCGACGCTTTCTGTTTTGGAGGATTATCTGGATAGCTTCGCCGGTGCGGTTATCGCCGTTTCCCATGACCGTTACTTCCTCGACCGTTTTGCGCAAAAGATTTTTGCGTTGGAGCAGGATGGCAGCATCAAGCCGTATATCGGCGGCTACAGCGATTATGTGGAAGCTCTGCAGGAGGAAAGCGCGCAGCAGGCGCAGCCTGTCAAGGCTAAGCCGGTGGCTGCGGCGAAGCCTGCCGAAGAGCCTGCCAAGAAGAAAATGACCTATGGCGAACGCCTGGAGCTGGAGCGACTGGACCAGGAGATTGCGCGCAGTGAGGCAGAGCTGAAAATGCTGGGCGCAGAAATCAACCAATGCGGCAGCGACTTTACCCGCTTGGCAGATTTGACGAAGCAGCAGGAGGCGGTGCAGCAAAAGCTGGATGAGATGGTTGATCGTTGGGCTTATCTTTCCGAATTGGCAGAAGCAGAAGGCTGAGCTTGACAAGCAGGCTGCTTATTGTTAAAATTAAATCTGAAAAATTGTTGTGGATTTTTTCTGATTCAAGAGTCATCTTTTCGCCACACGACTGTGTTTGCAGCCGTGTGGCTTTTGTTATATTAGGGAAAATGGGAGTAAGGATATGCTAAAAATTTTACACAAGGATTATAAGGATAAGGTTAAGCGTCTGCTGAGCGTTATGCTGCCGATTATCGGTACGCAGATTGCGATTATGGGCATGAACTTTTTTGATGCCAGTATGTCCGGTCAGGCAGGTGATGCAGATTTGGCCGGCGCTGCGATTGGCGGTAATATCTGGATGCCAGTGCAGACCTGCTTTGCAGGCATTTTGCTGGCGGCGATGCCTTTGATTGCCAACCTGTTGGGTGCAGGCGAAAAAGAAAAAATCTCTACGGTAGTACGTCACGGCATGCTGTTGGCTGTAGCCTTTTCCGTGCTGATAATTGTCGGCGGCGTTATCTTTTTGCCGCCGTTTTTGCAGGGCATGGGCCTGGCGCCGGAGGTTTATCACATTGCGCTGTGGTATATGGCCGGTTTGGGCATAGGCGTGCTGCCGTTCTTCCTCATCACGCCACTGCGCAGTCTTGTTGATACATTGGGTTATACCAAGCTTTCGATGAAGATTTATCTGTTGGCGCTGCCTGTCAACGCCTTCCTGAACTATGTGCTGATTTTCGGCAAGCTGGGCTTACCGCGCTTGGGCGGCATTGGTGCCGGTGTAGCAACGGGCATTACCTTTTGGCTGCTTTTAGTGATGTTCGCGGTGGTGGTGACGAAGCTGCAACCGTTCAGGCAGTACGATGTGCTGGGTTTTGTGCGTCCTGTTAAGCATTTGGTAGCAGAATATCTGCGCATTGGCGTGCCTATGGGCGTGGCCATTTTTATGGAAACGAGTATTTTTGGCGTTGTGGCGCTGTTTATTGCCAAATTCGGCACAGAGGTGATTGCTGCGCATCAGGCGGCACTTAACTTTTCGTCGCTCATTTATATGTTCCCGATGAGCTTCTCGCTGGCGCTGACGATTGTGGTAGGCGTTGAATACGGTGCGAAAAACTATCAGGGAGCGCGTGATTACACTGCCCTGGGCCTGGAGCTGAGCCTTTTTATCGCTATAGTTTATATGGCACTGGAGCTGGTGGCACGTGAGTATATCGCACTCATTTATACAACGAATCCGTATGTTATTGAGCTGGTGAAGGTGTTTATTATCTACGCATTGCTGTGGCAGGGTGGCGACGCAATCGCGGCGCCGATTCAGGGCATTTTGCGTGGCTATAAGGATGTTAATGCTACGTTCTGGTGCAGCATGCTGGCCTATTGGGCAATCTGCCTGCCGGTGGGCCTGCTTTTGGATTACAAGTTCAATAACGGGGCCTTTGCTTATTGGCAGAGCTTGGATATCGGCGTAATTTGCAGTGCTGTTGTTTTGTCGTTGCGTCTTGTTTTGCTGCAGCGCAGGATAAAGAAAGATGAAGAATAGATAGGGAGCGGCGTAAGCTGCTCCTTATTTTACATTCAAAATGTAGTTGCAGAATAGAATAATGTGCGCATACAATATTCGTTGAAAAATGATACAATATTAATCAATGCCAATTGTTTAGAGTTTTAGTGAAAAAACGCCTAAACGCACTTCCAGTAACATTAAAAAAGCAATTTTGCAAGTTAATGAGCCGTTTTCCATAAAATATTTTCTGATACAGGCTTATAAAATTGATTTTTAGCGTTTTTAATGTTACAATGAGCATGAAAGGGGTTGATTTCATGCTCTGTCAATTTTCATTTAAAAATTTCAAATCCTATAAAGATGAAACTGTCTTCGATATGCAAGCAGCTAATCTGCCGGAGTTTGCTGAAAATATTATTGACTGTAAGCCAGCGAGTAGCCTTCTATCCGTAGCAGCTATCTATGGACCTAATGGTGGCGGTAAAACAAATATGCTGCAGGCTTTAACCTGCCTTATCTCCACCGTGGTAAAACCAATTTATGATATGGAAAAAACTCGTACTAACCTTATAGTACAGCAAAAAGTATCTTGCACGCCTTTCTTGTTTGATGAAAAAACCTCTAGTGAGCCTACAGAATTCCTGCTTTACTTCCGTACCAATGGCTATGAGTACCGCTATTACCTTTCTATGCTGCATGATGAAATCATTGCCGAAGTATTGGACAGAAAAAAAATAGGCGGCAAACGTACCGCCCATGTTTTTGACCGAGAAGGAAAAATTATTACTTTAGGCTCCAGTATAAATAAAGCATCTATCAATAGAGACGTAAATCCCAAAATGCCCTACTTATCGTTCTTGGCAATCAACTATGATATACCTGCTATCAATGACGCCCAAAAATGGTTTGAAAGCTGCATTATCCGCAGCTATGCTAATCCTGAAGCTGAATTACAGATAATGCTGTCTGATAACAAAACCATACGCCAGCAAATTATCAGTGCTTTAAATGATATGGGTATTGATATCAACGGCTATCGCTATGACAACGATAGTAAGCAACTTATCATGCAAAGAACACTGCATGGAAAAACTTACGAGTTATCCTATAAAGATGAATCCGATGGTACTAAAAAGCTCATTGCAGCATTGCCGATACTGCTGATTGCTTTAGCAGAAGGCCGGCTAGCAGTTATTGACGAATTAGATGCCAAGCTTCATCCGAAGTTGCTGCGTTACATCATAGCGTTGTTTAAAAATCCTAAGCTAAATACGCATGGAGCACAACTTATCTTCACCTCTCATGATATAGCGACTATGAAAAACACTGTTTACCGCCGTGACGAGATTTGGTTTGCTGCTGAAGGAGATGATCACAGCAGTGAACTATACTCTCTATATGAGATTCGCAGGGAAAATAACGAGCGTATCAACAATACTGCCGCTTATGACAAGCAATATCTTGAGGGACGTTACGGTGCAGACCCATACTTGCAGAATATGCTGAAGGATGGTGAATGGCGATGAGCTTAAAACCGCCGAAAAAAGGAGATTTGAAGAAATCTTGGCTTAAACCTAGACGTGATACGCCAAAGAAAATTCAGCCTGAGTATCATCTTATAACTACCGAAGGTATAAGTACAGAGCCAGCTTACTTCCAAGGTGTCAAAAACACTATCAACAGCAAATATCGTGGCAGAGTGCAGTTAGATATCATTGGTGTAGGTGATAATACTCTCAATCTTTTACAGAAAGTAAAGCAAAAAGTTGCCAAAAGCTCCAATATCTATAAGCACGTATGGATTGTCTATGATACTGACGATTTTCCTGCGCAAAATATTGATAAGGTTGTCGACCTTTGCCATACTTATAGTAACGAAGAAACTACTTATCACGCGCTTTGGTCAAATCAATGCATTGAACTATGGTTCCTGCTGCATTTCTCATTTATTCACTCTGATTTACATCGTCAGGAATATTGGGCAAAGCTCAGTTCATGCCTGGCTAAATTAAACACAAGTGAATATAAGAAAAACAGGTCTGATATGTACCAGCTTTTGGAACCTTATATGGAGCAGGCTATTAGTAATGCCAAGAAACTTGCTAATATTAACAAAGGCAAGAAGGCTTCTCAATCCACGCCCGGAACAGAGGTATATCGCCTAATAGAAAAACTGCTTCCGTATCTAAAATAATAAAAGTTTATATAGTTTTATCCCCTTGGCGTTGATTTGTCAGGGGGATTTTTAGTGCAATTGGCATTGGATATAGCAAAATAGTGAATTCAGTAGGGATTAAACTGATTTCTTAAGGAAAATCTCCATGTTTGACGATTGCAGTCAATTTTCCGATTTTCTTATTTTGTATTCAAAATGTAGCTGCGGAATAGAATAATGTACGCGCACGATATTCATTAGAAAAAATGTAATTTATTCCATTTTTTCGTAGGAAAAAATGGAATAAATTACATTTTTCTTGACGAATGGGAGCTTCTGGTCTAGAATGATGAATATAGAAGGATAAAGAAATATAGAGAAAGAGGGTGAAGTGATGCGCCGCAAGATAATGGAGCGCCTAAAAAAATGGCAGAATGATAAAAATAGATTGCCTTTGCTGTTGTATGGAGCAAGGCAGGTAGGTAAAACATATATTCTTCGGGAATTTGGCCGAAGCTGCTTTGAAAATATGGTGTATGTTAATTTTGAAGAGGATAAAGCATTAGCCGGATATTTGGAAGTGAAGCTGACGCCTGCCTATATTATCAAGGTTATCGAAGAACAGTACGGTGTTAAAATTTTTCCCCAGAAGACGCTGATTATTTTTGATGAAATACAAAGCTGCGAGCATGCCTTGACTTCACTAAAGTATTTTGCGGAGCAGGCTCCGGAATATTGTGTAGTTGCGGCAGGCAGCTTGCTTGGCGTAGCCATTAATCGTCAGCAATATTCGTTCCCTGTAGGCAAGGTGCAGTTGGAAAATTTGTATCCGTTGGATTTAGAGGAATATCTTTGGGCAAGGGATAAGGAGATGCTGGTAGATTTGATTCGCCAATGTTATGCTACTAATAAGCCTTTACCGGATACCTTGCACAAGGAAGCCTTGAACTTATATGAGGATTATTTGCTTACCGGTGGTATGCCTGCTGTTGTAGCTGCTGCTTTAAATGATGGCGATGCAGATGAGCTGAAGCGTCTGATTTATAATTCCTATGTAGCGGATATGGCAAAATATGCAGGTAAGGGAGATAGCGTGAAGATTGCAGAAGCCTATGATTCCTTACCAGTGCAGCTTGCTAGGGAAAACAATAAGTTTCAATACAAGCTTATTCGCACCGGTGCGCGCTCTTCACTTTATGGAGCATCTATTGATTGGCTGATTCAGTCTGGCATAGTCTTAAAATGTACTAAGTGTGAGCAGGGGTTAATGCCTTTGGCTGCTTATGAGGATTTAAGCTCGTTTAAGTTGTACTTTAGTGATACCGGACTTTTTAACAGTCGTCTGCAGCTGACGAAGCAAAGCCTGGTGGCAGCTCGACAATATATGGGTGCTTTAACAGAAAACTATGTGGCAATCCAGTTAAAGGCGAACGGGTATAAGCTGAATTATTGGACCAGCACAGCAACTGCAGAGGTTGACTTTGTTATTGTGCAAAACGGAGAGGTTGTGCCTATAGAGTGTAAGGCGAATATTCATGTAAAATCCAAAAGCCTGGATTCGTTTGTGAAGCGATATGGGATTAAGCAGAGTATACGTCTTTCAATGCGCAATTTTGGCTTTGAGAATAATATTAAGTCTGTACCGCTTTATGCTGCGTTTTGTGTGTAGAAGTGTGAAAAATGGTGTGGTTTGCATATCGAAACGGAAAAATATGTTTGGTGTATAAATGGTAATTAGTTGGTAAAATATGCAAAATCCACTTTTTAGGTCTAATAATGTTGAGTTTACAGTAACCCTGCCAAACCTAAATTTTAAAGCATCAGAAAATGAGGCTTTAAGTGAAGCATTGAATGAGGCTTTAAGTGATAATGAAAAGTTGTTGCTGTCTCTTTTTACGCAAAATCCTGCGTTAACACAAAAAGGTGTTACAGAAACTACAGGTTTAAGTAGAGCGACTGTTCAGCGAACAATAAAAAAGCTTTCTGACATGGGACGTTTAGAACGAAGTGGTTCGAAAAAATATGGTTCTTGGATTGTTAGATATTAAAGGAGAACTTCAAAATGAATTCTTACGCAAGATTTTTTGAGAACCTGCAACAGGATCTCAAGGCATTTATTTATTGGTGCCTGGTTTTTACGGTATTTCGTATAGCGTTTATTGCTATTTATAGCGGACAGCTTAATGGAGATTATAGCGACATTCCGATGGCTTTGCTGTTAGGACTGCGCTTAAGCTTAAAGACTGCGGGCATGATAGCTTTGATTGGCTTTGTGTTTGCAACACTGCCGAAGCTTATTTTAAAAAATTGGCCGGCAGATAAGCTGCGTTTTGGCTGGCATGCTATGGCCTTAGTTTTCTTTGCGGTTTGCTTTATGACGCGCATACCGTATTACAAGATTTTTAATGCAGCCTTTAATATGATGCTGATAAATGGTGCGCATGATGATATTTATGCAATCTTGGTGACTGCGGTTAAAGAGTACCAGTTATTGTGGCGTTTTCCGTTGGCTCTGGTTTTGGGCATTGCTTTGGCTTATGGATTGCGTATATGGTTACGCAATTTGCCTGGCAAATCCTTTGAAGTCGTACAGCATAAAAAACTGGTAATTGCATTGACATCGCCTGTACTGGCAGTTTTATGTGTATTTGTGCGTTATGGTGGTGCTTTTAACTATGCTCATTCTATCAATTGGGAAAGTGCCGCACGCTTAAAATCTAATCTTTTGAACGAAGCAATTTTGGATGATGGCCAGGCTTTATACCGTGTACGCGATATGAAGCGTAAAATTGATAAGGTGACAAATATTAATATTACAGTTGCGCAGCTGCGTGAAAAAATTGCTGCAAGCGGTGGCAACACAGCTGCGGATAGCATAGATAAGGCTTTTATACATACAGTTAAACAGCCTAAGCTGGCTAAGCAGCCTCGTAACATTGTGCTTATAGTTGGCGAGAGCTTTGGTAATTGGCCATTTTTACCTAAGTACAAGGATTTGGGATTAGTTGATAATATGCTGGCCCTGCAAAATTCCACTGATGCTGCTCACGTTGCTACTATGCTGCCTCATGGCAGCGGAACAATTTCTGCTGTTAATGGTTTGGTAAGCGGTATTCCTGATATGGGTTTATATGAAAACTATCAGGCAAACAGCTTTAATGGCAAGTATGCTACCGGTATTGGCTATATTATGAAGCAGCTTGGTTATAAGACTGTTTTTTGGTATGGTGGTTTTTCCGGATGGCAAAATATCGGCAAATTTACTAAAGCGCAAAGCTTTGATGAATTCCATTGTGCAGATGAGTTCAGTGATAATAGCGGTAATGCCTGGGGCTGTTCGGATGCTGTTTTGTTTAAGCAGATTGAAGCTTATATGAGTAAGGAAAAAGAGCAGGAAAAGGTTTTCCATGTGGTATTAACAACAAGTAATCATCCTCCTTACAGCATTGATGTGGATGGTATGGGCTTCCCAAGAGCAAAGGTTAAGAGCAAGCTGCCTGCAGATATCGCCAATGATGAAAAAACGCTTACCGAGCTTGGTCATATCTGGTATGCGGATAAAACGATGGGTGATTTTGTAAAGCAGGCGCAAAGCATGTATAGTGATACGCTTTTTGTGATTACCGGTGACCACTCGGAGCGCTTCAGCTTTGCTAAGGAACAGGATACTCGCACTTTGTCGTCTATACCGTGTATTTTTTATGGTGCCGGTGTGCAGCAAGCATGGTTTAATGATAAATCTGTTGGGGACCATATGCAGTTGGCAGGAACTTTAGCAGAGATTATTGGACCCGTTGGCTTTACTTATGCTGCATTGCAATCAAATATGTTTGACAATCAAGATGTAGTGTTTAATCACAGGCTTTACGCTGCAGATGGCAAGATTTATACGCAAGATAGCAGTGCTGATAAAAAAATAACGGATTATATCAACAGTGTGCGCGGAGTGGGTGCTTGGCGTGTGCTGAAGGATGATGCGGTAAAGTAAAAAGGAAGGCCATAGCCGTAATTTATTGCGGTCTATGGCCTTTTTGTTAACACACATGATAGCAGATATGGTATAATTAAAAAGAGCTTTCAATAAAAAAGTCATTAAAACACTTATTAGTTTGTATAAAATTACAAATACGAATATTTTGAGATATTAATGTTCGTTAATAGAGAGACTTATTGATAATTAACACAAGAATGACTCATGATGAAGCATTCTGACAGTAATTAGTGAATATTATTAAAATGAAAAATTATTACTTAGGCAAGCATTTTTCATCTGATAAGGATAGCGATAAAAATCTAAAATAGTATATAAGGAAAGGTGACCTAAATGGCCAAGATAAGCGTTTTGATTTTAGCAAAAAATGAAGAAAAGAATATTGGGGATTGCATTACCAGCTGCAGCTTTGCCGAGGATATTTTGGTTATAGATGATGGCAGTACAGATAAAACACAAGAGATTGCTGAAAGTCTGGGCGCTCGTGTTATTCATCGTAGCATGAATGGCGATTGGGGAGGGCAGCAGACTTTTGCAATTCAGCAAGCAAAGTTTCCCTGGATATTTTTTATAGATGCAGATGAACGTTGCACACCGGAGTTATCAAAAGAGATTGAAGCAGCTGTTGTGAAAAATGAGCAGGTTGCCTATTGGATAAAACGTATTAATAAATTCCATTATGATAAAGCAGAACATGGTGTTTTGCGTCCTGACTATGTATGCCGTGTAATGCCTGCTAAGGACTCTTATGTTGAGGGATATGTGCATCCGGCAATTATAACTCCCTATCCTAATAAAAAAATGCAAGGCCATATGTACCATTATACGTATGATAATTGGCAGCAGTATTTTAATAAATTCAATAATTATACTACTCTTGCTGCTGAAAAATATAAAAAGGCTGGTAAGGGAGTAAGTTTTTTTAGGGATATAGTTTGTCGTCCGTTATGGGCATTTATAAAGGTATACTTTTTAAATGGCGGTTTTAAAGATGGCCGCCTTGGTTGGATTTTGTCTGTAGATCATTATTTTTATACTATGACAAAATACGTGAAATTGTACTACTTATATAAGAGCAATGGCAAGCTGTAGGATGTGATAAAATGAAAATAGCGATTTTAGAAAGTATCATTATGCCAGCAGGTCATGAGGTTGAGTTTGATCGTATCTTGGTTGATGAGCTGAATAACCAAGGGCATGAACCGGTGATGCTGGTTCCAGAGAATTTCCCTTTTAAAATTAAATATAATGCTAAGGTTAATTACCTTGAAGGTGGAGAGGTTGTAACTTATGCAGGTGCCAATAAGTTTCAAAAGCTGTGGTTATCTGTAAAGCGTGAAAGTAGGCGCAGAAAGTGGTTTAATTCTGCTTATAAAAAAAGCAGCGAAAATAATTATGATGCTATCATTATTCCTACAGCAACCTACAGATATTTGCGCGCAATTTTAGATACTGACTTAAAGAACAGCAAGATACCTGTATATATTATTTTCCATGGTATTAACCCTCAGGAAAAAGCTAATTTTGTGAAACAGGCAAAGCGTTGTGAACGCTATCCTAATATTCATCTGAAGGTTATTACCTTGCGTAATGATTTTGCAAATGATGGCTTGAAAAATGTAGATTTGATTGTTCCACCTGTGTTTAAGCCGCAGGATTTGCCTGTAGATAAAAATTTGACGTATACGGAGCCGTTGACCTTGGGTTTTTTTGGTCAATATCGTCGTGAAAAGAATGTACGCTTCTTTTTAGATGCATTTAAGCGTGCTAAGTTTACTGTTCCTGTAAAGCTGATTATGCAGGGAGCGACGGCACGTACAGAGGACAGCGAAGAGTTTGAAAAGATTATCAGTGAATACAGGGATGTTCCTGGTATTGAATTTTGGCATAAAAATCTGATTGGTGAAGAGTGGCAAAAGGCGTTGCTTGGGGTTGATGTTATAATAGCGCCTTATGCTGCAGAGCGTTATCGCTATCATTGGAGTGCGATGTTGTTTACTGCTATTGGTTTTTATAAGCCAATTTTGCAGTCACCGGAAATGAATCCGGAGGTTTTGCAGGCATATAATGTTGGTGAGGCTGTCGCCCTGGATAGCGTTGATGCATTTACTAAGCAGTTGGAAACTTTTGTTAACAGTTATCCGGAGAAGCATGGGCAGTATAAGCAAGGGTTGATAGAAGCTAATGAGGCTTATAGCCATGAGAATTTGATTAAGAATTTTTTGAGCAAAGTTAAAAAACAAAGAATATTTTAGGAGAATATCATGAATGAATGTAAGAAAAAATATAAATTGATTTCTGTTATTGTACCTATTTATAAAGTCGAAGCATATTTAAGACGAGGTATAGATAGCATTCTTGCACAAGATTATCCTAATATGGAAGTAATTTTGGTTGACGATGGGTCCCCTGATAATTGTGGAAAAATTTGTGATGAATATGCAAAGAAAGATACGCGTATACGAGTAATACATAAACCAAATGGAGGCGTTAGTTCTGCTAGAAATGCAGGAATAGATGTTGCAAAAGGAGAGTATATTAGTTTTATAGATAGCGATGACAGTATTTTGCCATATATGTATTCCACTATGATACAAGTGATGGAAGATAATAATCTGGATATTGTTACTTGTGGGGTACAGAGAATAAAGCCTAGGAAAAAGATAAAAGAAGCATATGGAGATGGAAGTATTCATATTGTTAGTGGCAGAGAAGCTTTAATAGACTGTTTAGCAAATGATGGTGCTGCAGTTTGGAATAAAGTGTATACTAAAAAAGCTATAGGAGATGTTCGATTTCCTGTGGGACGTGTTTTTGAGGACTCTGTTGCTTCGTATTTGTTTTTAGCTAATGCAGAAAAGGTAGGATATATAAACAAGGTTTTTTATAATTATTATTATAATGGCAACTCTATTACACAAACATCCTTTACTCCTAAAGCAAGATGGGATTATGTTTTGGCGCGTAAAGAGGCATTTGAATATAGTGTAGCGAAAAATATTCCTTGTATCAAAGAATGTAAAAGTTTATATGTAAAGGCTTTATTATCTTGTATGACTGCTGTTTATGCTTGTGGGACAGATAGTGAAAAAAAGATGTATAAGGAGAAAATCATTCCGGAGTTAATAAAATACAAATCTGACAAAGATAGCTACTGTAAATTGAATTCTAAATATAAGATTTGGCTTAAATTTAGTGGAGATTTTAATATTATCCATATAATTTCTGCAAAAATATCTTTATTCAGCAAAAAATGCAAAAAAATATTGCGGTGAGAAAATAAATGTGCCAATAGTTTTCGTTATTATATCGGTATGCGGTGTAGACTAATATATAGCGTAGTATTTTGAATCTATATTATTTTAAATATATCCATGCCTTAATATAGTATGCATTCATTAATGCTTAATTAATGGTGGATGATTAATATGATTAAACAAGATAATAAAATAGATATGGTATATTTATGGTGCGATGGCAATGACGCTGACTTTAAAGAACGCAAGCAGCAATACTTAAAGCTTGAAGATAGTAGCGAGCAGGAAAATATTGAAGCTGTTGGCGATGTGCGCTTTTATGACAACGAAGAGCTTAAGTATTCATTGCGTTCATTAGAAATGTATGCATCGTGGATTAATCATGTCTATATAGTTACGGATAGGCAGGTACCATATTGGTTGAATGTGGAATATGAAAAGGTTACTGTTGTAGACCATTCGGAGATAATGCCACAGGAATGCATACCATGTTTTAATTCCACCGTAATAGAATACTTTTTGCCGTTTATCCCAAATCTTTCGGAAAAGTTCCTTTATGGTAATGACGATACATTTTTTGGCAATGAGACGAAACCAGAAGATTTTTTTGTGGGAGATAAACCGATTGTACGCGTAAAAAAAAGTCGTCGGAAGAAGCTTTCATATAATCCTGAAAAAAAGTATACTTATTATGGAACTGTACTGAATTCGTTGGAAATATTGGCGAAAGCTTATGGCAAGAGCTTACCTTATGAGTTGCACCATAATATAGATGCTTATAGTAAGTCGATGTTTCTTTCTACACTTGAAAAATTTAAGGATAGCTTAAATAAATGTGTTAAGAATAGGTTTAGAAAATTTAATGATATTCAGAGAATATTGTTTAACTTAAACATGGTATATACGGGAAAGGCAGAATTGAAAATTGTTTCTGATCCTAAACCATGGCGTTTGCGTCTTGACTTTTTGAAAAAGGTTAATTGGGAAAGCTATTGCGATGCAGACAATGCTCCTAAGATATACCCGCGAATAGTTAAGTATAAGCCAAAACTTTTCTGCATAAATTCAGGTGCTGATGCCACGATGGAAGAAAAAATGAAAACTAAGCAGTTTATGGAGTCGCTGTTTCCGCAACCATCTAGGTTTGAAAAAAGCATATAGTAATCGTTTGATTGTATCTATGTGCAGCGTAACAATTAGGCTGCAAAATATCTAATTCTCTTAATATATATTAGTGATTAGTTAGAAAGAGATGATTAATATGATTAAACAAGATAATAAAATAGATATGGTGTACTTGTGGTGCGACGGTAATGATTCTGCATTTAAAAAACGTAAGCAGCAATACTTAAAGATTGAAGATAACAGTGAGCAGGAAAATAATGAAGCTGTTGGCGATATACGTTTTTTTGACAACAAAGAGCTTAAATATTCGCTGCGTTCTTTGGAAATGTATGCACCGTGGATTAATCATGTATACATAGTGACCGATAGGCAGGTACCTAAATGGCTGAATACGAAATATGAAAAGGTTACTGTTATAGACCATTCGGAGATAATGCCACAGGAAAGCATACCCTGCTTTAATTCTGCTGTAATAGAATACTTTTTGCCGTTTATCCCCAAGCTTTCGGAAAAGTTTCTTTACGGTAATGACGATATGTTTTTTGGGAAAAAAGTATATCAGGAAGATTTTTTTGCTGGTGATAAGCCTATTGTAAGAGTGAAAGCAATTCGCCGCAAAAAACTTATGGCTTATCGTGGAACGAAATATACTTATTATGGTACGGTACTCAATTCCTTGGAGCTGTTAGAAAATACATATGGTAAGAAGGAATCATATGAATTGCATCATAATATAGATGCTTATCGGAAGTCACTGTTTCTTGTTACACTTGATAAATTTCAAAATCGCTTAAGCAAATGTTTTCAGAATAGGTTCAGAAAACCTGATGACATACAGAGAATATTATTTAGTTTAGATATGGTGTATTCCGGTAACGCAGAATTGAAAATTGTTACCAACCCAAAACCATGGCGTTTGCATCTTCACTTTTTAAAAAAGGTTGAGTGGGAAAGCCTATGTGATACGGATAATTCATCAAAACTACATAAAAGAATTAATAAATATAAGCCAAAATTTTTCTGTATAAATTCAAGTGCTGATACTACGTTGGAAGAAAAGACGAAAGTCAAGCAGTTTATGGAGTCGCTGTTTCCGCAACCATCAAAGTTTGAAAAAATATAGCTTGCTCATAATTTGCTTTATTGCTGAAATCACATATGAGAGGAGAAAAGGATTTGTTTTCTATTATTGTTCCGGTATATAATGTTGAAAAATATCTCGACAAATGTTTGGAATCAATGTTGAGGCAGACATTCAAAGATTTTGAATGTATTATCATAGATGATGGCTCGCCAGATAATAGTAATATTATTATTGATAAATATGTAAAGCTGGATCAACGCTTTAAGGTTATTCACCAGAAAAACATGGGCATCAGTGCAGCTAGAAATGCGGGACTTGATATTGCAGAGGGCGATTATATTATCTTTATTGATTCTGATGATTACATTGCTGATGATTATTTGGAAAAATTTGCCTTGAAAATAGCTGATACTGGTGCAGATATGGTTATTTGTGGACTTATAGAGGTTTACAAGGATTATGAGAAAAACAAGGTGTTTACAGCCGAAAGCACAGAAGTAATCAAGCAAAATATTTTAGCAGATGTATGGCCTTCGTATGTTTGGAATAAATGTTATAAAAAAGATTTATTTGGGGATATAAGATTTCCAATAGGGATGGTTTACGAGGATTTACTGACAATTCCTGCTATTTGCCTTAATGCAAAGAGAATCGAATGTATACCGGATAAGCTTTATTATTACAATCGCCAAAATGTAAATTCTATTACTGCGCAAAAAACTGTTAAAAATTTGTACGATCTTTTTCTAGGGCGCATGAAAAACAGGCGGTTAGCTGTAGAGCGTAATGTTGATTGTTTAAAAGCACTGGATAAAATAATGGTTAAGGAAACAATGAAGTGCTTGTTTAGGCAGTATGCTGATAATGAGCTTTCATTACTGCAGGAGCAAGAAATTTGTGATTATCTTAAGGAACGATTGACTAAATCTGAAATTATCGGTTTAAGAAATAAGTTTTGGGTGAAGATGCTTCTGGCAAAAAGGAAGAAGTTGTGCGTATGGTATGCTCACTTCAGAGGCTATATGTAATTTTGGAGTAAGCGTCAACTCTGCCGTATAAAAAAATCAGGACCGCTTTTGCGGTCCTGGTCAAAATCTTTATTGCTTAAAATATAAACGACATCCAACTGGTGCATTTTCTGGCATCAGAAAATGGGTATTGTCATTTTGGGACAGGTTTAATTTGGGGATAGACGAAGCCTACAGCTCCTTAGCTAACAGGTCCTTGAAGTACTGGTGCTCTTCGGGCGGAGTTTTTAAAATATCCATGGCTTGGTCGATGGAGACATTCAGTGTAGACATAAGATTTTTGATGCTTTCAGCCTCGCCTTCAGCTCTTCCGTCATTAATGCCAGCCTCATAAATTTGCTTGCTGAAATTATCCATAGTTGCGAGTCCCTTCTTTGGATGGTATGGTAGGTATGGTTACTTTTTACTGCGTTGGCTGAAACTATACTGGCACGCTATTGTAATAAAGCTCGTCAGGACAAATATCCTGACCTTCAGGCCAGATGACAGTAAATCCGTCTGCCTTTGCTAAAGAAAAATAAGAAAAATCCTTGAGCCTGCTATACCACGAACCTTTGATATAAGGCTTTACGTCGAATATTTTAGTTTCACCATTATTGAAAATAACCTTTAGAGTATAATCCTTTTGTACAGTTACGCTGATAGCGGTTGGTCTAAGCATAATTTTCACCTCTAATAATTGTTAACGTAATGGTTCAATTTTAAAATAGCCGTCACAGGCAGATAACAAAATCCAATTTGCGTTTAACTCATCTCTTACATTAGCAAATTTAAGTAACAGCTTAAATAACCTGCAAAGGAAAGCTGCACTCGTATAAATATTCCGGTGCAATATCAATTTCATCGCTCCAAGCTACGGAACCACAATCAGCCTTAGCTGTCAGGAAAAAACTGAGATTGTTCAATGGTTTGTAGATTGCTTTGGCAAGAAGTGGGCGAGCATCAAAAAGCTTTTTTTCGCCGCTGGCAAAGGTTAAAATCAGCGTATAATCCTTTTGCGGTTGTACGTTGGTAACTACCCATACTGGCGTTTTCATAATTGTGGTCACTCCTTTTAACGCAATGGTTCAATTTTATATAATGGTTCTTCGTTAATAGCCAGTTCCCAATTGGCTATTAGCTCATCTTTGTGAATTTCTGTCCAGGCTGCTATAAATTTAATCTGTCTTTTTGGCATATCTCCTTCAATTAGCTCACCATCAAGATTGAATGTAGCATAATATCCCTGATATGATGCATGGAAATGAGGCGGATTGTGTTCACCGTTGTTGTACATCTTAATAATAATACCATAAAACATTGAAATAGCCGGCATACTGTTTTCTCTCCTTTAATTATAATATTTGCTCCAGCAAAATACAACATAAGGTGCTGAACAAAAAAGCAGTACACATAGCATCCGGAAGTTTCGGATACCGTAGGTACTGCTAAATACTACCGACATGAGCCGGTAGGCTCTGCTTATTTTGTTGTGAATGTGAAGCTAAGATAAGTATAAATAAAAAGGAGAAGAAAGTCAAGTGAAGATTCTGAAAATAACGAAAATAAATCAGCGATACAATTGCTACTGTAGATGTCGGTGCTTTTGGCTACTACCAACATTTTCCTGCAAATTTCTGTAACCTACTTTACAAAATCTACTCTATCTTCTTTTTCTACGAGAAAACTGCAACTTTTTGTTGACAGTTACAAAGAATTACTGTATTATCATGCACATAACTTAATAATGGGCGATGAAGAGAAGAGTAAATGTACGAGCCTGGCAAAGAGAGCCTTCATAATGGTGCAAGAAGGAGCAGGTGGTGACATTGAAGATGGTCTTGGAGCCGATGGACTGAGATGCTGGCATTTAGGTCGTCCGGGTGCACCCGTTACAGTGCTGGAGTATTAAAGGGTAAACAATCCCTGCGTACTTGATGAGGTCCATGTGGTGACATATGGATGAATTAGGGTGGTATCACGAAGCAACGCTTTCGTCCCTGTATTTTTACAGGAACGGAAGCTTTTTTATTGCTCATCCTCCTGTAGCAAGTTTGATAATTAAAGTTAGGAAATGTAGGAGGAACAAATAATGCCGATTAAAATCAACGACCATTTATCCGCGATCTGCCAACTGCAGGAGGAAGGAATTTTTACCATGACAGAACAGCGCGCGACGACGCAGCGTATTCGTCCGCTGAAGGTGTGCGTGCTGAACCTGATGCCGCTGAAGAAGCCGACGGAGATTCAGCTACTACGCCTTTTGGGTAATTCCCCGCTGCAGATAGAAGTTGACTTCTGTCGTACCGTGAGCCGCGAAACCACTCACACCGATAATTCGTATCTTGACCGTGCGTATCTGGAGTTTGATGATATCAAGGACCGTTATTACGATGCCTTTTTGATGACGGGCGCACCGGTAGAAACCATTCCCTTTGAGGCGGTTGATTACTGGAAGGAAATAGAAGCTTATCTTGATTGGGCCGAATATCACTGTTATTCCACGATGACACTTTGTTGGGGCGCGCAGGCTGCCTTGTACCACTATTACGGCGTAAACAAAACGATTTTGCCGGCGAAAATGTTTGGCATCTTCCCCTACGGCCTGACGGTGAAAAATCATCCGTTGTTGCGTGGCTTTGACGACAGATATTTCATTCCGCAGTCCCGTCATACTGCGGTGGACGATGATGCGATTGATGCCTGCAAAGCACTGCAGGTTCTGTCACGTTCAGTAGAACACGGCATCAACATCTGCGCTACCAAGGATTTGCGTCGTATCTTCGTCTTAGGCCATTTCGAATATGATCGCTATACCCTGGCTAATGAATATTTCCGCGATAAGAAAAAGAATTTGCCGATTGATTTGCCGGAATTCTACTTCCCCGATGGCGATACAACGCAAGAACCGGTGTTTAAATGGCGCAGCTACGCGCATCTGTTCTATATGAACTGGCTGAACATTGTTTACCAGGATACGCCCTATGATTTGCACGAGCTGGCACCGGCGAGCGGTAATAAGCTGGATAAGGCTTTGGGTGATTATAACAAAATTCTTTTGCAGCTGCAGCGCATGGGTGCCGCAATTCCTGCTAACCAATAATATGATGATGAGAACAATTAAAGGAGAGATAGCAAATGAGTGATTTCAAACTTAATACAAAATGCTTAGTAGGTGGTTATAAACCCGGCAACGGCGAACCGCGCCAGATTCCAATCATCCAATCCACAACCTTTAAATACGATACAAGCGAGGCGATGGGCAAGCTGTTCGACCTGGAGGCTACCGGCTATTTTTACTCCCGCCTGCAAAACCCTACCTGCGATTTCGTAGCAGCAAAAATTGCTGAGCTGGAGGGTGGCGCTGCGGCGATGCTAACTTCCTCTGGACAGGCGGCAAACTTCTTTGCCCTGTTTAACATCTGCGAGGCAGGCAGCCACATTGTTGCTTCCTCTTCCATTTACGGCGGCAGCTATAATCTGATTGACGTAACGCTGGCGAAGATGGGTGTAACAGCAACCTTTGTTTCTCCCGATGCCACGGACGAGGAGCTGGACGCTGCCTTTCAGGAGAACACCAAGGCAGTCTTTGGCGAAATTATTGCCAACCCCGCACTGACGGTGCTGGATATTGAAAAATTTGCCAACGCTGCCCATCGTCATGGAGTGCCTTTAATCGTGGATAACACCTTCCCCACGCCGATTAACTGTCGTCCTATTGAATGGGGTGCAGACATCGTAACGCATTCCACGACGAAGTATATGGATGGCCATGCTGCCTGCCTGGGCGGTGCGATTATCGACGGCGGCAAGTTCGACTGGCTGGCGCATGCCGACAAATTCCCCGGCCTGTGTGCACCCGATGAATCATATCACGGTATTACCTATGCCGAAAAGTTTGGCAAGGAGGGCGCGTTTATTACCAAAGCAACGGCGCAGCTGATGCGTGACTTTGGCGCGATGCAGTCGCCGCAAAGTGCGTTCATCCTGAATCTTGGTCTGGAATCGCTGCATGTGCGCATGCCGCGTCATATAGAAAATGCTCAGGCTATAGCGGAATTTTTAGAGCAGCAGCCGCAGGTGGAATATGTCAACTACCCTGGACTGAAGTCCAATAAATACTATGACTTGGCGCAAAAATATCTGGGCAACGGTGGCTGTGGCGTTGTATCCTTCAACCTGAAGGGTGGACGCAAGGCGGCGGAAGCCTTTATGAAACGCTTGCAGCTGGCGGCAATCGAAACGCATGTTGCCGACGCACGCACCTGCTGCCTGAATCCGGCAACTACGACGCATCGCCAGATGACGGATGAGCAGCTAGCGGAAGCGGGCATTCCGGCAGGCCTTGTGCGCCTGTCCTGCGGCTTGGAGGATAAGGCAGATTTGCTGGCTGATTTGCAGCAGGCGCTGGCAGGTATTGCAGAATAAAGCTTTTATAATGAAATTTGCAGGCTGGTCCGTGGGGGCCGGTCTGCTTTTTTACCAAAAACGCCGTAAAGCCTCTGCTTTTAGGTATGGGGATATAAGGCGTATCTAGCGACCTTTACGCAAGTGTTGAGAGCTAGACATTTTAATTTATAGATACTTGCAATCTACCATCTTTCTGCTATACTTTAAATATGGCAAAAACAACCTGCAAATTCAATAATAACATAGTGTACTCGTATAAATATAATATGGTTTAGTGTCCTAAATACAGATAAAAATCTTAAATCTGTTATTAAGCAGTATATAGAGAATCAGAAAATGAAGTAGGGAGGTGCAAGAGATGAAAACCTATTGCTTTAAGTTGTATAGAGCGAAAAGAAATAAAAAACTCCATAAACAAATTAGTGCAGCAGGGCTTATCTATAATCATTGTATTGCACTTCATAAGAGATACTATTCTCTATACGGGAAATCGCTCAATAAATATCAGCTGCAAAAGCACCTGACGAAGCTCAATAAGCTATATAAATTCAGCTATATCAAAGATATAGGCTCACAAGCGGTACAGGATATAACCGACCGCATAGACAGGGCATACAAATTGTTTTTTAGAAATTTGAAACACAATATCCGCACAGCTCCGCCATCATTTAAGAAAATAAAGAAATATAAGTCCTACACGTTGAAACAGGCAGGTTGGAAGCTCCGTAGTGGCAATATCATTGAGATAGCAAAGCAGAAGTATCGCTATTTCAAGTCTCGTGAAATAGAAGGTACAGTGAAAACAGTCACAATTAAACGGGACACATTAGGAGATATCTACATTTATTTCGTATGCGATATAAATGAGAACGAAGTATTGGCAAGAACAGGTAAAAGCGTCGGCTACGACTTCGGACTAAAAACATTTCTATATGCGTCAGACAAAAAAGATATTGTATCTCCACTTTTTTTCAAGGCAAATGCAACGTCGATTGCTAAAGCTAATCGTAACCTATCCAGGAAGAAAAAAGGCTCAAATAATCGTAGAAAAGCTAGGTTAGAGCTTGCTAGACTACATAAACGAGTTGCAAATCAGCGTAGTGATTTCCACTGGAAAATGGCACAACGAATTGTTGGACAATATGCACTTGTAGCATTGGAAAATCTAAATCTAAAGGCTATGCAAAAGCGTTTCGGAAGAAAAATCTCCGACCTGGGTTTTGCAGACTTTGTACAAAAGTTAAAGTATTTAGCAAGCAGAACAGGTGCAAAAGTCGTAGAAGTAGATAAATTCTATCCATCTAGCCAGCTGTGCAGTCATTGTGGCTATCGAAACAAAGAAACGAAAGACTTGAAAATCCGCAGTTGGATTTGCCCTAGCTGTAATACAAAGCATAATCGAGATACGAATGCAGCCATAAACATAAAGACCGAAGGCGAAAGAATCGCCCTCGGATAAATAGATCTATATGGTTGGGGCATCAACCATTGTGGAGAGAGCTCGTAAGACCTGCATCTAGTAGGCAAAGCTCGCTATCATCCCAGAATCCCCCGCCTTTAGGCGTGGTGAGTATGTCAAATCTTGCGTATTAAAGTGTACAATAAATGTAATCAAGTCTGGCAAAAAACAGATATTTTGCTTAGATATAGCTGTAATAAATGGAGGAAGGGGCTATGTGTATGGATTTGTATAATGTACAAAAGCTGCTGCAGGCCAGGGTTCTGACAGGCAGTGAGCTGATGCACCGCCAAATTGAGTCCTGCTGCGGCAGTGATATGATGAGCGATGTTCTGGCCTTTACCAAACGCAACACCTTGCTGTGCACGGGACTGACTAATATGCAGGTAGTGCGCACCGCCGATATGACGGAGCTGAGCGCGCTGGTATTTGTGCGTGGAAAGGTGCCTGATGCTGATATTGTGGCAGCAGCGGCGGAAAATAATCTGCCGGTTCTGGCTACCGATTATACCTTATTTGAAGCCTGCGGCATTCTTTACGGAGCAGGTATCCGTGGCTGCAGCAAAAAGGAGTAATGCAAATGACAGACAGTAAATCCGTAAAATTGGCCTTTGACTGCGTGGGCGGCGATTTTGAACGCGCAGGCGAAGCCTCTTCTAAAATAAAAAAGATGCTGCAACGCCTGGGCATTCCGGCAGATATTGTGCGCCGTATTGCCATTGGTACCTATGAAGCAGAAATGAATGTTATTATTCACGCTGGCGGCGGTAATGTAGCGGCCGAGGTTTTCCCCGATGCTACCGTAATTACGGTAACTGACCACGGCCCCGGCATCCCTGATATCAATAAGGCCTTGCAGGAGGGCTGGTCTACTGCGCCTGATTATGTGCGTCAGATGGGCTTTGGCGCCGGCATGGGCCTGCCGAATATGGTAAAGTGCTCTGATAAGTTTGATATTCAGTCCAAGGTGGGCGAAGGTACCTGCATCACGATGCAGTTCAAGCACCAGAGCGAGGATTTATAAGAGATTTTAGGAAACGAGGTGATACGCAATGGCTCCTCAACCAACAACATATTTCCATTCGGTGGAATTGCAGCGGAATAAATGTCAGGGCTGCGTATCCTGCGTCAAGCTGTGTCCGACAGAGGCCATTCGCGTGCGCAACGGCAAGGCGGAGATTTTGGGCGACCGCTGTATTGACTGCGGTGCCTGCGCTGCAGGCTGCCCCTATCATGCCTTTAATGTGAAAACCGACACGCTGGAGGGCCTGGCCGATTATGCTTATAATATTGTGCTGCCTGCGCCTTCGCTGTATGCGCAGTTCCCGGATAATATCCCGCTGGAAAGCATTTGGCAGGGATTGCATAATATAGGCTTTGATGAAATTTTTGATGTTTCACTGGCTTCGGAGTATATCGCCCTGGAAATAGAAGAATATGTAAAAAAGAACAGCAACGGACGCAAGCCGTTGATTTCATCTACCTGCCCCGCAGTTATGCGTTTGATTCAGGTAAAGTTTCCAGAGCTGATTAAGCAGGTGGTGCCTGTACTGCCGCCGGTAGAGGCTGCCGCAATTTACGTGAAGCGTGAAGCGGCGGCGCGCAAGCAGCTGCCTAAGGAGCTGATAGGCGTGTGGTTTATCTCGCCTTGTCCGTCCAAGGAAACTAATATCCGCCAGTCGGTAGATGTGCATCATACGGAGCTTACCGGCAGCTTCAGTCTGTCGGAGATTTACGGACTGCTGCTGAAGAATCTTGGCGGTACGCATGAGCTGAATGTGCGCACCGGTTCCTCCTACGGTATGGCCTGGGGAACATATGGCGGCGAAATAGAAAGCGCCGGAATTACCAACGGTCTGGCAATTCACGGCATTGATAATGTGTATGACCTGCTGGAGCAGGTTTCTATGAATAAAATGCCGCAGCTTGATTATGTGGAGTGCAGTGCCTGCAAAGGAGGTTGCCTGGGCGGCCTTTTGGCAGCAGAAAACAAGTTCGTGGCCGAATGCAACCTGCGCAGGCGTATTGCCAGCCTACGAGTGCAGGAGCCGGCGGACAGGCGTGAGGCGATGGCGCGCACGATGGTGCTGGAGGACTTCCCGCATTCGGAGGCTTACCGCAAGAAGCTGGTGGCACGTCCCATGATGCAGCTTGATGATGATATCATGGAAGCAATGAAAAAGTTCGAGCGCATGGAAGAGGTGCTCTGCTCCTTGCCCGGTCTGGACTGCGGTGCCTGCGGTGCACCCAGCTGTCAGGGCTTGGCGGAGGATATCGTGCAGGGCAAGGCGCACGAGATAGATTGTATTTTTAAATTGCGTGCCAGTGTACATAAATTGTCACAGGGCATGCTGGAGCTGGCTAAGCAGATTCCTATTTATCATGAGCCGGCAGAAATAAATAAAACGGAGGCAGAGAACGATGAAGGTTAAAGAGATGATTGAGAAGCTTGATTTGAAGCTTCTGACTAAGGATGTAAGCGAGGATGCTTTATATGCAGAGGTAGAAGGCGGTTATGCTTCCGATTTACTGAGTAATGCTATGGGCCAGGGACAGCCTGGTATGGTTTGGGTAACGATGCAGGGACATCAGAATGTTGCTGCCGTTGCTTCGCTGATCGGCTTTGCGGCAGTTATTGTAGCAGGTGACGGTCCGGTTGCGGAGGATACGCTGCATAAGGCAAATCTGAATGACGTTGTTGTGGCAGCAACCGAAGCGCCTGCCTTTGAGGTTATCGGCAAGCTGTACGCATTGGGTGTTGGCAAGAAGGACTAAGCAATGCAGACAGTTCTGGCGGATTTACATGTACATACGCTGCTTTCGCCCTGTGCTGAGGTAGAGATGACACCGCATCATATTGTGATGCGTGCCGCCGAGTATGGCATTGGCGCGGTTGCTATTACCGATCATAATGCCAGTGCCAATGTGCCGGCTGCGCTGGAGGCAGCGCAGCGCTACGGCGTGAAGGTATTTCCCGGTATGGAAGTGGAAAGCAGTGAAGAGGCGCATATTGTGGCGCTGTTTGATACGCTGGAGCAGCTGCAGAGATGGCAGCTGCTGGTTGATGAGCATATGAACGGCATGCTGAATGATGCAGAACGCTTTGGTGCTCAGTATGTAGTAGATGCCGAGGACGAGTTTGTGCGTGAGGAGCAGCGTCTGCTGCACGCACCGCTGTCGCTGACAGCGGCGCAGGTGGTGCAGCAGGTTGCCGCCTTGGGCGGCCTTACTATTGCCGCTCACATTGACCGTCCTTCCTACAGCATTTTGGGACAGCTTGGTTTTATTGAGCCGGACTTTGGCTTTGCTGCTGCTGAAATTTCTGCAGCAGGCTGGCAGCGCAAGCTGCAGTCGAAGCTGCAGCGTCTGGCAGGCTATCTGCCGTTTGTTACGGATTCCGATGCACATAATATTTATGATTTTGTGCAGGGACCGAAAAATTTACTGCAGGTGGAGGCGTTAACGATAGCAGAGCTGAAATTGGCTCTTGCTGGTAAAGGGATGCGCAGTGTCCTGGCGGGACAATTTTCAGACTTTTGTAAAGAATAACGCAAATAGAGTACACTATATAACAAAAATCACGTAAATAGTATTGTACAATTAACTGCAAAATGGTATACTGAGTGAGTAAGTTTACAAAAAATCCTTTAGAGGAGGGGTAGTATGAACAATAGTGAAAACCGTCTTGAGCGTAAATGCAGCTGCTGCGGCGGCGATAATCCGGAAAAGCAGCGCATAGATGCCATTCTGGAAAAATACGCAGATGTCAAGGGACCGTTGATTCCTATTCTGCAGGAAGTGCAGAACCTGTACAACTATTTGCCTAAGGATGTACTGGAGTATATTGCCGATAAAACAGGTACGCCGATTTCCGAAATTTACGGCGTAGTAACCTTTTATTCATTGTTCCATCTTAATCCGCGCGGACGCAATGTTATTCGCGTCTGCCAGGGTACTGCCTGCCATGTGCGTGGCGGCAAAACAATTCTGCAGGCCTTGGAAAAGCAGCTGGGCATTAAGGCCGGACATACGACCGACGACCTGCGCTTTACCTTGGAAACTGTAGCCTGCATCGGTGCCTGCGGTTTGGCGCCGGTTATGCAGATTAACGATGATACGCATGGACGCCTGACCACCGATAAGCTGGCAGGCATCTTGGCAAGGTATAAATAAAATGCGGGAGCTGGCATTACACATCTTGGATATAGCCCAAAATTCTGTGGCTGCCGGTGCTCGTCACATCTGGCTGACTATCAGCGAAAATGAACAGGGGTACTTCGTTTTCAGTGTTCGCGATGACGGCAAGGGCATGGATAGCGAGATGCTGCAGCGGGTGCGTGACCCCTTTGTTACCAGCCGTACTACCAGAAAGGTAGGTATGGGGATTCCCTTTATAGATATGGTTACGCAGCAATGCGGCGGACATTTGGAGCTGCAATCTGCGCCCGGGAAGGGAACCGAGCTGACTGCATATTTCGCGGCAGATAATATTGACCGGCCTCCGCTGGGAGATATTGTGAGCAGTGTGCAGGTGCTGTTGGCGGGGGCGCCGCAGCTGGAGCTGGAATTTGCCTATAACGGTGCCAACGGCTCGTTGGTGTTCAGAACGCAGGAGGTCAGAGAAATATTAGGCGAAGCGTGTGACTTTGCCAATCCTGAAATATACGCCTGGCTGGGAGCTTATTTGCAAGAACAGCTGGCACAGGTGCAGGGTAAGGAGGTATAAACGAATGAAAAGCTTAGCGGATTTACACGCTTTGAGAGATAAGCTGAAAGCAGATATCAAGCTGCGTCAAAGCTCGGAAACGAAAATTATTGTCGGCATGGGTACCTGCGGTATTGCTGCCGGTGCGCGCGAGGTTATGAGCGCTATTTTGCAGGAGCTGAACAAGCGTCATTTATTTGACGTGCAGGTACAGCAGACAGGCTGCATCGGCATGTGCGAAAAAGAGGTGCTTGTGGATGTAGTGCGTCCAGGTGAAGCACGCATTACCTATGGCAAGGTAACCCCTGAGGATGTAGCCAAAATTATCGCAGAGCATGTGGTAAACGGTCATATTGTAGAAGAGCTTGTCGTAGGCAGGCTGGATCAGGAATAAGCCGCAGGCAGGGTACACAGCCGGAGGAGCTGTTGTATCATAGCTTGTAAACAAAACAGGTGGAGGAAAATATTATGCAGCATATAAGAGCTCACGTTTTAGTGTGTGGCGGTACGGGCTGTAAGGCTAACGGCTCGAAGGAAATCCAGCTGACTTTTGCCAGAGAGCTGCAAAAGTTCGGCCTGCAGGATGAGGTTATGGTTGTGGAAACCGGTTGCCATGGCTTCTGCGAGCACGGACCGCTGGTTATCGTTTATCCGGAAGGCACCTTCTATTGTGGTGTGAAGCCGGAGGACGTTAAAACCATCGTTGAAGAACATTTATATAAAGGACGTATCGTACAGCGTCTGCTTTATCGTGAACCAATCAATCAGGAGCAGGTTCCGCGTTATTCGGAAATCGGCTTTTACAAAAAGCAGCATCGTCTGGTGTTGGCTAACTGCGGCGCGATTAACCCGGAGGCTATTGAAGAGTATATCGCTGTAGGTGGTTATGAGGCATTGGCTAAGGCTATTACGCAGATGACTCCGCAGGAGGTTGTAGACGAGGTCAAAAAATCCGGCCTGCGCGGTCGTGGCGGCGGCGGCTTCCCGACCGGTATGAAATGGCAGTTTGCCAAAAACTCCGAGAGCGATAAAAAGTATGTTATCTGTAATGCTGACGAGGGCGACCCGGGCGCATTTATGGACCGCAGCGTTCTGGAGGGCGACCCGCACCGTGTATTGGAGGGCATGGCTATCTGCGGTTATGCTATGGGTGCCGATGAAGGCTATATCTATGTACGTGCGGAATATCCGCTGGCTATCAAACGCCTGCGTACCGCTATTGCTCAGGCCGAAGAAATGGGCCTGTTAGGCGAGCATATTTTTGAAAGCGATTTCAGCTTTACTATTCATATCAAAGAGGGTGCAGGTGCCTTCGTCTGCGGCGAAGAAACTGCACTGATGGCTTCTATCGAAGGTAAGCGCGGTATGCCGCGCCCGCGTCCGCCTTTCCCTGCGGTCAGCGGCCTGTGGGGCAAGCCGACGAATATCAACAACGTAGAAACCTTTGCCAATGTTGCGCAGATTATCGTTAACGGCGCAGACTGGTACTGCCAACTGGGTACCGAAAAATCCAAGGGCACCAAGGTTTTCGCTTTGACCGGCAAAATCAATAATACCGGTCTGGCAGAGGTGCCAATGGGCATTACCATGCGCGAGATTATCTATGATATCGGCGGCGGTATTACCAACGGCAAAAAGTTTAAGGCTGTACAGATCGGCGGTCCGTCCGGCGGCTGTCTGCCCGAAAGCATGTTGGATTTGCCTGTAGATTACGATTCCCTGATTGCTGCCGGTGCTATGATGGGCAGCGGCGGTCTGGTTGTTATGGATGAGGACACCTGCATGGTTGATGTTGCTAAGTTCTTCTTGAACTTTACGCAATCGGAATCCTGCGGCAAATGCACTCCCTGCCGCGAAGGCACGAAGCGTATGCTGGAAATCCTTACCCGTATTACGGAGGGACAGGGACGCGAGGGCGATATCGAGCTGCTGGAAAGCCTTGCCAAGAATATCAAGGAAACAGCTCTTTGCGGCTTGGGACAAACCGCTCCTAACCCTGTTTTGAGCACCTTGAAATATTTCAGAGATGAATACGAGGCGCATATCAAAGAGAAGCGCTGTCCTGCAGGCGTCTGTGAAAAGATGCTGCATTACGAAATCAGCGATGCCTGCCGCGGCTGCGGGCTGTGCGCACGTCAGTGTCCGGTACAGGCTATCAGCGGTTCACCGAAAGCAAAACATGTTATTGACCAGAATAAATGCATTAAATGCGGTGCCTGCATGGCAGCGTGCCCGTTTAAGGCAATCAGTAAAGCATAAGGAGGGGACTGAAGATGCAGATGGTTAATTTGACAATAGATGGAAAACAGATTCAGGCCCCGGCAGGCTCCAGCGTTCTGGAGGCTGCACGCAGCGCAGGTATTTATATTCCTACGCTGTGCTATCATCCGGACCTGCGTCCGGAGGGTGCCTGCCGCCTGTGTATGGTAGAGGCCAGCGGTGCGCGTACTCTGGTTGCTTCCTGCGTATATCCTGTAAGCGAGGGTATGGTAGTAAAAACCAATACCTCCAAGGTACGCGAAGCACGCAAAACTGTGCTGGAGCTGCTTTTGACAAATCACCCGAAGGATTGCCTGTGCTGTCAGAAGAATGGCGACTGCGAGCTGCAGAAAATTGCCGCTGATCTGGGCGTGCGTAAGCTGCGCTTCGAGGGTGGCGAAACAAGGGCGCGTACTATTGACAACAGTAATCCTTCTTTGGTACGCGATCAGGAAAAATGCATTCTCTGCGGACGCTGCATTCGTGTTTGCCGTGATGTGCAGGGCATGAGCGTTTACAGCTTTGCCGGCCGTGGCTTCAATACCATGGTATCCACAGCCTTTGAGCATGACCTGCTCAACAGTGCCTGCACCTACTGCGGCCAGTGTGCTGATGTCTGCCCGACAGGCGCTATCGTGGAAAAGGACGATACCGACAAGGTTTGGGATGCAATCAACAATCCTGAGAAGGTTGTTGTAGTACAAACTGCTCCGTCAGTGCGTGTTGCTCTGGGCGAGGAGCTGGGCATTCCGGCAGGTCAGGTTGTTACCGGCAAAATGGTAGCAGCATTGCGTCATTTAGGCTTTGATAAGGTTTTTGATACCAACTTCTCTGCCGACCTGACGATTATGGAGGAAGGTCATGAGTTCCTGCAGCGCTTGCAGAACGGTGGCGTGCTGCCGATGATTACCTCCTGCAGTCCGGGCTGGGTAAATATGATTGAGCTGAAATATCCTGAGCTGCTGCCGCATCTGTCTACTGCCAAATCTCCGCAGCAGATGTTTGGTGCTGTTGCCAAAACCTACTTTGCTGAACGTGCAGGCATTGATCCGGCAAAAATAGTCAGTGTGTCCGTAATGCCCTGTACTGCGAAAAAGGCGGAGGCTGCACGTGAGGAAATGTGCGCCAGCGGCTATCGCGATGTAGATGTGGTTATCACTACACGCGAGCTGGGACGCATGATCCGTGAGGCTGGTATTGACTTTAATGCGCTGGAGGAGGCAGAGTTTGATTCTCCGCTGGGTACCGGTACCGGCGCTGCCGTTATCTTCGGTACGACCGGTGGCGTAATGGAAGCGGCTCTGCGTACTGTGGCCGAGGTTGTTGCCGGCAAGGAGCTGCCTAAGGTTGAATATAATGAAGTACGCGGCATGGAGCAGACACGCGAGGCGGTTATTGATGTTGCAGGTACAGCTGTAAAGGTTGCTGTAGTACATACGCTTAAATCTGCCAGGATAATGCTGGAACGCATTAAGGCAGGAACTGCAGACTACCAGTTTATTGAGGTTATGGCCTGCCCGGGTGGCTGCATCGGCGGTGGTGGTCAGCCTGTGCCGGTGGATGCTTCCATCAGGGAAAAACGCCGTGAAGCGATTTTTAACTGCGACCGTACAAGCGAATTACGAAAATCGCATGAAAACCCGGAAATAAAAACACTTTATGATACGTGGTTAGGCAAACCTCTTTCTGAGAAGGCTCATAGTCTACTGCACACACATTACCACGCGCAAAATCGTTAATTGTTCTATCTGGATAATACAAAACCCCTTTTTTTTCCGCAGAAAGAAGGGGGTGTTTTGTAAATTTGTAAAGAAAAAGCTTGCAGTGTTACAATTTTGCTGGTATTATATATAGCGTTGAGTGCATTTTACCTGCTATGTAAAACACAGGAAAAATTTGACAGAAAAAAGTGAAGTTTTTCTGAAAATGTGTTATAATTGTAGCAGAACAAAAGAAGCATTTAAAAAAATATTTATAGCATAAGCAGGAGTTTTCTGTTATATGTCGAAATGACTAAATAGTCAAGTATGAAATATTTGTGAAGTGCTTAAAAACAGGTAATATCTTATTTGTAATGTCACAAGGCATTGCTGATAAGTTATATGCACAGGGGTAACACCCTTATAAAACACAATGTCCTAATTAAAAGGAGGAAGGTAAACATGATCGATATTAAAGATCGCATTTGTGACGTAGTAGCTGATAAAGTGATGAGCGCTGAAGCTGCTGCAGAATTCGTAAAAGATGGTGACAATTTAGGTGTCAGCGGTTTCACCCCGTCTGGCTATCCGAAAGCTGTTCCTCTGGCTCTTGCTGAAAAGGGCAAAAAAACTCCTTTCAAAGTTAACGTTTGGACTGGCGCATCTGTTGGTCCTGAAATTGACCAAGCAATGGTTGAAGCTGACATCATTGACCGTCGTCTGCCTTACCAGACCAACGGCACCATGCGTAAAGCTATCAACGCTGGCAAAGTAAAATACGCTGATATTCATCTGTCTCACATGGCTCAAATGGTTCGCTATGGTTACATGGCTGGCCGTCCGACCGGTCCGGATGTTGCAATCGTTGAAGTTTGCAAAATCAATGACCTCGGCAATGGCATGGTTGGCTTGATTCCGACCACTTCCATGGGCAACAGCTCTTCCTATGTAGCTGGTGCTAAAAAAGTTATCGTTGAAGTTAACACCACCCAACCGGTAGGCCTGGAAGGCATGCATGACTCCTATATTCCTCTGGATCCTCCGAATCGTCAACCGATTCCTATCACCGCTCCGGAAGACCGCATCGGTACCACCTACATTCCTTGCGAAGTAGAAAAAATCGTTGCAGTAGTTCCCTGCGACCGTCCTGACATCGTTCGTCCGCTGGGCGAAATCGACGACGACGCTAAACATATGGGCGCTAACCTCGTTAACTTCCTGAAAAACGAAGTTAAAGAAGGCCGTCTGCCGAAAAACCTGCTGCCGCTGCAATCTGGCGTAGGTTCCGTTGCTAACGCAGTTATCAATGGTCTGGTTAACTCCGATTTCGAAGACCTGACCGTTTACACTGAGGTTATTCAAGATGGTATGTTCGACCTGATCGACGCTGGTAAACTCCGCGTTGCTTCCGGTACCGCTCTGACTCCGTCTCCTGAGTGCCAAAAGAAATTCTACGAGAACGTAGAACACTACAAAAAATACTTGCTGCTCCGTCCGCAAGAAATCTCCAACAGCCCTGAAGTTGCTCGTCGTATCGGCGTAATTGCAATGAACACTGCTATTGAAGTTGATATCTATGGTAACGTAAACTCCACTCATGTTTGCGGCACCAAGCTGATGAACGGCGTTGGTGGTTCCGGCGACTTCGCTCGTAACGGCTACCTGACCGTATTCTTCACCAACTCCCTGGCAAAAGGCGGCAAGATTTCTTCCGTAGTTCCGTTCTGCAGCCATATCGACCATGCTACTCTGGACGTTGACGTTATCGTTTCCGAACGTGGCGTTGCTGACCTGCGTGGCCTGAGCCCGAAAGAAAAAGCTCCGATCATCATCGATCAGATTGCTAACCCGAAATATCAACCTTGGCTGTATGACTACTTCAAACGCGCTTGCGAAGCTTGCGGCAACAGCCAAACCCCGCACATCCTGGCAGAAGCATTCGATTGCTACAAACTGTTTGCTGAAACCGGTTCCATGGAAGGCATGGTTGAAGGTAAATAATTTTAAAAAAACTTTGCGAAACCCCTTGTTAAGTTTTGCAAAATAGGTTAAACTATGTAATGTGCTTGCCGGTGGGTGAGATTCCCGCCGGCAGGTATATATAGACAGAGCCTCACCCAAGGCTTTGCCTGATAAATTCAGTTGACGAAGTCTCACCCTAGACTTTGCCATATATAGCCGTCATAGACGGAACACTCTCACCATCATTTCGGAACCGTCCAATCCGAAATATGAAACACAAATATTTTAAGGAGGATTTGAGAATGGCATTTGAAGAAATTAAAGCTGGTTTAGAAAAATATCATGCTGAAGTTGAAGCTAAACTGGTAAAAAACCCTGAACGCGCAAACCTGGTTCCTAACAGACTGTACACCCCGGTAGATCTTGGTGAAAACTTTGACTACATGACTAAACTGGGCTTCCCTGGTGAATATCCTTACACCCGTGGTGTTCAACCGACCATGTATCGTGGCCGTTTCTGGACCATGCGTATGTATGCTGGTTTCTCCACCGCTGAAGAATCCAACAAACGTTATCGTTACCTGCTGGCTAACGGTGGTTCCGGCCTGTCCTGCGCATTCGACCTGCCGACCCAGATCGGTTATGATTCCACCGATCCGATGGCTGAAGGCGAAGTTGGTAAAGTAGGCGTAGCTATCGACTCCCTGGCTGACATGGAAATCCTGTTCGACCAAATTTCCCTGGATAAAGTATCCACTTCTATGACCATCAACGCTCCTGCTTCCGTACTGCTGGCTATGTACATTGCAGTAGCTGAGAAACAAGGCGTTTCCGCTGACAAACTGCGTGGTACCATTCAGAACGATATTCTGAAAGAGTATGCTGCTCGCGGCACTTACATTTTCCCGCCGAAACCGTCCATGCGTTTGATCACCAACATTTTTGAATATTGCTCCAAGAACGTACCGCTGTGGAACACCATTTCCATCTCCGGTTACCATATCCGTGAAGCTGGTTCCACCGCTTCTCAGGAAATCGCATTCACCATTGCTGATGGTATCGCTTATGTAGAAGCTGCTATCAAAGCTGGTCTGGACGTTGACGCATTTGCAGGCCGTCTGTCCTTCTTCTGGAATGCTCATAACAACGTACTCGAAGAAGTTGCTAAATTCCGTGCTTCCCGTCGTGTATGGTCCAAAGTTATGAAAGAGCGTTTCGGTGCTAAAAAACCGAAATCCATGATGCTGCGTGTACATACCCAAACCGCTGGCTCCATGCTGACTGCTCAACAACCGAACAACAACATCGTTCGTGTTGCTCTGCAAACTGCTGCTGCTGTAATGGGTGGTACTCAATCCCTGCACACCAACTCCAAAGACGAAGCTTTGGCACTGCCGACCACTGAGTCTGTAACCATCGCTCTGCGTACCCAACAAATCGTTGCTTACGAATCCGGCCTGGCTGACACCGTTGATCCGTTGGGCGGCTCCTACTATGTAGAAGCTCTGACCGATAAGATCGAAGCTGAAGCTTGGGAATACATTAAGAAAATTGACGAAATCGGTGGCGCTCCTGAAGCAATCGCTAAAGGCTACATCCAAAAAGAAATCCAAGACTCTGCTTACAAATGGCAGATGGAAATCGAAAAAGGCGACCGTATCATCGTTGGCGTTAACAAATTCACTCAAGAAGAAGAAGCTCCGAAAAACCTGCTGCGCGTAGACGGTTCTGTAGGCAAGCTGCAAGCTGAAAAGATTGCTGCTCTGAAAGCTCGCCGTGACAACGCTGCTGTAGAAACTGCTCTGAAAGCTCTGGAAGCTGGCTGCGCAGATGAAAATGTAAACCTGATGCCTCTGATTCTGGATGCAGTTCGTGCATACGCAACCGAAGGCGAAATCTGCGGCGTAATGAGAAAAGTATTCGGCGAATACCAACCTCATACCACTCTCTAATTTGTAATTTGTAAACACAACCAATATACGGAGGTAAACTATAATGGCTAACGTTAAAGTTTTAGTTGCTAAACCGGGTCTGGATGGCCATGACCGCGGTGCTAAAGTTGTAGCTCGTGCTCTGCGCGACGCTGGTTTTGAAGTTATCTACACCGGTATCCGTCTGACTCCGGAACAAATCGCTGAAGCTGCTCTGCAAGACGACGTAAACGTTGTTGCACTGTCCCTGCTGTCCGGCGCTCACAACACCCTTTTCCCGAAAGTAGTTGAACTGCTGAAAGAAAAAGGCCTGACCGACGTTCTGGTTATCGGCGGCGGCGTTATTCCTGACGCTGACATCCCTGGCCTGAAAGCTGCTGGCATTGCTGAAGTATTCACTCCGGGCACCCCGACCAGCAAAATTGTTGATTTCATCAACGCTAACGTTAAATAATTTTATCCCTTAAAGCAAGCCGGGTTTGTCCCGGCTTGCCTTATAAAATATTCACTATCCAAAACAAGGCGGTGTGAATTATGGAAATAGTAGATAAGTTATTAAATCATTCTCGTCTTGCATTATCTAAAGCAATCACTGCTGTTGAAAATGAATACGATGATGCTGTCAAAGTTATGACAGAAATTTATCCTCATACTGGTAATGCTTATGTAATTGGTATCACTGGCCCTCCGGGTGCTGGTAAAAGTACTCTGACTGATAAATTGGCTAAAGAATACCGTAAACGCGGCAAGACCGTAGGTATCGTAGCAATTGACCCCACTAGCCCGTATTCTGGCGGCGCTATCTTAGGCGACCGTATCAGAATGATGGATCTGACCGCAGACGAGGGCATTTTTGTACGCTCTATGGCAACTCGCGGCAGCCTTGGCGGCCTGTCTCAAAAAGCAGGTGACGCTGTTAAATTAATGGATGCTTTCGGCATGGATGTAATTATCGTTGAAACCGTAGGCGTAGGACAATCTGAGGTTGACATTGTAAAGACCGCAGATACTACTATGGTAGTAGTAATTCCTGGCATGGGCGACGATATCCAGGCTATTAAAGCAGGTATACTTGAAATCGGTGACCTGTTCACGATTAACAAAGCAGATCGTGAAGGTACAGACAAGCTCAACATTGAGATTGAGATGATGCTCGAATTAAATCCCGAACATGTTGGCTGGCGTCCTCCGATTAACAGGACCATTGCCAGCAAGGGTGAAGGTATAGAGGCTGTTGTGGACTCTATTGAGGCTCACAAGGCATATTTGATTGAGAGTGGTAAATTAAACGATATCCGTAAAGCTCGTATTAAAAACGAGGTTACCGCTATGCTTAATGACCATGTAAATCGCTACATCGACAAGAACGTCATTCAAACGGATGAATTTGACAACCTGGTTGTTAAAATGCAATCCCGCGAGATTGAGCCGTACTCTGTCGTTGATGATATTGTTGGCAAGGTTTTAAAATAAACCGCCAAAAAAACAATTTTAGGAGGAATTTATTATGGCATTCAAAACTATTTGTGTTGACCATGTAGGTATCGCTTGCAGTGGTACCTTGGAAGAAGCTGCAAAAATCTACACTGAGGTACTGGGCCTGAAAGCTACTGGTACTGAAGAAGTTAAAGAACAAGGTGTTGCTACCGTATTTGTTCCCTGCGGCGAAACCCTGATTGAGCTCCTGGTTGATATCACTGAAAACAACGATGGTCCTATCGGCAAATACGTTGCTAAAAACGGCCCTGGCATCCAACATATGGCTCTGCGCGTTGATGACATCAAAGCTGCTATTGCTGACCTGACCGAAGCTGGCGTTCGCATGATCGACAAAGCTCCTCGTAATGGTGCTGGCAACATGAAAATCGCTTTCGTTCATCCGAAATCCGCTGGCCTGCTGCTCGAACTGTGCCAACCGGCTGCAACCTACAAAGACTAATTTATTAGCTGCGTAGATTTAGGGCGATTTAAGGTCCCATAATTTAAGCTACATAATGCTGGAGATATACAAGTGATATATCTTCAGCATCTGTGTATAAATTTGTTCTCCCAATAATGATGGAGGTGTAAGATTTGTCTACTCAAGAAAAAATTGAGAAAATGCTCAAAAAAGCCGAAGTAATTCTGGCTGCTGGTGGCGAAAAACGTGTTGCTAAACAACATGAATCCGGCAAAATGACTGCTCGTGAAAGAATCGCTGCTCTCCTCGACGAAGGTTCCTTCGTAGAACTCGACCGTTTTGTACGTCATCGTTGCTACAACTTCGGTCAAGAAAAGAAAGAACTGCCTGGTGAAGGCGTAACCACCGGTTACGGCACCATCGATGGCCGTCTGGTTTATGTATTCGCACAGGACTTCACCGTTGAAGGTGGCTCCCTCGGCGAAATGCATGCTGCTAAAATCGTTAAAGTACAACGCCTGGCACTGAAAATGGGTGCTCCGCTGGTTGGCCTGAACGATTCCGGCGGTGCTCGTATCCAGGAAGCTATCGACGCTCTGGCTGGCTATGGTAAAATCTTCTTCGAGAACACCATTGCTTCTGGCGTAGTTCCTCAGATTTCTGCAATTATGGGTCCTTCCGCTGGCGGCGCTGTTTACAGCCCGGCACTGACCGACTTCATCTACATGGTAAAGAACACTTCCAAAATGTTCATTACCGGCCCTGCAGTAGTTAAATCCGTTACCGGTGAAGATGTAACCCAAGAACAACTGGGTGGCGCTATGACCCACAACAGCACTTCTGGTGTTGCTCACTTCGCTGCTGAAAACGACGAAGACTGCCTGCAACAAATCCGTTACCTGCTCTCCTTCCTGCCTTCCAACAACGTTGAAGGTGCTCCGATCGTAGAGACTGGTGATGACCCGATGCGTACCGACGACAGCCTGAACACTCTGCTGCCGGACAACTCCAACCAAGCTTACGATATGTATGATGTAATCAGATCTATCGTAGATAACGGCGAATTCTATGAAAACCAAAAATACTGGGCAACCAACATCATCACTTGCTTCGCTCGTATGGATGGTCAAACCGTAGGTATCATTGCTAACCAACCGAAAGTTATGGCTGGCTGCCTGGATATCAACGCTTCCGATAAATCCGCTCGTTTCATCCGCTTCTGCGACGCTTTCGGCATTCCTCTGCTGAACCTGGTTGACGTTCCTGGCTTCCTGCCTGGCTGCAACCAAGAATACGGCGGCATTATCCGTCACGGCGCTAAGATGCTGTATGCTTACTCTGAAGCTACTGTTCCTAAAATCACTCTGGTTACCCGTAAAGCTTACGGCGGTTCCTACTTGGCAATGTGCTCTCAAGATCTGGGCGCTGACCAAGTTATCGCATGGCCGACCGCTGAAATCGCAGTTATGGGTCCTGCTGGTGCTGCTAACATCATCTTCCGTAAAGATCCTGATGTTGAAGCTAAGACCAAAGAGTACATCGACAACTTCGCTACTCCGTACCAAGCAGCAATGCGCGGCATGGTTGACATGGTTATCGAACCGAAAAATACTCGTCCCACCATCATCAACGCTCTGCAAATGCTGGAAAGCAAACGCGAAACCCGTCCGGCAAAACGCCACGGCAACATTCCTTTGTAATTCACAAGCAATTGCTTAGTGCTTAAACAACCTATTTTAAGATAAGATGAGGTGAAATAAATGGGTCCTGTTACTACTAATCCTTGGTTGATTGCTTTAATCAATATGACCATCGTATTCGGCGTACTGATCGCTCTGGGCGTATTGATGAACTTACTCCAAGTTATCGATCCGACTAAAAAAAAAGTTGCTAAACCGGCAGTAGCTCCTACACCGGCAGCAGCTCCCGCTGCAGCTCCGGTTGCAGCAGCTCAAGATGATAGCGAAATTATCGCTGTTATCGCTGCAGCAGTAGCAGCTTGCGGCGTTAGCGCAGACCAAATCGCTTGCGTTCGTCGTATTGATGCTAAATCTGCATGGACTGTAAGCAGTCGTGTTGAAGCTATTAGCGTTCGTAAAGAATGCTTCTAATGCATAAAGTTTGCAATTTTAATTAAAAAACGAGATTTTAAGGAGGATTATATCCATGAAAAAGTATACTATCACCGTAAATGGTACCGCATACGAAGTTGAAGTTGAAGAAGCAGGCGTTGTTGCTTCCGCTCCGAAAGCTGCTCCGAAAGCTGCTCCGGCTCCGGCTGCTGCTCCCGCTCCGAAAGCTGCTCCGGCTCCGGCTCCGAAAGCTGCTGCTCCGGTTGCTGCTGGTGCAACCACCGTTTCCGCTCCTATGCCGGGCAAAGTTCTGTCCGTTAACGTAAAAGCTGGCGACGCTGTTAAATCCGGCGACGTTCTGCTGATTCTGGAAGCTATGAAAATGCAAAACGAAATCATGGCTCCGGCTGATGGCACTGTTTCCGACGTTCGCGTTTCCGCAGGCCAAACTGTTGCTACCGGCGACGTTATGATCGTTCTCTAATTCTTACTCGATAGTTCGCAATATCAGTAAGTCTTAAAATACCCTTGATCCTTGGAGGGGGCTTTTCGCAGAGCCCCTTCCACAAATTGAAAATTGGGAGGATATTAAATGGAAGCATTTGTCGTTGCTTTGTCTTCCGTATGGGCAGACTCCGGTTTCTCCGCTTTGACCAGCGGTCACGTAATCATGATCGTTGTAGGTCTGGTTCTGCTTTATATGGCTATTGGTAAAGGTTTTGAGCCTTTGCTGCTGTCCCCGATCGCATTCGGTTGTATTCTTGCTAACATTCCTAAAAACGGTTTCGAAGAACCTGGTGTTATGTCCGTTATCATGTATGGTATTCACCACGAAGTATTCCCTCCGTTGATCTTCTTGGGCGTAGGCGCTATGACCGACTTTGGTCCTCTGCTGGCTAACCCGAAAACCCTGCTCCTGGGCGCTGCTGCACAGGGCGGTGTATTCGTAGCTCTGCTGGGCGCTATGCTGCTTGGCTTCACCGTACAAGAGGCTGCTGCTATCGGCATCATCGGTGGTGCTGACGGCCCGACTTCCATCTACCTGGCTGCTAAAATGGCTCCTCAGCTGTTAGGTGCAATCGCAGTTGCTGCTTACTCCTACATGTCTTTGGTTCCGCTGATTCAGCCTCCTATCATGAAACTGTTCACCACTGAAGCAGATCGTAAGATCGTTATGCAACAGCTGCGTCCGGTTTCTCACTTTGAAAAGGTTGCTTTCCCGATCATGTGCACCATCGTTATTTCTCTGCTGTTACCTTCCGTAACCGCTCTGATTGGTATGCTGATGCTTGGTAACCTGTTCAAAGAAGCTGGCTGCCTGGATCGTCTGTCCGACACCGCACAAAACGCACTGATGAACACTGTAACCATCATGCTGGCTACCGGTACTGGTCTGACCATGAGCGCTGAGTCTTTCCTGAATGCTAAGACTCTGTTGATCATCGTTCTCGGCCTGGTTGCATTCGTAGCTGGTACTGCTATGGGCGTTATCTTCGGTAAGCTGATGTGCATGGTAGACGGTGGCAAGACCAACCCGTTGATTGGTTCCGCTGGCGTTTCCGCAGTTCCTATGGCTGCTCGTGTATCTCAAAAAGTTGGTCAGAAAGCTAACCCGGCTAACTTCCTGCTGATGCACGCTATGGGTCCTAACGTAGCAGGCGTTATCGGTACTGCAGTTGCTGCAGGTACCATGCTGGCTATGATCGGTCCTGTTGGCAAATAATCATTAGCTAACTTCAAGAGCTCACACATTAGTGTGAGCTCTTTTTTTTGTATCTAAAATGTAAATTTTACGGCTGGCGATACTCTAACTCCGATATTTATAGTATAATAAAAAAGAACTGTTCAAGAATAGAATGGCATTTTTTGATAGAGGAGTCCTGAATATATGCAACGTTTTAATCTGACCAGACAGTTTTTTAGAGATGTCTGGTACCTTACTAAAAGCTATTGGCAATCAGAAGAAAAGAAAAAGGCTTTCTTTTTATTAGGGTGCATTATAGTTTTGACACTTGGCGTAGTTTATATGCTGGTATTGCTTAACCAATGGAATAACAGCTTTTATAGTGCTTTGCAAAACTACGACGCGCAAAAGATTTTTGATGAGTTGATTCACTTTTCCTGGTTAGCTGCTATCTATATCTTATTAGCAGTGTACTCCTACTATTTACAGCAGACGTTGATTTTGCATTGGCGTCGTTGGCTGACAACACGCTTTATTGACATCTGGCTGCAAAACAAAACCTATTATAATCTGCAGATGTTCGGTAAGGATACGGATAACCCTGACCAACGTATCAGTGAGGATGTGCGTCAGTTTGTCGAAATGACCTTAAGCTTTGGTATAGGTATTCTCAAGGCTTTTTGCACCTTTGCGTCATTTGTTGTCATCCTCTACAATCTTTCTGGCAGTCTTACGTTTACCGTTATGGGTAAGACATGGACGATTAATGGTTATATGCTATGGGCATCACTGCTTTATTCGGTGATTGGTACCTATATTACACATCTGGTAGGCCGTAAGCTGGTAAAAATAAACTTTATCCAACAAAAGTATGAAGCAGACTTTCGTTTCAGCATGATCCGCCTGCGTGAAAGTGCTGAAAGTGTCGCTTTCTACCGTGGTGAGGCGCAGGAAGGCAGTGTCTTTAAGCAACGCTTTAAAATGCTTCTTGATAACTTCTGGAAGCTTGTTAATAAGCAAAAGCAGCTTGTTTTCTTAAACTCCGGTTATTCGCAGATCGCAATTATTTTTCCCTTTGTTGTAGCAATGAATCGTTATCTTACGAAAGAAGTAACACTCGGCGGATTGATGCAGGTTGCCAGTGCCTTTGGCCGTGTGCAGGATTCGCTTTCGTATTTTGTTGATATGTACAGCAGCATTGCCCAATGGCAGGCTGTTGTCATGCGTTTAACTTATTTTGGCCATCATATGCATGATGTTTCCCAGCAGGCAGAACGCTTCCATGTGGAACGTTTTGCTGCAGCTGATGCTGTTAAGGTAAGCAATATGCAGATTAATCTTCCCGATGGCCAACCGCTTTTGCAGAACATCAGCTTTACTCTGCAACCTGGGCATAATGTTTTGATTAAGGGTGTCAGCGGCAGCGGTAAAAGTACCTTGCTGCGTGCTATTTCTGGAATTTGGCCTTTTGTCGACGGCAAAATATTTTTACCTGAGCGCGACAAGCTGATGTTTATTCCGCAGAAGCCTTATTTACCGTTAGGCACACTGCGTGCTGCGCTTAATTACCCGGGCAATAAACCTGTTGATGATGCAGAGCTTATCTATCTTATGGATTTATGTCAGATTGGCTATCTTAAGGACAAGCTGGATTTGGAGGCTGATTGGAGCCATGTGCTTTCTGTCGGTGAACAGCAGCGTCTGGCTTTTGTGCGTGCGCACATTCAGCAGCCGCAATGGCTTTTCCTCGATGAAGCAACCTCTGCGTTAGACGAAGACACTGAGGCGACCATGTACAGCCTGCTGCAGGAGCGTCTGCCGCAGACTACTGTTGTCAGCGTTGGTCATCGCAGTACGCTTAATAAATATCATGAGCATGTTTTGCGCTTGAATAAAGTTACTCGTCAAGTTACGCTTGAAAAATTATAAGGGGGTTTTCTTATGCTGCCATTACAAATTGCTGAAAACATTTATGACGTTGGTGTCCAGGATTGGGCTGTGCGTGATTTTCACGGCTACAAAACCGAGCGGGGTGCAACCTATAACTCTTATCTGATTATGGATGAAAAAATTACCTTGATTGATACGGTTAAAGCACCCTTTACCGAAGAGCTTCTTAACAACATCAGCCAGGTAACACCGCTGGAGTCTATCGAAAATATTATTATTAACCATGTTGAGCCTGACCATTCCGGTGCTATGCCTGCGTTGGCCAAGGCGTGCCCCAAAGCAAAGTTTTACATTACGATGCAGGGCAAAAACGAGGCTATTCAGCATTACGGAAACATCTTTGCTTTTGAGGTAGTTAAGGACGGCGCAACCTTAAATATCGGTAAGCGCACCTTGAAATTCGCTTCGATGGCTATGCTGCATTGGCCTGATAGCATGGCTACCTATAGTGAGTATGATAAAATACTTTTCTCTAATGACGCCTTTGGTCAGCATTACGCTACCAGCAAGCGTTTTGACTGTGAAGTGAATCAGGACGAACTATTCTACGAAGCAAAAAAATACTTTGCCAACATTCTCTGGCCTTATGCTAAGCTGATTGGCAACGCATTGAAAAAGCTTGGCGGTCTGGAGATTAAAATGCTTGCGCCTTCCCATGGTGTAATCTGGACAAAGCATATTCCTGATATTCTGCGCTGCTACAGTGAGTGGGGAGCCGGTGTACAGGATGGCAGCCTTGTTATTGCTTATGACAGCATGTGGGGCGGTACAGAAAAGCTGGCGCGGGCAATTGCGCGTGGTGCTGCCAATGCCGGTGTTGTAGTGAAGGTATTCAAAATGGGCGTTACACCTAACAGTACGGTAGCAGCAGAGCTTTTTACTGCATCCGGCTTTTTGGCAGGCTCTTCAACGCTTAATTGCAGCATGCTGCCGAATATGGGTTCGCTGCTGATTTATCTTAAGGGACTGGGCGCTAAAGGTAAAAAGGCTGCAGCCTTCGGTACCTTCGGCTGGGCTGGCGGCGCGCAGAAGGATATGGAAGAGCTTCTCACAAAAAGCTGCTTCGATGCCGTAGAACCTGGTTTTAACTGCAAGTGGACGCCGCAGCAGGCTGAGCTTGAAGCCGCAGAAAAGTATGGTTATGAATTTGCCCTAAAAATAAAAGCTGAATGAGCTGTGAATTTTGTGTAAAACGAATATATTTACTAATAAAAAAAGTACACAAATAACGATAATAGTGTATAATAGTAGTATAACAATGAAAGCGAGGTCTTATGATGAATAAGAAAGCTGAAGTTTACAAAAAATTCCTTGAAGAAAACAAAATTAACTGGGGCGATGTATTCGAAGTTCCTAAGGCAGACGAAGTTCCTGAAGAAAGCTTCATGCATCCGGTTGTTTATCGTTCTGCTATTGGCATTCAAGGTCAAAACCTGCCGACTATGCTGGTAATTGATGACAGCATCTATGTAATGCTGCAGGTTCGCGTAGGCGCCGGTCTGGTTAAAGAAGCTAACAAGGCTGCAGTTCTGGCACATCTGAACGCTTTGAACGAAAACTACAAGGTGTTTAAATATTATGCTGATGAAGCTGGCAATATCATCATTGAAAGCTGCATTCCTTCTACCGATGAACAATTTGTTCCGCAAATGATTCATGCAGTAATTGATGTAATTGTTGACCATCTCAACACTGAATATCCTAAGCTGATGAAAGCTGTTTGGGCTGAATAAGCTGTTAAAAAAATATGGTACTTTCTTAGATAAGGGGAGTAGCCGGCACTAGCCTTAGGGCTGGTGTTTACACTGCCGTCAGTACGATTCAATAGAATCCGGCTTTGTAATTAAGTGGCGAGACTTTGTTGTAAAATTTTTATTTTACAGCATTGTCTCGCCCTTTTTTAATATATAATATAAGGTGAAGAGTGTACTTGCACGATTTACTGCAATTTTCGACAAGTAGCAGACGTAAAGTCAGAGGAGGAAAAAATGAGTAAGTATGGCTTAAGCAAAGAACAGGTAGAAGAGTCTCGGCGCAAGTACGGTAATAATACCTTGACGCAGCCGCCACGAGAAACATTTTGGAGCAAGCTGCTGGATAACTTTCAGGACCCGATTATCCGTATCCTGATAGTAGCGCTCCTGGTAAATGCCTTTTTTGTTTATCTTGGTCATGGAGATTGGATTGAAACAATAGGCATTTTCATGGCGATTATTTTGGCGACATTTGTTTCCACCTGGTCTGAATACAGCAATGAAAACGCCTTTCAAAAGCTGCAGGAGGAAGCCAGCCGCATCCGCTGCAAGGTGTGGCGTGACGGCGAGCCGCTGGAAATCGCTATTGATGATGTTGTAGTTGGTGATGCCATTATCCTGGAGGCTGGTGATAAAATTCCGGCAGATGGTATTTTGCTGGAGGGAACGCTGAAGCTGGACCAGGCAGCGCTGAACGGTGAAAGCGAGGAAGCTAAAAAAACTGTTGCACCTGCTGAGTTCCAATGGGATGACGGTAAAATTGACTTTTTGGATGAACACAAGCTGTTCCGTGGCAGCGTTGTGGTAGAAGGTACTGCGGTGATGCAGGCGGTGAAGATTGGTGATAATTCTGTTTACGGCCAGCTGACACAGGAGCTGAAGGATGATGAACGTGACAGTCCGTTGAAGCTGAAGCTGAAGGGCCTGGCGGAGCAGATAAGTAAATTTGGTTACGCCGGCGGTGTGCTGATAGCGGTAGCAGTAATGCTGCACAAAATCTATCTTGCAGGCAGTTTTGCAGCGTATTTTGCTGATATGACAACAGTAATTGCTGATTTGGTGCAGGCAGTAATTTTGGCGATAATCATCATCGTAATGGCAGTACCGGAAGGCTTGCCGCTGATGATTGCTATTGTTTCTTCACTCAATATGCGTAAAATGCTGCGAGATAATGTCCTGGTGCGTAAGCTTGTCGGCATTGAGACGGCAGGCAGTCTTAACCTGTTGTTTACTGATAAGACAGGTACGATTACCAAGGGACAGCTGGAGGTAGTGCGCTTCATAACAGGTGATCTGCAGGAAATCAATAGCTTTGACAAGCTGCCGGCGCGTCTTAAGGAGCTGACCTGCCAGCAGGTTTTAATCAATACATCTTCTACCGTGACGGACGGTAAGATTGTCGGCGGTAATATGACGGAAACAGCATTAAACAATTATGTCGGTGCCTATCGTTTGCCGCAGCTGCCGCAGCGCCAGCGCTTTATTCCCTTCAACAGTGCCAACAAATATTCCTGGGCACAGGTTGCTCCTGCTGATGGCGGGGCAGCATACTGCCTGATTAAGGGTGCCCCGGAAAAGCTGCTGCAGGCTACCGATTGGTATTGGTCAAATGATGGCAGCCGTTTGCCGTTGACTGATGAGATGAAAGCAGGTCTGGATAACAGAATGATTGAGCTTGCAGGCCAGGCGATAAGAATGCTGGCTTTGTGCACCTATGAAGGTGTGCCTGCAGATAACCTGCCTGCTAAGGGACTGACGCTTGCCGGTGTTGTAGCAATACGTGACGATGTACGACCGGAGGCTGTCGAGGCAATTAAAGCAGTACAACAGGCTGGCGTACAGGTTGTAATGATTACCGGTGACCGCAAGGAAACAGCCGTGGCTATTGCTAAGGATGCAGGCCTGCTGCAAACTGCAGAGGATGTAGTCTGGACCTCCGACGAGCTGGCACAGATGAGTGATGATGAGGTTAAGGCTAAGCTGACGCATCTGCGTGTAGTGGCACGTGCTCTGCCGATGGATAAATCGCGCTTGGTACGCCTGGCGCAAGAGCTGAATCTTGTAACCGGTATGACCGGCGATGGCGTAAATGATTCTCCGGCGCTGAAAAAGGCTGATGTAGGCTTTGCTATGGGCAGCGGTACAGAGGTAGCCAAGGAAGCAGGCGACATCGTTATCATGGACGATAATTTCCTGAGCATCAAGCAGGCTATTTTATACGGAAGAACGATTTACAATTCCATCTGCAAATTTATTGTCTTCCAGCTGACGATTAATTTCTCAGCTGTGGCCATTAACTTTATCGCTCCCTTTATCAATATTGATGAACCTTTGACGATTACGCAGATTCTGTGGATTAATCTGGTAATGGATACCCTAGCTGCGCTCGCTTTTGGCGGCGAGCCGGCGCTGGCGCAGTATCTGCGCGAGGCGCCGAAGCGCCGCAGTGCGCCGATTGTCAGCAAAAAAATGCTGACGAGCGTTATTATCAGTGGCCTGTATATGACCATTGTGGGCATTGCCTTCTACAAGAGTGCGTGGGTTGACCACCTCTTCCGCGATGCTGATAACCATATTTACACCTATACCGGCTTCTTCTGTACCTACATTTTCATGGCTGTAGCCAATGGCTTTAATGTGCGTACTGATGGCTTCAACCTTTTACGGAATATCAGTCTGAACAAGGGCTTTTTGCAGGTAATGGCGCTGATAGTTGCTATTCAGGTACTGCTGACCTTTATTGGTGGGCGCGTACTGCGTACAACTCCGCTCAATGCGCATGAATGGGGCGTTGTTGTCCTGTTTGGTGCTTCAATAATCGTTGTTGATTTACTGCGTAAGCTCGTAAGTAAGAACTAAAGTTACGCACAACTGTTGATAAGTCTGTGGATAATCTGTGAGTAAAGCAGAGAATCTGTGGATAATTTTTCGTGGATAGAAGCACACTAATTGCTGTTACATTGTTTACAATATTTCTGCTAGAAAAATAATTTCAAAAAGAATGTTGACAATTAAAAGCAGAGTAAGTATAATAGCATTCAACGAATTAAATATCGTCCCTAAAAAAACGGTGAAGGGAAGAAGATATGACCGGATGGGCTAAGAGAGTCGCTGGCTGGTGTAAAGCGATGCCAATGGTTATATGTATACTGATCCCGGAGTTGCCTTTCTGATATGTAGGAAAGGACGTGTGGTCACGTTACAGGCAAAGGCCTTGTTGGAGGCTGAGAGGACAGCGCTGTTGAAGTGCTGTTGAAATAGGGTGGTACAGCGTGGAATTGTTCCCCGCCCCTAATTGTGTTATCAATAACACAGGTTAGGGACGGGGATTTTTGTTTATAATCGCTAAGAAAAGCTAGGGGGAAATTAATCATGCAGCAGGAGAAAAAATATATTCCGTTTGAACAAATAAAAATTACCGGCCGTCAATGGCCTGATAAAACGATTACCAAAGCACCTGTATGGTGCAGTGTTGATTTGCGCGACGGCAACCAGGCATTGGTAACACCGATGGGTATTCCTGAAAAAATCCGCTTTTTCCACACCTTGGTAGATTGCGGCTTTAAGGAAATCGAGGTTGGCTTTCCCTCCGCATCGGAAACAGAATACGAAATTCTGCGTACCCTGATTGAAGGCGGACATATTCCCGATGACGTAACCGTACAGGTTCTGGTGCAGGCGCGTGAAGAGCTGATTCGCAAAACCTTTGAGGCAGTACGCGGTGCTAAAAATGTTATCATCCATTTTTACAACTCTACTTCCACACTGCAGCGCAAAATTGTTTTTAGCAAGGATATGGACGGTATTACCGATATCGCTGTGCAGGGCGCGCGCCTTATCCGTCAGCTGACGGAAGAAGAAGTTGCTCGCAGCGGCATGAACATTCGCTATGAATATTCTCCGGAAAGCTTCTCCGGTACGGAAATTGATTTCTCTGTGGCAATTTGCGAAGCAGTGATGCAGGAAATGGGTTCGACAAAAGAAAACCCAATTATCCTCAACCTGCCCTCTACTGTTGAAATGTGTACGCCGAATACCTATGCCGACCAGATTGAATACTTCTGCCGTCATATTAAAAACCGCGAGGCAGCAATCGTCAGCGTGCATCCGCACAATGACCGTGGTACTGGCGTTGCCTGCGCTGAACTGGCACTTTTGGCTGGTGCGGACCGTATCGAGGGCACCTTGTTCGGCAATGGCGAGCGTACAGGTAACCTTGATATCGTAACTGTAGCTCTCAACATGTTTACGCAAAATGTTGATCCCGAGCTGGATTTCTCACATATCCTGGATATCAAAAAGGTTTATGAGGAATGCACAAAAATGCATGTGCCTGAGCGTCAGCCGTATGCCGGCGAGCTGGCCTTCACCGCCTTCAGTGGTTCACATCAGGATGCTATCCGCAAGGGCTATGAGTACATGAAAAACAGCGGTACCGAATATTGGGAGGTACCGTACCTGCCGATTAATCCGGCAGATATTCATCGTGAATACGAGCCTGTTATCCGCATCAACAGCCAGTCCGGCAAGGGCGGCGCTGCCTTCGTGCTGCAGCATACCGTTGGCTTCAATTTGCCAAAGGAAATGCATCCGGAATTCGGCAATATCGTGAAGGCTGCGGCTGATGAATACGGCGATGAGCTTTCCAGCGAGCAGATTGTGCAGCTCTTCCGCAAGGAATACATAGATTTTGCCGGCAAGTACCAGCTGCTGCGTCATCGCTTTACCGAGCTTAACGAAGCTGATGGCAGCATCCACAGCCGTTTTGAAGGTGAAATTTCGGTTGCAGGCGAAAATAAAAGCGTAGTCGGAGTAGGTAACGGTCCTATCGATGCCTTCTTCCAGGCACTCAACGGTGTCGGAATTGATGGCTACGAATTCGTCAACTACCATGAGCATGCAATCTCCAAGGGCTCTGATGCAAAGGGCATTTGCTACATCGAGCTGAAGCAGAAAAATAATGGACACATCTTCGGCGTAGGCATTCACTCTAACATCAACGTGGCAGCGCTGCGCGGTATCATCTGCGCTATCAATCGCGCGGAAAAGTGAATAGTGGTCAGTGAGTAGTTGTTAGTGAATAGTGGTTAGAAAATATTTGCTAGTACGGGGTAAAGAAAAAATATATTAGAAAATAGCCCCTGTATATATTATTTTGCTAAAGGTCGGCGCCAGAAAAATAGATAAGCCGGCTTTGATAACCTCCAAAATAAGGGAAAGATTTTTTGGAAAAACAAGGGAAAGAACTAAAAATAAGGGAAAGAAGCAAGCGCCGTCGGCCGTAGGGCAGGCGGCGATTTGCGCTTTACAGAACAATATTTCCCTAAATAAAATTGTGGAGCAGGCTTTGCAGCGTTTTTGGCTAACGGAAAATTAAATATATGAAAAACAGGCATAGCTGTATGATACCTGGCCAAGTATATTACGCCATACTAAGAATATAGTTGTCTGTTTGTTGACATATAATTACAATATAATAATGCTTTAAACATTAAGGACTTCGTTTTAAAATTACGGAGTCCTTTTTGATTTATCAGGTGCTGTAAGCACCTGCAAGCCAAAAGTACTTGATGTACTTTTGCTTGACGGGGGGGGGGCAACATGCTATAATTCTAGCAGTGACTAATTATGTAATTGAAGTTATTGTAAAATAAGGGAAAAAGCCAATATACATAATTGACAATTTAGAGAGTTTTTCATGTAAGCATTTTCCTCTTTGAGAACCTGCAAACACTGTATGGCATATTGCTATAAAATTTAAGAAACTAACTAGATAACAAGAGAATACAAGCGTATCAGGTGTATTTATACTTAATAGGTAAACAGGTGCAAAACCTGTGCTGTCCCGCAGCTGTAATGTGGAGTTGGCCTTATAATGTCACTGGGGAACCGGGAAGACAAGGCTGGCAGTGAAGCAGAGCCAGAAGAACTGCCTGATATAGGGCCTTTCAACCAACCTGCGATGTACAGGATTGCGCTTTCCGAGGGATAAGTGCGTCTTGCCGTCAAAGTACGGCGAGACGCTTTTGTTTTGACTGCAATGTTTGCATAAAGTATATTTATTATTCTTGCATATTAACATCTGACAAGCGGAACAAGGATAGCTTGGTCAGATGCTTTTATGAAAATAAAATTTTTCCCAGTATGCTCAAGAATTACGAGAGAAAGGAGGAGCTATGAAAAGGATATTTATGCTGCTGACCTTAATTTTGGCCTTGATGTGCCCAGCACTTGCCGGTGCTGCGGAGGTTTCTAGCGACAGAATGATTTTGGACTGGACAACATCCAAGGTATGGGTTAACGGCGGCGAGCTGTGTGTAACAGGCACCTTTGTCAACAAGCGCAGTGATTTGACTATCACTAAGCTGAATGACTTTATTATGCGTGTTACCTACACAGACAAAAATGGCGAGCAGAAGCAGTTTACTGGCAGACCGGTAAAGTTTCCGCTATGCAAAATTCCTGCCAATGGTTCGCGTAAGCTGAATCTTAACTTTGGCAAATTTGCTGACGAAAGCGTTGGCAGCTGGGTAACGGCGCAGACCTATACGTTTACGTATATTAACGGTGCGCGGTTCTGATTTTTTGATGAGTAGAGCTTTTTTATGCTCTCAAGATGAATATGTGAATGTTTGTCGACATTCATAATGATTAAGAAAGAAGTGTATGAGTAACATGAAGAGAAGATATACAGCTGCGGCTGCTATGATGATGGTAATGGGCCTGTGTGCAAGCGCAAGCGCAGCATTTGACGAAAACCTGAACAGCTATACCTTAGATAGCATGATTGTAGAGGCTGACGCAGTTAAAAACAAGTTCGGCGATACTATTACTGAGCAGTCCTACTATCGTACCGGCGGTGACGTTAAGGTTATCACCCGCGAAGAAATTGAAAAACGTCATTATACTGATTTGACCGAAGCAATCAAACGTATTCCTGGCGTAACCTTCCAAAACCCCGGCTATCGTGGCGGTGAATATGGTTATCAGTTCTATAACAATGGCGTTTCCATCAATGGTGATACCCGTGTAATTATTTTGGTTGACGGCCGTCGTGTAGACAATGCTGCCAGCACTCGTATCGGCAGTGGTACAAAATCCGGTTCCAAATCTACTGGTGTAAACCTTGATCAGGTAACCAATATGGAAAACGTTGATAAAATTGAGGTTATCAAAGGACCTGGCGCTTCCGTATATGGCAGTGATGCAACCGGCGGTGTAATCAATATTATTACCCGTAAGGGCGGTGACAAGAATGTTGGCTCTATCGATTTGTCTACCGGTTCTTGGCACAAACATAAATATGCTATCAGCTATTCCGGTAGTGCCGGTGATGACAATTCCTGGCATTACTTTATTTCCGCTAACCGTGATATGTCCGGTGATACCGGTTATAAAGACGGTATTGTCGGTTCTAACGGTTCCTTGGGCGGATCCAAATGGAAGGAAGATGGCGTTAACTTCCGTGTAGATAAAGACTTCAATGATAAGCAAAACTTAAAGGTTTGGTACAACTTTAAGGAAGGCAAGGATGGCTATCCTATTGCTGTACCTAACATGAAATATTGGAATGAAAAAGACTGGAACGATATTATTTTCAAAGCTACTGTAGGCCAATTAGATGAAAATAATAAATTAGTTGGTGGTACATTAACTGGCGATGCTAAAAATCCCGGTTATCATAACCTTTATGCATTAGATGGTCAGGTATACGGCTCCTTCAGTAAATTCAAAAATAATGACTGGGATGTACAGTATACATTTAATAAAGAAAACGGCATGGAAAGCTTTATCCGTGTATATGATCAGAACCATCGCTATGCTCACCGTGATAAATATAAATGGTATGTAAACGGTAAAGGCGCAGCTGATGCATATAAAGCTGCATTTCCTAATGGCGCAACTAACGAACAGCTTTCCCAATGGATTAGCCAAAACTTAGCTCCGTTCCCGGATGGCGACCAGGAAAAGGTTAAAGAATGGTTGGAAAAAACCGGTGGCGCTGCACAGGAACCTACCAGCTGGCATGAAGAAAAGAACCGTGGCGTTCAACTGCAATATGCTAAAACCGTAGGTGTAAATGATATTATTGCTAGCGTAACCTATGACAAGGCTAAGAATTTCTCCAAGAGAATTAACAATACAACCGGAGAGATTACAACCAGTCATGTAGATAGAAAGTCTACTACAGCTTATATTCAGGATAAAATCCATCTGAGCGATAAATGGGATATTACTCCTTCTCTGCGCTATGCAAAATACAGTGCTTTTGAAACAACTAATGATAAAGGCAAAACACAGGGTAAGGGCGATACTCATCTGCTTACCCCAGTAATTAATACCCAATATATGTTTGATGATACCAGCAGCATGTATTTTGGCTGGACTAAAGTATTCCGTCCGTTAAAACAAGGTGACTACACAAGCGTTGATGGTGTATTCAAAACTCCTCTGGATGATGAAAAAGGCGATGCCTGGACTTTAGGCTTACGTAAAGATTTAAGTGATAAGACCAGTGTTGCGGTACATTATGACTGGACCCGTATGAGCAATGCTATTGCAACATTACCTATTTTCGTTGATGGTGAAATCAAAAATACCGCTGTTAATGCTAAAGAGGATAAACAATCCTTCAATCTGACTGTAGATCATCAATTTGATGAGCATTTCACCTTGAGCGCATCCTATTCTCATATGAAGGATAAATGGATGGCTAAAAACGGTTGGGTACTTGATCCGAGCTGGGGCTATAAGAATCCTGCTGATATCAACACTGCTATCAACAGCCTGCGTCCGCAAAACCATTATTCCCTGAACCTTTCTTATGAAAACGGCAAATTATACACCGGCTTACTGACTAACTGGTATACCGGCTGCAGCGATTATGCATTCACCAACAATCGCTTCTTAGTTCTTGACTGGAACATGAACTATGAGATTAATAAAGACTTGACTGCATACGTAATCGTAAGCAACCTGACCAATGAGGCTTATGAAACTTCTTATAACTCTTGGAATGGTGTCGGCAGCTCTGCAATGCCCGGTCGTTGCTGGATGGTTGGTATGAAATATACCTTCTAATTTTTGACTGATACATCATACTCTATCTCTTTTTAGGTAAAGCACTACTGCCGGCGCAGTAGTGCTTTGCCATATTCTTACTAAGCTGAGGAAGCAAATGAAAAAAATAATAACAGGAGTGCTGTTGGGATTGTGCTTGTTGCTCACCGGCTGCGAGCGCAACATCTTTACCCTGCCGGTAAAGGAAAATCCGGAAGCGTTGCTGCGCTTTAACCAACCGGCAGAATATGCCTATAACCCTGCGCACTATCCGGTAACTATCGAAAACTACAATACTCAGGGCGAGCCTGAGAAGATGACATATACGAAGCCGCCAGAGCGAGTGGTGGCAGTCTGGCAGAACAGCATTGAAACATTGCTGGCTTTGGGTGTAGGTGACCGCATTATTGCCGGCAACGGCGTGCCGGATAAAAAGTTTTTCCGTAAGGAATATCAGGAGCAGTACAGCAAAATACCTTATACCGGACTGCAGCTTTTAGACCTGGAAACAACCATGATGCTGAAGCCTGATTTGCTTGTCGGCTGGCATTCTACCTTTATGCCTAAGGTGCTGCGTAGTACCGATTTTTGGCATAAGCGCGGAGTAAACACTTTTATTGCACGTTCATCTATGATTGACAGCAAACCGCGTACCTTGGCAAACGAATACAAGGATATTCTTGACTTAGGCAAAATTTTTGATAAAAACGAAAGGGCGCAGCAGCTTGTAGGGCAGATGCAGCAGGAGGTTAATTTTGCCATCAGTCAGACTGCAGGCTACCAAAAGCGTCCGCGTGCTCTGGTGCTGGAATTTATGGGCAAGGAGCCGACGGTATACGGCGAAAAATCCTTGGCCGGCAATATTGTCAAAGAGCTGCACGGTGAACTGCTGGCAGAAAAGCAGCGCAGCATTGGCCTGGAGCAGGTTGTGGAGCTTGACCCGGATGTTATTTTTATTGTGGTAACAGAATTTAACTACGGGCGTGAGCAGGATATGCTTGACCGCGTTACCCAGCACAAGGCGCTGAAAAATTTGCGCTGCGTGAAGGAAGGACGTGTTGTAGCCTTGCCGCTGTATGCTATTTACAGCTCGGGCGTGCGCACCTATGATGGCATAAAAATTATTGCGGCCGGTATGTACCCGGATTTGTATAAGGAGAAATGATGATGGTTGATTTTTTGAAGAAGCAGGGGTACCTGTTCATCTGCCTGGGATTGCTTGCTTTGCTGGTAATTGCCTTGTTTTGGGCGTTGTCTATTGGCACGGTTAAACTGCCGTTGGTAAACATTTACAATACGGTTATGGAGCAACTGTTTAGCGGACAGCCTATCGAAGGCGTTGACCGCGGACCTGTGCATGATATTATCTGGCTGTTGCGCTTGCCACGCCTGGTGCTGGCTGCCTTAGTAGGCATGGGCCTTTCGGTTTGCGGCGTTATCATGCAGGCTGTAGTAAAGAACCCCTTGGCGGACCCGTATATTTTGGGTATTTCCTCCGGTGCTTCGCTGGGTGCAACGGCGGCAATTCTGCTGGGTATCGGTGTGGCGCTGGGTGAAAACTTTGTCGGCATTGCAGCCTTTATCGGTGCCTTTGCTATGTCGCTGGGCGTACTTTTTATCTCTAACCTGGGCGGACGCAGCAATTCTGTAAAGCTGCTTTTGGCAGGCATGGCGCTGAGCGCAGTCTGCGGTGCCTTTTCCAGCTTTATCGTTTATTTTGCCAATAATAAAGAAGGCATGCAGACCATTGCCTACTGGATGATGGGCAGCTTTGCCGGTGCCAAGTGGGAAACACTGGCAGTTATCGGACCAATCGTAGTGTTGGCAGTAATGTTCTTCTGGACGCAGAGCCGTATGCTCAACCTGATGCTTTTAGGCGATGAATCCGCTTTGACTTTGGGTACGGATTTACATATTTACAGACAGATTTATCTGCTCGTGAGCTCTCTTATCGTCGGCTTTGTAGTATATGCCGCTGGTATGGTCGGCTTTGTCGGCCTGGTAGTACCGCATGTTATCCGTATGCTGGTAGGCACCGACCACAAAAAGCTTATTCCAGTCAGTGCCTTGACCGGTGCGGTATTTTTGGTAATCGCTGATGGCCTGTGCCGTGTAATTATTCCGCGCACCGAGCTGCCAATCGGCATTCTGATTTCGCTTATTGGTGCTCCGTGCTTTGTATATTTGATGATTAAGAAAACCTATGGCTTTGGAGGTAACTGATAATGGAGATTTTAGCAGAAGCAGTAAAAATGGCCTTCGGACCAAAGGAAATTCTTAAGGGAATAGATTTCAGCCTGCATAATAAGGAATTTGTGGGCATTATCGGCCCTAATGGCAGCGGTAAGAGTACCTTTCTGAAATGTGTTTACCGTGTGCAGAAGCCTACGGATGGCAAAATTACCTTCAACGGAACGCCGTTGGACGAGCTTTCTTACCGTGAATCGGCGCTGCAGTTAGCGGTAGTGGCACAGCATAATGTTTACAGCTTTGATTTTTCGGTGTTGGAGGTTGTACTGATGGGACGCTCACCGCACAAGAAAATGCTGGAGCGTGATAATCTCAACGATTACCGCATTGCACGCGAAGCGTTGGCGACTGTAGGTCTGGCGGATTTTGAAGAACGCAGCTTTGCTACCTTGAGCGGTGGCGAGCAGCAGCGTGTAATTTTGGCGCGGGCACTGACGCAGCAGACGGAATGTCTGGTGCTGGATGAACCGACGAACCATCTGGATATCAAGTACCAGCTGCAGATTATGGATATTGTAAAATCACTTGATTTGACTGTTGTGGCAGCAGTCCATGACTTGAATATCGCAGCGATGTATTGCGACCGTCTGGTAGCAATTAAGGACGGACAGATTGTAGGCATGGGAACTCCGCGTGAGCTGTTGACGGAAAAGTTTATTTATGATATGTATGAGGTGCGCTGCAGAGTGGATGAGGATTCGTCCGGAAGGATTAATATTGTGTATCTGCCACAACATTGGATGTAGGACGGCGGCGGATAAGGCACCATCTGTACTATAATATTTTTTTGTTCAAGGAGGGTAAAAAATGAAAAAGCTATTATTGATTCCGGCGTTCATGACCATGTTCTTCGCCGGCAGCGTAGCAGCTCCTGCTGCCTTCGCTGCTCAGCCTGCACCGCCGCAGGAAAGCAAAATGATAATGCCGCCGCCCAAGGACGGCAAGCGTCCGCCGATGCCGCCGCGTATGCGCCGGCCGCAGCTTTCCAATGCAGAGGCTGCGGAAAAGCTGCAGTCAGCATATGGCTATCGTTATTCTGATATGCTGCGCTTGTTGAATATCGGTCATAGCTATGGCGATATGAATACAGCCTGCTTGTATGCGTATCTGTCCGGGGAGCCGGTAGAAAAGGTGCTGCAGCTGCGTCAGCCTGCAACCTGGGGCAGGGTGCGTGCGCAGTTAGGACTGACGCCCAAGCTGTATGCTGAAAAATATATGGAATATCAGGCAAGCTATCTGCCTGCCGACAGCCCCGTAGACAGAGAAACGGCGTTGAAATATCTGCGACAGGGCTATCCGCTGGGCGATATTCAGCAGGCTGGCAAGCTGGCCAAGGAAAGTGGTAAAACTTTGGCACAAGTGCTGCCAATGCGCACTGTTACCTGTGATTGGGAGCAGGTTAAGGCAAAGCTTGGCTTGCAGCAGGAAGCAAAACAGGACAAACCTTTTGCCTTCAGAGGACGCGGTCAGCGTAGCGGTGCAGGCTTTGCCGGCTTGCATACGCGTAACATGACAGCGGAAAGAGTAGTACGGATTTTCCACGCTGATTATCTTTTTGATGAAGCGGAGCTGCTGCCGCTATACGAAAAATATGGCTTTGAAGGCTTGGAAGATATCTGCCTGCATGCCTACATGAGTAAAAAGACACTGCAGGAAATCATTGACCTGCGCGATAAATATTCTTGGGAGCGTATGAAATATGTGCTTGGCTTGACACCGCAGGTATATTTTGACCGTTGCGTGGATTATCAGGCGCGCCGCCTGGCAGAACGCATGGATATCCCGCAAAAGGTAACCAAAAAATATATGCATATGGGTTACGCAATGCATCATATCAACAGTGCTTATCTGCTGGCACAAAAGGCCGGTCTGGATATTAAGGATGTTATTGATTTGAAAACGCCGAAGAATTCCTGGCAGGATGTGGCGCTGAAAATCGGTCTGACTGTGGAAGATTGCCGTGAGGTTAAGAACAAAATCAGCAAGGACTTTGGTAGGCACGAATGAAACGTATTGTAATTTTACGCTGTTTGAAATCTAATGACGTCTGTACCGGTGCAGGCTGCATGCGTGCTTTTAATACAAAAAGCGGTTCCTTCGCCAGATATGGTGAGGAACAGCTGGAGTTGGAGGCCTTTTGGAGCTGCAATGGCTGCGAAGACTGCCGTTTGAAGCATCAGGATGGCATAGAAGAAAAGCTGGAGCGTATTATAGGCCTGAAGCCGGATGCTGTGCATGTTGGTGTCTGCGTTAAGCAACGCACGGAATATGGCGATGAGGTTACCTGCAAAACTATTGCAGAAATTTGCGAGCGTCTGCAAGCTATGGGACTGACGATTGTGGAAGGTACGCACTGATGAATATGCTTAGATTTACAGAATACAACACCTACAATGAAGCCGAAATTATGGCGTTATATAGCAGTGTTGGCTGGAGCAATTATACCAATAATCCGGCAATGCTAAGGCAAGCTTATAAGAATTCACTTTATGTTTTAGCGGCCTATGTCGATGATAAGCTTGTGGGGATACTCCGTGCTGTTGGTGATGGTGCTTCTGTAGTTTTTCTGCAGGATTTAATAGTGCTGCCGGAGTTTCAGCGGCATGGTATTGGCTCACAGCTTATGCGAAATGTTATGGCAAAGTACGCCGACGTCTATCAACTACAGCTCCTTACAGAAGCAAGTGAAAAAAATATTGCTTTTTATGAATTCCTTGGGTTAAAAAGAGTCGAAAAGTATGGTTGCTGCGCTTTTATAAGATAAGGATGGTAAAAAGGTTGGCATTAGGCTGGATTTGTTGTTCAAACTATGGGGACTTACAACACTTAAAAATTGCCTATTAGTGCTTTATGTTACGAGAGTTACACTTTGCGGTGTGACTCTCTTTTTTTAGCGTCTTTTTTCAGGAAATGCTGTAAAAAGCGTTGACTTTTACTTTGTTTGATAGTATAATTCTCAGCAACCTATAAAACTTATCTGTTTACTATGTTTTAAAATTGGAGGGATTGATATGATTAATCTTAATGGTTCCTGGGTAGCAATGCCTACCCCTTTTACAGCAAAAAATGAAATTGATTTTGACGGTTTTAAAACCTTAATTGACCGTCAGATAAAATATGGTACATCGCAATTGTTTATTCTTGGCTCTGCCGGCGAGGTCACCTTGCTTTCCTTAGAAGAAAAGAAACAGATTGTTAAGGAAGTAATCAAGATGACCAAGGGAAGAATCCCGGTATTCTTTTCAGCTGCTGCCTTAACTACGGAAGCAAGTATTGAATTTGCTAAGTATGTTGAAGAGCAGGGTGCTGATGGCGTAGTCTTCACGGTTCCGCCGTATGTGCTGATTCCGCAGCATTCAGCTTATCATCATCTTGATGCCTGCATGAGTGCAGTATCCATTCCTTGCGGCATTTACAACAATCCGTCACGCTTAGGCGTTCAGGTAGAGCCGGAAACAATCAAGCTGCTGTCAGACAGACATCCTAATTTTGTAGTAGACAAGGAAGCTACCGGAAGTGTTGCGCAGCTTGTTCAGGTACAACGCTTGTGTGAAGGCAAGGTAAAAATAATGTGCTGTGATGCTCCTGGCTACTCCATTGTAATTCCGACTTTAGCTGTTGGCGGTAGTGGTACAGCAAACATTGGCGGCAATATCATTCCGAAGGAGGCTGCAAAATATTCCCGTCCCTGGACAGATATGCAGATTGTTGAAGAATGCCGAGCAGAATATTTCAAATGGTTCCCACTGTTGATGGAGCTTTACACCTATTCTAATCCTATTGTTATCAAAGCAGCCTTAAAGCTGCTGGGATTGCCAGGAGGTCATCTGCGTCATCCCTATGAAGCATATGACGGCGAGGATTTGAAACGCTTGGAAAAAATAATGGATAAAATGGGTGTTCTGGAAAAATACAGCGTATAACGCTTACTGAGGGTATATTGATGATTATCAATCTAAAAGATGTTAACAAGAGCTTTAAGGTAAAGGGGACAACCTTTGAAGCCTGCAAAAATATTAATTTGTCTGTCGAAGCAGGCGACGTTTATGGCATTGTTGGCTATAGCGGTGCCGGAAAATCTACACTTGTACGCCTGATAAATGCACTTGAAAAGCCTACCTCAGGACAAGTCGTAGTCAAGGGCAAGGTTATCAACGAGCTGGATGGCAAGGAGCTGCGCCAAATACGCAAAGATATTGCTATGATTTTCCAAAGCTTTAATCTTTTGAGCTCTAAGACAGTTTATGATAATGTCGCTATTCCTTTGCTGCTGAACAATACGCCGAAGGAAGAAATTAAAGCAAAGGTTATGGCGATGCTGGAGTTCGTGGGATTAAGTGATAAGCAAAATGTTTATCCGCAAAATTTATCCGGTGGACAAAAGCAAAGAGTTGGCATAGCCAGAGCCTTGGCAACAAATCCCAGCATCTTATTGTGTGATGAGCCTACAAGCGCTTTGGATCCTAAAACAACAGATTCAATTTTACGTCTGCTGCGTAAGGTCAATCAGGAGCTGAACGTAACGATTATTCTTATCACGCACCAGATTAACATTATCAGCAAAATCTGCAATAAGGTTGCGGTAATGGCTGAGGGCGAGATAATTGAAAATGGTACAGTAAAGGAAATTTTTGCTCATCCCAAGCAGCAGCTGACGAAGGATTTTATTAATCTGGTAGTAGATGATTTTATTCCGGATACTATTTTTGCCAAGGCTATGCAGGAGCAAGGGCCTGCTCGCATTTATAAGCTGCGTGTTTTAAACGGCAATGTCTGTGACACCTTTGTGCCGGATTTGCGTAAGCAGTTTAAGCTGGAACTGAAAACCTTGTCCATGTCTGTTATGGAGATGCAGGGTTCCATCCTGACCAGTGTAGGCATACTGGCTAAGGGGGATGCAGAAGAACTGGCACGCTTTGACAGCTATTTATATGCACATTATGAAGTGAAGGAGGTAACTGCCTAATGATTCAGGAATATTTGCGTGTGCCTGCTTCTACACTGATTGAGGCTGCTAATCAGACGATTTATATGGTTGCTGTCTCCTTGGTAGCCGGTGCAATCTTAGGTATGCTGATTGCAATTGTTTTGGTTTTGACGCGCGAGCGAGGTCCCCTGGAAAACAAATGGGTATTTAATATTTTGGGTGCTATAGTCAATATTGTACGTAGTATTCCCTTTATTATTTTCATCGTGGCGGTTATGCCATTGACCAAATTTATTGTAGGGACAAGAATTGGCACTACAGCAGCTATCATCCCACTTGTTCTGCATGTTGCACCTTATCTGGCACGCTTATTTGAAAGCTCACTGCTGGAGGTACAGGGAGGCATCATAGAAGCGGCGCAATCTATGGGGGCGACTACCTGGCAGATTATACGTTACTTTTTACTGCCGGAGGCTATGCCATCCTTAATGCTGGCAATAACAACAGGCACGATAGGGCTGTTGGGCTCGACAGCGATGGCTGGTGCAATTGGCGCCGGTGGTGTAGGCAATCTGGCTCTGACCTATGGTTATGAGCGCCTGAATATGCCGCTGATGGCTGTTACCGTTATTATTTTGATTATATTAGTACAGATTATCCAATCACTTGGTAATTATCTGGCACAAAGATTCAGACATGTATAGTAAAGGAAGTGTAAAAAATGCTGAAGCATAAATTAACTTATTTGGCAATTTTAGGTGCGTTGTTTACGCTGTTTATGGTTGGCTGCGGTTCTGATAACTCCAAGGATGCTGCTGCAACCCAAATCAGCGAGGGTGCTAAGCAACATAAGGTTATTAAATACCGTCGCTTGCCGACAGCTACCAGTGATATGTTCGAAGCAGGCATTGTACCTATTTTGAAGAAAAAAGGTTATGAATTAAAGCCTGTAGAAATTACTGATTCTGTCCAACGCGAGCTGGCCTTGAGCGAGGATGAGATTGATATGCATGTTGATTCTCATGCTGCTTATGTCAACACCATCAATAAGGACCAGAAAACGAATCTTTATCCTGCCTTGCAGGTGCCGACAGTTCCTGCCGGTATTTATGCAGGCAGCAAGACTGATTTAAAGCAGCTTGCTGATGGCGACAAGATTGCCTTTCCGAACGATGCCTCCAACGAAGCACGTTCCCTGCAGCTTTTGAAGGAAACGGGCCTGATTAAAATGAAAGAGGGCGTTGATCCTACTAAATATAAATTGGCGGATGTTGCTGAAAACCCGCATCATCTGCAGCTTGTTTTAATGAAGGGACCTAACATTGCAGGTGTACGCTCTGACTTTGCCTTTGTAATCTTGCGTGGCTCGGATGCATATAACGCCAAGATTGATTTTAACAGCGCTCTTGCCGGTGAACGTCAGGAGGATATTCTGGCTCCTAATATGATGTGCTTTGTTGTCAATGGCAAGCATAAGGATGAAGCTTGGGTGCAGGATGTTATCGCTGCTTATAAATCTTCTGAATTCAAGGACTTTATGAAGACACAAAGCAAGTTCTGGATTTTACCTGAATACCTGCGCAGCAAATAAGAAAAGAGTGATGGCCTATGTTGAACAAGATATTGCAGGATAGGCTGAAGGCTGCTGTAGCAGCAGTTGAAAAGGATGTGTATGCAGTTTATAAGGAGCTGCATACACATCCTGAATTATCCTTGCAAGAATATAATACAAGTAAGCTTGTCCGCGCTGTAGTAAAAGGCTATGGCGTGTATGGCGAGCCTTTGCCGATTGGCCCGACAGGGCTTTTATACAAGCTCCAGGGAGCTGCTGACGGTCCAACGCTGCTCTTGCGTGCTGATATGGACGCGTTGCCGCTTCAGGAGGATGCGGACCACGAGGTGCACAGCGAGGTTCCAGGCGTTATGCATGCCTGCGGACACGATTCTCATACGTCTATTTTATTAGGAACGATGCGTGTACTGGCATCTTTCAAGAAGCAGATTGCCGGCACTGTATATTTTTTCTTTCAGCCTGCGGAAGAAGGACTGAATGGAGCAAAATTTTTATTGCAGACAGCCGGCGTACCGCTGGAGAAAATTGATGCTGTATGTGCCTGTCATATGATGCCGGATTTATATGCCGGAGAAATCGGCTTGCAAAGCGGAGCGCTGTTGGCAAGCTCTGATACCTTTGATATTACTGTTAATGGTAAGGGTGGTCATGGTGCGCATCCTTATACGACTGTCGATCCGGTAATGATTGCAGCCGGTCTTGTGCAACAGCTGCAAAATCTTGTGGCACGTGAGGTTTGCGCTTTAGACAGCGCTGTAATTTCTGTTTGCAGCATTCATTCTGAGGGAAATGCTTATAACATTATTCCTGATAAGGTGTATCTGCGTGGCACAATCAGAACGTTAGAGCCTGCAACACGTAAATATTTGCAGAAACGCGTTAAAGAAGTGTGCGAGCATTTTTGCGCTGCTCAAAGAGCTACTAGTGAAGTTACTATTCTGGAGGGACCTCCCTCCCTGCATAATGATGCTGCTTGGGTAGCAAAAGCACAGGAGGTACTGGCTCCCGTCTTAGGCGCTGAAAATATTAAACAGCTTAAAATTGCTACCATGGGTGCTGAGGATTTTGCCTATATTAAAGAACGCTATCCAGGTATCTTTATCCGCATTGGCTGCCGCACGCAGGGAAAAGCGTTTACACCTATCCATAGCGGCCGCTTTACTGTGGATCGTAAGGCCTTGACCAGCGGGATGCTGACGATGGCCGGGATGGCGCTTGATTTTTGTCAGCAGGGAGCAGCAAAAGATGGTAAATAAATTTTATGAGGTTACTGTGCCTCAGGGTGAAGATATTAAAAAATTTTTGACGGCCTTTATTCTGCAGCAAGGGTGGAAAAATGTTTATGTTACCGGTGCTATTGGCAGCGTAATTGATATGGTTTTTACTACTCCTGTGCAAAATCATCTGCCTTTACGCTGTGGCAGGGTGCCTGTAAGTGCTGCCGGAGAAATTGTGCAGTTTTGCGGCGAGGTTATGCCTATCGAAAAAATGCCGCCAGAGCTGGAGGATATTTATCCGGATAAGGACAGTCCGCTTTTTGTGCATATCCATGCGGCCTGCGCTATTGCAGGCGGACACGTTATTGGCGGCGGCCTCAGCAGTGGCAGAGCCTTTAGAGCCTTACGTGTTTTTATGGTACCACTAGATGATGTTGCCTGAATAGCTGCTAAGCAAGTTTTGTTAAAATTTAACACTTTCATAAGTAATATGTGAAAAAAATAAAAAAAGCGCAAACTTTAGCAGGAGTTTTCGCCTCTATAGCGAAATATAGAAACAAAGGGATAAAGCCCGAGCCCTTGATAGAAAAATGGTAGCACCAAAGCGATTTGGCGACATACCAAAGGAGGCATTGATTATGAGTGTAAACGTAAAAGGCAGAAACATTGATGTAACCCCGGCTCTGAAAGAGTATGTGGAGAAAAAAATTACTAAGGTTACTAAGCAGTTTAAGACTGTTGGTGACATTTCTGCAGTACTGAAGGTTGAGAAAGGTAACCATATTGTAGAAATTACGGTTCCCGCAAGCGGCATCCTGCTGAGAGCTCAGGAAACCACGAAAGATATGTATTCCTCCATTGATTTGGTTGTAGAGAAAATTGAACGTCAGATTCACAAATATAAAACTCGTCTGATGAAGAGAAAATACAGCAACTTTGCTGATACTGCTGTTCCTGCTCCGGTACCGGCTGCAGAGGCTGCTGATGAAGGCGAATTCGAAATTATCAAGAATAAACGCTTCATCATGCATCCGATGACTCCGGAAGAAGCAATCCTGCAAATGAACCTGTTGAACCACGATTTCTTCGTATTCTACGATCCTGATCTGGGTGCTACTAATGTGGTTTACCGCCGCAAGGATGGCAAATATGGTCTGCTGAGCCCGGAACTGAAATAAAACAAATATTTTAACCTAAACTTCACAAAAAAGCACAGGATTTGCTCCTGTGCTTTTTGCTTTTTAAGAGAGATTCTGCTATAATTTAAAATTAGGTGTATAGTCTTTTCAAACACCATAATTTTAAGGAGTGATCGTGTTGCTCGAAGGCATTTTAAAGAAAATTTTTGGTGACCCCAACGAAAAAGAGATCAAGAACATTCGTGTAATCGTAGATAAGATTAATAGTCTGGAAAAGGATATGGAAAGCCTTAGCTCTGCCAATCTGGCAGCCAAGACTGGCGAATTTAAGGTACGTTTGCAAAAGGGTGAAACCCTGGATGATATTCTTCCGGAAGCATTTGCCGTTGTCCGTGAAGCATCCAGACGTGTTACCGGCATGCGTCATTTTGATGTGCAGCTGATTGGCGGCGTGGTGCTGCATCGCGGCAAAATCGCTGAAATGCGTACCGGCGAAGGTAAAACCCTGGTAGCTACTGCACCTGTATATCTGAATGCATTGACCGGCAAGGGCGTACATGTTGTAACTGTCAATGATTATCTGGCACGTCGCGACAGCGAGGATATGGGCCGTATTTACAAGTTCCTTGGCCTGTCTGTTGGTCTGATTGTGCATGATATGGATTTCCCCGACCGTAAGGCTGCATATGCTGCAGACATTACCTACGGTACAAATAACGAATTCGGCTTTGACTACCTGCGTGATAACATGGTAGTTGATGAAAATCAGATGGTTCAGCGTGAGCTGAATTACTGTATTGTCGATGAGGTCGACAGTATCCTGATTGACGAAGCGCGTACCCCGCTGATTATTTCCGGCCCAGGTGAAAAATCCACCGAGTTGTATCAGGTTCTGGCCCGTGTTGTTGCCAACATGGAAGAAGGCGAGGACTATACTGTTGATGAAAAGCAAAAACAGGTAGCGCCTACCGAAAAGGGTATTGCCAAGGCAGAAAAAATGCTGGGCATCGGCAACCTGTATGACAATGAGCATGGTGTGGACTATTCCCACCAGATTATGTGCGCTCTGAAGGCTAAGGCTTTGATGCATCGCGACCGCGATTATGTGGTTAAGGATGGTCAGGTTATCATCGTTGATGAATTTACCGGCCGTCTGATGTTCGGACGTCGTTTCTCCGAAGGTCTGCATCAGGCTATCGAAGCTAAGGAAGGCGTAAAGGTAGAACGCGAAAGCCAGACTCTGGCAACTATTACCTTCCAGAACTACTTCCGTATGTACAAAAAGCTCGCCGGCATGACCGGTACCGCTAAGACCGAGGAGCAGGAGTTCCAGAAGATTTATAATCTGCCGGTTGTTGTTGTACCTACCAATAAGCCGATGATCCGTATTGATTATCCTGATGTTATCTATAAAACACGTATTGCCAAATACAAGGCAGCGGTTAATGAGATTGAAGAATGCCATAAGTCCGGCCGTCCGGTACTAGTTGGTACTACTTCTATTGCTCAGTCCGAAGAGCTGAGCGCAATGCTCAAACGCCGCAACATTCCGCATAACGTGCTGAATGCTAAGTACCATGAAAAAGAGGCTGAGATTATTTCTCATGCAGGTCAATATGGCGCTGTAACCATTGCTACCAACATGGCAGGCCGTGGTACCGATATTACCTTGGGTGAAGGCGTACCTGAATTAGGTGGCCTGCACATTATCGGTACTGAGCGTCATGAAAGCCGCCGTATCGATAACCAGCTGCGCGGTCGTTGCGCCCGTCAGGGTGACCCCGGTTCTTCCAAGTTCTTCCTGAGCCTGGAGGATGACCTGATGCGCTTGTTCGGCAGTGATAATATTGCCGGCATCATGGATAAGCTGGGCATGGAGGACGATGAACCGATTGAACACAGCCTGGTTACCAAGTCCATCGAAAATGCTCAGAAGAAGGTTGAAGCACGTAACTTCAGCATTCGTAAGCATGTCCTGGAATATGATGATGTTATGAACCAGCAGCGTGAGGTTATTTACTCTCAACGTCATAAAATCCTGCATCAGGAAAATCTTAAGGATACCATCAAGGAAATGGTTGATGAAACCGTTGAACGTACTATGACCATGTATGCGCCGCCTGAGGTTTACTCTGAGGATTGGGATCTGCAGGCTCTGATTAACTACGCTGAGGACTTCTATGCTCCGCGTGGTCTGCTGACTGTAGATTATCTGCAAAACCTCAGCCGTGAAGAACTGGCTGAATACCTGCAAAAGGTTGCTGATGATAATTATCAGGCACGTGAGGACGCAATTGGTCCTGAACTGATGCGTGAGCTGGAAAACCTGGTTATGCTGAAGGTTGTAGACAACCATTGGATGGAACATCTGGATGCTATGGATATGCTGCGTGAAGGCGTTGGTCTGCGTGCATATGGACAGAAGGATCCGCTGGTTGAGTACAAATTTGAAGCCTATGACATGTTTGAAGCTATGATGGAGGCTATCAAGGAAGACGTTGTCCGCTACATTTACCGCGTCAATGTTATTACCCAACCGCAGGTTGAAGATCCACTGGAAAATGCTTCCACTAATAACCCGACTCCCGAGGGTGACGAGGGTAATTTGAAAGCTGAACCCAAGAAATAATTTTTAAGTCAGCAGCTTTTGCTGCTGACTTACTTTAGCCTTGTTTGCAAGAACTCGGCAAAACGGCTGAGGCCGTAAATAACTAATATTTGCTACACGAAAGGTTGTGAGGAATTTTGTTGATTGAAGAATATAAGCCTGAAATTACAAATCTGCAAGCAAAATTAGAGGAAATGAGGGGATCTCTTTGACATCGCTGTCAAAGAAGATCGTATTGCAGAATTAGAACATAAAATGGGTGATCCTACTTTTTGGGATGATCCGGAAAAGGCGCAAAAAACAGCGCAGGACGTTAACAGCTTAAAGGAAGAGGTTGATGGCTTCCATAAATTGAGCGCAGGCGTTGAAGATTTAGAGGCTTTACAGGAGATGGCTGCCGAAGAAAATGATGAAAGCCTGCTTCCTGAAATGGATGAGCTGCTGGCAAAATGCCGCAGCGAGCTTGAGCATTTGGAGCTGGGTATGCTGCTCAGCGGTGAATATGATGCCAACAATGCTATCCTGACACTGCATGCAGGTGCAGGCGGCACTGAAGCGCAGGATTGGACCAGCATGCTGCTGCGTATGTTTACCCGTTTTGCTGAGCAAAACGGCTTTGCTTTGGAAATGCTTGACTATCAGCCGGGTGATGAGGCCGGTGTAAAAAGTGCTACTATTCAGGTTAACGGCCATAATGCTTATGGCTTCTTGCGCTCTGAAAAGGGTGTACACCGTCTGGTGCGCATTTCTCCGTTTGATGCCAACGCTCGTCGTCATACCTCCTTTGCTGCGGTAGACGTAATGCCTGAGCTTGATGATACTGTTGATGTAAATATTAATATGGATGAGGTGCGCGTCGATGTTTACCGTTCCAGCGGTGCCGGCGGTCAGCACGTCAATAAAACCTCCTCTGCTGTACGTATGACGCATGAACCGACGGGTATCGTTGTTCAATGTCAGAATGAGCGTTCCCAAATTCAGAACCGTGAGCGTTGCCTGCAGATGCTGCGTGCAAAATTATATGAATACGAAAAGGCTAAGCAGGATGCTCTTGTCAGCGATATTGCCGGTGATTACCAGAATATCGAATGGGGCAGCCAAATCCGTTCCTATGTATTCCAGCCTTATACTATGGTTAAGGACCATCGTACAGGCTGCGAAACCGGTAACATCCAGGCTGTTATGGATGGTGATCTGATGCCGTTCGTAGAAGCATATCTGCGTAGCCAGCAGAAGAAGGTTTAATAAAGCGAGGTCTGGACAGGTGAATTTTATGAAAAGCCGATATAATCCTTTCCTTTTGGCAGTAATCGTAATCGGTCTGGTTTGTGCCTTATGGCTGAACGTTGTCCGTCACGATGTTGAACAAAAAAACAATACTGTAGAAATGGCTATGGAGTACGAGGGATTACGTAGACTGGCTGCCTTGCAGGGATTGCCTGAGGAGGATGTACTGCGCCAGTTTAAGGATGCAGGCATCAACTCACTGATGATTTTTGATACTACGCTGGAGCGCTTGACTAACAATGGCGAAATCCAGACGGTAACCGGCGGCGAGCTGCGTCAGGCAGCTGCGCTTGGTTCCGGCATGGGTGTTTTCGCTAATGTTGGCGCCGGCGATGTTGAGGAAAATGCTGCTTACGTTGCTGCTACCGACAAGCAGTCGGTCTTAGATGATGTGGAGCAGGATTTGTGCCTGCGCTACGGTGCTGACCGTGTGAAGGTTGTAAGCGAAAATCCGCGTATTATCAAAATCAATGGCAGCACTACGCCTCTGCCTGAGGGCAAATACGATGAGCCTCAGGGACTGTTGCAGGCTCCCTTGGGATTGCCGGTGCAGGATATGCGCAAGGTTGCTGCTTTAGGCTTCAAAATTATCGTGCGTCCGCAAAATTATGTGGATGTAACGGATGAGCAGATTGACAGTATCTTTGCCCGCATTAAGGAAGCCGGTGTGCCTGTTGATGCTCTGATGCCCTGCGGCACCGAGGTTGTTGGCTATCCTAATAAAATGAAGCATTTGGGCGAGCGTATGCAGGAAAACAACATGACGCTGGTAATGCTGGAGCATTACACCCAGCTGCAGTTTGCTAAAATCGACGGACTGTTGCCTTTGGCTGAGTTCAATGACTACAAGGCTGCCCGTTCCTATGTTATCGACCCGACCGAGCAGAAGAAAATCAGCGTGGGCGAGGCTCTGCGCCGTTGGGCGCTGACGGACGAGGAGCGCAATATCCGCGTGAACTATATCCGTCCCTTCCTGATGCCTGAGGGTGGTCAGGATATTATGAAGACTAACCTAAAATATGTGCGTGATATTAAGGCCAGCGTTGAAGCGCGTGGTTATACTATCGGCGAAGCAGGTGTTTTCAGCGCCGAAAACAAAGATGGCTTTGCACCGTACTTCCCTGCAAAGGTAAGCTTTATTCCTATTGTATTGGCGATTGCCGCAGGTGTAGTGCTGTATCTTGCGCTGCTCTTTAACTTGGGAGGTAAGCAGCAAATAGCACTGTGGGCAGTTTTTGCTGCAGGTGCTCTGGCACTGCTGTTTATCGGTCGCGGCCTGTTTACGCGTCAGCTACTGGCTTTGGCGGCAGCAAGTGTGTTCCCGGTGCTTTCGATGAATGTTATCTTTAATATCTGGGATAAAAATACGAGTGATAAGCACAGCCTGCTTGCTATCTGCTGGAATGGTATCTGGCAGCTGGCGCTGGCTATCGCTTTGTCTTTGGTAGGTGCAGCCTTCCTGTCTGCTATTTTGACAGACAGCCGTTTCTTGTTGGAGATAGACATCTACCGCGGCGTAAAATTAACCTTTATTCTGCCGGTTATGCTGACAGCTGTTCTCTTTATGAAGCGCTATGACCTGCTGCAGGTTGTGGGCAAGGGCTTGAAAACTCTGTGGGAGCGCCTGAACGGTTTGCTTGATACAGGGATTACATTCCGTCATGTAGCAGTGCTTGCGGTGCTGCTGTTTATTGCTTATTATTTTGTCGGCCGCAGCGGTCACACCGGTGGTGTGCCTGTACCGGCAATTGAATTAAAGATGCGTGCTTTCTTAGAGCAGCTGATGTATGCACGTCCGCGCGAAAAAGAATTTATGATCGGGCATCCGGCATTTTTCGTTGCAGTGCTTGCTGTTTATCGCTGTGCTCCGCGCTGGTGGCAGTTTGTGCTTACCTGTGCAGCAGTTATCGGACAAGGCAGTCTGGTGCAGACCTTCTGTCATATGCGTACACCGGTTGTAATGAGCTTTGTGCGTGCTCTTGACGGCTATGCTGTTGGCGTAGTATTCGGCGTAATCGCCGTACTGGTGCTTGGCATGCTGTTGCCTTTTGTTGTGAAGTTTAGAAGGAGATACCTTGAAGAATGAGTAAGATCGTGATTTCCGGATACTATGGATTTGCTAATGCCGGAGATGAAGCTATGCTGACCGCGATCATTAAGGCTTTGCGCAGTACAGAAAAGACCGTGGAGCTGACGGTTATCTCGGGCAATCCGCCCGCTACTGCTGCAAAACACAAGGTGAATTCTCTTCATCGTTTCAGCTTTTGCAAAATTTTTGCTGCCCTGATGGACTGTGACCTGCTGCTCAGCGGCGGTGGCAGTCTGCTTCAGGATGTTACAAGTAAGCGCAGTCTGTTATATTATCTTTTCATCCTGGCTTTGGGTTTACTGCTCAAAAAGAAGGTCATGCTTTTTGGACAGGGGATAGGCCCTATTCATAACAGGCTGATGCGCAGGCTGACTAAATTTATCTGTAGCAGGGTGGATCTGATAACTGTACGTGACCAGGATTCGCTTTATGAGCTGCGTCGCATCGGTGTGCCTGCGGAAAAGGTGCAGCTTACAGCCGATTCTGTACTGACGTTGCCGCAGGAAAGTAAAGAAAAAGGACTCGAGCTGCTGCAGCAGTTTAAAATTCCTGAAAATAAAATGCTGATAGCAATCAGTGTACGCAAGTGGCAGGAGGATGATAAATATCTGTTGGAGCTTGCTAAAGCCGCCGATATCCTGGCAAAGGAATATAAGGCGCATATTGTGCTATTGCCGCTGCAGTATCCTGTTGACTTGGAGGCTTGCAGCAGATTACAGCATTTTATGAGGCGTAAGTCAGACAGTACTGTTTTGGATACCAGCTGTGATACCGAGCAGTTTTTGTCGCTGATGGGTAACTTTAATCTGCTTATCGGTATGCGTCTGCATGCACTGATTTTTGCTGCAGTTATGGAGCTGCCTTTTGTGGCTGTATCCTATGACCCCAAAATTGACGGCTTTGTTAAAGACATTAACGGCATCAGCGCAGGAGCTGTGGAAACACTGCAGGCTGCGCAGGTAGTTGCGTCTGCGCGCAAGGCGCTGGCTTCTGCCAATGCTGCTCATGGACTTTTGGATACATTGAGAGCGAAAGCTTTTTTAAATGCAAAGGAAGCCTTTGATTTATTAAATTGAGAGGAGATTGAAGGTAGTGCTGAAAATGACTGATGTAAGCAAGGTATATCCTGGTGGGTCTGTTGCCTTGCAGAACGTCGATATTCATATTGAACCAGGCGAATTCGTCTTTGTTGTAGGACCTAGCGGCGCTGGTAAGTCTACCTTTATCAAAATGCTGTTCCGTGAGGTTCTGCCGACCACGGGCAGCATTTTTGTTAATGGCGTGGATATTTTATCGCTGACACCCAATGAGATTCCGTATATGAGGCGTCAGCTGGGCATAATTTTCCAGGATTACCGCCTGCTTCCGGACCGTACGGTTTATGAAAACGTAGCTTTTGCTATGGAGGTAATTGAAACTCCGCGCCGCAAAATCAAGCGCAGAGTGCTTAATGTATTAGACCTTGTAGGTCTGCGTCATCGCTGCAATGCTTATCCTAACGAGCTGAGCGGTGGCGAGCAGCAGCGTATTGCTATTGCCCGTGCTATTGTCAATGATCCCGTTTTTGTAATCGCAGACGAACCTACAGGCAACCTGGACCCGGAAACAAGCTGGGATATTATGGAAATCTTTAAGGAAATCAATGCTGAAGGAACTACGATTGTCATGGCAACTCATGATAAGGAAATAGTTGATGCTATGGGCAAGCGTGTTATAGCCATTGAAGACGGAAAGATCGTACGTGATGAGGCAAGCGGGGTATATGGCTATGAGCTTTAGTACAAAAGAATATTTTATCAAGGAAACCTATAAATCCATCAGGCGTAATGGCTTTATGAGCTTTGCTTCTATTTCAACAGTGGCAGTTTCGCTGTTAGTGCTGGGGATGTTTCTTTTGATTTTCCTCAACACCAACAATTTGGCGCAGTATCTGGAAAGTCAGGTACAAGTGTCAGTCTACATGCAGGACAGTGCTTCGGCGGAGGAGCTGCAGGCAGTAGAGGCGAAGCTGAAGAAGATGCCAGGAGTGGTAAAGGTTACACCTGTTAGCAAGCAGCAGGCCTTAGCTCGCTTCAAGGAACGTCTTGGCGATCAGGAGCAGCTGCTGAACAGCCTGGGTAAGGAGAATCCATTTCCTAATTCCTTTGAGGTGCAGGTTGATAATCCTGAGCGCATTAAGGTGATTACGCCTTCTATCGGACAGCTGCCCAAGGTGGAGACAGCAAAATTCGGTCAGGAGGTTGTGGAGCATTTATTCTCGCTGACTAAAATACTGCGTTTTGGCGGCATCATCCTGGTTGTGTTTTTGGCTATGGCAACTTTGTTTATCATTTCTAATACTATCCGTCTGACGGTATTTGCCCGCCGCAAGGAAGTTGTTATTATGAAATATGTTGGTGCTACCGACTGGTTTATCCGTTGGCCGTTTTTGCTGGAGGGTATGACCTTAGGCTTTTTCGGTGCGGTAATTGCTTCTCTTTGTATTAACAGTATTTATGCCGGTCTATTGGAAAGAATCCATGCTACATTGGCCTTTTTGCCATTGCTGCCGACATCTCCTTTATTGTTTTATGTAACAATGTTTTTGCTGGCAGCCGGTACCGGTATCGGTGCCTTGGGCAGCTATATCTCCTTGCGTAAGTTTTTGCGCGTTTAAGGGAGGCAGATGTGATGGAGAAAAAGAAGCTTGGCGGCTTGCTGCTGGCCTTGTGGTTGGCGGTGCTGCCGATTTATGGTGCTTTGTGCTTTGCTGATACTGCTGACGACAAGCGTGCGGAGCTGAACGATGTGCGCCAGCGTATGGAGCGTATGCAGACGCGCAAGGAGCAGGCGCGCAGGAAGGCTGAAAGCGCCAGCGCGGAGCTGAGTGAGGTTATGGGCAGTCTTAACGAGCTGCAGGCACAGGCAAATAATCTGCAGAAAAAAAGCGATGCTCTGCAGGGAAAAATCAATGATAACCAGGCCAAGCTGGAAAAAAAGCAGCAGGAGATGCAGGAGCGGATGCTGATTTACCGCAAGCGTCTGCGTGATATTTATATCAACGGCCAGATCAATTATCTTGATGTGCTTTTGGGTGCCAAGGATTTCAGTGATTTTTCCTCGCGCATGTATTTGCTGCAGAAAATCATCAGCCGCGACCTGGAGCTGTTGGAAAAGCTGAAGCAGGATGCTGCGGAAATCAACAGCCGTAAGGAGCAGCTGGCAGCTGAAATGAAGGAAATTAAGGCTACGCAGACTGAGCTGGAGGCTAAAAAGGCTAAGGTCAATAAGCTGCGCGAGCAGCGTGCCTATATGCTTTACAAGGCACAGGAGGAGCAGCAGTCCAGCCAGGAGGAATATGAGCGTCTGTTGGCTATTTCGGAAAATATCGCCTCTATGCTGCGTAATATGGAAGCAGGTGGCGGTGGTGCACCTGCAGGACAAGGCGGTACAGGTCAGTTTATGTGGCCTTGCAATGGTCCGATTACCTCCTACTATGGCTGGAGAACGCATCCGATTTTTGGTACGACTAAGTATCATAGCGGCATGGATATTGCCGTTGATTCGGGAACGCCGATTCATGCTGCTGACAGCGGCACTGTAGTTTACAGTGGCTGGCTGGGCGGTTATGGTAATTGCATTATGATTGACCATGGCGGCGGTCTTGTTACTTTGTATGCTCATAATTCGGCTTTGAATGTTGGTGAGGGGCAATATGTGAGCAAGGGCACGGTTGTTGCTTATGCAGGCAGCACCGGTTATTCTACCGGTCCGCACTGTCATTTTGAGGTGCGTTTGCATGGTGAGCTTACAGAGCCGTTAAATTATTTGCCATGATAGACAGAAAACGGAGGCAATAGAATTGTTTGGAAAAAGAAGATGGCAGCTCGCAGCCTGCTGCCTGCTGACAGCAGCGTTGACTACTGCAGCAATCGTAGGAACTGAAGCTGTGCTGTTAAACAGGTTGACTGGCAGTGTTTCGGAATCAGTGCGCTTTTTGCGCACTATGAAGCTTTTGAAGCGCAATTATAACGGCGAGGTAGACAATCACCAGCTGTTTGATGGTGCAATTAAAGGCATGGTAGAGTCTGTTGGCGACCCTTATACGGTTTATCTGAACAAGAAGGATTTTCAGCAGCTGAGCGAAATGACAGTTGGCAGTTTTGGCGGCATTGGTATTGTTTTTGGTAAGCGCGGTAATGACTATGTGGTTATTTCTGCTTTGGAAGATAACCCTGGTGCGAAGGCAGGCATTAAGAGCGGTGATATTATTACTGCTATTGATGATAAGTCTACGCGTGAGATGAATATGGAACAGGTAGCCAATAAAATCCGCGGAAAATACGGAACAATAGTTACGCTGGAGCTCAAGGATAAAGAGGGAAAGCTGCGTAAGGTAAATGTTGTACGAGCTGAAATCAAAAATCCGTCTGTTGCAGGACAAATGCTGGCGAATACCAAAATCGGTTATATAAGAATTGCCATGTTTAATGAAAACACTGGTGATGACTTTGCCAAAAAATATGCTGAGCTGGAAAAGCAGGGCATGCAGGCTTTAGTACTTGATTTGCGTGAAAATCCTGGCGGTATTTTGAATGCAGGTGTTGATGTTGCCAAAATGCTGGTGCCTAAGGGACCGATTGTTTCTGTTATAGATAAAAACGGCAACAAGTATGAAGAAACATCAAGCCTGGAAAAGGTAAAATATCCTTTGGCTGTGCTTGTCGACCATGGCAGTGCCAGCGCGTCTGAAATTGTTGCCGGTGCCATTAAGGATACCAAGAGCGGTAAACTGTTTGGTGTAAAAACCTTTGGCAAGGGCAGTGTGCAGTCTGTATATCGCCTGGACAATAACACTGCCGTTAAAATTACGGTGGCTAAATATTATACTCCGTCCGGTGTTTCTATTCATAATGTAGGCATTGAGCCTGATGTGAAGGTGGAGCTGCCAGATGACGCTACCGTTGATGTTCAGCTGAAGGCGGCAGAAGATTATTTGCTGCAGCAGCTGCAGTAAGGAGGTATAAAAATGTTATTTGTTTGTTACCCTAAATGCTCTACCTGCAAGAAGGCAGAGCAGTATCTGCAGGCTAAGGGCCTGAGCTTTACTGTGCGTGATATTAAGACTGACAATCCGACGGTTGACGAGTTGCGTACCTGGCATGAAGCCAGCGGCCTGCCGCTGAAACGTTTCTTCAATACCAGCGGCATTTTGTATAAGCAGCTGGGACTGAAGGACAAGCTGCCGACAATGAGCGAGGACGAGCAGCTGCAGCTGCTCGCGAGCGATGGTATGCTTGTGAAACGTCCGCTGGTAATTTATGACGGCGGTGTGCTTGTTGGCTTTAAACAGGCTGAATATGACGAGAAGCTGTAATGCAGGCTAAGTAATTTGTCCGTATCTGAAAAATTTTAATACAGAAATAATCTAAAGATAAGCAGGCAGACTTTACGCTAATGGTCTGTCTGCTTTCTTGCTTGACAAGGAAACATACTTTGCCATCATATGAGCGGCAAATGTGCTAAAATATATATGTAGTTGTTTTGGGAGGGATTTTATGAAGAAGCTGATAGGCATATTATGCAGTTTATTAATAATGCTGTTGACAATGACGGCAGCAGCTAAAGAAAACAGAGTCACACTAGGGATTGAACGCATTGATGAGCCGTTTGTGCAGGAGCAGCTTGCAGGAAAAAGGTTAGGGTTGTTTACGAATCAGAGCGGTGTGGACAGCAGGCTGCGCAGCAGTGAGGCCTTGCTGCAGGAAAAATATAATCTGACTGCGTTGTTTGTGCCGGAGCATGGTCTTTTTGGCGCTGTAGCTGCAGGAGAAACCTTTGCAAGCCACAGCTATAAGCATATCCCGGTGCACAGCTTATATGGAGCAACGCGTAGGCCGACACCGGAAATGCTGGCGCAGATTGATGCAATGGTCGTTGATATTCAGGATGTCGGCATTCGTCACTATACATATTTTTCTTCGCTTGCGTATATAATGGAAGAATGCGCCAAAGAAAAGAAGCAGGTTATCGTTTTGGACCGCCCCAATCCTTTAGGCGGAACAATCCAGGGACCTGTGCTCAAGCCTGAATATAAAACATTTATAGGTCTTTATGAGCTACCGCTACGCCATGGTCTGACAATTGGTGAATTTGCCCGCTATATCAATAGTACACAGCATATTGACTGCGATTTGAAAGTTATACCTATGAAGGGCTGGCATCGCAGACAGCTGTGGCAGGATACAGGCCTGCCCTGGGTGCAGACGTCACCATTGATTCCTACGCCGGAAACAGCGCTGCTGTATGGTGTTACCGGTGTGTGTGGCGACAGTAACTTATCTGTTGGCGTCGGTACAGCTAAGCCATTTTACTTTGTGGGAGCACCCTTTGCTGATGCAGATGCAGTGAAGGCAGCATTAGATGCAAGGCAGCTTGCAGGCGTAGCTTTTAGAGCGGCGCGCTTTACACCGCGCTATGGCGCTTATCAAGATGAGCTGGTGCAGGGTGTTGAAATTTATCTTACTGATGTACGCAGAGTTAATCTGCCTGAGCTGGATTATATCTTGTTTTCTACATTTAAAAGCCTATATCCTGAGCAGATTAAAACGCCGGAGCGTGGCTATGGCAGTAAAGGCTATAAGCTTGATATAGCTTTGGGCGAAAGCAGCCTGCGTGAAGGAGAAGCTGCAGAAACAGCTTTTGCACGCTGGCAGCAGGAATGTGCGGATTTTACGCAGCAGGTAAAGCCTTATCTGCTGTACAAGTAAAGCTGCGGAGAAATTAACATTTTTGTTGCATTTCCCGGCAGGATAATAACGGCGCAGGCAAGAATAAATTAGTGTAGTGTAAAAGCCTAAAATTTTATTTTATTAACGATAAGGAGCTGACATAAAATGAATGCAGAATTACAAGCATTAAAGGAACGCAGAAGCGTACGCAAATATAAGGCAGACATGGTGCCGCAGGAATTGATTGACCAGGTTATTGAAGCCGGTCTTTATGCTGCCAGCGGTCATGGCGAGCAGGATTCAATTATTGTTGCGGTTACGAATAAAGAGGTGCGTGACAAGCTGTCGCAGATGAACCGTGCTATTATGGGTACGAAGAGTGATACATTTTATGGTGCGCCTGTTGTTTTGATTGTGCTGGCGCCGAAGAGCAACAAGAATGCTATTTATGACGCAAGCCTTATCATGGGTAACCTGATGCAGGCAGCTCACGCTGTAGGACTTGGCAGCTGCTGGATTAACCGTGCTAAGGAAGAGTTTGCTTCTGAAGAAGGCAAGCAGCTGCTGAAAGAGTGGGGGATAGAAGGAGAATATGAGGGGGTAGGCCACTGCATCCTTGGTTATGCTGACGGACCTGTACCTCAGGCTGCTCCGCGTAAAGCAAATCGTGTATTCTATGTAAAATAAAAGCGTCTGCAACGAAAGGGGGAAGCGAGATGCTGAAAAAAACAATTCTATGCTTAGGAGTGCTGTTGGTTGCGGCTTTTCCGTGTATTGCGGGAGCAGCCACTCCAATCAATAGTGCAGGCTACTACAAAAACATCAAGCTATGCGGTAAGGTGAAAATTGTGGACAGCTTCCCGGATATTAAGGTAAAGGTAGTCGACAGTTTCCCGGACCTGAAGGTAAAGGTTGTTCAAAGCTTTCCTAATAATATAGGTGAGTGGCAATTTGTTGAGTACGGTGAAGATTTCAGAGTTCAGTTTGTTGATAGTTTTCCTGATATAAAAATCAAATACGTTTCTTCCTTCCCGGGCGTTGCAAAATAATATACATATGAGCTGTCATAAGCATTGGCAGCTCTTTTTTTATGCGATATTTCAGGTGAAAGCTTTGCTGAAAAAGTACTCCTTGAGTGTACTTTATGCATGAAGAAAAAGTCAATGAAACACTTGGCTGCGTGTAAAGAAAGAAGTGCATTAACACGGCAGAAAGCACTACTAATTTTTTTAAAAAAGTTGCTAAAAAGTGTTGACATGATGTGCATGAGATGTTACAATATACAAGTATCGCGGGAGAGCTATGCGCTCGATGAAGGAGGTAACATGATGGCACTTGAAGCTTTAAAGCAAGCTGAAAAGCGTACTGTTGGCGTTAAGCAGACAGAAAAAGCTGTAGTAAGACAAGTTGCCGCTGTCGTCTATATCGCAAGTGATGCGGACGAGAGAGTTACCGGCAGGCTGATGCAACTGTGTCGGGAAAATTCAGTACCGATTGAAAACACAGAAACGATGCTGGAAATCGGCAGAGCCTGCAACATCAACGTCAAGGCAGCAGCGGCTGCGGTACTTAAAGCTGATAAGGGCTTGGCGTGAGCTGAGTTTTTATAATCATTAAAATCTAATTGTTTGGAAAGGAGGTGCCGATATGCCTACAATTAACCAATTGGTTCGCAAAGGTAGAGAGGTTCTGAAAAGCAAATCTACTGCGCCGGCATTGAAAGAATGCCCGCAAAAACGTGGCGTCTGCACTCGTGTTTACACCACTACCCCGAAGAAACCTAACTCTGCACTTCGTAAAGTAGCTCGTGTACGTTTGACCAACGGCATCGAAGTTACTGCTTATATCCCGGGTATCGGCCATAATCTTCAGGAACACAGTGTTGTTCTGATCAGAGGCGGAAGAGTCAAGGACCTTCCTGGTGTGCGTTACCATATCATTCGCGGTGCTCTTGATACTGCAGGCGTTGCTAACCGCAACCAATCTCGCTCTAAGTACGGTGCAAAACGTGCTAAAGCAAAGAAATAATTTCAAGAAAACATTAAGAATGATTTAATCCTAAGGAGGGAAACACATGCCGAGAAAAGGCCCTGTAACTAAAAGAGACGTACTGCCGGATCCGGTGTACGGTTCTAAGCTTTTAACTAGATTTATTAATAAAATTATGCTCGACGGCAAAAAAGGCGTTGCAGAACGTATTGTATACGATGCATTCGACCTGGTTCGTGCAAAGACTGGCAAAGATCCTTTGGAAGTGTTCGATGCTGCTATGCAGAACGTAATGCCGCTGCTGGAAGTTCGTGCCCGTCGTGTTGGTGGTGCAAACTACCAAGTACCTGTTGAAGTACGTGCTGACCGCAAAACCACCCTGGGTATCCGTTGGCTGGTAAACTACTCTCGTCTGCGTGGTGAGCGCACCATGTACGAGCGTGTAGCTGGTGAGATCATGGACGCTTCCAATGGCACTGGCGCAGCTGTTAAGAAACGCGAAGATACCCACAAGATGGCAGAAGCAAACAAAGCATTTGCTCATTACCGCTGGTAATGACCTGTCTCAGTTAATTTGAGGAGGATAAAGAAGTGGGCAGATTAATTCCGCTTGAGAGAACTAGAAATATCGGCATCATGGCTCACATCGATGCTGGTAAAACCACCACCACCGAACGTATTCTGTTCTATACCGGCAGAGTACATAAGATTGGTGAAACCCATGAAGGTGCTGCTACCATGGACTGGATGGTTCAGGAACAAGAGCGTGGTATTACCATCACCTCTGCTGCAACCACCTGCTACTGGGAAGGTTCCGAGCACCAATTCGATAAACATCGTATCAACATCATCGATACCCCGGGCCACGTTGACTTCACTGTAGAAGTTGAACGTTCCCTGCGTGTACTTGATGGTTCCGTTGCAGTTTTCTGTGCTAAGGGCGGTGTTGAACCTCAGTCCGAAACCGTATGGCGTCAGGCTGACAAATACCATGTACCCCGTATGGCATATGTAAATAAAATGGATATTACCGGTGCAGACTTCTATCGTGTAATTGACATGATGAAGACTCGTCTGAATGCTAATGCAGTACCTATTCAACTGCCTATCGGCTTTGAAGATACTTTCCAAGGCATGATCGACCTGATCAAAATGAGAGCAATCGTTTATGATGATGCACTCGGTAAAGAAGAAGAGTTCGTAGAAATTCCGGCTGACATGAAAGAGAAAGCTGAGGAATACCGTGCAGCATTGGTTGAAGCTGTTGCTGAATCCGATGACGAGCTGATGATGAAATATCTGGAAGGCGAAGAGCTGACCGAAGAAGAAATCCTGGCTGGTATCCGTAAAGCAACCATCGCTTGCAAAATGACTCCGGTTTGCTGCGGTTCTTCCTACAAAAACAAAGGCGTTCAACCGATGCTGGACGCTGTAATCCAATTCATGCCTGCACCGACAGATGTTCCTAACATCAAAGGTGTAAATCCTGAAACCGGCGAAGAAGACGAGCGCCCGTCCAGCGACGAAGCTCCGTTCTCTGCATTGGCATTCAAGATTGCTACCGACCCGTTTGTTGGTAAGCTGGCATTCTTCCGTGTATACTCCGGTACCTTGACTGCTGGTTCTTATGTATATAACTCCACTAAAGGTAAACGTGAGCGTATCGGTCGTATCCTGCAAATGCATGCTAACCACCGTGAAGAAATTGAACAAGTTTACTCCGGTGATATCGCAGCTGCTGTAGGTCTGAAAGACACCACTACCGGTGATACTCTCTGCGATGAGAAAAACGAGATCATCCTCGAATCTATGGTATTCCCTGACCCTGTAATCTCCGTTGCAGTTGAACCGAAAACTAAAGCTGACCAGGAAAAAATGGGCATCGCCCTGCAAAAACTGGCAGAAGAAGATCCGACCTTCCGTGTTCACACTGATCCTGAAACTTCCCAAACCATTATTTCCGGTATGGGCGAGCTTCACCTGGACATCATCGTTGACCGTCTGCTGCGCGAATTCAAAGTAGGTTGTACTGTTGGTAACCCGCAGGTTGCTTACCGCGAAACTATTCGCAAAGCTGTTAAATCTGAAGGTAAATTTGTTCGTCAGTCCGGTGGTAAAGGCCAATACGGTCATTGCTGGCTGGAAATCACCCCGCGTGAACCTGGCGAAGGCTTCCTGTTTGAAAACAAAGTTGTTGGCGGCGCTATTCCTAAGGAATACATCGCTCCTATCGAAGCAGGCGTTAAAGAAGCTATGGAAAACGGCGTAGTTGCCGGTTATCCGATGGTTGATATCGCAGTTACTGTTTATGATGGTTCTTACCATGAAGTCGATTCTTCTGAAATGGCATTTAAGATTGCCGGTTCTATGGGCTTCAAGTCCGGTGCTGAAAAAGCTAACCCGGTTATCCTTGAGCCTTACATGAAAGTAGAAATTACAGTTCCTGAAGAATACATGGGCGACGTAATCGGCGACGTTAACTCCCGCCGTGGCCGCATCGAAGGCATGGAAGCTCGTAACGGTGCACAAGTAATCAATGCATTCGTTCCGCTGGCTGAGATGTTCGGTTATGCTACCGACCTGCGCAGCAAAACCCAAGGCCGTGGTAACTACTCCATGGAAGTAGACCACTACGAAGACGTTCCCAGAAACATTGCTGAGGCAATTATTGCTAAAAACAAAGGCACCAACTAAGCCTAGTTTTAACAAACAACCTTAAGGAGGAAATTCACAATGGCAAAAGCTAAATATGAAAGAACTAAACCGCATCTGAATATCGGCACCATCGGTCACGTTGACCATGGCAAGACTACTCTGACTGCTGCTATCACCAAAGTACTGGCTGAAAAAGGCGGCGCAGAATTCATGGACTACTCCATGATCGATAAAGCTCCGGAAGAACGTGAACGTGGTATTACCATCAACACCTCTCACGTTGAATATGAAACCGCAACCCGTCACTATGCACACGTTGACTGCCCGGGCCATGCTGACTATGTAAAGAACATGATCACCGGCGCTGCTCAGATGGACGGCGCAATCCTGGTAGTATCCGCTGCTGACGGCCCGATGCCTCAGACTCGTGAGCACATCCTGCTGGCTCGCCAAGTAGGCGTACCTGCAATGGTTGTATTCCTGAACAAAGTAGATATGGTTGACGACGAAGAGCTGCTGGAATTGGTAGAAATGGAAGTTCGCGAACTGCTGAGCTCCTATGACTTCCCCGGCGATGACATCCCTGTTGTTGCAGGCTCCGCTCTGAAAGCTCTGGAAGGCGACCCGAAATACGAAGCAAAAATCATGGAATTGATGGACGCTGTTGACAGCTACATTCCGCTGCCGGAACGTGCAACCGACAAACCGTTCCTGATGCCTGTCGAGGACGTATTCACCATCACCGGTCGTGGTACCGTTGCTACCGGCCGTGTAGAGCGTGGTACTGTTAAAGTTGGCGACACCGTAGAAATCGTTGGCATGAAAGACGAGAAAAAATCTACCGTAGTAACCGGCGTAGAAATGTTCCGCAAACTGTTGGACGAAGCAGTAGCTGGCGATAACATCGGCTGCCTGCTGCGTGGTGTTGACCGTAAAGAAATCGAGCGTGGCCAAGTACTGTCCAAACCGGGCAGCATTCATCCGCACACCAAATTCAAAGGTGAAGTTTATGTACTGACCAAAGAAGAAGGCGGCCGTCACACTCCGTTCTTCAACGGCTACCGTCCGCAATTCTATTTCCGTACTACCGACGTAACTGGCGTAACCGAACTGCCGGAAGGTGTAGAAATGGTAATGCCTGGCGATAACGTAACCATGGAAGTAGAACTGATCACCCCGATCGCTATCGAAAAAGGTCTGCGTTTCGCTATCCGTGAAGGCGGCCGTACCGTTGGCGCTGGCGTTGTTTCCGAAGTAGAAGAGAAATAATTTTAGTTAGATCCCTGGAAGAATATGAGGGGGGTTAACCTCCCCTCTATTCTTATGTTTGTTGGTATGGCCCTGCGATGATGTGAAAGGTTGCTTGCCTGTTAGACAGGGAGATTTTCACGGAGTATGTCCGTTCATAGAAACTGGGCGAATTTAGGAGGATATTTTTTAATGGCTAAGTCTCAAAAGATTAGAATACGCCTGAAAGCGTATGATCATAAAGCACTTGACCAAAGTGCTTCTAAGATTGTAGAAACTGCAAAACGTACCGGTGCACAAGTTTCCGGTCCGATTCCCCTTCCTACAGAAAAAAACATTTACACTATTCTGCGTTCTCCGCATGTTAACAAAGATTCCCGTGAGCAATTCGAAATGCGTACTCACAAACGTCTTGTAGACATTCTGGAACCCACCGGTAAGACTGTTGACGCTCTGATGCGTCTTGACCTGCCCGCTGGCGTAGATATTGAAATTAAACTGTAAGGAGGAGGTGCAATAATGGCTAAAGGTATCTTAGGCAAAAAACTGGGCATGACCCAAATTTTTGAAGCTGATGGCAGACTGATTCCTGTTACTGTTGTAGAAGCAGGCCCCTGCGTTGTACTTCAAAACAAAACCGAAGAAACAGACGGTTATAATGCTGTTCAACTTGGTTTTGGTGAAATTAAAGAAAAACATACCACCAAACCGATGAAAGGCCATTTTGACAAAGCTGGTGTAGCACCGGTTAAATTTGTCAGAGAGCTGCGTCTGGCTGCTCCTTCCGAATATGCGGTAGGCGATAAAATCGCTGCTGATATTTTTGCTGCAGGCGAACTGATTGACGCAAGCGGCGTTTCCCGCGGCAAAGGTTTTGCAGGCACTATTAAGCGCCACAATTTCTCTCGCGGACCTATGAAACATGGTTCTAAATCTCACCGTGAGCCTGGTTCTATGGGCCCCATGCATTCCGGTCCTGGCGGCCGTGTAATCAAAGGCAAAAAACTGCCTGGCCGTATGGGTAATGCAAATGTAACTGTTCAACGTCTGACCATTGTTAAGGTTGACGCAGAACGTAATCTTATTCTGGTTAAGGGTGCTATTCCGGGTGCTACTGGTTCTTACGTAGTACTGAAGGAAACCGTAAAACCTAACAAATAATAAGATAAGCGAAAGAAAGGAGGATGCTTCTAATGCCGAAGTTATCAGTATATGATCTTTCCGGTGCACAAACCGGTGAAATAGAATTAAATGATTCCGTATTTGGCGCTGAGTTCAACGAAGCTGTAGTACATCAAGCAATCGTAATGCAGCTGGCAAACCAACGTCAAGGAACTTCCGCTACTAAAACCCGTGCTATGGTACGCGGTGGCGGTCGTAAACCCTGGAAACAAAAAGGTACTGGCCGCGCTCGTTGCGGTTCTAACCGTTCTCCCGTATGGGTTGGCGGTGGTACCACTTTTGGTCCCCAACCTCGCAGCTATGCAAAGAAAATGCCTCGTAAAGCACGTCGCTTAGCTCTGTGCTGCGCACTGTCTGCTAAAGTAGCAGCTGGTGAACTGGTAGTTGTTGAAGGCCTTGCTTTTGACGCTCCGAAAACTAAACAAGTAGCTTCCATGCTGAAAGCTTTTGAAGCTGCTGATACTAAAGCTCTGTTGATCACTGATGGTTCCAACGAAAACGTTGCTCTTTCCGCTCGTAACATGCCGAAAGTAAACACCATCACCAACATGGGTCTGAACTGCTTTGATATCCTGAACAGCAAAAAGGTATTCCTTGCTAAAGATGCTGTAGAAAAAATTGAGGAGGTGCTCGCATAATGGCTGCTAATCCTCGCGATTTACTGATTCGTCCCATCATCACTGAAAAGACTTCTCAGATGATGCAGGAGAACAAATACACTTTCCAGGTTCCCCTGGATGCTAACAAAGTAGAAATCCGCCAAGCTGTTGAGGCGATTTTTAACGTAAAAGTATTGAATGTAAATACCATCCGCGTAATGGGCAAAACCAAACGCATGGGTAAATATGTTGGCAAACGTTCCGATTATAAGAAAGCTATCGTGAAGCTTGCTGAAGGCAATACGATTCCCCTTTTCGAAGGAATGTAATTAACGTATAGGAGGTAAATTAAATGGCTATTAAAAGCTTTAATCCGTATTCTCCTTCCAGACGCTTTATTACTGTGTCTGCCTTCGAAGAGATTACGACTGACAAGCCTTACCGCCCGCTTGTTGAGAAACTTGGTAAACATGCAGGCCGTAATAATACCGGTAAAATGACTGTTCGTCATCAAGGCGGCGGTCATAAAAAACAATATCGTATCATTGATTTCAAGCGCACCAAAGACGGCATTCCGGCTAAGGTTGCTACCATTGAATACGATCCTAACCGTAACGCTCGCATTGCTCTGATCAACTATGTTGACGGCGAAAAACGTTACATCATCGCTCCGCTTGATTTGAAAGTAGGCGATATCGTAGTAAGCGGTCCGGACGCAGATATCAAAACCGGTAACTGCCTGCCGCTGAAAAACATTCCGCTTGGTACTACCGTACACAACGTGGAAATGAAAATTGGTAAAGGCGGCCAAATGGCTCGTAGTGCTGGTACCAGCGCACAGCTGATGGCTAAAGAGGGCGACTACGCTCTGCTCCGTCTTCCTTCTGGCGAAATCCGTAAAGTACATATCAACTGCCGTGCAACCATCGGTCAAGTTGGTAACATTGATGCTGAAAACATCTGCATCGGTAAAGCTGGCCGCAGCCGTTGGCTGGGTATCCGTCCTGCTAACCGCGGCGTTGTTATGAATCCTAACGACCATCCGCATGGTGGTGGTGAAGGTCACTCCCCCGTTGGTCGTAAACGTCCTGTTACTCCTTGGGGTAAATGTGCATTCGGTACTCGTACTCGCAGAGAGAAGAAAGCTTCTACTAAGTTAATTCTGAAACGTAGAACCAAATAATAAAACAGGATAAGGAAAGGAGGCTAACCTAGTGTCCAGATCAGTTAAAAAAGGACCTTTTGTCCATGCAAGTCTTTTGAAAAAGATTGACGTGCTTAATGCCGCTAATGATAAAAAAGTTGTTAAGACCTGGTCTCGCAGCTCTACTATTCTTCCGTCTTTCGTTGGTCACACCATTGCGGTTCATGACGGACGCAAACATGTTCCGGTATTCATTACCGAGGATATGGTAGGCCATAAATTAGGAGAATTCGCTCCTACTCGTACTTACAAAGGTCACGCAGATAAGAGCACCGGCTTAAAATAAGGGGAAAGGGGGACCAAACAATGGAAGCAAAGGCAATTGCAAAATATATCCGTATTGCGCCGCGCAAACTGCGCATCGTAATCAATCTCATCCGCGGCAAATCCGTTGGTGAAGCATTCGCGATCCTCAAATATACCCCGAAGGTTGGTTCTGAGGTAATCGAGAAAGTTCTGCGCAGTGCAGTAGCAAACGCAGAGCACAATTTTGACATGAACGTGGATAACCTGATCGTATCCTACTGTGCAGTAGATCAAGGTCCGACCATGAAACGTATTCATCCTCGTTCCCGTGGACAGGCTTTCAAAATTCTGAAACGTTCTAGCCACGTAACTGTAGCAGTTAAAGAAAAATAATATCCCGTCAGAAGGAGGGAAAAGATAGTGGGTCAAAAAGTTAATCCGCATGGTCTCCGTGTTGGCGTTATCAAAGGCTGGGATTCCAAATGGTACGCTGGCAAAGACTATGAGAAATTCTTGTTAGAAGACATTAAAATCCGTGAGTTCATCAAAGAAAAACTGTTCCTGTCCGGTATCTCTAAAGTAGAAATCGAACGCGCATCTAATAAAGCCCGCATTTCCATCCATACTGCAAAACCTGGTATGGTAATCGGTCGTCAAGGCAGCAACATTGAACTGCTGAAATCCGACCTGAAGAAAATGACTGAGAGCGCTATCGAAATCAACATTGTAGAAGTTAAAACCCCGGATATGGACGCAACCTTGGTTGCAGAGAACATTGCAGCACAGCTGGAACGCCGTATCGCTTTCCGTCGTGCTATGAAACAATGCGTTGGCCGTACCATGCGTATGGGTGCTAAAGGTATCAAAATTACCTGCGGCGGTCGTCTTGGCGGTGCTGAAATTGCACGCAGCGAATCCTATCGTGAAGGCAGCATTCCTCTGCACACCCTGCGTGCTGACATTGATTATGGCACTGCAGAAGCACATACCACTTATGGTCGTATCGGCATTAAGGTATGGATCTACAAAGGTGAAGTTCTTCCTGAAAGCAAAGAAGCAGCTAAAGTTGCTCCGGCAAAGGAGGCATAAGCAGACATGTTATTACCGAAGAGAGTTAAACATCGTAAACAACATAGAGGTCGTATGACTGGCCGTGCTATGCGCGGTAACAGAATCGCTCATGGCGATTTCGGTCTGGTAGCATTGGAGCCCGCTTGGATTACCAACCGCCAGATTGAGGCAGCCCGTATCGCAATGACACGTTATATCAAACGTGGCGGTCAAGTTTGGATTCAAATTTTCCCGGATAAACCGATTACTGCAAAACCTGCTGAAACTCGTATGGGTTCTGGTAAAGGTTCTCCGGAGTACTGGGTAGCAGTAGTTAAACCTGGTCGCGTACTGTTCGAAATGAACGGCGTTAGCGAAGAAGTTGCTAAAGAAGCAATGCGTCTTGCTAGCCACAAATTGCCTATCAAATGCAAATTTGTAACTCGCGCTCAACAGGAAGCTGAAGCTGCCGCACAAGAAAAGGGTGGTGAAGCTTAATGAAAACAACAGAAATTCGTGAATTGTCTGCTGCTGAGTTAGACACCAAGTTGGCAGATTTGAAAGAGGAACTCTTCAATCTGCGTTTTCAAATGGCAACCGGTCAATGTGAAAATCCGATGAAAATTCGTGACGTTAAGAAATCCATTGCCCGTATCAAAACAATCCAGCGTGAACGTGAGCTCAAGGCTTAACTGTTTTGAAGTATAACAAGGAGGAAACAGTCGTGACCGAAGAAAGAAACGCACGTGTTACCCGTATTGGTAAAGTTGTCAGCGATAAAATGCAGAAAACTGTCGTAGTTGCAGTAGAACGTTTCGTTCAGCATCCGCTGTACAAAAAAGGCGTACAACATACTATTAAATTCAAAGCTCATGATGAAAATAACGAAGCACATGTTGGCGACGTAGTTGAAATTATGCAAACTCGTCCGCTGTCTAAAGATAAATGCTGGCGCGTTATTGAAATCTTAGAGCGTGCTAAATAATTTTGCCGAAGAGTTAGTCCGGCAAGGGAGGGAAATCCATGATACAACAACAAACTATCCTTAATGTTGGTGACAACACTGGCGCTAAGAAGGTTATGTGTATCCGTGTATTAGGCGGTTCTTACCGTAAATATGCTAATATCGGTGACGTTATCGTATGTGCTGTTAAAGATGCATCACCCGGTGGCGTTGTAAAAAAAGGCGACGTAGTTAAAGCAGTTGTTGTTCGTTCCGTTAAAGGTGTTCGCCGTGCAGACGGTTCCTACATCCGTTTTGATGAGAACGCAGCAGTTGTAATTAAAGACGACAAGAGCCCGCGCGGCACTCGTATTTTTGGGCCTGTTGCCCGCGAACTTCGCGAAAAAGACTTCATGAAAATCATTTCTCTGGCACCGGAAGTGCTGTAAGAAATTAGATAACGCACTGTAAGGAGGTGTTCTTGACATGGCAAATGCTGTAAAGCTGCATGTTAAAAAAGGCGATACCGTTCTTGTACTGTCCGGTAAGGATAAAGGCAAGCAAGGTAAGATCGTTGAAGCTCTGCCTAAGAAAGCCAAAGTGGTTGTTGAAGGCGTGAATAAAGTAAAACGTCATACCAAACCGTCTCAGGCAAATCCTCAAGGCGGCATCATTACTAAAGAAGCTCCGCTCGCTTCTTCCAAAGTAATGCTGGTATGCCCGGTTTGCAAACAAGCTACCCGTATTAAAAAGACCGAAGTTGCCGGTGCTTTCGTAAGAACCTGCAAAAAATGCGGTGAAGTAATCGATAAATAATTTTCCGGGAAAGGAGGAAATAACTGAATGGCAAAGACCAGATTGCAAGAAAAATATTTGTCTGAAGTAGCTAAGGCTATGCATGACAAATTCCAATATAAAAACGTAATGGAAATCCCTAAAATCGAGAAAGTTGTCATCAACATGGGTGTTGGCGAGGCTGTAGGCAACAGCAAGGCTCTGGAAAGCGCAGTTGCTGATATGACTCAGATCGCAGGTCAAAAACCTGTTATCACCAAAGCTAAGAAATCCATCGCAGCTTTCAAAGTACGTCAAGGCATGCCTCTGGGTGCTAAAGTAACCCTGCGTGGCGACCGTATGTACTATTTCCTTGATAAACTGATGAATCTCGCTCTTCCGCGCGTACGTGACTTCCGTGGCGTAAATGCTTCCGCATTTGACGGCCGTGGTAACTACGCACTGGGTCTGAAAGAACAATTGATTTTCCCGGAAATCGAATATGATAAGATCGATAAAGTTCGTGGCATGGATATCATCATTGTGACTACCGCTAAGACAGACGAGGAAGCTAGAGAGCTGCTCAAACTCCTCGGAATGCCGTTCGGCGCATAAGTGAGGAGGGAACACATTGGCTAAAAAAGCCCTGATCGAAAAATGGAAAGGCGAACCGAAATTTGAAGTTCGTCATTATAACCGCTGCAAAGTTTGCGGCAGACCTCATGGCTATATGCGTAAATTTGGCCTCTGCCGTATCTGCTTCCGTGAATATGCTTATAAAGGAGCTATTCCGGGCGTAACCAAAGCAAGCTGGTAAGACAGACAACAAGGAAGGAGGGTATTTAAGTATGGTAATGACTGACCCGATTGCTGATATGCTTACCCGTATTCGTAACGCAAATTCAGTTCATCATGATAAAGTTGAGATCCCCGGCAGCAAGATTAAGCTGGCTATTGCTGAAATCCTGAAAGCCGAAGGTTTCATTAAAGATTTCGAAGTTATTGCTGACAGCAAACAAAATGTTATCCGCGTCAGCCTGAAATACGGTGCTAATAAAGAGAAGGTTATCTCCGGTATTAAACGTATTTCCAAACCTGGTCTGAGAGTATATTCTCAAAAAGACCAACTGCCTAGAGTCCTCGGAGGTCTGGGTATTGCATTAATTTCTACTTCCCAAGGCTTGATGACCGACAAAGCTGCTCGTAAAGCAGGCTTGGGCGGCGAAGTTCTTGCATACGTATGGTAATACTGAAAAGATAGGAGGTGCTCGTACGTGTCTAGAATTGGTAAGATGCCAATTACTGTTCCCGCTGGTGTAACAGTTACTATTGAAGATAATCACGTGACCGTTAAAGGTCCTAAAGGCGAATTAGCTCGCCAAATCAATAAAAACATGAAGCTGACCATGGACAATGGTGTAATCACTGTTGAACGTCCGGACGATGAAAAAGAAAACCGTTCTCTGCATGGTCTGTCCCGCACCCTGATCAACAACATGATCATTGGTGTAACTCAAGGCTTCAGCAAAACTCTGGAAATTAATGGTGTTGGTTACCGTGCTGCTAAGCAAGGCCAAAACATTAACTTCACTCTGGGTTTCTCTCACCCGGTTGTAAAAGAGCCGCCTGCAGGTATTACTTTTGAAGTTCCCGCTCCGAACAAGATCGTTGTTAGCGGTGCTGATAAAGAAGTTGTAGGTGCAGTTGCTGCAGATATCCGTACTTTGCGTCCGCCTGAACCTTATAAAGGTAAAGGTATCCGTTACGAAGGCGAACATGTTCGTCGTAAGATTGGTAAAGCCGGCGCTAAAGGCAAGAAATAATTTCTAAAAGAAGGGAGTGAAACTCTTGCTTAACAGAGTTGATAAAAACGAGAAACGTCAAAAACGTCATCTCCGTTCTCGTAGATATATTATCGGTACTGCTGAAAAACCTCGTCTGAACGTATACCGTTCCCTGTCCAACATTTATGCACAGGTTATTAACGATGAGACCGGCGAAACTATCGCTGCTGCCAGCACCGTTGAAAAAGATCTGAAAGAAAACTACGGCGGCAACATTGAGGCTGCTAAAGCTGTAGGCAAAGCAATCGCTGAAAAAGCGCTGGCTAAGGGTGTAAAAGAAGTTGTATTCGATCGTGGTGGTTATCTGTACCACGGCCGTGTAGCTGCCCTGGCTGAAGCTGCTCGCGAAGCTGGCCTGGTATTCTAAGAGAAGGAGGAAATAAAGTGGCGAACTTCGAAAATAAAGAAAACGAATTACAAGAAAAAGTCGTTTTCATCAACCGTGTTGCTAAGGTTGTTAAAGGCGGACGTCGTTTCTCCTTCGCTGCACTTGTTGTTGTAGGTGATGAAAATGGTCATGTAGGCATGGGCCTGGGTAAAGCTGCAGAAGTTCCTGAAGCTATTCGTAAAGGCGTTGAAGACGCTAAGAAAAACCTGGTTACTGTACCGCTGGTTGGTACTACTATTCCTCATGAAAACATCGGTGTATTCGGCGCAGGCCGCGTATTCCTGAAACCGGCTGCAGAAGGTACCGGCGTTATCGCTGGCGGCCCTGTACGTGCCGTACTGGAATTGGCTGGCGTTCGTGATATTCTTACTAAATCTCAAGGCTCTTCCAACCCGAACAACATGGTTCGTGCAACCATTGAAGGTCTGAAATCCTTGAAGAGTGCTGAAGCTGTTGCAGCTCTGCGTGGTAAAACCGTAGAAGAATTGTTGGGCTAAGGAGGACTTTGTCATGGCACAAATTAAAATCACCCTGACCCGCAGCCTGATCGGTTACCCCAAAGATCAGCGTGCAACCGTTAAAGCTCTGGGCTTAGGTAAAATCAATACTAGCGTTGTTAAAGAAGATACTCCGACTATTCGCGGCATGGTTCACAAGGTTGAACATCTCGTGAAGGTTGAAGAAGCGTAAGACAAGGAGGTGTACTGAAGATGAATTTACATGAATTGTCTCCCGCTCCGGGATCTAAACGTGTAGCAGTTCGCGTAGGTCGTGGCTTGGGCAGTGGCTTGGGCAAGACTTCCGGTAAAGGCCAGAAAGGTCAGAAATCCCGTTCCGGCGGTGTTAAGCGCCCTGGATTTGAAGGTGGTCAAAGACCTCTGTACCTGCGTCTTCCTAAACGCGGTTTCTACAATAAATTTGGTAAAGATTATGTTGAAATCAACGTTTCCGTACTCAATCGTTTTGAGGACGGCACCGTTGTTGAACCCGTAATGCTCATTGAAGAAGGTGTTGTTAAGAACATTCGCGACGGCATCCGTATTCTTGGCAATGGCGAATTAACCAAAAAGCTTACTGTACAAGCTATGGGCTTCAGCAAATCCGCTGAAGAAAAAATCGTTGCAGCTGGCGGTAAGATTGAGGTGATCTAAAGTGTTAGCAGCCCTTGCAAACATATTTAGAATAACAGAACTCAGGCAAAAAGTTATATTTACTCTCGCCATGTTCATCGTATTCAGGGCTGGAACACATATACCTGTTCCTGGCGTAAACGCTTCTGTCATTGAACAGCTTTTCCGTAGCGGCAATCTCTTCGGACTGCTTGATATGTTCAGTGGCGGCGCCTTGAGCAAATTCTCCATTTTTGCTATGAGTATTACCCCATATATCAATGCTTCAATTATTTTACAGTTATTGAAGGTAGTTGTACCGACCTTGGAACAATGGTCCAAGGAAGGTGAGGAAGGCTTCAAGAAAACGACAAAGCTTACACGTATGCTGACGGTGGCTTTGGCGTTTGTCCAAGCCTGCGGTATGGCCTATGGCTTGAAGATGGCGATTAATAACCCCGGGATTTTCTCAATCCTGCTTATTGCTATCACCCTTACAGCAGGAACAGTTTTCCTTATGTGGATAGGTGAGCAGATTACAGCTCGCGGTGTCGGCAATGGTATTTCCCTGATAATCTTTGCCGGTATCGTATCCAGACTGCCGGATGGACTTAAGGTAATTTTTCAATATCTGCAGGCTGGCACGGTAAGCTTATTGAACGTTATTTTGTTCGCGGCTATTGCCCTGGCGATGGTAGTTTTCGTAATTATTATCTCTGAGGGTATTCGCAAAATTCCCGTTCAGTATGCTAAGCGTGTAGTAGGTAAAAAGGCTTATGGCGGTCATACAAGCTATATCCCACTGAAGGTCAACCAGGCAGGAGTTATCCCCATCATCTTCGCTTCTTCGGTGTTGATGTTCCCGGTAACAATTGCTCAGTTCGTTGATGTTCCTTGGGTTAAAGCAATGGGTAAGCTCTTTCAGTGGGGCAGCCCGCTGCAGACCACATTATATGTTCTGATGATTTTGTTCTTCACTTACTTCTATACAGCAGTAAGCCTGAACATCGGAGATCTTTCCGATAATATCAAAAAGAACGGTGGCTTTATTCCCGGTTTAAGACCTGGTAATCCTACTACAGAATATCTTGACAAGGTAATGTCCAGAATAACTTTGGCCGGTGCGATTTTCCTCTCATTAATTGCGCTGATGCCGAACGTTATCGGATGGGTAACTCGCATTGAAGGTGTGTACTTCGGTGGTACCGCTTTGTTGATCGTTGTTGGTGTTGCATTACAAACTATGAAGCAGATAGAGTCCATGGTGCTGATGCGTCATTATCATGGCTTTATGAAATAGGAGGAGTTCAGAATGTACATTCTTTTAATGGGACCTCCGGGTGCTGGTAAAGGCACTCAAGCAGAAAAACTCATTGATGAATTTAAAATCCCTCATATCTCCACAGGAGACATGTTCCGTGCAGCAGTAAGCGCAGGCACCGAACTTGGTAAAGAGGCAAAAAAATACATGGACGCTGGCGGACTTGTCCCCGACGTCGTAACCATCGGCATTGTTCGTGAAGGCTTGTCCAAACCCGAATGTGCAAATGGTTTCATCTTAGATGGCTTCCCGAGAACTGAGGAGCAAGCAGTTGCTCTCGACGGAATCCTCAAAGACCTGGGCATTAAATTGACCGGTGTTGTTAATATCTCTGTTCCTGACTCTGAGCTGGTAGCTCGTGTAGTTGGCCGCCGCATCTGCAAAGCTTGCGGTGCTACCTATCATGTAAGCTTCAATCCCAGCAAGGTAGAAGATGTTTGCGATAAATGCGGTGGTAACCTTTATCAACGTAATGATGACAAAGAAGAAACCGTTGTAAATCGTCTGCATGCTTATCATGAACAAACAGAACCGTTAATCGAGTACTACAAAAAACAAGGCCTGTACAAAGAAATCGATGGCTTGCAGCCTATTGATAAAGTATATGCTGACGTTAAAGCTAGTCTCGGATGTAGCAAATAAGGAGGTACTGCAGTGTCCAAACAGGATGTTATTGAGGTTGAAGGTACAATCTTAGAAGCACTTCCCAATGCTATGTTCCAAGTTCAACTGGTTAACGGCCATACAATTTTAGCACATATATCCGGTAAGATTCGTATGAACTTCATCAAGATATTGCCTGGTGATAAGGTTACCGTGGAGCTTACTCCGTACGACCTCAATCGTGGAAGAATTACTTATCGGTATAAATAATCCAACAGGCAAAGAGGAGGTTTAAATTATGAAAGTAAGACCGTCTGTTAAGCCAATATGTGAAAAATGCAAAGTCATTAAACGTAAAGGCCATGTAATGGTAATTTGCGAAAACCCGAAACATAAACAAAAACAAGGATAAGAAGGAGGTGCACATTAATGGCACGTATTTCTGGTGTCGATTTACCGAGAGATAAACGTATTGAGTATGCTCTGCCGTACATCTATGGCATCGGCCTGACTCTCTCTCGTGAAATTTTAGCTAAAACCGGTATTAACCCGGACACTCGCGTTCGCGACCTGACTGAAGAAGAAGTTGCTAAGATCCGTGAAACTCTGGATCAGGACTATAAAGTTGAAGGTGACCTCCGTCGTGAGGAATCCCTGAACATTAAACGTCTGATTGAAATTGGCAGCTATCGTGGCAGAAGACATCGTATGGGTCTGCCTGTTCGTGGTCAAAACACTAAAAACAATGCCCGCACCCGTAAAGGTCCGAAACGTACTATTGCAGGCAAGAAGAAATAATTAGCGAGGGAGGGATAAACCAGTGGCTGGCAAGAAAGTTGTTCGCAACAAGAAAAAAGTTAGCAAAAACGTAATCAACGGTGTAGCACATATCCGCTCCACCTTCAATAATACTATCGTTACCATCGCTGATACCGAAGGTAATGTTCTGAGCTGGGCCTCCGCAGGCGGCCTCGGTTTCCGTGGCAGCCGTAAGAGCACTCCGTTTGCTGCACAAATGGCTGCTGAAGAAGCAACCAAAGCTGCTATGGAGCATGGCTTGAAACAAGTAGAAGTATATGTAAAAGGTCCTGGCGCTGGCCGTGAAGCAGCAATTCGTGCACTTCAGGCTGCAGGTCTGGAAGTTAACTCTATTAAAGACGTTACTCCGATTCCGCATAATGGCTGCCGTCCGCCGAAACGTAGAAGAGTATAATTGGGGGTGTAAATAGATGGCAATTGATAGAACTCCTGTCCTGAAAAGATGCAGATCTTTGGGCTTAGCTCCCGCATTCATGGGCATTAGCAAGGAATCTAAACGCCAAGTTCGCCGCCAAAACAGAAAAAAGAGCGAATATGGCATTCAGTTAACTGAAAAACAAAAAGCTAAATTTATCTATGGTGTCCTGGAAAAACAATTCCGTGGCTACTATGATAAAGCTAAAAAGATGGAAGGCATCACCGGTGAAAACCTGCTGATCCTCCTCGAAAGAAGAATCGACAACGTAGTTTTCCGCCTCGGCTTGGCTAACACCCGCCGTCAGGCTCGCCAAATCGTAAGACATGGCCACATTGCTGTTAACGGCAAACGTCTGGACATTCCTTCCGCATTGGTTAGAGTTGGCGATGTTGTAACCGTTATGGAAAACAGCCGTGCTAAAGAATACTTTAAAGGCATGGACGAAACTCTGGCTACCAAAGCAGTTCCGGCTTGGCTGGTACTGGACGCTGCTAACATTAGCGGCAAGGTAGACCGTTTCCCGACTCGTGAGGAAATTGATGTTCCTATTGAAGAGCACTTCATCGTAGAGTTGTACTCCAAATAATTAGTGAATATCTTGTGCCACCCACTTATGAGACGTATTGTGGTAATACGCGATAGAAGGAGGCTTTCCGAATGATTGAAATTGAAAAACCTAAGATGGTTACATCTGATGTCAGCGAAGATGGTCGTTATGGCAAATTCGTTTGGGAGCCGCTCGAGAGAGGCTACGGCATTACACTGGGCAACAGCCTGCGTCGTGTTCTGCTGTCCTCCCTGCCGGGTGCAGCAGTAACATATGTCAAGATTGACGGTGTTCTGCATGAGTTTGCTACTATTCCAGGTGTTCGCGAAGATGTTGCTGATATCATCCTGAACATCAAGGCATTATGCCTTAAAATGGAAGGTGAAGGGGAAAAAATTCTGCGTATCGAATGTTCCGGTGAACAGGAAGTTACTGCAGCTAACATCATTGCTGATAGCGATGTTGAAATTTTGAACCCTGAACTGCACATTGCGACTTTGGATAAAGACGCAGTTTTCAATATGGAAATTCATATTGATAAAGGTCGTGGCTATGTACCCGCGGACAAAAATAAACAGCCTGATCAGCCTATCGGCGTAATTCCGGTAGACTCCATTTACTCTCCTATTACCAGAGTGAAATTTGCTGTTAACGATACCCGCGTAGGTAATGTTACCAACTATGACAAGCTTACTTTGGAAGTTTGGACTGATGGCAGCATGAAGCCTGATGAAGCTGTTGACATGGCTTCCACCATCCTGATTGACTATCTCAAGCTCTTCCAGACCAGTGATGGCAAAGGTTCTGTAATCACTGTTACTGGCGGTTCTGAGCCTGAAGCTCCGGAGCCGAGCAAGCAAGAAGGTCAAAACACAATGTCTATCGACGATTTGGATTTGTCCGTTCGCAGCAATAACTGCCTGAGACGTGCAGGAATCAATACTGTCGAAGAATTAATCCAGAAAACCGAAGCTGATATGATTAAAGTCCGTAACTTAGGCAGCAAATCTCTTGAAGAGATTAAAAAGAAACTTGAGGATATGGGCTTGCATTTTCGCAAAAACGATGAAGAATAACTAAGGGGGTCAGAAGTACATGGCATACAGAAAACTGGGTCGTAACTCCAGCAACCGTAAGGCTCTGTTTCGCAGCATTTTAACTTCCTTCTTCAAATATGGTAAGATTGAAACTACCGTTACCAAAGCTAAAGAAGTTGCTAAGCAATCCGCTCAACTGATTACTTTGGCTAAACGCAATGACCTGCATGCTCGTCGTCAGGTTATGGCAGTTCTGGTTGACGAAACCATTACCAAAAAACTGTTTGAAGAAATTGCTCCGAAATATGAAGGCAGACAAGGCGGCTTTACTCGTATTTACAGAGTAGGTCCTCGCCGTGGCGATGCAGCTGAAATGGCTATCATCGAACTTATCTAATTTAGAGCTGGAAAAGCAGGAACTTAGGTTCCTGCTTTTTTTGCGTTCTGAAAAAAGTCTGTGTATAATAGTGGTATGTAAAATCCGCTAATCAGCAAGCATGCTGAAGGATATTCATAGTATTAGTCAGATATATACCATAATATGAGGAGGAAAAGATAATGCGTTTTTATACAGTGAAGATTAATGGAAAACAGGAAATACTTGTCGGCTTTCAGCAAGAGGCTGCGGTCTATAGATTGAGCTTATTGGCAAGACTGGTGCCCGAGCTGGCAACTGATGATATGAATGAACTTATTTGCTGCTATACACCGGCAGTAAAGGAAAAGCTGGAGCGTTTGGCAGAAAATGAGGATGTGCTGCAGGGAGCAGCTGTAAACCTGGCAGAAGTGAAGCTTTTGGCACCTATTGTTCATCCGCGTCAGGATGTAGTCTGCCTTGGCATTAACTATGACGCACATGCTCAGGAAGCAGGGCGTTTTTCCAGTGAAGCCTTTGGTGGTGAACGTCCCTATACGATTTATTTTTCCAAGCGTGTAAACAGAGCTACAGCAAGTGGCGAAAGTGTTCCGCGTTATGAAGGCTTGGTAGACAGCCTTGACTATGAGGCAGAGCTGGGAGTGATTTTAGCTAAAGATGCTAAAGGTGTAAGCAAAGAAAACGCCAGAGATTATATTTTTGGTTATACAATTATTAATGATATCAGTGCACGTAATCTGCAGACGCGTCATAAGCAATGGTATTTGGGAAAAAGCCTTGACGGTTTTACGCCAATGGGACCATGCATTGTTACTGCTGATGAGATTGGGGATGAGCAGGCGCTTGATATTAGCTGTACCGTTAACGGACAGCTGCGCCAGAGTAGTAATACCCGTTATATGATTCAGACTGTCTGTGGGGCAATTGCAGAGCTGTCAGAGGGTATGACACTGGCTGCAGGAACAATTATAGCTACCGGTACTCCGGCAGGTGTCGGTATGGGTATGAAGCCGCCGACATTCTTGCAGCATGGCGATAAAATCGTCTGCTCCATCGAAAAAATTGGCTCATTAGAAAATATGGTTGATTAAAAGCTGCAAACTCATATGTTTACAATAAAAATACTTGTCTTTTTAGGGCTGATGGCATAAAATAAACTTAGAGACCATAATAAATTTAAAGGAGGCTACAAAATGGGTAAATTCGTAATTTCTCAGGCAAAAAATGGCGTTAAGTTCAATCTGAAGGCTGCAAATGGTGAAGTAATTGCCAGCTCCCAGGTTTATAAGGATGAAAAGTACTGTCGTAAAGGCATTGCCAGCGTTATCAATAATGCACCGATTGCTCCGATTGAGGACCAGACGGTAGAAGGCTTTACCCCCTGTAAGCATCCAAAATTTGAGGTTTATAAGGATAAGGCAGGCGAATTCCGCTTCCGCCTGAAAGCAACTAACGGACAGATTATTGCTACCGGTGAAGGCTATAAGGCAATGGCTGGTTGCAAACGTGGCATTGAGTCTATTAAAAAGAATGTTGTTGATGCTAAAATAATTGTTGAAGCACCCAAAGAAGAAAAAGCAGAATAATATCAATCAAAAGGACCACTACGCTATAAACACGCAGTGGTCCTGAACTTTTTACGCAACAGTTTAAATTCTTCTGTTGCGTATTTTTTATTTTTTCAATAAGAGTTATTTTCCCCGCAGCTCCAATACAACCATTTCTGGTGCAATCTCTGTACGGACAGGTGGTCCCCAAAAGCCATAGCCATTATTGGTGATGGCTGTAAGATTACCAAAATCGGTACGGCCGTAGTCCAGCTTGTACATTTTCTTCGTCACAAGACGGTTAGGGAAAAGCTGTCCAGTGTGCGTATGACCTGCCAGATAAAGGTCATACCCAGCATCATCTGCAGCGTCCATACGACGTGGCTGATGATCAAGCAGAATATTGTAGTATTCCTTATTTTTATCTGCCAGTCTTATAAGCTGATCATTGGTACGGTTTTTGCTGTAGTCATCAATGCCTGTTATTTTGATTTTGCTATCGATTATAGTGTCATTGTTGCGCAGGATATGAAAGCCCTTTTCTGTCAGCATTTGCTGCCAGCGTAAGGGTTCATCGAGGTAATCATGGTTACCGAAGGCCATATAGACAGGCGCTTTAATCTGTGCCAAGGCAGAAAGAGTATCTTCTTCTTCTACGTAAAAGATGCGCTCGTCAAGCATATCGCCGCTGACAACTACGAAGTCCGGGTTCTGAGCATTGACGCGTGCAGCGAGATGTTCAGCATAGTTATGGCCTAGAATACGTCCCAGGTGCAGGTCAGTGAGAAAGACAATTCTATAATGTGCATTTTGCGGCAGTTTTTCTGTTACCAGCGATTCTGTACGGACCGTGGGATGAAAGGCGCGATAGCTGCCCCAGGTAATGAAGCAGCAGATAAAGGCAAGACCGATAATACTTATTTTTGCTGAAGGCATCTGCCAGTTGCCTATTTTACTGATAAGCCAACAGAGAAGGTGCAGGATTGCCAGCAGAAGTGTATAGTAGCAAAAGGCAATCCAGAGGCCTTCAATCCATGCTGTAAGTTTGAGCAGGAAATGCGGTGTTCCCTGCGGCAGCATAACGCTGATAGCAGTACCAAGTGCCATAAAAAGATATAGAAGCCCAAAGGCCAGCGTACGTCCGAAGGGCAGATTGTGGCGATAATACATATAACCGATGATACTCATGAGAGCATCAATAGTACCGACGAAAAGAAAAATTCGCATCTTGTTACTAAAGCTCCTTTGTATATTAATCTCCTGTTTATATTATATATGTTAGACTGCACTTTAAGTCAAGAGGAAAGCAAAGAAAAAGGACTGCCGCTGAAGACAGTCCTTATTGCAGAGTGTTATTTGCTTGGAATAGCACCGACGCCGTTTAAGATGATGGATGGGCGGTAGGAGAATTCCTTAATGTTCTCAGGCGTGCTTACACCACTAAGGACAAGCGCAGTCATCAAGCCGCTTTCCATGCCGGCAACAATATCCGTATCCATACGGTCGCCTATCATGGCAGCATCCTCCGAATGTACGTCCAAAAGACGCAGTCCGGTGCGCATCATCAGCGGATTAGGCTTGCCGACGAAGTAGGCCTTTTTGCCGGTAGCGAGCTCTATAGGTGCAACCAATGCGCGGCAGGCGGGGATGATACCGAAATCAGACGGTCCTGTAAGGTCACTGTTGGTGGCAATCAGGCGTGCTCCCTGGTTAATAAGGCTTACTGCCTTGAGAATCATATTGTAGTTATAAGAATTGGTTTCTCCGACGACAACATAGTCCGGATTAACATCATTCATGGTGATACCGGCATCATAAAGTGCATTTACCAGGCCGGGGCCACCGATAACATAGGCACTGCAGCTAGGTGCCTGTGAATGGATGAATTTGGCAGTGGCAAGAGCACTGGTATAAAAATGACTTTCATCAACGTCAAGTCCCAGACGCAAAAGCTTTTGCTGCAGCTCCTTGGGACTGCGTTCACTGGCGTTAGTCAAAAATAAAAAGCTCTTTTTTTCCTCGTACAACCAGTTGACAAATTCTTTTACTCCCGGTAACAGGTTATTTCCGTGATAGATAACACCATCCATATCGCAGATAAAACCTTTTTTGGTACGCAGCTGCGTTAATAGTAATTCATGTTTTTCGTTGTTATCCATAATTTTATACTTCCTTTTTTGTTTTAGACACTTATATTATGCAAGAAAAAAACGTCTTTTGCAATAGCTGCAATGACAGCAGAAACAAGAATTAGTTAATAGTTTGTAAAATATTATTTTCTTGAGTGCTTTTTTATCGCTAAATGTTAAAAGAATTCTGAAGTTAGTGTTGTATCATAGTTAGAGGTTGACAGATTTATAATATAGTGATAAAATAAAATATTTTTGACAATAAAGAAGGGGCGTGCTACAATATATTCATAAGGATTAATTTTTAGGAGGGTTGAAGATGTTTGCAACAGGTGACAGAGTTGTGTATCCTATCCATGGCGGTGCTATTGTTAAGGATATAGAAGCACATATGCAGGATGGCGAGAAGGTAGAATACTATATTTTACAAATGCTTTTTGAAAATATGACAGTAGCAGTACCGGTCGAGAATGCCGAAAAATTAGGACTCCGTTACATCGGTGATGAAGAAACCTTGAATACAATTGCCAATGTATTGCAAGAAGTGCCGGATGTGCAGTCGGTAAAAGCAATTTCCTGGAATCGGCGCTTTCAGCTGTATATGCAGAAAATAAAAAGCGGCAGCGTTGCTGAGGTTGCAAGAATCTTTAAAATCCTGACTATTTTAGAGCGCAGTAAAAAAATATCAGTAGGTGAGCGCCGCTTGCTGCATAGCACGAAACAGATTTTGCAAAGTGAGGTTATGCTGATCAGGGATCTGGATGCAGAGAGAGCAGGCAAATGGTTAGATAGCTGTTGCATTTGAATATGATATATGGACCGTTTTAAGGCTGTTGCATTGTCAATTGCTTTAAAACGGTTTTTTTGCAAAAATTTTAGGTGTTTTTTTCATTAATGTCATATTTAAAAAAGTTATTTACTTGTATTTTGACGACTATAGCTGTATTATATAATTGATATAGTAGTAACAAGAACTACTATGCAACAAATTTTAAAGAAAGGGGGAAATGTAATGCTGAGAAAAATTATTAGCCTGAGCATATCGTTAATTATTATTGTAACCGGACTCATACTAACAAATCTATCATTACCGCTTTTATCAAATTACTTAGGCTATGATTTGCACGGCAACGGCTTACTTGGTGTTACCTTTGCTACAATGATTCTGACACTGCCAGGTCTTTTTATCTCTTCCTGGTTGGGCTTAGTATTGGCGCCGTTTATTACAAAATGGTTGTTCAATTACGCTGAGCGCTTGACAGTTTCTCTTTCTAATGTGCCTACCAGTGATATCCTGGTAATGGTTTTTGGCATTGGTATTGGCTTGATCTTAGCAAATCTGATTGGTAGTCCTTTTTCAAGACTGCCGGTTATCGGACCATTTATTCCTATCGGACTCAGTCTTGTACTCTCGGTTGTCGGTGCTAAGCTGGCTTTACGCAAGCACAATGATATTGTGGAATTCTTCAACCGTATTCCTACGCGTAAACCTGTTAAACCTGCCAGTGAAGAAAAAAGTGTTCTGGAAGGACCGTTGGGTGACCGTCTGTATAGTAGCAATAAATTGCTTGATACAAGCGTCATTATTGACGGACGTGTCATGGATATTATGGCCGCAGGCTTTTTAGATGGACAGATGGTAGTGCCAAATTTCGTCCTGGAGGAGCTGCAGAAGCTGGCGGATTCTTCGGACAACATGAAGCGTGCCAAAGGACGTCGTGGTCTGGATTTGGTGCATGATTTGCAAATCAGCTACAAGAATCGTATTCTGGTTGTAGACAATGATTACGATGATTTAGAAGGCGTGGATGCGAAGCTTGTGCGTCTGGCAAGACAGGCTAATGCTGACATTATCACCAATGATTATAATCTTAATAAGGTTGCCGGCATTCAGGGCGTTAAGGTATTGAATATCAATGAGCTGGCGAATGCCATTAAACCAGTAGTTGTTGCCGGCGAGGAAATGAATGTCTTCCTGGTTAAAGAAGGCAAGGAGCAGGGACAGGCTGTTGCTTATCTTGACGACGGTACCATGATTGTCGTAGAAAACGGCCGTCATTTTATCGGTCACAGTGCGATTGTTGTGGTAACCAGCGTACTGCAGACCTCTGCCGGAAGAATGATTTTCGCTAAAACAAAATAGGAGCTTTTAAGATGGGCAAGGATGAACTTATTGTAATTGTTCCGGCTGCAGGCGCAGGTAAGCGTTTGGGGCTGGGGATTAATAAGGCCTTTGCTATGCTGAACGGTGCACCACTTGTGGTGCACTGTCTGCATATGCTGGCTGTAACAGGATTTGTGAAGCGTGCTGTTGTCGTGCTGGCGCCGCAGGAGGTGGCAGAAGGCCAGGAGCTTTTAGCCGGTTATCAGGAGGCGTATTTTAAGACGTTGCCGTTTTGCGTGGTAGCCGGCGGCAAGGAACGTCAGGATAGCGTTGCCAATGCGCTGGCGACAGTAGAAGAAACTGACTGTTATATCGCTGTACACGATGGCGCGCGTCCCTTTGCGGGACGCGCTGTTTTTGAACGCACCTTAGCGGCCGCCAAGGAGCATGGCGCTGCTATTGCTGCTGTTCCGGTGAAGGATACTATTAAGGTTGTTGATGCTGACGGTATCGTAACTGCTACGCCTAAGCGCAGTACGCTGGTGGCAGTACAGACACCGCAGATTTTTGCAGCATCTTTACTGAAGCAGGCTTACGCACAGTTGGCAGCACATCCTGCTGCAGTTACCGATGATGCTTCGGTAGTAGAGCTGATGGGACATAAGGTAGCAACAGCGCTGGGACGCTACGAAAATATCAAAATTACCACGCCGGAGGATTTGCTCTTTGCAGAAAATCTGCTGGCACAACAGGAGCAGGAATATGGAAAATAAAATTATGATGCCGCAGTTTCGCATTGGCTGTGGCTATGATGTACATAAGCTGGTAGAAGACCGTAAATTAATTATCTGTGGTGTTGAGGTGCCTTATGAAAAAGGCCTTTTAGGCCACAGTGATGCCGACGTGGCTTTGCATGCGCTGATGGACGCGCTTTTGGGCGCTGCCGCTATGGGCGATATCGGCAAGCACTTCCCTGATACGGATGAACGCTTTAAGGGGGCAGACAGCATGCAGCTGACGTTGCATGTCAAAAAACTTTTGCAGGAGGCAGGCTGGCAGGTTAATAACGTAGATGTGACGATTATTGCCCAACGCCCGAAGCTGGCAGGCTATATTGCCGAAATGCGTACTAATGTTGCCAAGGTCTTGGATGTTGCTGAGTCTGCCGTAAATGTTAAGGCGACAACAACAGAAAAGCTCGGTTTTACAGGCAGAGGCGAAGGTATTGCCGCTGAAGCTGTGGCGAGCCTTGTCAAGATGTGATATAATAATTAGACTGATAAGTGTAATCTGGTTGGATATACCGGTGGAAGGAAATTTATTTTAGCCGGAACCGGAGTGATTGTGCTTTTTGGTAAATCTAATGTTAATAGATAAATTTGGAGGGATATATCAATGTGTAATGATGAAGTTAGAGTAAGATTTGCGCCGAGCCCGACTGGCCCGTTCCATATCGGTGGTGCGCGCAGTGCGCTGTTCAACTATCTGCTAGCCCGCAAAACCGGCGGCAAGCTGATTCTGCGTATCGAGGATACTGACCGTGAGCGTTCTACCCCGGAATCCGAGGAAAACATCAAGGCTGCTTTGAAGTGGCTGGGTATGGATTGGGATGAGGGCGTTGATGTTGGCGGACCGAATGGCCCGTACCATCAGATGGAACGTCTTGATATCTACAAAAAATATACTGACAAACTGCTGGCTGAAGGTAAGGCTTATTATTGCTACTGCACCGATGAGGAGCTGGAGGAAGAACGCCAGAGCCTGATTAAAGAAGGCAAAATGCCGCGTTACATGGGCAAATGCCGCCATCTGACTGAAGAGCAGATTGCTCAGTTCAAAGCTGAAGGCCGTAAACCGACCGTTCGCTTCCGTGTTCCTGCCGACCAGCAGATTCTCGTTCGCGACATGGTTCGTGGTGATGTAGTTTTTGATTCCAATAATATCGGTGATTTCGTTATCGTTAAATCCGACGGCATCCCGACCTATAACTATGCTGTAGTTATCGACGATGCACTGATGCACATTACTCATGTAATCCGTGCTGAAGAGCATTTGTCCAACACTCCGCGTCAATGCCTCGTTTATGATGCACTTGGCTTCAAACAACCGACCTTCGGTCATATTTCCCTGATTCTGGGCAAGGACCACACCAAAATGAGTAAGCGTCACGGCGCTACCAGCGTTGACCAATATCGTCAGCTGGGTTATCTGCCGGAAGCTATCAACAACTTCCTGGCACTTTTGGGCTGGGCTCCGAACAGCGAGCAGGAAATCTTCAGCATGGACGAGCTGATTCACGAATTCAGCATGGACCGTGTTGCTAAGAACCCCGCTGTTTTTGATATCGACAAGCTGAATTGGATTAACCAGCACTATATGCGTCAGCTGGATGCGGAAGCATTCTTTGAAGCTGCTAAACCGCACATGATTGCTGCAGGCTACATGACCGGCGAAGAAGAAGGCGAAAAGCTGGCTTGGCTCAAACGCGTTGTAGCAACCGCACAGGAGCACATTTCCTATGCTGCACAGATTCCTGAATGCGTAGAAATGTACTTCAATGATGAATTCGATTTTGAAAACGAGGAAGCAGAAGCAGTCCTGAAGGCTGAAACTGTACCGACCGTTATCAATATGCTGCTGGAAGAGCTGCCGAAGGTAGAAAACCTGGACAATGCTGCAGTCAAAGCTCTGTTCAAGCAGATTCAGAAAGCAACCAAGCTGAAGGGCAAGGATGTATTCATGCCGATTCGTGTCGCTCTGACCGGCAACCAACATGGTCCTGAGCTGGCAGCAATGGTTCCGCTGCTGGGCGTTGAGCGTACTGCAAAACGTATTAAATCCAGCTTGGCAAAAGCAGGCGTAAATCTGTAATATTATTTAGAAGAATAAACAACACTTCTTGTGTCCCTATAAATGCGACTGATAAGTAAATTTTAGTCTATACCGGGACTGTCATCGCCTTCAGGCGATGACCAGGGGTGTCAGAGGAGAAGTATTATGACTATTAAAGTATACAACACTCTCACCAAACAAAAAGAAGAATTCGTACCTATTCATCCCGGCAAAGCCAACATTTATGTTTGCGGCGTTACTCCGTACAACCATCCGCACGTTGGTAATGCGCGTCCGTTCGTAACCTGGGACGTTATCCGCCGCTTCCTGGAGCATGAAGGCTATGACGTAACCCATGTACAGAACTTTACCGATGTTGATGACAAGATTATCAACACTGCCAATAAAGAAGGCGTACAATGGTATGATATCTGCAACCGCTACATTGATTCCTACTTTGAAGTAATGGATAAGCTCAATGTACGTCGTGCACATGTTTATCCGCGCGTATCCGAGCATATCAATGATATTATCGCTACCGTGCAATGCCTGATTGACAATGGCTATGGCTATGTTGTTGACGGTGACGTTTTCTATAGTGTAGAAAAATTCAAATACTATGGTCAGCTTTCCGGCCGTAATCTGGAAGATATGCTGGCCGGCGCACGTGTAGACGTTGATGACCGCAAGCGTAATCCGATGGATTTTGCGCTGTGGAAATCTGCTAAACCGGGCGAGCCTGCCTGGGAAAGTCCCTGGGGACCTGGTCGTCCCGGCTGGCATATTGAATGCTCTACCATGAGCATGAAATATCTGGGCGAAACCTTTGATTTCCATGGCGGTGGCAGTGATCTGATCTTCCCGCATCATGAAAATGAGATTGCTCAGTCTGAAGGCTGCACCGGTATTCATCCTTTCGTACATTACTGGCTGCATAACGGCTTTATTACCGTTAACGAAGAAAAAATGTCCAAATCTCTGGGTAACTTCTTCATGGTTATTGATATCTTAGAGCATTACGATCCGGAAACTCTGCGTTTCTTCATCGTTTCGACTCATTATCGCAGCCCGCTGGATTTCAGCGATGCACGTCTTACCGAAGCACAAAAGAGCCTTGCACGTCTGCGTCAGGCACAGGAAACACTGGGCGAGCTGAGCGAAATGCTGAGTGCAGGCCCGACTGCCGAAAGCCTGGCACTGCGCGAGAAGGTTAAAGAGCTGCGTGAAGCATTTATGGAAGCTATGCGCGATGACTTCAATACTGCGCTGGCTATCAGCCATATGTTTGCCCTGGCTAAGGAAATCAACATTTACCATAAGGCAGTTGTTGATGCCGGCATTAAACCTGACGGCAAGCTGGTTGCTATGTTCAACGATGTCTTTGCAGAAACCTGCTCTATCATCGGCGTACTGGAAAAAACTGCTGCTCCGGCTGCAGAAGAAGCAGGCGACAGCAAGGAAGCTGAGCTGGTGGAAATGCTTATTGCTATGCGTCAGGATGCACGTAAAAACAAAAATTACGCATTGGCAGATGAGCTGCGCAACAAGCTGAATGAAATCGGCATTGTGCTGCAGGATACTCCGCAAGGCGTAAAATGGTCTAAGCAATAATGAAATTTGAACAATACAAAATGCTAAAGGAGCATGCCCTGGCAGCCTGTGCGGCTGCCGGTGCTCCTTTTCCTGCAACTAAGGAAATAAATCCTATATTACTGGCGTATATCGGTGACGTAGTATTTTCTATGTATGTACGTCTGCGCCTTTTGCCAAACTCCAAGCATGTACGCATTGTGCATGACATCGGTTCCAAGATGGTTTCAGCAGTGTGCCAATGTCAGGCAATGCAACAGCTGGAAGCGAGTCTGAGCGAGGAGGAAAGCGTTGTTTTCCGCCGCGGACGCAATGCCAAGTCGATGGTGCCGAAAAGTGCCTCCGTACATGAATACCGGATGGCAACAGCCTTTGAAGCACTTTTGGGCTGGCTTTTCCTCGAAGAACGTGAGGAGCGCCTGCAGGAGGTTATGGATCTTTCCTTTGAAATTATCAGCAAATATATGCAGGAAAATCAAAAGAAATAATACCCCCTCTATTTGCCTATAAATAAAGAGAGGAGATGATAACGATGATGGTAAAATTAGTACGTCATACGCCGGAGCCGGAGCGTACTGTGGCAATGAGCGCACGCTTGTGCTATTCTCCGATTGGTGCTGCTCAGCTGGAAGAAAGAATCAGCGATGAGCAGGCAGCGAACCTTGTACGTAAGCTGGTAAGCATGGGGCATTTGTCTACTCTGGAGCATGTAACCTTTACCTTTGCGATTGAAGGCGTATCCCGCGTTTTGACACATCAGCTGGTGCGCCACCGTATTGCTTCTTATTCCCAGCAATCTCAGCGCTATGTGAAGGAGCATGATTTTGAAACAATTGTGCCTGCTTCTATTGCCTCCAAACCTGAGGCTAAGGCAAAGTTTGGTAAGCTGATGGCTGAAATTCAGGCAATGTATGACGAATTTATTGCGCTAGGTATTCCTGCTGAGGATGCTCGTTATATTTTGCCTAACGCAACAGAGACGAAGATTGTCTGCACGTTTAACGCGCGTTCTCTGCTGAATTTCTTCAGCCTGCGCTGTTGCACACGTGCACAATGGGAAATCCGTGCGTTGGCTAATGAGATGCTGCGCCAATGCCAGGCTGTAGCGCCGGTTATTTTCGAAAATGCAGGTCCGACTTGTGTATCTGAAGGCGTTTGTCATGAGGGCGCTATGTCCTGCGGACGCTTGCAGGCAATTTTGGCAGCAAAAGCCAAGGCAGAGCAAAAGCAGTAAGGAGAAACTATGGCTGAGCAGAATAATGATTTAATAGCTGGACGTAATGCGGTTAGTGAAGCCTTGCGCAGTCAGCGTTCAATAAATAAAATACTTTTGCAGGAAGGTGCTCATGGCGGCAGCCTGGGAGAAATCATTGCTTTGGCAAAGCAAAAGGGCGTGCCTGTAGAGACTGTAAAGGCCGAAAAGCTGGATAAGCTGGCTAAGGGCCTGCGTCATCAGGGCGTAGCTGCTTTGGCGGCGCCGATAGCTTTCCGCACCCTGGATGATGTTTTTGCCCGTGCAGCAGAAAAAAATGAAGAGCCATTTATTCTGCTGCTTGATGAGCTGCAGGATCCGCAAAACGTGGGCGCGCTTATCCGCAGTGCCGACGCAGCAGGCGTACATGGTGTATTGATGCCGCGTCGCCGCAGCTGTCCACTGAATGCTGTTGTTGCTAAAATTTCAGCTGGTGCGGTGGAATATGTGCCGGTTGTGCAAATCGGCAATATCGCCCAGACCATTGAAGAGCTTAAGCAGCGTGGTTGTTGGGTTGTGGGCGCTGATATGGATGGCGTTGATTTTTATGCTGCCAATATGAGCGGTCCGATTGTGCTGGTAATTGGCGCTGAAGGCAGAGGCTTAGGACGACTGGTTAAACAAAAATGTGATGATGTTGTCAGCATTCCTATGAATGGCGGCGTTAATTCGCTGAATGCATCGGCAGCTGGTGCTGTCCTGATGTACGAGGTAGTGCGTCAACGACATCAATTCTAAAGAGGTGAAGGCATGGGCGAATATCTGATAATTGATGGGTATAATGTAATTAACGCCTGGAAGGATTTTGCCCAGCTCCGCCAGGAAAACCTGGAGCATGCACGCGAGCTTTTGGTAGCGGGTGTGGCAGAATATGCTGCCTTTAAGGGGTATCGTGCCATCGTAGTTTTTGATGCGCAGGAGGTGGCAGGCGTTGCTGCGTCCGAAAAGATTCATGGCATTGATGTTGTTTTTACTAATGAAGGTGAAACAGCAGATTCCTGGATTGAACGTCGCACCTATGAGTTGCGGCACGTACAGGCCAAGGTTTTTGTTGTCACCAGTGACTACGCGGAGCAGATTAACATTTTGGGAGCAGGTGCCTACCGTATTTCCTCCCGAGAATTTCGTGAGCAGTATTATAAGGCAAAAAAGGAAATCGCCAATCGTTTGGCTGTTCCCAGACGCGCCTTGAACAGAAATGAGCTTGGCGGCAGGGTGAGCGGACATGTGTTGGCGCATTTGGAAAAATTGCGCCGGGATAAAAGTTGACGTAAAGCACTGCTCGGGATATAATAAAAATACTAACGCTTTTGTTATGAAAAATTTGCGATAACTGTTTTGCAAGACAGTGGCAGATAGATAAATAGACGGAGGATATGCTATTGATGGCTACAGATACTGTAATGCAAAACGATCCTAATGACGCTTTTGCAAAAATGACTGATGAGGAAATCGTTTTAGAATCACAGCAGCATGATAATGTTTTAGCACAGGAATATCTGCTGCATAAATACAGAAACTTCGTCAGAGCCAAAGCTCGTAGCTATTTTTTAATAGGTGCCGAGCGCGAAGACATCATTCAGGAAGGCATGATTGGTCTATATAAGGCTATTCGTGATTTTCGTGCTGATAAGCAGGCTTCGTTCCGCGCTTTTGCTGAGTTGTGTGTAACAAGGCAGATTATTACGGCGATCAAAACTGCTACCAGACAGAAGCATATTCCTCTCAACTCCTATGTATCGCTTAACAAGCCTATTTACGAGGAGGACAGTGACCGTACACTGCTTGATGTCATCAGCGGTGTGAAGGTTGCTAATCCGGAGGATATGATTATCAGTCGTGAGGAATTCAGCGATATTGAAAGCAAGATGAATGAAATTCTCAGTGACCTGGAATGGAAGGTTCTGATGAGCTATCTTGATGGCAAATCCTATCAGGAAATTGCTGCTGAGCTGGGGCGTCATATCAAATCTATTGATAATGCGCTGCAGCGTGTAAAGCGTAAACTTGAAAAATATATCATCAGCAAAGGAGACATTACTGACCTGCGTACAGTTTACAGCGGACTGCTGGCGATTGATCCGTATGAGCGTTTTAAGAATAAAAATTCCTGAAACTGCGGATAATTGATAAAACTGTAACAAAAATATACATCATTTTGAAATTTTCAGAATGGTGTTTTTTTATTAAGAGGATTTTACGCAAGTACAGCGAATAGATATATTAACAAGTTAGTAAAGCAAAATTGACACTTCGGTGTTAGAGGAGGTTTTTCAAATGAATCAAGTTGAAGAATTAGTGAAGGTTGTAGCAGAGGCTCAGGCCGACAAAGGAAATGTTGTTATTGTTACCGGCAAACCGGGCAGTGGCAAAAGCAAAGTGCTGCGTGAAGCTGCAGAATCTCAAAAATGGACCTATGTTGACTGCCGTATGCTGATCAGTGAGGAATTCCTGGCAATTCCGGCTGCTGACAGAGGCTTGTATGCTCCGGATATGTTTGCGGACATTCTGGCAAGCTATAATGCTGATGTTATCATTCTTGACAGACTGCAGACCTTGTTTGTACCTGTATTCCACATCAATACCGACAGTCTGATGCGTAAACTGAGCAAAAAGTTTACCATCGTAACCGCATGGCCAGGATACATTGATAACGGTAACCTGTGCTATGACAAATTTGACGGTACCGAAGCTATCCGTATCAGCCCCGATGGCTTTAAGATCTGGAACGTAGAAGGTTAATAGTTAATAAGCGGAGGCTTGATATGGAGCAGAAAAAACGTCGCTTTGCTGTTTTGACCGGCGGAGGTGACTGCCCGGGATTAAACGCTGTAATCCGTGCAGTCGTAAAAACCTTCCTGCAGAACGATTGTGAGGTTTATGGCGTACTCAATGGCTTTAACGGTCTGATAAACGATAATCTCAAATTAATGGATTATGCTGCAGTATCCGGCATTTTGCCGCGTGGCGGAACAATTTTAGGCACTACGAACCGTGATAATCCCTTCCATTTTGCTGTTGAAGAAAATGGTGAGCTTGTATATAAGGATATGCGCGAAAAGGTAGTTGAAAACCTGCGCAAATACGATATAGAGGCCTTGGTTGTTATCGGCGGCGACGGTAGCTTGAATATTGGTGCTGAGCTGGCGCGTGAATGCGATATTAAGGTTGTTGGTGTGCCTAAGACTATTGATAACGATTTGCCCTGCACAGAGCGGACATTCGGCTTTGATACTGCTATGGCTATGGCTACCGAAGCGCTTGACAGACTGCATACTACAGCCGAATCACATCACCGTGTTATGGTGTTGGAGGTTATGGGCCGTTATGCCGGCTGGATTGCTTTGCACAGTGGTATTGCCGGCGGTGCGGACGTTATTTTGCTACCGGAAATTCCTTATAAGCTGGAACCGGTGATTGCTAAGATTCAGGCACGTAAAGCTGCCGGCAAGAATTTCAGTATTGTTGTTGTTGCCGAAGGCGCACGCCCTGAGGGTGGCGAGATGTCAATCGCACGTATGGTCGAGGGCAGCTTTGAGCCAATCCGCCTTGGCGGTGCAGGCGAAAAGGTGGCGCAGGCCATTGAAGAGCAGACAGGCATCGAATCACGCTGTACCGTATTAGGTTATCTGCAGCGTGGCGGTTCGCCTACAGCGTTTGACCGTGTGCTGTCAACGCGTTACGGTGTGGCAGCAGCAGAGGCTTGCCTGAGACGTGAATATAATGTTATGGTTTCACTGTACCATGATCAGATTGTTACCGTCTTTATTCAAAAGGCAGCATCCAAACCGCGTCAGGTTCCTGTAGACAGCGAAATCATTCGCACAGGACGCCAGCTGGGATTGTGCTTTGGCGATTAATTTAAACTTGATTAATAGATTTAACCCCAGATTAAGATAAGAATTTTATATTACAGAGGATGGTGTTAGCACCATCCTCTGTTTTTTATCTGGAAGCTTTAAGAAGTGTGAAAAATTTTAAAAAATAGTGAGATTTCATTGCAGTTAAGCGTGATTCAGAGTATAATAAAAAGGCTTAGTGTTTGCGAAAGGGAGTAAATCATGGACTTAAATTTAATTGCTGTTATTGTGGGTATTGTCGAAGGTCTGACGGAATTTTTGCCGGTTTCTTCTACCGGTCATATGATTATTGTCGGTCACGTGTTGGGCTTTGAAGGCCAGCTGGCAGATGTTTTTGATGTGTTTGTACAGTTGGGTGCCATTTTATCTGTTGTTTTTATTTACAAAGAGCGCTTTGCCAGATTTTTTACTAAGGATGGTTGGGACATCAACAAAGGACTTTCTGTCTGGCACGTAGCTGCCGGTATCGTGCCTGTTATGCTGATAGCCTTCTTCCTCTATCACTATATCAAGGAGTATCTGTTTTCTCCTTTTACAGTAGCAATTGGCCTTTTCTTAGGTGGCTTGCTGCTGATGTTTGCAGAATATAAGACTAAAGGCCGTGAGGCTGAGCTGGTGGATGATGTTGATAAAATCTCTATCCGTCAGGCAGTATGGGTTGGCATTTATCAATTCCTTTCCCTGTGGCCCGGGTTTTCCCGTAGCGGCAGTACGATTGCCGGCGGCCTGCTCGTTGGCCTGACGCGTAATGCTGCAGCAAACTACACCTTTTTGATTGCTGTGCCGCTGATGTTTGTAGCCTGCATCTATGATTTGCTGAAAAATCTCAGCAGCCTTTCTGTTGGAGACCTGCAGGTGTTGGCAATTGGCTTTGTGGTTTCTTTTGTTGTTGCCTATGCTTCGGTGCTGTGGTTCCTGAAGTTCCTGCATAAGTATGATTTGACCAGTTTTGCTGTTTATCGTATTTTGCTCGCAGGCTTCACCTACTGGTATTTCTACATGTAAGCCTGCTCTAAAATCTTTGCTTGCGAAAGTATTGACAAAACAGGCTTTATCCTTTATAATAATAAAAGAATTTTGTGCTGGCATAGCTCAATTGGCAGAGCAGCTGATTTGTAATCAGCAGGTTGTGGGTTCGATTCCTATTGCCAGCTCCAATGAATTTTTCGCCGTTAGATGATTATCTGACGGCGTTTTTGTTTTTCCTGCAAAAAAATAACTGCTAATTCACAGCGAATTAGCAGTTATTTGCTTTACAGCTTATTCTTCTTCAGCAATTTTTCCTTTGAGATCGTGGTCGGTCATTGCGCAAACGCAGGAGTCAGACCAAACGTTTTCGGCGGTTTCAACCATATCGATGATGGTATAAATCGGCAGGATGATACCCATGATACCGATAGGAGCGCCAATGCCGCTCATCAGAGACAGGGTGAGGAAGTAGCAGCCCATCGGTACGCCTGCGTTACCGACAGCAGCCAGTACGGATACCAGCAGCCAGGTAAGCATGGTGGTCATGGACAGCTCAAAGCCTGCATTCTGCATAACGAAAATGGAAGTGATCAAAATGAAGGCAGCGCAGCCGTTCATGTTGATGGTGGTGCAGATAGGCAGTACAAAGCGGGAAACAGCTTTGTTAACCTTCATGTTTTGTTCAGCGGACGCCATGGTTACAGGCAGGGTGCCTGCGGAGCTCTTGGTGAACAGTGCAACAGCGACTGCCGGAGACATTTTCTTGAATACATCAATCGGGTTCAGGCCTCTTGCCAGCAGGAAGATAGGCAGAACGATGAAGAACTGAACACAGTTGCTGGCCATGATAACCAGAGTGTATTTGCCCAGAGCGCCAACGATTACGCCGGCTTCAATCTGTGCGGAAAGCTGACCTGCGAATGCCAGAATACCGAGAGGCAGTACGAACAGTAGCGCTTTAATAAGAGTGAACAGCAGCTCCTGGAAGCCTAATACTGCTTTCAGCAGAGCTTCTCTGTTTTCGGTTTTAGGCATAAATGCCAGACCTAAACCCATAGCAGCAGCAATCAGCATTACGGAAAGCACGTTGCCTGCGAGGAACGGCTGCAGCATGTTGTTAGGAATAACATTTAAAATGTGGTCATAGTAGCTTAACTTGCCAAGATTTTGCGGTACATTGGACATGCCGCTGCCGACAATTTCTGCCGGCAGGTTGCCGGGAGCTACCCAAAGATAGATAGCAAGACCGATGCCTGCTGCACAAACAGTAGTCAAAAAGGTGTAAACTACGGCGTGAGCAAAAATCTGGCCGGTTTCTTTTTTGCTTCCCAAAGCAGCCAATGTGGTAATTACGGCTAAAGCAATGGTAGGTACGGCGATAAATTGGAAGAGGCGTGTATAAACGGTAGCGATGAAATTGAATAATTCATTCAGGGGTTTGATTCCCATATAACCGAGAACAGCACCGACTACAAGTGCGCCCATCCATAGAATAAATTGACTTTTGTTGTTTTGTGATTTGTTTTGATTTATCACTTTTTGTGCTAAATCCTTCACATCTGCATTTTGCTGCATTATATCCCTCCTAAAATAGGTGCTGTCAGATTTTTTAGAATTTCTGGCAGCTAATACTCCCTAGGTAGCCTTGCGACATACCTAAAGAATATTATAGCATTTTCTGAAAAATATGTAAATGCCTCTTTAGTAGGCGGGAATATTAATTGAAGTTTAGCTTGTTTCGCTGTATTTCATCAATATTTATTGTAGAAAAGCATTTTGCATCAACACCACGCAGTATTCTTTAGTCAAAACAAGTCAGATGGGCGCTGCAATAGCATTTTCATTGCATTTTCATGCCGTTTATGGTAATCTATAATATATTAAAAACGTATAATTTTTTACATAACTGCACTTCAAGCAGCATGTTTATTTTTGAAGGAGAGTGAAGGATTGATGCAAAACAATGCAAAAGAAATGGTGCTCGTAATTGACTTTGGCGGGCAGTACAACCAGTTAATCGCCAGACGCGTACGTGAAAGCGGCGTGTACTGCGAAATCGTATCCTATAAGCATAGCCTGGAAGCAATTAAGGCTAAAAATCCGAAGGGTATTATTTTTACCGGCGGTCCTAACAGCGCTTATCTGGAGGATTCTCCTACTATTGATCCGGAAATCTATACCTGGGGCGTTCCTGTTCTTGGTATTTGCTACGGCAGCCAGCTGATGATGCATATGCTCGGCGGTCATGTATGCGTAGCTCCTGAGCGCGAATACGGCAAAACCGTTGTTGACCTCGACACCACCAGCCCGATGTTCGCCGGCCTTTCCGAGAAGAATGTTTGCTGGATGAGCCATAATGATTATATCGAAACCGCAGCTCCCGGCTTCAAGATTGTTGCCAGCACTCCGAACTGCCCGGTTGCTGCTGCAGAGGATGAAGCACGCAAATTATATTGCGTTCAATTCCATCCCGAGGTTCTGCATACCGAAAACGGCACCAAGATGCTGAGCAACTTCGTTTACAATGTTTGCGGCTGTGCAGGTACCTGGAAAATGGATTCCTTCGTAGAGCAGACGGTTGCCGAGCTGAAAGAAAGAATCGGCGATGGCAAGGTTCTGTGCGCACTGTCCGGCGGTGTTGATTCCAGCGTTTGTGCCGCTATGCTGGCTAAGGCTATCGGCAAGCAGCTGACCTGCGTATTTGTAGACCACGGTCTGCTGCGCAAAAACGAGCGTGAAGAGGTTTGCGCTGTTTTCGGTGAAGGTGGTCAGTTCGATATCAACTTTATCTGCGTTGACGCACGCGAACGCTTCTACGGCAAGCTGGCAGGCGTAACTGCTCCGGAAGGCAAACGTAAAATTATCGGCGAAGAATTCATTCGCGTATTTGAAGAAGAAGCTAAGAAAATCGGTGCGGTTGACTATCTGGCACAGGGCACCATTTATCCTGACGTTGTAGAAAGCGGCCTCGGCGGCGAATCTGCAACTATTAAGAGTCATCATAATGTTGGCGGTCTGCCTGATTTTGTCGATTTCAAGGAAATCGTTGAGCCTCTGCGTGATCTGTTCAAGGACGAGGTTCGTCAATCCGGTCGTGAGCTGGGTCTGCCTGAAAATCTGGTAGCACGTCAGCCGTTCCCGGGCCCCGGTCTGGCAATCCGTATCATCGGCGATGTAACTCCGGAAAAGGTTGCTATCGTACAAGATGCAGATGCAATTTATCGTGAAGAGGTAGACAAGCTGCCGATGAGCGAGCGTCCGAGCCAGTACTTTGCAGCTCTGACCAATATGCGCAGCGTAGGCGTTATGGGTGACGAGCGTACCTATGATTATGCTATCGCTCTGCGTGCGGTAACTACTACCGACTTCATGACTGCAGAAGTAACCATGCTGCCGCCGGCAACTATTACTACTGCTGCTAACCGTATTGTCAATGAGGTTAAGCATATCAACCGCGTACTCTTTGACTATACCACCAAACCGCCTGCTACTATTGAGTTCGAATAATTTCTGATACATTACAATAGTAAAAACTAATCCCTTAGCTGTGAGTAGAACACACATAGCTAAGGGATTTTTGCGTCTGTATATATTTATGCGCTGGCCATATTTTGCTTTTTGTTTTACAATAATATCAAGTGATGCATAATTATTGCTCAAAAGGAAAAACTTTTCGAAGAGGCTGCAGCTAAAATTATTATAAGTATGTGCAAAGCAAGGGAGGACGAAAAATGTCAGATATAATGGAGGTTTATTATTTCAGTCCCACGGGAGGAACGAAAAAGATAAGCGATATTTTTGCCGCTGCCATAGGCAAAGATGTAGTGTGGCATGATTTGGGAGATAAGCAAACGCCGACGAAGCAGCCGCAGGGTGAGCTGATTATTGTTGCAGCGCCCGTATTTGCCGGACGAATTCCTTCTGTCGTGCGTGAAAAAATAAAAACGCTTGCCGGTAAGGGGAAGAAGGCCGTAGCTATTGCAGTTTACGGCAACAGAGCCTATGAAGATGCTTTGCTGGAGATGAATGATATTCTGATTCAAGGCGGCTTTACGGTAATAGCATCTGCAGCCTTTGTGGCGCAGCATTCTATTGTACCGGAGGTTGGCGCAGGCAGACCGGATGCGGAGGATATAAAAGAAATCCGTACATTTGCCGAAGCAGTGAAGAACAGTACTTCCGCAGAAAATGTTCATGTTCCCGGTAATCGTCCCTATAAGCCGGAGATGAATGTAGCGGCAGCGCCGCTTTCTTTGCCAACGTGTACAGCGTGCGGCGCATGCGCAAAAATCTGCCCGACAGATGCTATTGCGATTGTGGACGGCAAGATGGCTACGGATGCAGCAAAATGTATTCTTTGCATGGCCTGTATTCATGCGTGTCCTAAGCAGGCAAGAATGCTTCCGCCTCCCTTGCAGCAGAAAACAGATAATATGCTTGCTGCATTCAAGGCTGTCAGAAACAAGAATGAAACCTTTTTCTAAGAGCTTTTGCTTAGATGCGCTTTAATGTATTTTTAACATACAGAAATGCCGTTGCTTTTGCCAGCAGGCGCAATTTATGCTACAATATAATATCATGATTATTTAAGAGCGGAGAGTAGCGATGATAGCTAAAATAATTATAAGCGCCAACGAAGACGAAACCCGTATGGGGTTGCTGGAAAACGGAATATTGATGGAATATCTGGTAGAGCGCAAGGAAGAGCAGCATCTTGTAGGCAGTGTGTTCAAGGGAAAGGTCTGCAATGTAGTCCGTGGCATACAGGCCGCTTTTGTTGATATCGGTCTGGAACAAAACGCTTTTCTGTATTTAGGTAATAAAAAGGACGTTACTGAAGGCCAAAGCCTGATAGTGCAGATATCTAAGGATGCACGCGGTACTAAAGGTCCTACCGCTAACCGCGAAATTACCTTGCCCGGACGCTATGTTGTACTGCTGCCGCAGGCGGATTATGTGGGCATTTCACGTAAGATTACCGATAAGGAGGAGCGCGAGCGTCTGAATACGATTTGCGAGGGTGTGCGTCCTGCCGGCATGGGTATTGTGGTGCGCACGGCGGCGACCGGTGTTGCGCGTGAGCTTCTGGAGCGCGACGTGCAGGAGCTGGCGGCTGACTGGAAGGTGCTGGCGGCACGTGAGCGTGTAGCGAAGGCTCCCTGTCTGTTGAGGCGTGAGCTTGATCTGCCTATCCGTATTGTGCGCGATTATCTGCGTCCGGAGCTGACGGAAATCGTGATTGATAATCTGCCTATTTATAAGCGTGTGGAAGAGCTGTTGGCCGAGATGCCGCAGGCACAGGATATCAGGGTAACGTTGTATCAGGGTTTGGAGGATATCTTTGAATATCATAAGCAGGGAGAAGCAGTTGCCAGCATCAGCGACAGACAGGTGACTCTGCCGAGCGGCGGTTATCTTGTTATCGATCACACCGAGGCTATGACTGTTATTGACGTCAACAGCGGCAAGTTCAGCGGTCGCGAAAATCTGGAAGAAACGATTATGCAGATTAACCGCGAGGCAGCGCTGGAGATTGCGCGTCAGCTGCGTTTGCGTGATATTGGTGGCATTATCGTAGTAGATTTTATTGATATGCATACCGATAATCACAAGAGAGAGATTATGAATTCGCTGCAGCAGGCGCTGAAGGGTGATAAAATGCATCCAAAGGTGCAGGATATCACGGTACTGAATCTGGTGGAGATTACCAGAAAAAAATCGCGTCAGAATTTATCAAGCGTATTATATACACCTTGCCCGGTATGCAACGGCAGCGGACGTGTGCAGAGCAGAGAAAATCTTTCTTTGGAAATTAAGCGTCGCCTGCGTACTTTGCTGAAGCGCCGCAGCAGCTCAAAGAATCTTTTGATTACTGCTAATCCATGGCTGGCAGAGTGGCTTGTGAGCAAGGATTTGCGTGCTTGGGAAAGAGAATTGGCCTGCACCCTGAAGGTTGAGGCAGATGCTTCCCTGCATGTAGAAAGTTTTATGATTTTAGATAACAGCGGTGTTGACAAATAGCAGACATTAAGGTAAAATATTCCAGTATGGACTGATTTGGTCCGTCCCCAACCGCGCAGAGAGGTTCTGAAAATCCCTGGCGTCAGGGTACCGTATTTGGCGAGTCTATCATTAAGGGAGGTGCAATAGATGTACGCAATTATCAAAACCGGTGGCAAACAATACCGCGTAAGCGAAGGCGAAACTCTGCAAGTTGAAAAACTGAACGCAGAAGTTGGCGCTGAAGTAGTTTTTGAAGAAGTTCTGACCGTTGTAAATGATGCTGATGTTAAGATTGGCAAGCCCGTAGTTGAAGGTGCAAAAGTTGTTGCTAAAGTTGTTGAACACGGCAAAGCAGACAAAATTTTCGTTTTCAAATACAAAGCTAAATCCAACTACCGTAAACGTCAAGGTCATCGTCAACCGTTCACTACTGTTGAAATCACCGCTATTAACGCATAATTTTTATGGTAAGTGTTGATTTATTCAGGAACAGGCAGGGTATGATTACCGGCTATAAGGTCAGTGGTCATGCAGGTTACAGCGAAGAAGGCTCAGACATTGTCTGCAGTGCGGTTTCCGCTCTGACACAGGCTCCCTTGCTTGGCTTGGAAAAACATTTGAAACTCAATCCGTCCTATGTCGTTAATCAGGAGGACGGAATCTTCGAGGTAGCATTGAACAGTGCTCCTACCGACCTGACAGAGGCTATATTGCAAACCATGATTTATGGAGTGGAATCAATAGCGCGTCAGTGTCCGCAATATGTTCGCATTCAAGAACATAGGAGGTGAAAGTAATGTTTGAAATTATTCTGCAATTACATGCACATAAAAAAGGTACTGGTAGCTCCCACAACGGTCGTGACTCTAACGCACAACGTCTGGGTACCAAAGCTCATGACACCCAGCTGGTAACCGCTGGCAGCATCATCGTTCGTCAACGTGGTACTAAATTCCATCCGGGCAACAATGTTGGCATGGGCAAGGACTACACTATTTATGCTAAGGTTGAAGGTCGCGTTAAATTTGAACGCAAAGGCCGCGACAAACGCCAAATCAGTGTATATCCTGTTGAAGAAGCAGCAATGTAATCTTCATAAAAATTACTCCGTAACCCTTGGGTTACGGAGTTTTTTGTATTTCAGGTACTTAAAGTATAAAAAGCTTCCCGCAGGGGGAAGCTTTTTGGTGTTAACAGCAGTTTATTTTGCTGCGCGGTAGATATTTTCCATATCTTCGATGGTCAGTACTTTAAACTGGCCGATTGTGCGCGTATTCATAAAGCTGCATTTATATGCCAGCTCTTTGATTTCATCTTCTGTGAGGTCCTTGCCTGTCAGCTCGTGAATGCTGGTAGGCATACCGATATGATGGAAGAAGCTTTCCATTGCTGCGATGCCTTCCAAAGCTGTGGCTTCAGGATTACGGAAGTTATAGGGAATATGGAAAACATTAGCTGCCAGCTGTGCAAAGCGGCCTACATTCTCTTTATAAACATAGCGTGCCCAGCTACCCCAGACTGCTGCCAGGCCTGCGCCATGAGCAACACCGAACATGCTGCTCAGCTCATGCTCCAGCTGGTGGCAGGACCAGTCACCGAAGGTGCGGTCGCCGGTAGTTTCATTGTGGGACAGGGTGCCGCTCCACATAATTTCGGCGCGTGCATCGTAATTATCCGGCTCCTTGAGCGCGATTTTGGCATAGCGGATAACGTTGCGCAGCAAAGTTTCGGCAATGCCGTCGATTAGTGCCAGCTGATGTGTGGCAGGTGCGGTAAAGTAACGCTCCAGGGTGTGTACCATGATATCGGTGCAGCCGCTGGCTGTCTGGTATGCAGGCAGAGTATAGGTAAGCTCAGGGTTCATTATAGCGAATTTGCAGTAGCCGTAATCGGTAGAAAGGCCACGCTTGAGCATGCCGTCCTCGTTGGTAATAACGCTGCAGTTGCTCATCTCGCTGCCTGCTGCCGCAATGGTCAGCACAGCGCCGAGCGGAGCGCAGGCGGTAATCTCTTTTTTCTTGGCGTAATAATCCCAAACCTCTCCGGGATTAGCAAGGCCGTAGCCGATGCCCTTGGCGCTGTCGATAACGCTGCCGCCGCCGACTGCGAGAATAAAATCAACGTTCTCCTCACGGCACAGCTCTACGCCCTTTTTAACCATGGAAAGCTGCGGATTGGGCACAACGCCTCCCAGCAGCACGTATTCCAGGCCTGCATCCTGCAGGCTGGCGCAGACGCGGTCAAGCAGGCCACTTTTCTTAGCGCTGTGGCCGCCAAAGTGAACAAGTACCTTGTGGGCACCGTAATATTTACACCATTTACCGGCTTCATTTTCGGTATTTTTACCAAAGATTATCTGTGTGGGTGCGTGAATCTGAAAATGTTCCATAATGTCAGCTCCTTGCGAGTAATAAATTAGCATTGACTAAATGCGATGAAGTAATAACAAAAAAGACTGCCTAGTGTCGTAGGCAGTCTCTCTCAAAACAAATCTGGAGAGGACTGACATACGGCTATCAGAAATCTCTCTTACTTTGCTTATTATAGGAAATTATATTTTCTTTGTCAATTTATTTTAAACATAAGGCTTAACGTTTCTTTAATCCCAGTATTTCTTCTGGCAGCTGCGCCAAGGTAATAGCTGCAAAAACCAGAGCGCAGCCAAAGATTTCACGGCTGCTCATAGCCTGTCCTAAAATCAGCCAGCCGCTTACAAGCGCAAAGGCAGATTCCAAACTCATCAGCATGCAGGCAACCAGGGAGCTGACATGTTTTTGGCCGACAATTTGCAGCGTGTAGGCTACACCGCTGGACATAATACCGGCGTAGGCGATAGGTGCCCAGCCTGCAATGATATTACTCATGGACGGTGTTTCGAAAATAAACATCAGCACGCCGTTGACTACGGTGCAGGTCATAAATTGTATGAGTGACAGGCGCACACCATCAAGGTTTTTTATGATATTTTCTATAGCGATAATCTGCGCGGCGAAGCAGAAGGCGCAGATAAGGGTGTATAAATCACCTTTGTTTATAGAGAAGCCTTCGTTGATGCAGATGAAGTACATACCTACAGCTGCTACGATGACGCTTATGCCCTGTAGCAGGGAAACGGAGCGACGGTAGAAGATATAGCTCAAAACAGGTACCAGGATTATATAGAGGGCTGTAATAAAGCCGCTCTTGCCGACTGTGGTATACATAATGCCAAGCTGCTGAAAAAAACAGGCGAGTGAAAGGAACAGACCGCAGGTGATGCCGCCCTTAAGCAAACGGTCTTTATATACAGGATCATCACTGCCTAAAACCGTAAAGCGCTTACCTGCCGTTTTGTCGAACAATAAACAGCAGCCGAACAAAAAGACAGTAGCCAAAACACTGCGAGCACAGTTAAAGGTTAAAGGCTCGGCGTAATCGCCGCCGACGCTTTGCGCGATGAAGGCAGTACCCCAAATGAAGGCACACAATGTGAGCATAAAAACGCCGCGTGTACTGTGATTATTTTCTGTTGATTTTTGCATAAACAACACCCCTATAACAAAACAATAAGATAAAAAATATTATACCATATTTTGTGATGCGTGTACAAAGGTAACAGCTTGAAAAATCGCTGTTGAGCGTAATAATTTGGTCTATTTTCTTGCAGAACATTCTCTTGCGCAGGACTTTTTTGTAAAGCAATTGGCAGAAAAAGACAAAAATAAAGCTAAGTGCAAAGTTGGCAAAAAAATCGTCTACAAGCAAAAATATCAACATATTGATGAATTTATCTTTGACACCCACGATATATTGTGGTAGAATAAAGCTACCGAAAAAACTACCAGTAATCGTAGTAGTTTTTTATTAGAAACTCAGGGCTTTGGCTGTTATGGTCAGAGCCTTGAATCACGTATAGGTGTATTTTAAGAATTACTTATGCAACTTAGTTATTATACGAAGGCTTGGATTTATATCTCAAAATTTTACAAGAAAGGATGCTGAAAGGTTATGAAAGTTATTAAGCGCGATGGTAAGACAGTAGACTTTGATGCCGCTAAAATTGTTGTTGCTATTCAAAAAGCCAATGCTGCCGTAGAGCCGGAATTTCGTATAGAGGAGGATAAAATCCAAGAAATTGCGGATAGCGTGCAATCTCGTAACCGTATGCGCCTGCTTGTGGAAGATATTCAGGATATGGTAGAGCATAGCCTGATGGACGCAGGTAAATTTGAGCTGGCTAAACAATATATTATTTACCGTTATAAACGTGCTCTGGTGCGTAAGGCCAACACTACTGATGATTCTATTCTGTCCTTAATCCGCAACAGCAATAAGGACGTAATGGAAGAGAACAGTAATAAAAATGCAACGATGGCTGCTACCCAGCGCGACCTGATTGCCGGTGAGGTTTCCAAGGATCTGACGAAGCGTATCATGCTGCCGGCAAAGATTTCCAAAGCGCATGAGGAAGGTGTGCTGCATTTTCATGATGCCGATTATTTTATTCAGCCTATTTTCAACTGCTGCCTGATTAATATCGGCGATATGCTGGATAATGGCACGGTTATGAACGGCAAAATGATTGAAAGTCCTAAAAGCTTCCAGGTTGCCTGCACCGTTATGACACAGATTATTGCATCCGTTGCTTCCAGCCAGTACGGCGGTCAGTCTGTTGATATCCGTCATCTGGGCAAATATCTGCGTAAGAGCTACGAAAAGTTTAAAAAGAGCATCAAGGAAACCTCCGGAGGCAATATTGATGAGGAAACTCTGGAGCGTCTGACAAACGAGCGCCTGCGCTACGAGCTGAAGGGCGGCGTACAGACCATTCAGTATCAGATTAATACCTTGATGACCACCAATGGTCAATCTCCGTTTGTTACCCTGTTTTTGAATCTGCAGAAGGATGATCCGTATCTGAAGGAAAACGCTATGATTGTAGAAGAAATTCTGCGTCAGCGTCTCCAGGGCATCAAAAATGATAAGGGCGTTTATGTAACCCCGGCCTTCCCAAAGCTGGTTTATGTTCTGGATGAGCATAACTGCCTGAAGGGCGGCAAGTACGATTATATTACACGTCTGGCAGTAAAATGCAGCGCTAAGCGTATGTATCCTGATTACATCAGCGCTAAGAAAATGCGTGAAAACTATGAAGGAAATGTTTTCTCCCCGATGGGTTGCCGCAGCTTCCTGTCTCCCTGGAAGGATGAAAACGGTAACTATAAATTTGAAGGCCGCTTCAATCAGGGCGTAGTTTCCCTGAACCTGCCGCAGATTGGCATTGTTGCCAAGGGTGATGAGCAGAAGTTCTGGAAGCTGCTGGATGAGCGCCTGGAGTTGTGCTTTGAAGCGCTCATGTGCCGCCACAATGCGCTGAAGGGCATTAAGAGTGATGTCAGCCCTGTACATTGGCAGTACGGTGCTATTGCCCGTCTGGGTAAGGGGGAGACCATTGATAAATATCTGGAAAACGGTTATTCTACCATTTCTCTTGGCTATATCGGTCTTTATGAGCTGACCAAACTGATGAAGGGTGTAAGCCACACTGATCCTGCAGGCAAGGATTTTGCCCTGCGCGTTATGAACCGTCTGCGCGGTGCCTGCGATAAATGGAAGGCACAGACCGGTCTTGGCTTCGGTCTGTACGGTACACCGGCAGAAAGCCTGTGCTACCGCTTTGCACGTATCGACAAGGAGCGCTTCGGAACTATTGAAGATGTTACCGATAAGGGTTATTATACCAATTCATATCACGTTGACGTGCGTGAGAAGATTGATGCTTTCAGCAAATTCTCCTTTGAAAGCCAGTTCCAGAACATTTCTTCCGGCGGCGCAATTTCTTATGTAGAAATCCCCAATATGCGTCACAACACTGAAGCATTGGAAGAGGTTGTCAAATTCATCTATGACAATATCCAATACGCGGAGTTTAATACCAAATCCGATTATTGCCATGTTTGCGGCTTTGACGGTGAAATTACCATTAACGATGATAACGAATGGGAATGCCCGGCATGCCATAACAAGGATCATTCCAAGATGACAGTTATTCGCCGTACCTGCGGTTATCTGGGAGAGAACTTCTGGAATGTTGGCAAGACTAAGGAAATCAAAGCCAGAGTAATGCATCTGTAATTTGCGAGGTGAGAGCGTAATGAATTACGCAGAAATAAAAAATCTGGATATTGCTAACGGACCGGGCTTGCGCGTATCGCTGTTTGTCAGCGGTTGTACGCATCATTGTAAGGGCTGCTTTAACCCGGAGTCCTGGAATTTTAATTACGGCCAGCCTTTTACGGAAGCAACGCAAGAGCATTTGCTGCAGCTGTTGGAGAACGAGCACATCCGTGGCCTGTCGCTTTTGGGCGGCGAACCCTTTGAGCCTGCTAATCAGGCAGCACTTTTGCCGTTTTTACGTAAGGTAAGGGAACGCTTTCCCAATAAGGATATCTGGTGCTACAGCGGTTATAATTTCGAAAAGGATATGCTGACCGGTAATCTTGGTCCATGGGAAATCACTGAGGAAATGTTGTCCTACATTGACGTACTGGTAGACGGAGAATTTAAGCTGGAGCTGAAAAATCCTAATCTGCGTTTTCGCGGCAGCGAAAACCAACGTGTAATCCTGGTGCAGGAATCGCTGAAGGCAGATGGCATTGTACAATGGGATGATGGCGAAGGCTTAAGCATCTAGTGATATACAAAACAATAAACAGCAAAGCTTTCCGGCATAAAGATGCAGGGAAGCTTTGTGAAAGAAAATAGCATTGTCGGTCTTGGCAGGACTGACAATGCTATTTTAATTGTGTGCGTAATGATTGTGGGATAACTGATTCAATAAAGGCTTTAACTATTGCCGGATCAAAATCAAGGCCTGCCTTGTTCTGCAGCTCGATGATAGCGTCGGCGTGAGTTTTTTGCCAATGCTGGGTGCAGGGGTTAAGGTTGCGGTCATAATAGTTGGCAACAGCAACTATGCGTGCACCGATAGGAATGTTTTGTCCCTTAAGGCGTTTGGGATAACCTGTACCATCCCATTTTTCGTGGTGGGCGCGGATGATATCGCTGATGGTATCAAAGCCGGGAATGTTCTCCAGCATGCTGGAGCCTGCAATGCAGTGACGTTTATAAATAGACTGCTCGCGCGTAGAAAGAAACGGCAGCTTAGCCAAAATAATATTGGGTACGGAAAGCTGACCGATATCGTGTAGCAGTGCTGCTGTTTTTATCTGCGAAACCTCGCTGGCAGGCAGACCTAGCTTAGCCGCCGTACTGGCAGAATAATTGGCAACCTGCTGGCTATGCAGATAAATTTCCCTATTTTTAATTTCCAGCATTCTTAAATAGAACTCGCAGATATCCTTCGTCAGGCGAGCATCTGCAAAGTCCAGGCATTGTGGTATAGCAATCATAAAGCGTATTTCCTTTTTATCCGTTCAATATCGAGTACAAATAGTATAGCACTTTTTGACAAAAGATAAAAGTATGCAGGCCGATTGACTTGCAAAAAAATTTTTTAGCCATTATAATAGATAGGACAACTCAGGTCTGTGGTTGCAAGTCGATGCCAGTTGCAGGCGAAACGATCCACGTAAGCAGCAAAATTTTGCTGTGAGCACGGTGCAGCTTAGAAGTAAGTCCTGCCGCAAAAAAATTATGGGCGAGAGAGGTAGTAGTGGGGAGCGCAATGCTTAGGAGCGAACCTTCCAGCAGGCGAGTGTGGGGGCGAAAACCAGGTCAGCTGAGTTGTTTTTTGTGCAAGAAAACAAGATGAAGTAAATTGAGAATTGTTTTACATATTGGGATTATGAAGCAGGAGAGGATTTTGAAGAAAATTCTCTCCTGTTGATCTTAATATGGATATTTACTCCTTGTCTGATATTAAAGTAATGCTTTATACTGTAATTAGTTAGCATGGTAATAGGTAGATTGTTATTATTAGTGTGGTAAATTTGTAGTTTATACGAGGTGATTGTTATGGATGAAAAATTTAAGCAGATTAGAATTGTAGATATCGATAAGCTTGATGTTTATCAAGATAAACGTAATTGCTATTCTGAAATAGAGGATTTCGTGAATAGCCATAAGGGCACTAAAGGACAAATTTGTACTATAGGTGGTTTGCTTTCTACCGGGAAAACGGTACTTCTTAATCAGATAGCGAAGGAACTGCACGCAAAAGGTTATAAGTGTTTATATCTTAGTTGTTCTGATGAATATGAAAATATAATTAAGGATCGTAATAACAATATTGTTCATAAACCTGAAATTAATGAATTATATGAATTGTTAAATAGCGCAATCAAAGAAGATTATAATTATGTTTTTATAGATGGAATAACTTTGATCAAAGATTTTGTTGGTCAGGGTAATGTTTTATCTAATTATTATGGTAATCAGGGTTTGAATATTATTGTTGCGGGTACGGATTCTTTGAGTTTTACTTTATTGTCTCAAGATGATATGATGGACCGCCTTAAGCCTGTACATACTTCATATGTTTCTTTTTCGGAATACAATAGATTATTAGGTAAAGGACTTAATGATTATATCCAGTTTGGTGGAACATTGAAAGAGGAATCACCTTATAAAGATGGATCTTCTACGATAGAATATACTAATAAGGCTATTGTAAAAAATATTATTCGTTCGGTTCGTGGAAATGAGCATAAGGATACTCATGCACTTACTTTGTTGTATCCTGAAGATGATATTGTTTCAACTATTCATAGATGTATTAATCAGATGAATCAGGATTTTCTTGTTTCTGCGATTAATCGAAATAATGGTATTTTTGAATCACATCCTTTGCATCTTGGCGTTGATAATGATCGAAATTTTCTTTACCGCAATCATTTGGATGTTGAAATGCTTGATGTGCAGATAAAAAAATCGTTAGAAGTTTTGAATAAAGATGAAATGCATGTCAATATGAGGCAAGAAGATGTAGATGTTATAAGAAAATTTCTTGAGGATTTGGATTTGGTATTGACTGTTCCAACATATCTTTCGGTAGAAGGGGAGCAGCCTGTTCGCGGAAGAAATATGCAGATTATAAGCCAGGCGGGCATGGTTTATAGTCATGCTACAGAATTACTTAGATTAATTACTAGTGATGAGCATTGGAAAAATTTAAAAGTATGCGGCTTAGAGAATAAGGAAAAATTCATAGAAAAAGCAGAGCGTCAAATTAAAGGTGCTATTTTAGCAAACCTTGTTATCTATGATACCTATAAGGCGCTTCATGAAAATTATTATGTGACTAAAATTCGTAGAAATTCTGATGGTAAAGAAGTTAATCTGGCTATAGTTGATAAGCAGTACAAGGATACATATTTGTTTGAAGTGGGGTATTCACAATATAAAGCTGATAATCAAGTTAAAAATTTAGCAAACGAAGAGTTCAATAATTATATTGAGGAGAGCTTTGGCAAAATAAAAGGACGTTACGTTATTTATACCGGCGAGAATGACACTCTTGAATCAGCTTTGGGAGAAATTAAGTTTTTTTCAGCAGAACTGTTTTTTAAAAGTGTTGTTAATGTAAATAACGTCGAGAATTTATTGGATTTGCTAAATTAAGAAGTCAGATGGTATGGGAAGGATTTGCCCCAATAGCATTTCTTTATTGACCGTGATTCACTCTACGTAATGGTGATTGTACTGTCTTTTTTGTTACCTAAATTACAGTTTGCTGCATTTTGAAAAAAAATGCAGCAAATTTTTATTTTTATACCGATTTTTTTCATAAAAATACTTTACCTTGCGGGAATTTAGGTATATAATGTACGTATCTCAAAAATGGCTTACAATATCGAAAGGGGAAATTGATGATGAAGAAGATTTTATTTTTAGTTATGGCAGTTCTGGCTGCTGCTTCTATGATGATTGCCGGCTGCGGCGGTGGCGATAAAAAAGCTGCTGAACCGGAAAAGGTACTGCGCGTTGGTACCGAGCCTACCTTTGCACCTTTTGAATTCCAAAAAGAAGGCAGCAAGAGCTACGATGGCTTTGACATGGATCTGGCACGTGCTATCGGTAAGCAAATGGGCTACAAGGTTGAAATTGTCAGCATGGGCTTTGATGCTTTGATTCCGGCACTGAACTCAGGTAACATTGATGTTGTTGCTGCAGGCATGAGCATTAACGAAGAGCGTCAAAAGGCTGTTACCTTCTCTGAGCCTTATTATACTTCTGGTCTGATCGTTATGGTAAATAAGGACAACAGCGAAGTTAAGAGCGTTAAAGATCTGGAAGGCAAACGTATTGCCTGCCAAATCGGTACCACCGGTGAAAAGAATGCAAGAAAAGTTGCTAACGCTAAAGTAACTGCTTTCAACACTAATGATGAAGCTGTTATGGAACTGAAAAACAAAGGCGTTGATGCGATTATCAATGATAGTCCTGTAGTTGGTTATTACCTGGCACAGGGTGGCAACAACAGCATGAAGACTGTTGGTGATATCATGGAAGCAGAGCAATACGGTCTGGCTGTAAAAAAAGGTAATGATAAGCTTGCGGGCGAAATCAACAAGGCTTTGGCTGAGTTGAAGAAAAATGGTGAATATGACAAGATTTACAAAACCTGGTTTGGTGAAGTAAAGAAATAATATTTTGTTCACTACGGAGCACGACAGGGTTTTATTGCCGGACGTGCTCCGTTTGATATTAAAAAATTAGAAAAGAAAAAATGAGGGGGACCAACAAATGAAAAAGGTATTAGTGTTTTTAATGATGGCTATTATGGCCTGCAGCATGTTGCTGACCGGCTGCGGCGGTGAAGAAAAAAAGGCTGCTGACAGCGCAAAGGTTTTGCGTGTCGGCACTGAGCCTGTATTTGCACCGTTTGAATTTCCTAAGGAAGGCAGCAAGGATCTGACCGGCTTTGATATTGAACTGATAGAAGCTCTTGGTAAGCAAATGGGCTACAAGGTTGAAATGGTAAGCATGGGCTTTGATGCTCTGATTCCGGCGCTGAATTCCAACAATATTGATGTTGCTATTGCCGGTATGACCATTACCGACGAGCGTAAAAAGGTTGTTGATTTTACTGAATCCTATTACACCTCAGGTCTGATGATCATGGTACGTAAAGACAGCAATGTAAAATCCATCGATGATTTGAAGGGCAAAACTATTGCCTGCCAAATCGGTACTACCGGTGAAAACAAATCCAGAACTGTTGAAGGCGCTAAGGTAAAGGCATTCAATACTCAGGACGAGGCTTCTCTGGAGTTGAAAAACGGCGGTGCTGATGCTGTAATCGGTGATGCTCCGGTTGTTGAATACTATATGACCAAAGCAGGCAAGGATTTTGCTAAAACTGTTGGTGAAAGAATGGAAGCTGAGCCTTACGGTATTGCTGTTAAAAAAGGCAGCAAGCTGGCCGGTGATTTAAATAAAGCTTTAGCTGAATTGAAAAAGAGCGGCGAATATGATAAGCTTTATACTAAATGGTTTGGAGAGAAAAAATAAGCAGTAGTTATCTCCGGCCTGAAACTAAGAATTTAGAAGGGATTGGGAGAATATGAATTTTGAGCTTATGGCAAATTCGTTTCCGCTTTTGTTGGCCGGTGCCGCTATTACCGTAGAGATTACGGCGATGAGCGTTACCTTCGGTCTGCTGATTGGCTGCATGATCGGTATTGCACGTTTGTGCAGCATTAAGCCGTTGCGTTATTTTGCCAATGTTTATGTCGATTTTATCCGCGGCACCCCGCTGCTGGTACAAATCTTCCTCGTGTATTTTGCGTTGCCTAACATTATCGGCAGCCGTGTTGATCCGTTTGTGGCAGCAATTTCCGCCTGCTCTATCAACAGTGGTGCGTATGTTGCCGAAATCTTCCGTGCCGGCATCCAGTCTATCGACAAGGGCCAGATGGAAGCAGGCCGCAGCCTTGGCATGACCTGGGCGCAGACTATGCGCTATATCATCATGCCGCAGGCCTTCAAGCGCATCATTCCGCCTCTGGGCAATGAGTTTATCGCCATGCTGAAGGATTCCTCTCTGGTTTCCGTTATCGGCTTCGAAGAACTGACACGTCGCGGCCAGCTTATTATTGCCCGTACCTACGCTTCCTTTGAAATCTGGATGGCTGTAGCTATTATCTATCTGATTATGACCTTTGCTGTTGCAAGGTTTACCGGTTATCTGGAGCGGAGGTTTGACACGAAATGAGCAAGGAAATGATTGTAATCAAAGATCTGAAGAAAAGCTTTGGTGATTTGCACGTACTCAAGGGTGTAAACCTGACTATTGCGGAAAAAGAGGTTGTTGTTATTATCGGCCCTAGCGGCAGCGGTAAGAGTACTCTGTTGCGTTGCATCAACTTTTTGGAGGAGCCTACCGGTGGCAGCATCGTTATCGACGGTATTCCTCTGAACGGTGAGGCTAATATCAACGAAATCCGTAAGGAAGTCGGCATGGTATTCCAGCGCTTTAATCTGTTCCCGCATATGACTGTTATGCAGAATCTGATGCTGGCACCGATGAAGGTGCGTGGCGTTTCTAAGGATGAAGCAGAAAAGACTGCGCATATGTACCTGAAAAAGGTTGGCATGGAAGATAAAGCCAACAATTATCCTGATCAGCTCAGTGGTGGTCAGCAGCAGCGTGTTGCTATTGCGCGTGCGCTGTGCATGAAGCCGAAGGCTTTGCTGTTTGACGAGCCTACCAGTGCTCTTGACCCGGAAATGGTTAACGAGGTTCTGGATGTTATGAAGCAGCTGGCTAACGAAGGTATGACCATGGCTGTTGTTACTCACGAAATGGGCTTTGCCCGTGAGGTTGGCGACCGTGTATGCTTCGTAGACGGCGGCAAAATTTTGGAAGAAGGTACTCCTGAGGAGATTTTTGGCAATCCGAAAGAGGAACGCACTAAAAACTTCCTGTCCAAGATTTTATAATTACTCAAATTCTATTAAAAGCACATCTGCAAAGGTGTGCTTTTTTCAACTAATCATAACTTATGGAGTGATAACTATGCAAATTCAATTCGACGGACAACAATATTCCTATGTTTCGCGCCGTCGCGTAGTTTATGGCAGACGCGGGATGGTTTGCACCTCGCAGCCATTGGCGTCGCAGGCGGGCCTGCAAATTTTACAGCAAGGCGGCAACGCGGTAGATGCCGCCATAGCCACAGCAATTTGTCAGACCGTAGTGGAGCCTACGAATAACGGTCTTGGCAGCGACTGCTTTGCGATTGTCTGGGTAAAGGATAAGCTTTATGGCATCAACGGTAGCGGTTATGCGCCGCAAAACCTGACGGCGGAGGCAGTGCGTGCTGCAGGACATACAGATAAAATGCCGTTCAGAGGTTGGCAGGCTGTGACGGTTCCGGGGGCGCCTTCAGCTTGGGCGGAGCTGCACAAGCGTTTCGGCCGTTTGCCCTTTGCGCAATTGTTTGCACTTGCTATTGACTATGCGGAAAACGGCTATCCTGTTTCGCCGATAGTAGCACGCTTCTGGCAGGAGGGAATTGATGCGCTGGCGCCGTATAAGGATAATCCTGCTGTTGCACCTTGGTTTGCAACATTTGCGCCTCAAGGGGTGGCACCGCGCACAGGAGAGCTGGTGCGCTTGCCTGACCATGCCAAAACACTGCGCTTGTTGGCGGAAAGCTACTGCGAAAGCTATTATCGCGGTGAGCTTGCCGAAAAGATTGTCGACTTCAGTGAAAAGACCGGCGGTTGCCTGACTTTGGCGGATTTGGCTGATTATCGTGCAGAATTTGTTGAACCGGTGCATATTAATTATCGTGGCTATGATGTGTGGGAGATGCCGCCAAACGGTCACGGTATTACAGCGCTGATGGCTTTGAATATCCTGAAGGGTTTTGATTTTGACGGACGTGATAGCGTAGCAACGCTGCATAAGCAGATTGAGGCTATGAAGCTGGCCTTTGCCGATGGCATGCAGTATATTGCCGACCCGCGCTATATGCGTACTAAGGTGGAAGCTATGCTGAGCGAGGAATATGCAGCCAAACGCCGGGCGCTGATTGGCGAGCAGGCCTTGCTGCCGAAAGCAGGCAAGCCCTTCTGCGGCGGTACTGTTTATCTGTGTACTGCAGATAACGAGGGAAATATGGTTTCCTTTATCCAGAGCAACTACAAAGACTTTGGCAGTGGCGTTGTGCTGCCTGGTTATGGCATTAACTTTAATGATAGGGGTGCAGGCTTTAGCCTGGACGAATCTTCTGATGATTTCCTGCTGCCGCGTAAGAAGCCTTATCATACAATTATCCCAGGCTTTTTGACTAAGGACGGTGAAGCAGTTGGTCCGTTTGGTGTTATGGGTGCCTATATGCAGCCGCAAGGTCATGTGCAGGTGTTGATGAACACGATTGATTTCCTGCTGAATCCGCAGGCTGCGCTTGATGCGCCGCGCTGGCAGTGGATTGACGGACGCGAGGTGTGGCTGGAGGACCGCTTTGCGCCGGAGGTAGTGGAGCAGCTGCGCAAGCAAGGTCATGAGGTGCGCGTTATGAGCGATTACACCAGCTTTGGCAGGGGCGAAATCATTTGGCGCTGCGCTGACGGCGTACTGGCGGGAGCAACGGAGCCGCGTGCGGACGGAACAGTGGCTGCCTGGTAATTTTATAAGTTTTGGTGCATTAATATGATACTTTTCGCTGCTTGCAGTACGAATGTCATTATCATCAAGCTACTATTCTGAGAATGTGAATGTGCAGGATACTACAATAGTAACCTTGCGGTAACTAGCGCACATGAAAGTGCGTACTTTACATGTTTGCGCTTTGGTACTATGATATGTACAGATGATGCGCATTGCATCACAAGGAGGTTAACAGATTATGACACAAGAAACTTTGAATTTTGTAAAAGAACAAACTGAAGCTTTGATTGCTGCTCCGAGCTGCAGCGCCGAAGCAAAGGCTGCTGCCGAAAAATGGCTGGCTGCTGTTGGTACTGCGGAAGAAGCAGAGGAAACCAAAGCTTATATCGCAGAACTTGAAGCAGATATCATGCCGATTGATGGCCTGATTGCTTTTGCTGATTCTGAAGCAGGTGTTGGCGTTTTTGGCGTTGAACTGGCTAAAAATATTCTGGCACATGCTAAGGAAATCAAGGCTGCCGGTGCTGCCTATTGTGATTGCCCGGCCTGCGCTGCCTGCAAAGCAATTCTGGATAAAAAGGCAGAGCTGCTGTAATTAATCTTCAACAATAACATTAACCGCCAGTGTCTCCTGTGAAGGTGAGATGCGGGCGGTTATAATTTTCTTTCAAAAAAATGCTGCTTGCGGTATAATATAAAAAATACTGAAGGAGGGAAAAGCATGGATAAGTATATAATCATGAATAAAAATATTCCGTTGGTTAAGACAACGATGTCCGCTGCAGGTTACATAACCGAAGTGCTGCAGGTATATAATCCAGAAGCCTTCCCGGTAGGTATTTTTACCGATGATTTCAATAAGCTCGTGGACAGATTAAATCAATGGTGGCGTAGCCGTATTATTCCTGCCAGTCGCGACGGATTGCGGTATATTTTGCATTTGTATGATGTAGAATCTCCGGCGGTTTTGAGCAAGCGCAGTTTGGGGTTGAGTCTGTCCGATCAATATTGGCTGAAGCCTGTTGGCAGTGAGCTGACATGGCAGGAGGTTAACTTTTTCACTAACGATTTTTCTAAGGAGTTAGGAGAAGCTTTTTTCCAAAAGGAATCCTCCAGGCCTGCGATAAACCCGTTTACGCCGGATGCTTCAAGCAATGGCTGGCTAAAGAAAAAATGGGTAAAAATCAATGGTATTACGTATCTTGCCAAAGCAGGTTCCGTGCCGCTGCTGCAGCAACCATATAATGAAATTGCTATCGCTAAGTTAGCGGAGGCTTTGGCGATTAAGCATGTTCCCTATGAGCTGATTATAGAGGATAATCGTCCGCTGTGCCTTTGTCCTAATTTTATTACTACGGAAACAGAATTTGTGCCTGCTTATTTTGTAAAGGAGATTCTTCCGAGATCTAATAATGATTCTGCTTACGGACATTTCCTCAGATGCTGCGACTATTTGCAAATACCTGATGTTGCAAGCTATTTGCAACAGATGCTTTGCCTGGATTACCTGATTGAGAATAGCGACAGGCATTATGGTAATTTCGGTTTTATCCGTGATGTTGATTCTTTGAAGTTCCTAGGTCCGGCACCGTTATTTGATAATGGTACAAGCCTGTGGTGCGAATCCTTGAATAGCGAAATAGGAACAGCGCTACCTGCTATGCCGTTTAAGGATTCGCAGAAAAAGCAGCTTACCTTAGTTAAAGAGTGTTTTATTGATATTAATGGTATTGATGCTTGCGCTGAGATAGTACGCAATACCTTATCGATAAGTCCGTATTTGGATAAAGAGCGCGTTACGCGTATCAGCGAAGCAGTTGATAATCGTGCGCGTGGACTGAAGAATTATTTGAGCAAGCTAAACTGAAAATGAGTATCAAAAAACCGCTAAAGCCTTCAAAAGCTTTAGCGGTACTTTTCTTTTTTTTGGTGCGCCTGAGAGGAATCGAACCCCCGCACACGGTTCCGGAGAAATAGTATGCTTGTTATGTAACGAATTTCAAAGCTATAAACTACTGGTCTTTAGCTGTTGGATATAGTATAATGAACATAGAAAAAGTGCTACCGATAGACGGTTGCCCTTAGAAAATGTTAGTTGAAAATAACCGCTCGTTTTCCTAGGACGGGGCGGTTATTTTTTTACCGAGTCGGTGCGTCTGGGAGAAATCGAACCTTCGCACACGGTTCCGGAGAAATAGCATGATTGTATTGTACGATATTAAAAGTTATAAACTACTTGTCTTTAGTTGTTGGATATAGTATAATAAACATAGAAAAAGTGCTACCGATAGACGGTTGCCTTTTAAATCATGTAGTTAAAAAATAACCGCAAGTTTGCATACTGGGCGGTTATTTTTTTGCGTTTTTACCGAGTTCATAGCCGAATTTGACACAAGCCAAACCGAAGCCTAATAAAGCGAGGACTTCAAGAATATTCATCGGCGCCACCCTCTTTCTTGTAGATTTCCATAAGGACATGGATTCTTGCAATAGGAGAGCCGCAAAGCCCTCCGAGGAGAGCAACCGCCTACCGCTGAGGTAGCACTAATTAATTTTAACATATGTTTGGGTAAAAGTGAAAACACAGGAATATAAAACCAGTCGATAATATTCGTGCATAAAAAATCCCTTCCCAAACAAATGGAAAGGGTACTTTTCTTTTTTGGTGCGCCTGAGAGGAATCGAACCTCCGCACACGGTTCCGGAGACCATTGCTCTATCCACTGAGCTACAGGCGCAAAAACTACAATGGAATTATACCACAGATGTGAAACTTATGCAAAGAAAAGCCATCTTTTTTGTCTTGCACGCTCTTATATGTTACAATAATATTATTAATTTAATAAGCATGTATTACCTTGGACATGCGCTTGGAATAGAGGTTGCTTATGAAAGAAAGAAATCCGTATTGTCTGTTGGCCTTTGCGATAGTGCTGATTTGGGCGCTGTGGAATTACAGCGTTAGCTTACGGTTGCTGGCAGGTTTATATGATATTCTGCTGCCGTTTGTTATTGGCGGTTGTATGGCTTTTATCGTCAACGTGCTGATGAACAAGCTGGAACAATATTGGCGCAGGATTTTTAAGCAGAGCGTGGTATCGCGTTTCGAGCGCCCCGTGTGCCTGCTTTTGAGCCTTGCGATTATCATTGGCTTTTTGGCCTTCTTTGTGCTGACGATTGTGCCTGAGCTGCATGCCAGCATGAAAATGCTCGTCAAGATGCTGCCGCCGGCGTTGGCTAAGCTGAATATTTATCTGCAGCAGAAGGCGCAAGAGCTTTCCTTCTCCGCAGACGAGCTGGCTGTAGTACAGGCGCAGGCTAAGGAAGTTTATCAGACGCTGCTTAATTATCTGCAGAACAACAAACGTCTTTTGCTGGAGCAGACGTTTTTGGCAACGGCATCACTTCTGGAGGTACTCGCAAGTTGTGTTGTCGGGTTTGTCGTAGCAATTTATTGCCTGTTGGAAAAGCATCGCCTGGTGCGCAACTTTAAATGCGTAATTTTTGCCTTCTGCTCGAAGGAACGTGCCGCTTATATCCTGCATGTTTTACAGACGGCAGAGCAGATTTTCCGCGGCTTTGTAGGTGGACAGCTGGTAGTGGCGCTGCTTTTGGGCGTGATGTATTTCGTGGGTATGAAGCTTTGCGGCTTCCCATATGCGATGGTAATTTCACTGCTGGTAGCGGTGCTGAGCCTGATACCGATTCTGGGTACCTTAATCAGTGCTCTTATCGGCTGTTTTTTAATACTGGTGGCTGCGCCGGAGAAAATCTGGTATTTCATCATATTATACATTGTGCTGCAGCGCATTGAGGCTGATTTGCTTTATCCTAAGATTGTGGGCAAGGCTGTCGGTCTTTCGGAGCTGTGGGTGCTGGCGGCGGTGACGATTGGCGCGAGCCTTGGCGGTGTTGCCGGTATGATTGTCTGCGTACCGCTGTTTTCCGTGCTTTATGCTTTGCTGGCTGAAAAGGTTAAGCGTTTGCTGGCAGAGAAAAATTTACCTAATTTATAAGATTTGTTAGGCACTTGGCGCTAAAAGTGCTATAATAATAAATTGATTGTAAGCCTGTTATCTGCAGGCAGCCTTGAAGATGAAAAGGGGATTTTATGATTACAATACGAGATAAGGTGCGTTTTGTTGAAACTGATATGATGGGTGTTGTGCATCATGCCAACTATCTGCGCTGGTTTGAAATGGGACGTGTAGCATATCTGCGTGCCTGCGGTATTTCCCTGGGCGAGCTGATGGCTGACGGCGTTATTTTCCCGATTACCGAGGTGCGCGCCAAGTATAAAAATTCCTGTACCTTTGATGATGATTTTGAAGTACAGGTAAAAATGAGTGCCTTTAATAAAGCAAAAATGGAATTTGATTATACTGTTATCCGTCTGCGCGACGGCGCTGTAGCGGTGGAAGGACATACGCGCAATGTGTTTACCGATAATGAAGGCCACATTGTTCGTCTGAAGCCTGAATGGTATGATAAAATTCAGAAGGTATATGCAGCGGATAAGGCTGCGGAGGAGATGTGAGAGTATGGAAAAGTATAAGATTGTTCCTGTGCCGACAAGAATTTTGACTCATCACGATGATATCTGTGATGCTATTCTGGAATATGCCAAGGATAAAATCGGCCCTAACGATGTTGTCTGCACTGCCGAAAGCGTAGTAGCAATTACCCAGGGCAGAGCAATGCGTTGCGAGGAGTTCCATCCTGGACCGCTGGCCAAGGTGCTGTCGCATCTGTTCCCTGCTAAGGGCAGTATCAGCAGCTGGTACAGCATGCAGTCTTTGATTGACGCAGAGGGCGGTGCGCGCGTTCTGTGGGCAGTAATTTGCGGCTTTGCTGCTAAATGCGTAGGCGTAAGCGGTACTTTCTACCGTATGGCAGGCAAGCAGGCACGCCTGATTGACGACGTTACCGGCACGATGCCTCCGTATGACAAGCATATTGTTTATGGTCCGGCAGAACCGGAAAAGGTTGCCGAAGCTATTACCAAGGCTTGCGGCTGTTATGGCGCTGCTATTGCCGACGTTAACGATTTAAAGCGTTCTGCTGTGCTTGGCTGGTCCAAGGGCGTTGATCCTGATAAGGTTGCGGAAATCCTCATTGATAATCCCTTTGGCAACGGCAGTGAAAAAACACCAATCTGCATTATCAAGGATTATCATAAGGCGTAAGGAGGAAGCAAGATGCTGATGACGATTGTGGGAGTCCTTGTAGGACTGTTTATTTTGGGCGTTATAATTGTAGGTGTATATATTTCTATGCAGGGTGATGCTGTAATGCGTCTGCTGTTAAAGCAACGCACTAAGGCTGTTTTAGACAAGGTATATGCCGACAGAATTGATTTTTCCCTGGAAGTACCTTTTGATAACGTAGGTAAGCAGGAAGGTACGATTCTGGATGCTTATATGCGTATTTATCTGCCGCAGGAGCAGTATGGTGATGTGTTGCTGCGTGGCAAGGTTAACCGTGAGGGCTATCTGCGCGAGGATGATTATTTTGAAGCAATGCTGGTTCCCGCAGGTACCGGCGAAAAATTTGTCCTGCGCTTTGAATCTTATGCCAAAAACGGCAAGAGCTTAGAGGAAGCAATGGAAAATATTCCTGATGTTGATGTTGCTTTGTTTGCTGATTGCCGCGGTCGCCGTGAGCTCTATACCGTAAAGGAATACTTTACTCTAACTGCGGATGAAATGCGTGCTTTGGTAAAATAAGCTGACGCTTTTATGCACTGCCTTTAAAATTATATAAATGATACTTTATGATGGATGTTTCTTTGCTATAGGAGAGGCATCCATTTTTCTTTGCCTTGGAAGTGCTGAAGATAATCTGCAAAAAAAATTCAAAAAAATGCAGATTATTGCTCAAAAATGATTGATTTTGCGTGAAAATGGTTATATAATATCTGCAAGAGGAGAGATGCTCATGCTAACACAAGAAAGATTTGAAGAAATTGTCCGCATTGTCACGCGTGACGGTGCGGCGACAGTACCGGAGCTGGCAAGGCTTCTGGAAACCTCTGAGTCCACTATCCGCCGTGATTTGGTGCAGTTGGACAGCTTGGGCAAGGTACGCAAGGTGCATGGCGGTGCGACTGCCTTGCGCGAGGCGGAGCCTGTGCAGGAGCGCAATATGCAGGAAAAATACAGTCGTAACATTGAAGATAAGCGTACAATTGCTGCGTATGCGGCAACGCTGGTGCGTCCCAACGATTTTATTTTTCTTGATGCAGGCTCGACAACCGAGCAGCTGGCAACTTATCTGACGGAAAAGGATGCTGTTTATGTAACGAACGGTATTACGCTGGCACAGAAGCTGGCGCAGCGCGGCCTGAAGACATTGCTGCTTGCAGGACGCGTAAAGGCAACAACTGATGCGGTAATCGGTACGGAAGCGGTTGCTTCCCTGCAGCCTTACCATTTCAGCAAGGGCTTTTTCGGAACCAACGGCATTACGGTGGAAGAGGGCTTCACTACTCCTGATATAGAGGAGGCCATGAATAAGCGCGTGGCGATGGAGCATTGCCATAAATGCTATGTGCTTGCAGATGCCAGCAAGTTTGAAGCACTGTCGAACGTGTCCTTCGGCCCGTTGTCCAATGGCGTGATTATTACAGCTGCGCAGGAGGGCTTGAACGTTAAGCCTTATAAGCAGCATACGGAGGTGATTGTGCTTTGATTTATACTGTAACCTTTAACCCTTCCTTGGATTATGTGGTAAAGGTTGATGATTTTGCAGTAGGCGAGATTAACCGCACCCAAGTAGAAAATATATATCCGGGTGGTAAGGGAATCAATGTTTCGCTGGTACTGCAAAATTTGGGGCTGCAATCGGTAGCTTTGGGCTTTACAGCCGGCTTCAGCGGTGCAGAGATAGAACGCCTGCTGCAGGAGGCAGGCTGCCGCTGCGATTTTATTCAGGCTGGTCAAGGCTACTCGCGCATTAATACGAAGATTATTTCGGACTCGGAAACGGCGCTGAACGGTCAGGGGCCGCAACTGAGCAAGGAAGAGCTGCAAAAGCTTTTCACCAAGCTGCAGGGACTGACGCAGGATGATATTTTGGTGCTGGCAGGAAGCATACCAGCTTCGCTGCCGGATGATATTTATGAGCAGATTCTGGAGCTGCTGCAGCCTGCTTGCACACGGGTTGTGGTTGATGCTACCGGCGATTTGCTGCTCAAGGTGCTGAAATATAAGCCGTTTTTAATCAAACCAAACCATGAGGAATTAGGAGAGTTCTTTGGCCTGGGACCGTTGCTGAATGAGGAGGATATTCTTGCTGCTGCGCTGAAGCTGCAGCAGCAGGGAGCATGTAATGTGCTGGTTTCGCGTGGAGCGGACGGTGCTGTACTGTTGGACGAAAATGGCAGGCAGCATATGATGGCTTCACCGCAGGGTAAGCTAGTAAACTCTGTTGGTGCCGGTGACAGTATGGTGGCAGGTTTTTTGGCAGGCTATCTCAAAACGCAGGATTATGAGGAAGCGCTGCGCCTGGGCGTAGCTGCAGGCAGCGCAAGCGCGTTTAATGATTGGCTGGCAACACGTAAGGATATTGATGAAATTATTTTACAGGGCGTGACTAATAAATAAAAAAGAAGGGGCAAAAAATAAGATGAAAATAGTTGATTTGCTGAAGTTAGAAAGCATTGACCTAAAAGCGCAGCCTAAGGATAAGGCAGCAGCGCTGGAGCATTTGATTACGCTTATGGAGAGCGGCGGTAATCTGCTTGATAAGGATGAATACAGAGCCTGCGTGCTGCGTCGTGAGGAGGAGGGCAGCACAGGTATCGGTGAAGGCATTGCTATTCCGCATGCCAAGACGAGTGCGGTAAAGGCACCGGGACTGGCAGCTATGCTGGTAAAGGACGGTGTTGACTTCGACAGTCTGGACGGAGAGCCTGCGAAGCTGTTCTTCCTGATTGCTGCACCTGATACGAAGGATAATGTGCATCTTGATGTGCTGAGCCATCTGAGCATGCTGCTGATGAATGATGACTTTCGCAGTGAGCTGCTGAATGCCGGCAGCGCTAAGGACTTTTTGGCAGTTATCGATAAATACGAAAACGAAAAGTTTGAGGACGAGGAAGAAGAGGCACCGGCAGCAGAGCCTGCTAAGCAGCGCAAGGTGCTGGCTGTTACTGCCTGCCCGACAGGTATTGCACATACCTATATGGCAGCAGAGGCTTTGCAGGAGATGGCCGGTAAGCTGGGCGTTGCTATGAAGGTTGAAACCAATGGCAGCGGCGGCGTAAAAAATAAACTGACGGCAGCAGATATTGAAGAAGCCGAAGGCATTATTGTGGCTGCTGACAAGAATGTGCCTGTAGAGCGCTTTGCAGGCAAGCCTGTTATCTTCGTTAAGGTAGCTGACGGTATCAACAAGCCGAAGGAGCTTATCGAGGAGATTCTGAGCGGTAAGGTTCCTGCTTACGCAGGCAAGGGTGGCAGCGAAACGACCAGTAACGTGGCAGATGCTGAGGAAAGTCTGGGGAGACAAATTTATAAGCATCTGATGAATGGCGTTTCTCACATGCTGCCGTTTGTAATCGGCGGTGGTATTCTTATCGCGCTAGCTTTCCTGTTCGATATGGAATTTGCCGGTACAGCTAAGTTTGGCAGCGGTACGCCGCTGGCAGCCTTCTTCAAGAACATCGGCGGTCTGGCGTTCAGCATGATGATGCCGATTCTGGCAGGCTATATCGCTATGAGTATCGGCGAGCGTCCGGCACTGATGCTGGGTATCGTAGGCGGCTTTTTGGCAGCCTCCGGCGGCAGCGGCTTCTTCGGCGCGCTGTTTGCAGGCTTCATCGGCGGTTATCTGATTCTGGCACTGCGCAAGGTATTCAGTGTACTGCCTGACAGCCTGGAAGGCCTGAAGCCGATTCTGCTGTATCCTGTTATCGGCCTGCTGCTTATGGGCATTTTGATGACCTACGTTATCAACCCGCCGACTGCAGCCTTCAACCAATGGCTGGCAGGTGCGCTGGCAAGCATGAGCACAACCAGTAAGGTACTGATGGGTTTTGTGCTGGGTGCTATGATGTCCATCGACTTCGGCGGTCCTTTGAACAAGGCGGCCTATGTATTCGGTACTGCTTCTCTGGCTGCAGCTGACGGCAGCGCCGTAAGCAGCGAGATTATGGCTTCCGTTATGATTGGCGGTATGGTGCCGCCACTGGCGATTGCACTGTGCACCATGCTGTTTAAGAGTAAATTTACTTCTAAGGAGCGTCAGTCTGGTGTGACTAACTTTATTATGGGCCTGTCCTTCATTACTGAGGGTGCAATTCCTTTCGCAGCAAGTGACCCGCTGCGTGTAATTCCGACCTGCGCTTTGGGCAGCGGTGTAGCCGGTGCTTTGTCCATGGCCTTTGGCTGCAGCGTTCCGGCACCGCATGGCGGCGTGTTTGTTTTCGGCGTAGTGCAGAACTGGCCGATGTATTTTGCAGCTCTGGCAGCAGGAAGTGTGCTGGCAGCTGTGCTTATGGGGTTTGTTAAACAGAACGTGAACGAATAACAGATAGAGAAAAAGATAAAAAACAGGATTTTAAGAATTTAGCGGTAGATTATTTTCATTAGCGAAACGGAGGAAATAAAAATGCAACAATTTACTTATGTTATTACTGACGAAGCAGGTATCCATGCACGTCCGGCAGGACTGCTCGTTAAAGAGGCTGCTAAATTTGCCAGCAGTACCACTATTGCTAAGGGTGCTAAAAAAGGCGATTTGAAGCGTATCTTCGGTGTTATGGCCTTGGGCGTAAAAAAGGGTGAAGAGATTACCGTTACCTGCGAGGGTGCTGATGAGGACGCAGCAGCAGCAGCTTTGGAGGCTTTCTTCAAAGCTAACCTGTAATTTCGCAGTAAGAGTGATTTTTCGCGAGGTGATAAGATGCTTTCATTAAAGGGTAAGGGCGTTTGCGGTGGCGTTACGCTGGGAACCTTGGCTGTACTGCGTCGTAATGCAGCAGCAGTTAAACGCCGTAAGGTGCAGAATGCCGAGGCTGAGGTAGCACGCTTTCAGGCAGCACGTCAGGAGGCTATTGCTAAGCTGGCAGAGCTTTATGAAAAGGCTGTTGTAGATGTAGGCAAGGATAATGCCGCTATTTTTGAAATCCATCAGATGATGCTGGAGGATCTTGATTATATCGAGTCCGTTGAAGGCATTATCCGCACACAGCAGGTTAATGCGGAATATGCAGTGCAGACTACCGCAGCTAATTTTGCAGAAATTTTTTCTTCGATGGAAGATGATTATATGCGTGCACGTGCTGCCGACGTCAAGGATATTTCCAATAAAGTGCTTGGCTGCCTGGGTGATGCAGGCAGCAGCTGGGAAAGCGGCAGTGGCCGCTATATTCTGGCAGCAGACGACCTGGCTCCCAGCGAAACTGTGCAGCTTGATAAATCGCGTGTGCAAGGTTTTGTCACTGCGGCAGGCAGCGTAAATTCGCATACGGCAATTTTGGCGCGTACTATCGGTATTCCTGCGGTTGTCAGCACCGGCAGCAGCATCGGTGAAGAATATGACGGCAAGCTGGTAGCGGTTGATGGCTACACCGGCGAGGTTTTCGTTGATCCTGATGAAGCAACGTTGGAACGTATTAAAGCGAAGATGGAACAGGATGCACAGCATAAAAAGCTCTTGGAGGAGCTCAAGGGTAAAAAGAGCATTACCGGCGGCGGCCAGCAGGTGCATGTTTATGCCAATATCGGCGGCACGGGTGACCTGGCCAGCGTGCTGGCGAACGATGCAGAGGGCATCGGCCTTTTCCGCAGCGAGTTCATTTATCTGGAAAGCAAGGATTATCCGACCGAGGAGCAGCAGTTTGAAAAATATAAGCTGGCAGCGGAAGCTATGGCCGGCAAGCGTGTTATTATCCGTACACTTGATATCGGTGCAGATAAGCAGGCTGATTACTTCGAGCTGCCGCAGGAGGAAAATCCGGCGCTTGGCTATCGCGCTATCCGTATCTGTCTGGAAAGACCGGAGCTGTTTGCTACGCAGTTGCGCGCTATCTGCCGCGCTTCTGCTTATGGCAAGCTGGCGGTGATGTTTCCGATGATTATCAGCGTTGAAGAGGTGCGCAAGGCGCGCAAAATTCTGCGCGAGGTGCAGGCAGAGCTGAAGTATGCAGGCGTATCTTACGATCCGAAGATGGAAGTCGGCATTATGATTGAAACGCCGGCGGCAGCGCTGATCAGCGCGGAGCTGGCGAAAGAAGTTGACTTCTTCAGCATCGGTACAAACGATTTGAGTCAGTATACCTTGGCGATAGACCGCCAGAACCAGCGGTTAGAGCCGTTCTTTGACGCACACCATCCTGCAATTTTGCGCCTGATTGAAATGACGGTGCAGGGAGCGCATGCAGCAGGTATCTGGTGCGGCGTCTGTGGCGAGCTGGGCGCTGATTTGAGCCTGACGAAGGAATTTGTACGCATGGGCATGGACGAGCTTTCCGTAAGTCCGGCAAGCATTCTGCCGCTGCGCAAAAAAATCCGCAGCCTGTAATTTTTACTCATACTCATATTTCTATATAACGCATGAAAATACCCCTGATAATGCGTGAGCAGTATCAGGGGCAGCTTTCGGCGGCAATGCTTTGTTGTTGCTTTGGGGAGAACCGGTTGTATGACTGGTTCTTTTTTTGTATACGAAGGATTATTTTTTATCAGAAAAACAAAAAAACACCGCAATTTCTTGCGATGTCAATTTCAAAATGGTGACCTCGGCAGGACTCGAACCTGCGACCTTTTGATTCGTAGTCAAACGCTCTATCCAGCTGAGCTACGAGGCCAACAACAGTATTTATTTTAACGGCAAATCGATATTTTGTCAATACTTTTTTAGAAAAAATCTTGACTGTTTTTGCTTGTCGGGCTATAATTTAGCTAATATATCTGTGGCTGCTTTGCAAGGAAGCATCAGGAGGCGCATATGAGGTCTGCATAGGGATGCTTGCCAGTATGGGCGATGGGGAATTGTAATGACAGCACAAATGGTTTTGTATTATATGTTGTTGAAGTCTGCACGATTAGGTCTGATGTGAGGCAGTATAGGGATACTGCCAGCTATGACGTTGTATTTCTTTAACAGGCATGTATAATTTAAAGGAGGATTTTTTGTGCCTGTTTCTTTAGTTATCTTAATATTGTACATTGTTGCTTTGTTCGCTATCAGCTGGTATGCTAAAAAACGTAGTGAAGGAAACAACGAAAACTTTGCTCTTGCGGGACGCAGACTTTCTGCGCCTCTGATTTGTGTTACTATCATCGGTCTGGCTGTTGGCGGTGCGTCGACTATCGGCGTTTCTGAGCACGCCTTCCGCGTTGGTCTGAGTGCCGGCTGGTATACCATTGCCTGGGCCTTGGGTGCGATTGTTATGGGCCTGTTCATGGCAAAAAAATATCGTGAGCAGAACATTACGACTATCACCGAGCTTATTGAACGCCATCATACTAAGGGCGCGGTAATTTTAGGCGTTTTATGCCAGATTGTTATCCAATTGGTAATTATCAGTCTGCAATACATTGCCGGTGGCAGTATTCTGCACGCAATCCTGCCGGATATCTTTGATTTCCACACAGGTATGATTGTCAGCGCTATCACCTTTATCGGTATTACCTTTATCGGTGGTATGTGGTCTGCATCCTTATCTAATGTATTGAATATTATCCTGATTTACGTTGGCATTTTGGCGGCAACTGTTATTCAGTTCAAAAAAATCGGCAGCATGGATCATCTGGCTGCTGCTTTGCCGGCTAATGTGCCCTGGTTCAGCTTTATTGACGGTGTTGGTCCTGTAACCATCACCAGCTGGGTTGTAACTTTGATTACCGTAAATCTTTCTCTGCAAAGTATTCTGCAGATTTCTTTGGGCGCTAAAGACGCTGCAACTGCTAAAAAAGGCTTCGTCTGGGGCGGCATTCTGATGCTTCCGGTAGGTGTTCTGGCTGCCTTCCTTGGTCTTGTTGCCAAGGCTATGTATCCTGATGCGCAGGCTGCATTGGCGCTGCCGCAGGTTATCGTAGGCCTGCAGCCGGTGTTGGCAGGTATCACTCTGGCAGCTCTGTGGGCTGCAGACGTATCTACTGCCTGCAACCTGCTGTTGAGTGCTGGTACCCTGTTCTCCAGTGATATTTACAAGCGCTTCATCAATCCGCAGTGTGACCAGGCGCGTCAGCTGCTGATGACACGTGCCTGCATCATTATCAGTGGTATTCTTACCTTGGGACTTGCTATGAGCGTATCCAGCATTTTGGGTACGATTATGATTGGTCTATCTTTGACTGCTGCCTTCAGCGTTATCGTAATCGTAGCGCTGTTCTTCCCGCAGTATGCTTCTAAAGCCGCAGGCTTCTGGACGTTGCTGGCAGGTTTGGTGCTGCTGGTGCTGTGGCAGCTTACCCCGGTAGTACGCATTTTCCCGAACGTAATCTATATGGAATGGCTGGTATGCATTGTTGCTTACGCTATTGTAGCTATTGTTTGCCCGGCTAAAAAAGCTGTTGCTGCCGAAAGCAACTAAATAAAAAAGTATATTTGAAGCTGAAAAGCCATCTCCGTTGTTCTTGAGGAATGCGGAGATGGCTTTTTGATTATAAGGTTAAGTGTTTGCTGTAAGCAAAAATCCCGTTCACAGACTTGCGCTGTGTAACGGGATTTTTTTGCATTATGAGTGAAGCGTGACCTGATTAATCAGAGGACATTGTCATGCTTCCTTGCTTGGAGAAATTAAACGATTTTTTCACCGTGATAACGTTCACCATCATTGTCAGGCAGCAGGCCGTAGCGTTCGGTCCACAGGGTTTTGTATTTCAGCGCCTGAGCGTGGATAGCGGCGATACCTTTTTCGTCCAGGGTTTTGATAACCTTGGCAGGAATGCCGGCAACCAGGGAATTCGGCGGTACGATGGTGCCTTTGGTTACAACAGCACCGGCAGCAACGATAGAGCCGTGACCGATTACAGCGCCGTCAAGTACGGTAGAATGCATGCCGATGAGGCAGTGGTCCTCAACAGTGCAGGCATGCAGCAGAGCGCAGTGGCCTACAGTTACATAATCACCGACGATGCAGGCGTAGTTATCAGCAACGTGCAGCACGCTGTTGTCCTGAATATTGCTGTAGCGGCCAACCTCGATGCGGTTAACGTCGCCGCGGATAGTAACGCCGGGCCAGACGCTGGCGTACTCCTTAAGCTCAACCTTGCCAATCAGGGTAGCAGTATTAAAGGCGTAGGCCTTCTCGTCAATTTTGGGGGCTTGTGCTTCAAATTTAAAAATCATCTTATCACCACTTTCTATAAATTGGCTGCCTTCGCGGCAGTCTTGAAAGATAAACAATTTCTTCTCACACTATTATTATCATATGAGCAGATAATAAAGTCAAGGCGTTCACATTTATTTTGCAGATGTGAAGGATTGGATTTAGTTGTGGGTGGGCGGTAGAAAAAATTTTTGTGTTACCTTGACAGATTTACTGATTCGCTATATAATAACCACACAGCACTTAGACAAGCTGTATACATTTGTTTATATAAGAATTTTAGGCTATTATAATGATATTTTCCTATGCGAAAATTTCATTATAATAGCTTTTTTTGTTGCGTTTTTCGCATATTCAGTGTTATAAAGAAAGGATGATTCTTATATGGCAAATTACAGTTACACAAATTTATATGTTCATAGTCCGCAAGAGGAGCTGGCAAACCTCTTTAAAAAAGCTCAAGTGCTGGACGCGCAAGGACGAGCGCAAAGAGCGTACGCCTTTCGGCTCTGGTTGGATTGGCTTTATTGCCCAAGGGGCAGGTATGCAAGCCTTTGATAATCGCGCTAGTGTGGAAACATTTCAGTACGATGGCTTGCCAGTGTATGAGGTAAAGCGAGAGGCTTGATGGGTGCAGGAAGCGGCAGTGAGGGGCTGTCGCTTCTTGAAAAAATAATTGAGCAGAAGCAATCGTATATGGTTGCAAGCAAGTTGAATTGAAGTTGCAAGTTGTTTTCAAAGATTAACTAAAAAAGAGAAAAAAGCTGATTGAAGCTATTAACCTAAAAAAGCAGACTATATACCTAAAAAATAATTTATATAAACTGTTAATATTATAAAGAGAAGCTTGACAAGAGGTGATGACGTTGTTTGCTACACGTTACAAGAATATTGGATTGAAAATAGCATATTATAGAAAAAAGAAAGGCTATACGCAAGCAGAGCTGGCCGAGCGGATTGGTATGAGTGCCGCTTATCTTGGGCAGATTGAGCGAGGGAATAGAGGCAACAGTTTTTCTTTAGAAACTCTGTATCAGATTGCTGATGCGTTGGAGATTGATGTTAATTTGCTGATAAAAAATGAAATGTTGGCTTGATAGGTGATAGTTTGTATACATACTATCACCTATTATAAGGGAGAATATTTTGGATCAAGTAACAATTATAAATGGTAAAATATTTGATTGCAATCAATGTGGAGAATGTTGCAAACATTTATATAAAATACCTGCAATGAAAAATTTCAATAGAGGAGACGGAATATGCAAATATTTAATTAATAATAAGTGCTCGATATACAATAAAAGACCTAATATTTGTAGAGGGGAGTACTTGTATCATTTATATTTTGAAGGTATGGATGTTGAAGAGTATTATAAAATATTGCACCATTACTGTAATATGATTCGTGGAGGTAAGATAGATTGAGTAAGGATTATGTAAAAATTTTTAATGCTGTTGATTTAAAGAGAGCAAAACAGGAAGCAGAAAATATTATTGCTATGCAAGCAGCAGACTTGTATCCAAAGGAGTTCTCTTTCCCAATTACTTTACAATTTGAACTGACAGGAGCTTGTAACTTAAAATGTAAGCATTGTTATAATAGATCTGGGGATGTTGATCGTGTTCAATATACAAGCATGACTCCGCAAAAGTGGAAAAGTTTAGCTAAACAAATTGTTGAAGCAGGTGGCATTTTTCAATGCATTATTTCCGGAGGGGAACCATTGCTTCTAGGAGAAGATTTATTTGATATTATGGATATACTACATGAAGACGGGACTTCGTTTGTTGTTATTACGAATGGTATGTTGTTAAGCAAAGAAAAAGTCAAAAGATTTTCTAAGTACCGCTATTTTTGGTTTCAAATTTCTATTGATGGTTCAACACCTGAGTTGCATGACTCGTTTAGAGGTGTAGAAGGCAGTTGGGAGAAAGCTGTTAATGGAGCAATGGAAATTTCTGATAGTGGAATACCATTGGTTATAGCACATTCTGTTACTCCTAAAACATTGCCTTATTTAGATGATATGGTTAAATTAGCTTATTCAGTAGGTGCTGGCAGCATTATGATTGGTGAGATATTGCCAAGTGGTAGAGCTATTTTTAATAAAGATATTTTTTTAACACATGAGCAACGCAATTATCTTTATGAACAGATTGATAAATTGTCTAGGGAATATGCAGGAAAAATAAGAATTGAAAGATCTATGAATGTTAATACATCTATGGAACGATATGTATCTGCTCCTAATAGTGGTGGTATTATCCGCCCGAATGGAGATTTTAGATTAGATTGCATGACTCCTTTTACAATAGGCAATATTTTGGACGAAACGATAGATTCTATTTGGAAAAATAAGGGCAAATATGCTTGGCATAATCCAAAAGTCTTAGAGTTTATAAATTCTATTGATGCTGAAAAGCAGAAAGGTAATATACTTAATCACGTCAATGATGATATAAGAATATGAAGGTACAAGTTAAAATGAAAAAACAATATAAGAAACCAATGGTTATTTCAAATGTGAGTATTGAAGGGGTTATTCCAGCCGGTTTGGCGGCGGCTATTGAAGCTTTTGCTGTAGGTGTGGCTGTTGGGACACAAGTCAAAAAGATGCTGAATGGTCGTACTGGTTGGGGTAAGGTTCAGCAACTAGTTGAAGTGGAGGGGAGAGCATGATTACATGGGAGTGGCTTAAGCATAAAAAGCTTGTCGATATTTCTTTGAAAAAACGTTGGGAAAAAGATATTATGGTGTTATATGGCAAAGAACTGGACATATGTTACTTGAATAAAATAGGTGGAGAAATAATTTCTTTGAGTAATTGCAAAAATACAGCTTCTGATATTGCTGATATGTTGCTGCAAACGTATGATGTTGATGAAAATGAATTAAGAGAAGATATTCTATGTTTGATTAGAGAATTGCAATGGAAAAGACTTGTGAGACTAGAAGAATAATTACGGAGGGTACGATAATGAAATTTACGACCATGAAAATTACAAAAAAAGTATTAGCAGGTATAATCTTGTCTGTATTAGTAGTATTGGGTGCATTTTATACATTAAAGCCTTCGCCGCTTCCCAAAATTTACATACCATCTGATATAGAATGGCAGACCCCTGCTCTTGATGCATATATTGGTGACTTTACACCAGTATGGGATAAAGAATATCCTGATGAACTACGTACAGTTTTAAGTTCAGAATATACCATACGTAAGACAAGATTAGATAAAGATTGGCAATCTGCCTTTTCTGGGAAAACTTCTGCGCATATACTTACAGAAATACAAAGTACAACGTTATGCACAAGATTGCTTAAGCTATCTAACAGGGTAGCAAATGAAAGAGAAATCAAAGAACATACAGCCCAAAATATCACGAGATTTGGAGTGATTGATTACTATTTTCCCGGCACTGTATTAGCTATTGAATATAAAGATGGTTGTGTACTTTCCGCAATGATAGATAAAGATACTGGTAAATATATTAGGCTTCGTGTTAATTCTGAGAAGAATACAGAACATAATTGGGAACCATCGAAAATTTATGTAAAGCTGATGTATAATTAACAACTAAATATAAAAATATCATTGCCTGTTTTGTAAGAGGAGATTTACGATAATGAAAAAATATAGAAAGCCTTGTTTAGTAACTCAATCTAAGGTTAAAGGCATAATACCATTGGCAGCACTTAGCGTAGCTGAATTAGCTGGCGTAGCATCAGTAGTTGGTCTTGCGGTTGGGATGGCAGCTTCAAAAGGTTCAAATGATATAGTGTCGTTTAGATCTAATCTTGTTCTTCAAAAATAAAAAGAAATCAGGGTACGCATACTAAAATTGCTTTAGTCGGGCAGCCGGGTGCAGGTAAATCGAGTGTTATTAACAAATTGATAGGCAAAAATTTATTTAAATCTGGAGTATATACAGATACCACAGTGAAAAGCCAAGAAGCATCTTGGGGAGCATTGAGAATCGTTGATTTGCCTGGATATGACACGAAAAGATTTCCTTTTGAAGACTGGTGCAAACAATTTTCTGTAGAGGATTATGATTTGTATCTGTTCGTATTTGCCGGTAAATTACATGATGCCGACGGAAAGTTATTTAAAAAATTTAAGGAATGGAATCAATCTAGGAAGCATCCTTATTTTATTGTGCGCAATAAGGAAGACGATATATGGGATGGTGAAAGGACACTAGACGATCTGAAGAAAGAAATCGTTGAAGATGTTTATTCTAAAGTAGGTGCTACAGACATAAAAGTTTATTTTACAAGCTGTAAGACTGGCATTGGGATTAAAGAATTAAAGGACGATATTTTTGCTTCTGACCTTGATGATGTAAAGAAGGATAAAATCATTGCGGCTTTAAAGCAGAAAGTATTCAAGAGTTGGCTAGAAAAAGAAGAAAATGTTTAGATGATATTAATACCTATGCTTGGGCGGTAGCTGCTAATGCTTTAAATCCTATCCCTGGTGTTGATGTTAGCTTTGATTTAGCGGCTTTTTATAAGATGGCTCAAGAAATTAGAGAAAGTTTTGGGCTTGATGAAACAGTTATAGAGAAATACATGACTGTATTAGGACCCGTAGGGAAACAACTTGCGGATAAGGTGCTTGCATATCTTACCGAAGAAGGTATAATGTTGGTTCTTAGGCAAGTAGCTGAACGATATGCTAAAAAACGATTTTTAAAATATATTCCTTATGTCGGACCAGTTGTAGCAGCTTGTGCTGGTTTTGCTATGACCAAAACATTAGGAAAATATTATATAGATAATTGTTACGAAATGGCAAAGAAAATTCTTGAATATGAAGTAATAAATAGTAAAGAAGAAATAAAAAATAAAAAGAGTTGCGATTAGTGCATAAAAACTAGGGTTGAGAATGCTTGAAGTGTGTATTATTTTTCATCTACCTGCTTGCCTCGTGGTGCAGCATGAAGGTGGATGTATGCATGCATGCTTTGAGCTTGACGGAGCAGGTGGAGAAAATGCTCTACTTGCACCAGTTGCACCACTTTTTTCAGCCTTTTTGCTAAAAAACAGTGGCTCGAAAATTTTAATATAATATAAATAAAAATTTCTTTAAATAGCTGCAAATGCCATAAAATAAAGGATTAGAACCCTTGTGAAGACTTTACTTACAGGGATATATGTTATGATTAACTGTGCAGTTTTTCTTTTTGCACCAAAAGTAGTGGTGCAGAGTAAGAGAAGTAAAAAACTTCTCAAAAACTTCTTGACACACTTTGTATTGTATTGTACAATATAGGTAGCGCGTAAGCCGCTACCTATAATTCAACCATATAAGAATTGTAAGATGTCATTACGGGAAAAATCTAAGATTGTGTGTACTAGTAGTGTGTATGCTATTAGTGTACCCAAAAATTGATTCCCATAATGGCTTTTTTTATTGCCTTTTTCTAGCCTATTTAAGTGTTTTAAAGAAAGGATGATTCTTATATGGCAAATTATTGTTACACAAATTTATATGTCTACGGTTCTCAAGAGGAGCTGGCAAACCTCTTTAAAAAGCTCAAGCGCTGGACGCGCAAGGATGAGCGCAAACCGAAATCTGCCTTTGGCTGCGGCTGGCTCGGCTTCATCGCTGAGGGCGCCGGCATCCAGGCCTTTGATCTCCGCGCTGGCGTTGAAAAAATCCAGTTCGACGGCAAAGGACAGCTCTTTATCAAGTATATATCTGCAGATGGCCCGCAGCCTGCTTTCTGGGAGGCGCTGGTGCGTAAGTTCGCACCGCGCAGCTGGTCCTGCTACCTGGCGGAGGAATCCTGCACAGGCTTGTACATTACCAACGATAAATTGAAGCGGAAAATCACCGCAGATTATGCCGTTCCCGGACGTTGCGCCGATGGTTCCTACACCTCGTCGCTTGTTCGTCGCAGCACCTTCTACTCTGAAGGAGCTATGCGCGAGCTGCTTGCTAGCAAGTACGGTACCGGCAAGGCCTTGGCCGAGCTCCTGGAGCTGGCCCAAAAGGATAACCTTCCTGTCTACAAGGTGAAACGCGTCGACTAGGACGCGGGGCTGCCACGTAAGTGGCGGCCTTTTTATATTTGGAAACAATTTGCCAATACTGCTTGCGTAAATTCCTCCAAACGCCGTATAATAGATGAGAGTTTGAAAATCAGAGGTTTATATGAAGAAAAAATATCTATATTTACTTTTACGCGTGTTTGTCTATCTGCTGGCGTTGGGGGCAATTTTATATGGCCTGTACGAATCGCCGTATAACCCGCATCCGCACAGTGCTGAGGATATCCGCCGTTGGGTGGTGGGCTTTGGCGTGTGGGCACCGCTTATTTATGTGGCGGTGTACACGATTCGTCCGCTGCTTTTATTTCCGACGCTGCTTTTGAACCTGAGCGCAGGCGTGCTGTTCGGTCCCTGGTGGGGCATCTTGTTCCTGCTTCTTGGGGGCTTTGGCTGTGCAAGCTTTTGCTATCTTTTGGGGCGCTTTGGCGGCGGTAATTGGCTGCTGCGCAATTTCGGCGGCAGCTGGGGTGAACGCCTGACGCGTTATCTTGTTGGCGATGGCAGCTTTAAGAAGATGATTATTTTGCGCACAGTGCCGATTTTTCCTTATGATCCGGTGAGTATTATTGCCGGCAGCGTGCGTTTGCCGTTTAAGATTTATGCGGCAGCCACGGTTCTTGGCATGCTTCCTGGGGCGATTGCCTATAACTTTCTGGCAGATGCTTTTGGTACGCCACGCTTTTATGCGGCGCTGGCGGTGACGCTGCTGGCTTTTGGCCTACCGCTCGTTTGGTGGCAGAAGAATTCTGCGGCGCAGGCGTTGGGAAGTTTAAAAATTTTTGGTAAGGGCAGTGATAATAATGGCAAAGAATACAGAGATTGAATTGAAGCTTTTGCTCAGCAGAGAAGGCCTGGAGAAAATGCTGCAGCTGGATTTCATGCAGCAGGCCATGCGCCCCGGCAGCTACAAAAAACGCCGTCTGGTAAGTACCTATTATGATACAGCGGATATGACGCTGACGCAGCATGGTATTGCTTACCGCGTGCGCGATAAGGGCGATGGCAGCTTTGAGGCGACGGTAAAGACTTCTAAGCAGAGCAAGGAAGGCTTGAGCGAGCGCCTGGAGCTGAACCTGCCGCTGCAGGAGGCCAAGCTTGAGCTGAACGGCTTTGCAGCGCTTGGACTGGGCTATGAGCTTAGCGAGCTTGCTCCTGCTGGCGTACATGCTTTGTTTACGGTTGATGTGGAGCGCATAACCTATATTCTGGATTATGAAGGCGCTGTTATTGAGCTGGCAATTGATAAGGGCGCCATTCATTGCGGTGAGCAAAGTGACAGCATTGATGAGGTCGAATTTGAGCTTATGAGCGGCACTGTAGACGCGTTGCTGGAGCTTAAGAACAGAATTGCCTCGCAGGTGGAGCTGCGTGCGGAAGAACGCAGCAAGTTTGCACGTGGCCTGGCACTTCTGCAGGCAAAATAAGGAGCAGGACGATGGCGGAATTATTACATTATCTGCATCAGCATAAAGAACAGGACACTTCATTTGTCAATTATTATGGCTATGAGCAGGCACAAAAGGTCTGCCGCTTTCATAGCAGCTTCCCGGAGTATACGGTTACGCCCTTGGTGCGTCTGCGAAATTTGGCGCAGCTTTTTGGTGTTAAGGATATTTATGTTAAGGATGAAAGCTATCGCTTTGGTCTGAATGCCTTCAAGGTTTTGGGCGGTAGCTATGCTATTGCCTGCGAGCTGGCCAAACGCCTGCAGCTTCCGGTGGAGGAGCTTACCTACGATAAGCTGATGGCGCGTGAGGTGAGGGAAAAGCTGGGCGAGCTGACCTTTGTTACAGCAACAGACGGCAATCATGGCAGAGGCGTTGCCTGGACAGCTAACCGTCTGCAGCAGAAGGCTATCGTGCTGATGCCTAAGGGAACGGAACTGGCGCGTCTGGAGGCAATCAAAGCCTTTGGTGCTGAAGCATATATCACGGATGTTAATTATGATGACACTGTACGCCTGGCAAGACAGGTGGCTGCTGACTGCGGCGGCATTATGGTGCAGGATACTTCCTGGGAAGGCTATGAAGAGGTACCGCTGCACATTATGCAGGGCTACACTACTATGGGTTATGAAATAGTGCAGCAGCTGCAGGGCGTGCGTCCGACGCATGTTTTTCTGCAGGCAGGCGTAGGCGCAATGGCCGGTGCTGTTGCTGCCTTTCTGGCTGATTATTATAAAGAAGCTAAACCGGTTATCACCATAGTGGAGCCTGAAAGGGCTGACTGCATTTTCAGGACAGCTAAGGCTGATGACGGAAGGCTTCATAATGTTACAGGCGATTTGGCTTCCATCATGGCCGGCTTGTGCTGTGGCGAACCCTGCAGCCTTGCCTGGGAGATGCTCAGGCGTTATGCAGATAATTTTGTTTCTATGCCGGATGAATTTGCTGCCTATGGCATGCGCGTGTTAGGCAATCCCTTAAGTGGTGATGCTGCTATTGTTTCCGGTGAAAGCGGCGCAGCAGGTCTGGGCTTTGCCCTGCTGGGACGTAGTGACGCACAGGCCAAGTCTCTTCTGCAGCTTGATGAAAGCTCTGTTGTGCTGTGCATTTCTACCGAAGGTGATACGGCGCCGGCGAAATACAGAAGCATTGTCTGGTCCGGAGACTATAGCCTGGATAAGCTTTAAGGTGTAAAAAAATAGCTTAGTGATGTGGCTTACAGCTGTTTTGAAAAATAATGCAAATAAATTTAGGAAAAGCTGTTGACAAACTGGCCTAAATCCTGTATAATTCTTTTTGTCGCAAACGGATGGGTTCCCGAGTGGTTAAAGGGAGCAGACTGTAAATCTGCCGCGTTTCGCTTCGTTGGTTCGAATCCAACCCC
>NZ_CAKPTG010000003.1 GCF_934190775.1 uncultured Phascolarctobacterium sp.
CCCTGTGGCTCGCACACGGCTCACAGAGCGGGCTTAAAGCCCTACAATGGAAAATCAAAAAACTGTTCATAGCAAAAACAGCAAAATTGCTCACAAGAGCGGTACTTTTACGCCTCCGCTAAAAGCAAAACGCGCCTGGCGCAAGCCTTCCAGCATTTTGGCAAACCGTTTGCCTCCTGTGATAAATTTACTATAACATATCGAACAGCATTTGACAAGCACTTTTTGCAAATCAGCCTATATTATGCGCATTACAGCACCTATATTTAATATATGAAAACGTATTTGCAAACAAAATTAAAGTTATCGAAAAATTAGCGCAGCATTTGCCGAGGGTGTTTCCTGCACAGCGCAGGAAAAGTGTCACTTCACCCTCTTTCTCCCACTATTTCCCATATAATAGTTGATAATTAATTTCAATCGTGATATGATTATATTGGTTCCTAAGGAACCAAAAATTGATTATTCTTACAAAAGAATGAAAAAAGAGAGGTTTTGTAAATGACGACTGTAGCTGAAAAATACTTACAAATTGCTAAGCTGGCGAAGGATCCTGCTAATGCAGAGGTTGTTATTGATGGCATTTTGACATTTTTCGGATTGGATTATTTTGACTTGGATTTGGGTGTTGAATACCTGTACACTACCAAAGTGATTGACTATAAATTCAGAAGCGTACTGCACAAGGCTGAAGACATGGACACCATCATGGCATGGTTCAAAGAAAAAGCCGGCGTTACCGACGAAGAAATCGCTGCTGCCGAAGCTAAAGAAAAAGAATATGTTGCAGGCTGCCTGATGCTTGCTAAACAATATTTGGGCATGGGCCACTGCATCAGCGGCAAAACCTACCTGGAGCTGGCTGCTGCCAAAGGCTCTGAAGAAGCAATCGCACAGCTGAAGGACATGGAATATGCACAAGACATGTACGGTCTGGGCGAGCATTACCTGGCAATGGGCCATTGCATCTGCTCCAAGACCTACTTTGAATTGGCTGCTGCGAAAGGTTGCCCGAAAGCTGCTGCTAAACTGAAGGACATGGAATACGCAGAAGATATGTACAAGCTGGGCGAGCAATACCTGGGCATGGGCCACAAAATCTGCTCCAAAACTTACTTTGAATTAGCTGCTGCCAAAGGCTGCCCGAAGGCTGCTGCTAAACTGAAGGACATGGAATACGCTGCAGACATGTACAAGCTGGGCGAGCAATATCTGGCAATGGGCCACAAGATCTGCTCCAAAACCTACTTTGAACTGGCTGCTGCCAAAGGCTGCCCGGAAGCTGCTGCCAAGTTAGCTGAATACGAAGCATAATTGATTCTCTAAAATAAGTGTTGGGGTTTTGACCTGATTCAGGTTAAGACTGCCAACACTTTTTTGCTTCAAAGACCTGCGTTGGCAGCTGGAAAATCTTTCTTGAAAAATTGCAAAAAAACACTTGCCAAAACGCTAAACATATGGTAATATATATACCTGTCAGACACCTGACATTGGCCCGGTGGTTCAGTTGGTTAGAATGCCGCCCTGTCACGGCGGAGGTCGTGGGTTCGAGTCCCATCCGGGTCGCCAATGCGGAAATAGCTCAGTGGTAGAGCACCTCCTTGCCAAGGAGGGGGTCGCGAGTTCGAATCTCGTTTTCCGCTCCATAGGGGCATAGTTCAATGGTAGAGCAACGGTCTCCAAAACCGTCGATCTGGGTTCGAGTCCTAGTGCCCCTGCCATAGTTAAAGTAGCCTGAGAGTTCGCTCTCAGGTTTTTTTGTGCCTGCGTTTAGCAAGATACTACTTTATTAGCAAATAGTTTATGCAAAGCTTCGACGCTAACCCCTTTACCTTGCATCTTACAAGCTTTTCTGTAACTTTCAAGACAATTTTATTGACAGTATGACTGAAAAAGCATATAATAAAATAGTTTAGTAATACTGTGAAAGGATGCACTTGACAAGCATCCTTTTTCTTGTCTTTTATGAAGGAGAGAAAAGGAATAATGATTAGAAACGATATTCGTAATATAGCAATTATTGCCCACGTTGACCATGGCAAGACTACCCTGGTTGATGCTATGCTGAAGCAAAGCGGCGTTTTCCGTGCTAACGAGCGCGTGGAAGAACGCGTTATGGACTCCAACGCATTGGAACGTGAACGTGGTATCACCATTCTGTCTAAAAACACCGCTGTAATGCACAATGGCGTAAAAATCAACATTCTGGACACCCCGGGCCATGCTGACTTCGGCGGCGAGGTTGAACGCGTACTGACCATGGTTGATGGCGTACTGCTGCTGGTTGATGCTTATGAAGGCCCGATGCCGCAGACCAAATACGTACTGCGTAAAGCATTGGAGCAACACCTGAAACCGATTGTTGTCATCAACAAGATTGACCGTCCTGACCAACGTGTTGATGAAGTTATTGACGAGGTTCTGGACCTGTTCATTGAGCTGGACGCAGATGAAGATCAGCTGGAGTTCCCGGTTGTTCTGGCTTCCGCCCGTAACGGTATTGCCAAGCTGTCCATGGACGAGGAAAGCGATTCTCTGGAGCCTTTGTTCAAAGTAATTCTGGAAAACATTCCTGCTCCGGACGTTGACGTTAACGCACCGCTGCAGATGCTGGTTAACACCTTGGATTATGATGATTATGTAGGCCGTATTGTTGTAGGCCGTGTAGTTCGCGGTACCATCCACAACGGCGAAAACATTACCCTGATGGACGAAGCAGGCAACCGCAACGGCAAAATCGGCCGTCTGTACACCTACCAGGGCCTGAAGCGTGTAGAAGTGCCTGAGGTTGAAGCAGGTGATATCGTTGCGCTGATCGGTCTGCAGGACGCTAACATCGGCGACACCATCGCTGACAGCGAAAATCCGGAAGCTCTGAAGGGCATCAAGATTGACGAACCTACTCTGTCCATGCTCTTCTACGTTAACAACAGCCCGTTTGCCGGTCGTGAAGGCGAATTCGTTACCAGCCGTCACCTGCGTGATCGTCTGTTCAAAGAGGTTAAGACCAACGTTTCCATGCGTGTTAAAGAAACCGACAGCCCGGATGCTTATGAGGTTGCTGGTCGTGGCGAGCTGCATCTGTCTATTTTGATTGAAACCATGCGTCGTGAAGGCTTTGAGCTGCAGGTTGGTAAACCTAAGGTTATTATGCACCGCGATGAAAACGGCAAGCTGATGGAGCCTATGGAAGCATTGACCATCGACGTACCGCAGGACTTCATGGGTGCTGTAATGGAAGGCCTGGGCCTGCGTAAGGCTGAGCTGCAGAACATGACCGAAATGGCCGGCTATCTGCGTATGGAATTCAAGATTCCGGCTCGTGGCCTGATCGGCTTCCGTAACCAGTTCCTCACTGATACTAAAGGTAACGGCATTATGAACCACGTATTTGCCGGTTACGAAGAATATAAGGGTGAAATCCCCGGCCGTACCCGTGGCAGCCTGGTTGCTTTTGAAACTGGCGAAACCACCTCCTATGGTATCGGAAATGCTCAGGAGCGCGGCACCATGTTCGTAGTTCCTGCAGAAAAGATTTACGAAGGCCAGCTGGTTGGCGAAAACAGCCGTGAAGACGACATGGACGTTAACCCCTGCAAGAAGAAACATGTCAGCAACATGCGTGCTTCCGGCAGTGATGACGCTATCCGCCTGATTCCTCCTCAGACCTTCTCTCTGGAGCAGGCTCTGGAGCACATCAACGATGATGAGCTGGTTGAGGTAACTCCGAAGAGCATCCGTATGCGTAAGAAGGTTCTGGACCGTCTGGAACGCGGCAAGCTGCGTGGCCGTATGAAGAATGTTCAGGCATAATTTTTGACAACCTGTTGAAAATTTGCTACAATTAGATTACTAAGCAGGACTTTTGCCTATAGGCAGCGAATAATAGTCTAAATAACTGTTTTGGTTTGGAGGCTGATGGCCATGGGTTTAAAAAATACAGCAATGAAATTCTTTTGGTCAGATGAACAGGAAGAGCAGCAGGAGGTATATGCCCGTCCGCGTCTGCTGAAATCCGGTCATTTGAATATTATGGTGCGTACGCCGAAATCATTTGCGGATGTGCGTGAGTATGCAGATTCTCTGATGAACGGCAGCGCAATTATGGTATGCTTCGATGCAGTTGACGAAGCGCTCAGATATCGCATTTTTGATTATCTGAACGGCGTAAGCTACATTGTAAATGCCGATGTGAAAAAAATTAATGATGATTTGCTGCTTTATGCGCCTGAACAGGTACAGGTTAGCAAGGAAGAGACAAGAGCTTCTTCCAGTGTACGTTCCTGGCTTAGTAAATAAAAATTAAAAAGTTAGCCGTTGCTTGTCACTCTGAGGGGTGGCTGGCAGCGGCTTTTTGTCTATCTGCAGGGCCTGGCAATATTTGCAAATACCAGCTTGGTGTGCTAAAATTAAAAGAACTTTATTAATCCTATCAGTGAAGCTAAACAGGAAAGAAGAGGTATATATGAGCGAAATGAAAATGAAGAAGAATGGTAAAAAATTAGGTGTTGTCGGTGGCCTTGGCCCTGCAGCTGCTGCAGAGTTCTTGCGTCAGTTTACTATGAGATGCCCGGCAAGCTGCGACCAGGAGCACCCGGTAGTGTATATGATTGGTGACTGCGATATCCCGGACCGCGGCACAGCAATTTTCGGCAAGGGTGAATCCCCGCTGCCGAAGCTGAAGGCTGATTTACTGCAGCTGTGCGATATGGGTGCGGATGTACTTGCTGTTCCCTGCAATACCGCACATTTCTTTATCGACCAATTTGCTGATGAATTGCCGGTACCGCTGCTGCATATCGTTGACGAAACCGTTAAGGCTGCCAAAGAGCTGTCTCCGGAAAAGGGTGCCTGGATGCTGTCTACTAAAGGCACGCGTGCTTGCGGACTGTATCAGAAATATGCTGAAAAGCGTGGTCTGACGCTGTACATTCCGAATGAGGAGCAGAGCGATAAATCTCAGGAGGTTATCAACTGCGTTAAGGCTAACCAGCTGGCAAAGGCCGGTGCTATTATGAAGGAGCTTGTAGAGGAGCTGTGGGCTGAGCGTGATATCCCTGTAATGACTGCCTGCACTGAGCTGCCGCTTGGCTATGATGCTTCCGGACTGCCGCAGGAGCGCAGCGTTTCCAGCATCGGTGCGCTGGCAGATGCCTGCGTGCGTGCTCTTTATGAAGAAGTAAAATAATATTTGTTCGCTGAACCACCTTGGCGTGAGGCTGAGGTGGTTTTTATTTTACTGCGATAAATTACACATAATTTTCAGAAAATAACTTGACTAGCGGATGTTGATGCTTTATAATCTAATAAGTAAAAAAATCTGAAAATTACAAAGATGAGGAGCTGATAAGGTGCAAACACAGGAGCTTACCGAAGTGCAGCAAATTGTTCAGGAGTTGTGCTTAATGAATAATAAGTTTATGAATAAGGTTTTTGAAAACAATATTCCTGCAGCAGAATTGTTATTGCGCATTATTTTGAAAAATGATAAAATCAAAGTGAAAGAAGTTAAGGTGCAGAATTTTATCCAAAATCTTTATGGACATTCGGCACAAATGGATATTCTAGCACAGGATGAGGCTGGAGTATACTTCAATGTTGAGGTTCAACGTAGTGATGAAGGTGCGCCAGCAAAAAGAGCACGCTTTTACAGCAGCTTGCTGGACAGTAATTTGCTGAAGGCCGGTAAGCCATACGAACAGTTACCGGTTACCTATGTAATTTTTATCACTGAAAATGATGTGCTTCAAGGTAATCTGCCATTATACGATATTGATAGAGTGATTAAGCAAAACGGTGCTGATTTTGGCGATGGTACGCATATCGTTTATGTAAACAGTAAGGTACAGGATGATACACCATTAGGCAAGCTGATGCAGGATTTTTACTGTAAGGATCCCGCAAGGATGCATTATAGTGAATTAGCTGCGAAATGCGGATATTTGAAAAATGTAAAGGAGAGTGAAGCTGACATGCAGGATATTATTGAACAATACGCAGAGAAAAGAGCACAAAAGGCTGTTGCAGAAAACGATAAGAAAGTTGTTGCAAAGCTTCTAGGCAAAGGAATGTCGATGGAAGAGATAGCAAGTATATTGGATATAACAGAAGAACAGGTAAGAGAACTGGCAGACAAGCGCAGTGCCTAAGCGGCTATTTGCAAAACACAAAGGAGCGTGAAGCCGACATGCGGGATATTATTGAAGAATATGCAGAGAAAAGAGCACAAAAGGCTGTTGCAGAAGCAGAAAGAGAAAATAATAAGAAAATTGTAGTAAAGCTTTCAGCTAAAGGAATGTCGGTAGAAGAGATAGCAAGTATATTGGATATAACAGAAGAACAGGTAAGAGAGCTGGCAGACAAGCGCAGCGCCTGAAACAATAATAATTTAAAACGAAAAATGCCCTCGGTTTGCAGTTAATTTGTAAGCCGGGGAGTTTTGCTTTTAGTGCAATCTAATGTAAAAATTAACCTTTAGCGTAATTTTCCGGAAAAGCATTTTTACTGCGTTTATCCTAGTAGTGTGCTATAATATAAACATACTATCGCTGGCAGCAGCTGCTGCCTTTTGTTAACAGAGGTAAAACATATGCAAGAATTTTTAATTGTGAAGGGTGCGCGTCAGCACAACCTGAAAAATATAACGGTAGAAATACCACGCAATAAAATGGTAGTTATCACAGGCCTCAGTGGCAGCGGCAAAAGCAGCCTGGCCTTTGATACAATTTACGCCGAAGGCCAGCGCCGCTATGTGGAATCACTTTCGGCCTACGCCCGCCAGTTTTTGGGACAGATGGACAAGCCTGATGTGGACTACATCGAAGGCCTGAGCCCGGCAATTTCCATCGACCAGAAGACCACGAGCCGCAATCCGCGTTCTACCGTAGGTACGGTAACGGAAATTTACGATTATCTGCGTCTGCTTTTCGCACGCGCCGGTGAACCGCATTGCCCGCAGTGCGGTAAAATCATAGAGCAGCAGAGCGTACAGCAGATTGTCGACAAGGTGCTGGAGCTGCCGCAGGGAAGCCGTTTTATGGTGATGGCACCACTGGTGCGGGGGCGCAAGGGTGAGCATATGCGTGTGCTCGACGATATGCGGCGTGCAGGCTATGTGCGTATGTTTATCGACGGTGAGGTGCGTACGCTGGATGAGGATATCCGCCTGGAGAAAAATAAAAAGCACAGCCTGTCGGTGGTCATCGACCGCTTGGCGGTGCGTGAAGGCATCAGGCAGCGCCTGACGGATTCCGTGGAAACGGCGCTGAAGCTGGCCGATGGCTTTGCCGAGGTGGCAACGTTGGGCGAAACAACGGAAACGCAGTTTTTCAGCGAGCACTTTGCCTGCAATGACTGCGGCATCAGCCTGCCTGCGATTGAACCGCGCCTGTTTTCCTTTAACAATCCCTTCGGTGCCTGCCCTGATTGTACCGGTCTTGGCATGCATATGGAGTTTGACAAGGCTTTGATTGTGCCTGACGCTGACAAGAGCTTTGCGGACAGGTGCATTGCCTGCTTCAGCAACAATCTGAATTCCTATTTTATGAAGCAGCTGGGAGCAGTTCTTGCTGCTTATGGCTATAGCTACGACAGCAAATGGAATGAGCTTTCGCCCGAGATGCAGCAGCTTTTGTGGGACGGTGCCGGTGAGAGCAAGTTTAAGTTCCTGTATGAAAATCTGCAGGGTGAGGTCAAGGAGCACAACACAACCTTTGACGGCATTTTGAACGTGCTGCGCCGTCGTTACCGTGAAGCCTTCAGTGATGCTATGCGTCAGGATTTGGAGGAGTTTATGACGAGCACTCCCTGCGCGGCCTGCCATGGCAGCCGCTTGAAGCCGGAGGCTCTGGCAATTCTTATCGGTGGTAAAAATATCTGCGAGGTGACAGCGCTGACGGTGCGTGACTGTCTGCAGTTCTTTAAAAAGCTGGAGCTGACGCCGAAGCAGCAGCTAATTGCGCATCAGGTGCTGAAGGAGATTATGGCGCGTCTGCAGTTCCTCAATGACGTAGGTCTTGATTACCTGACGCTCGACAGAAGCGCCGGTACGCTGAGCGGCGGCGAAGCGCAGCGCATCCGTCTGGCAACGCAGATAGGCAGCGGCCTGACAGGTGTGCTGTATATTCTGGACGAACCGAGCATCGGTCTGCATCAGCGCGATAACGGCAAGCTGCTGGAAACACTCAAGCATCTGCGTGATTTGGGCAATACGCTGATTGTTGTAGAGCATGATGAGGAAACGATGTATGCTGCCGACCAGATTATCGACATCGGTCCGGGAGCAGGCGAGCATGGCGGTGAAGTGGTGGCACAGGGTACGGTAGAAGAAATTGAGCAGGTGCCGGAGTCCGTTACCGGTACCTATCTTAGCGGCCGCAAATTTATCCCTGTTCCTAAGCATCGCCGCGAGTGCGATGGCAGGATGCTGACGATTCACGGTGCCCGCGCCAACAATCTCAAAAATATTGATGTCAGCATTCCGCTCGGAGTCTTTACTGTCGTAACAGGCGTGAGCGGCAGCGGCAAATCAACTCTGATAAATGATATTCTCTATAACTCCCTGGCTGCCAAGCTCAACGGTGCGCGTTTGCGTGCTTCGGAGCATGACAGCATCGAGGGCATAGAATATACCGATAAGGTCATCAACATCGACCAGTCCCCAATCGGGCGCACACCGCGCTCCAATCCTGCAACCTATACAGGCGTCTTTGACTTTATCCGCGAGCTGTTCAGCCAGACCAACGAGGCCAAGCTGCGCGGTTATAAAGCAGGCCGCTTCAGCTTTAACGTAAAGGGAGGACGCTGCGAGGCCTGCAAGGGCGACGGCATGAATAAGATAGAAATGAACTTTTTGCCGGACGTTTACGTTCCCTGCGAGGTTTGCCACGGCGCGCGTTACAACCGCGATACGCTGGAGGTGCATTATAAGGGCAAATCCATCGCGGAGGTTCTTGATATGACGGTGAGCGAGGCCTGCGAATTCTTTAAGAATCAGCCGCGTATTTACCGCAAGCTGGCAGTGCTGGAGGACGTAGGCCTTGGCTACATTCATCTGGGACAGGCAGCGACAACGCTGAGCGGCGGCGAAGCGCAGCGTGTTAAGCTGGCAACAGAGCTTTCGCGCCGCAGTACGGGACGCACAGTGTATATCCTGGACGAGCCTACGACAGGCCTGCATATTGCGGATGTACACAAGCTGCTGGATGTGCTGCAGCGTCTTGTTGAAGGCGGTGACAGCGTTATCGTCATCGAGCATAATCTGGATGTTATCAAGGTAGCGGATTATATTATTGACCTCGGTCCCGAGGGCGGTGACAAGGGTGGCACTCTGGTGGCAAGCGGTACGCCGGAGGAGGTAGCGAAGGTTAAAAAATCCTACACCGGACAGTACATCAAGCAGGAGCTGGCTAAGGCGAAGAAGAACGGGTGGTACGTATGACAGAATTAGCCGCAGGCTTTAGCGATAACATTAAAAATGCCTTGGCCGTACTGCCGGAAAAGCCCGGCGTTTACCTGATGCACGATGCTTCCGGTAAGGTTATTTATGTAGGCAAGGCCGTAGTGCTGAAAAACCGCGTGCGCAGCTACTTCCGCAATCTGGCCAGCCATACGCCGAAGGTGAAGGCGATGGTGGCGAAAATCGCGGAGATTGAAACGATTGTTACCTCCAGTGAGGTGGAAGCGCTGATTTTGGAGTGTAACTTAATCAAAAAATATCGCCCGCGCTACAATATCAGCCTGAAGGACGATAAAACCTATCCCTATCTTAAGGTAACCATGCAGGAGGACTTCCCGCGTTTATATGTAACGCGCAGACACATGCGTGACGGCGCACGTTATTACGGACCGTATGCCGACGCCGGCGCTATGCATGCCACGGTAAAACTGCTGCGCAGCATGTTCCCGCTGCGTACCTGCCGCAAAATGAACCCGGACCGACCGTGCCTGAACTACCATATTAAGCGCTGCCTTGCGCCCTGCGCCGGTTATATCAGCAAGGCGGATTATCATAAGATGATTAAATCCGTCTGCATGGTGCTGGACGGACGCACGACGGAGCTGGAACGTGATTTGAAGCAGCAGATGCAGGAGGCGGCGGATAACTACGCCTTTGAGGAGGCTGCCAGACTGCGCGACCAGCTGCAGGCTGTAGCACGTCTGAATGAAGCACAGAAGGCTGTCACCAATAACGGCGGTGATATGGATATCTTCGGCTTGGGGCAGGATATGACGGGCCTGTGCGTGCAGTTATTTTTCGTGCGTAAGGGCAAGCTCATCGGCAGGGATAACTTCTTTTTGCCCGACGGCGGCGATACGCCGCAGGAGGTTATGACGGCCTTCGTCAAGCAGTATTATAACGAGGCAACCTTTATTCCCAAGGAAGTGGTGCTACCGTATTTGCCCGAGGAGGAAGAAAAGCAGCTTATTGAAACCTGGCTGGCGGATAAGGCGCAGCGACGGGTGGAGCTGCTGCTGCCACAGCGTGGCGTGAAAAAGGACCTGCTGAAGCTGGCGAATGAAAATGCCGTTAAGCTATTGAACGAACGCTTGCGCAAGGGCAGCCTGTCGCTGAAAAATGATTTGCAGGCAGCTGAAGAGCTGCAGCAGGCCTTGGGCTTGGAGCATCCTTTAGAGCGCATGGACTGCTTCGATATCAGCCATACGCAGGGCAGCGAAACTGTTGCCTCCATGGTTGTGTTCCGCAACGGCACCAGCAGTAAAAAAGATTACCGCAGATATAAAATTGTCTCGGCAGAAGGCAAGCCTGATGATTTTAAATCCATGCAGGAGGTTGTCTACCGCCGTTACCGGGATTATGAGGATTTGCCAAGCTTGGTGGTTATCGACGGCGGCAAGGGCCAGCTGAGCTCGGCGCTGGAGGTTATCCGCGGCCTGGGCCTTGACGATTTGCCGGTTGTCGGCCTGGCCAAGCGCGAGGAGGAAATCTTCAAGCCGCATCAGAGCGAAAGCATTATGCTGGACCGTGAAGGCGCTGCGCTGCACCTCATCCAGCGCATCCGCGATGAGGCGCACCGCTTTGCTATTACCTACCACCGCAAGCTGCGCGGTAAACGCAATCTTGTTTCCGTGCTCGACCATGTGGAGGGCATCGGGCCAAAGCGACGTCAGGAGCTGTGGAAGGCGTTCAAAACGCTGGACGCTATGCGGGCAGCCAGCGTCGAAGAGCTGGCTGCGGTAGAAGGCATGAACCACGCGGCGGCGCAGACGCTGTACGACTTCTTCCGTCTGGATTTGCCGGAAAAGCAGCAGGCGCTGCAGTAAAAGGTTCACAGCTATTTTGCAGAATATCCTCGCAGAACATGTTATAATAATTATAGGTCAAAAATAATAATTATTATGTAGCTGGCGCTTAGCTATTCTTAAAAGCGCAGGCTATGGCAAGAGGAGGACGAAACTTATGGCAAAATGGGTATGTGATGTTTGTGGTTATGTGTATGATCCTGAGGTTGGCGATCCCGATAACGGCGTTGCAGCAGGCACTGCCTGGGAAGATGTACCGGAAGAATGGGTTTGCCCTCTTTGCGGTGTAGGCAAGGATCAATTCTCGGAAATGTAAAATTGCATAGGATATAGCAAACGAGGCCGGGGTTCTCCCAGCCTTAAACAGAAAAACCAGTGGAGGTTTACCGTCAGGTAAATTTCCACTGGTTTTTTAGTGCAAAAAATTTAAAAAATACTTAATTCTAGCGATTTTTTTATTTGTGAAGTTGGTTTGTTACAACTTCGTTGATGTTACTTATCAATTATAAATATTATTGTATTTCTCGTAGACAGAATGGAGAAGCTCTTTGCTTTCCTCTTCAGAATAAACCATGCTGCTTTCCGGCAGGTAAACCAGAAAATCATGGAATGCATGCACCAGGCTTAATTCCTGCAGATGGAAGATATACTGTCCTTTATTGGGGCTGAAGTAATAAATAATAACCTTTTGCTCGCTCGGTGCACAAATGCAGATAGGCGAAGGCACGGAGAGCTTTTCACTGCGCACAATCCTTGGCGTGAAGCTGCCGTCATCTACACTGTTAATAATATTCTTTAAAAGCGCCAGGCGCTGCGGCGGCGTCAGGTAGGTGTACATGAAATCAGGAATCTCGGTTACGCGTCCTGTTTCCATAAAGAGGTTCAAGCCTTCAAGCGTAAAGGAAATGCTGTGAGAGCTGTATTGTGAGCGGATTTTGGCAAAGTAATCGGCAATAACTCCCTGCATTTCTGGCGGGATAATTTCAGTGTTCAACCTGTCCATGAGGATATTTTCCGGACAGAAGCTGGGGAAGCAAGGCTGGTAGAAAAGCTCATGCACTTCTTCAGCGTTGATTTCCTCATCGCTGAGGAAGGTAGACTGCAAATATTCCTCTGGCGTAGGATGGAAGGTGTGGCAGATAGGATTGGCAACACTGAGGCTTTTTTGGAAGGTGTCACCGGTGAGTGCTACCATATCCTGCGAATTGCAAAGCACAGCTTTATCCTGTTCATAGGACACTGCCAGCACGAAATCACTGGTGATAATCTTGAACGGCAGCATGCTGGTGTTGTTGAACAGTGTATCAACATTATCATAAACATAGTAAGGATGGAAAACTTCGCATTGGAATAAAATCGGCACAAGCTTTTGCAGGATATTCAGATTGTAGGTTGTGCCTTTATGTCCTTCATTTTTATCAAAAACGATAATTGCTTCCACAAGAGTGTTATTGCGGTTAAAATCAATAGAAGTAAGACAATCGAAAACATACTGATATTCAGGCTGCACCATGAGTTTGATATGGCCTGATTTTTTATTGGCTTCAATCTCCAAAAGAGCTTTTAAAATGCGATTGATATTGCCCTGGCCGTTGATTATTTTCAGAGCTTCATTCATTTCAAGCATATCCTGCACACCTGTGGGGATCACAAGCTCGTCGGCAGAATTCATATCGTAAAAGCCGGAGATGATTTTGCTGACATGCTCCCGACGGAAATAATTTTCCTCACCCATATGTGATATATGATAGGCACGCAGTAAATCTGCTGTTTCACTGGGGTTGAGCATCATGGCTTTGGCAATAGCAGTTACGTCTGCAACATTCGCAGGCATACGCTTACCAACCTTCATGTGCTGTATCATTGTTCTGTTTACACCGCTAATTTTTGAGATAGTGTAAATCGTTGTATTTTTGGTTTCTAGATACTTTTTGAGCGTATCTGCAAATAATGTCATAAGCAAAACCCTTCCTCAAATCATTTACCAATTAATATTTATATTATAGACGAATTTGTGACAATAATAAAGTCTTGAATATGCAAAAAGCCTGTCACAAAAGTTGTCACATGTGTCAGATGTATGTCGATTTGGTTAAAATTAAAAGTATAATAGAAATTTTATAATGATATATAAGAGGATTGATAAGAGATACCCCTATATGGCGATGCTTTGCGGAACAAAAGACAAGTACTTCGTAGAAACGCTATTGTGTAGTGGGGGGGGTAAAATGGGTATTAGAGGTATACATTGGAGGGTATAGTGGATGGTTTTAGCTTGCGACTTGACTACTATTAGTGTATCAATAAATTTCTCATATCAATTTAGTAGAGAGGGTGATATTAATGCCAATATTGAATAGAATAAAATTTGATGGTACTCGTAACAACGAACCATGGTTAATTTATAAATGGGAAAGGGAAGATATTATATTAGGTTCGCAGTTAATAGTTGGACCTGGACAAGAAGCTATATTTGTAAAAAATGGTCAGGCGCAAGACATTTTATAAAAAAGCGGTGGCTTTAGAAGCGCGGTTTTTAGCTTGTGGAGAGTTTGGGTATGGCAGTGATAATATTACAGAATTAGAAACTCTCATCTGTAATGAATTGCTTTCATTAGAAAAAATGGTTTCTGATGAAAGCTATGATCGTGCAGAAGTTAATGATAAATATACTAGGATATACAACTTGTTAGAAGAACGAGAAGGAATGTTAAAACATTATTAAGCGAGGAGTAATGATTAGTATGAAACAGTATTTTGATTTATTAGGAATAGATGAGATTTGTAGCAAAGATGAAGTAAAAAAAGCATTTTTAAGCCAAAAAGCTCTATTGCAAAATAAGCTCTTATCTAAAGAACCTGGCGAGCGCAAGGAAGCCCTACAGCAATTGCAGGAATTAACAAAAGCATATAAAGAAATTATAGCTTCAATCAATAGTAAAAAAGATGAAGCTCAAGAACCTGAAAGCAATAACGTAATTTATGATGCGCCAGAGAAGACTGCTTCTGGTAATGTAAATGTGGAGCATGTTTCGCAAATAGAAAATACAGAGATTAATGACGGCGAGAACAGTGATGATGAAATATCTGCAGTTCTTCCTACGGTAGAAGAGGGAATTCATCCTGAAGATAATTTTAAGATTTGCCCTAAATGTAAGTATGCAAATGATATTAGCTTGAATTTCTGTGGAAATTGTGGAGCAGATTTAAGAAAATCTATTGGCAGAGATGATATTGGCAAGGGGAATAGTGTAGTTACAACAATTGTAAAATATAAAAACTACATTTTTAGCATTTTGGTAATACTTATTATTATGGTGTGTGGCATTGGCGCTTATAAAAATTATGTTAATACGCCGGAAAAAGTAGTAGAGAAGTATTTAACTGCTCTCGGCAAACAAGATTATGGTACAGCTTATAGATATTTGTATGTAAAAGAGAATGATAATGATTTTATAAATAAAGACAATTATATAAAGAGCATGGAGTTCATGAAGAAAAATCCTAATGACTATAAGGATAACCTAGTTGTGGAGCTATCTAAAGGAATAGCTGACATCAACTTTGTACAAGAAGCAGGGCAAGAATCCTATAAATATAAATTGAGATTAAATGATAACAGTGAAGTTGAGGGGAGTTTATTAATGAAAGCTCCTGTTAGTTATTTGGATAAACTACTTGGTAATTATAAAATCTATAGTTATGAGACTATTAGAGAAAGTTATGAGATTATTAGAGCAGTTAATATGGAAGTAGAAGTTAATGCCAAGCTTTATGTTGATGGGGTGTTGTTAAAATCACCAAGCAGTACCAACAGAGGTACCCATAACTATATTTGTCCCCTTTTTTATGGTGAGCATAATATTAAGGTAGAAGCACCATTTTGCGATCCTTATGAAACAAAGCTGATTTTAACGCCCGGTACGAAATCTCCAGTCTTATATTATTGGAAATCACATTTAAAAAAAGATATTTTACAGGACATGGAGAAGCAATCTGAAGATATTCAGCGAAAAATTGTAGAAGGAGCAGTCAAAAATGAAAGCCTTGAGAATTTGCAATTAGGCTTTTCGGAAGCAAAGTTGAGCAGCATGTATGATAAATATAAGCGTTTCTTCAACAGAGCTGATGGGAGCGGTATATACTCTATGGATATTACTGAAGTTACAAGCAATGAACAGTACAATAATAGATTGTATAATCCGTTCAAAGATAGAATTTATAAAATTAATTTTAAATTTAATTATACAAGAAAGAATAGAAATGGTATTCAAGAGAGTAGAATTGGCAATGGTGAAGGTGAGCTTGGTGTAGTTTACAAATTAGAAAATGATAAAGTAGTACCTGTTGGTATAGATAATTTCAGATTAAGGACGCATTGAAGGAGCAAATTATGAAAAAGATATGTGGTATTTTATTAGTTTTGACATTAACAACTAGCAGCTTTTGTGCAACGCCTGCTGACGCATTTGATTGGGGAAATTTTGGTAATAAAATATTAAGGTCTGTTGGCATTTCCAATGGAGGGCACTCATCTAAACCTAAAATAGTAAAGAAAGATAAAACTAAGCCTAGCGAATCTAAACCGACGATATTGGCAAATAATCGCATGTACCAAATTGTTGATTTGCGTTCTGGGTATAAAAAAGCTGAATTATATGCAGATCGTGTGGGTGGACATTTGGCAATAATTGATTCTAAAGAAAAGAGCAGAATGTTGTATAATTTCATGGTTTCGCAAGGATACGACAGTGCATACTTTGGTTTGACTGATGAAGATCTTAATGGCAATTGGGTATTGCCTAATGGGCAGAAGCCTAAATTTACCAATTGGCATTCTGGGCAACCGACAAAGGAAGAAAGTAATGAAAGGTATGCGATGTTATATCGCAAATATAAAAATGCTACATGGAAAGCTGGTTCATTTTCGCCTTTATTAGAAAATAGTAATACTACAGCATTTATAATTGAATGGGATAAAGAAGTGAAGCCACAAGAATATAAGGAGAAAGTTGTAAGAAAAGAAGAACCAGCAGATGGCGGTTATTATGAACCATCGTGGGGAAATAGCTCGTATGAAGAACCAGATTATGAGGAAGAGATTTCTGGTTAATTTGCTGTGTAGAGGAGTGGAGTGTACATGCAAGATTATTATGATTTGCTTGGATTAAATGAAAACTGTACAAAAGATGAAGCAAAAAATGCCTTTATGTCTAAGAAAAAAGAAGTGCAGGGAAAAATGCTGTCTCTGGATTCTGAAGAACGAGCTGCAGCTGTAAAAGAACTGGGAGAATTGACAAGTGCTTATAAAGCTGTTGTGGCTAATATAATCGATACTAATTCAACTAATGCTAACGCAATTAATGTTCCTTCAACTGATGCTAAAGGAACTAGTGCTTCTGGAAAAACTGTCGATAAAGGTACTGTTATTTCTAGACGTACAGAAATAAAAACACCACCTGAAAAGATTACTAAGTCCAAACCACCTGTTGAAGGTAAGCCGGACAACAACGTGATAACTTTGCAAGCAAACAAAAATATGATGATAATTTTTGGTATGATTTTGAGCGTTTTGGTATTAGGAATAGCTGTATATTTTGTGTTTATACAACCCAGTTACCTAAAGAATACCACAACACTGCCGACAGTTGTTGCGCCTGTTCAACAAAAGTCGATTATACCTAAAATTGAAGCAGCTAAAGATAAGCATAATAGTAGTATTGCGAGCATAGCCGCGCTGATTAATGATACCATAAACAAAAAAGGTAATTTAAAAGGGGAAACAGAGCTTCTTAACAGTGCAATGCGTGTTGAGCAAAAAGTATTAGATACTTTAACAGAGCTACGTAATAGCAGTGAAGCAAATACGCGTAAGGGAAGAATGCTTATCAGAATTCTTCAAGCAGAACAAAAAAGAATAAACGGGTTGGTAGATGGTCTTAAAGCAGGCGTTAATGGATTGGATTATCAAGCTGGATTTAAAAGTGGTAGCGAAGGATATTATGAATATGAAAGATTAAACAGCGAGTATATGCACTTTGAAACAGGTGATTTTAAACCTCAAATGGCCTATGTTAAGGGCGACGATGTTTTTTTAAGAAGTGCACCGTCTACTAACAGTTCTGTGATAAAAACATTGAAACGTAATAGTGGACTAGATGCTATTGCTGTACAGACATGCGATGATGAGCGAGCTGGTATGATTAATACTGATAATGTGGTTGTGGGCTTCAATGGTCAGAATATAAGACTAGCAAAGGGACAGCCTTTGACAATAACTGGTGAAAATGGTGGAACTTATCAGTGTCAGCTGAATTTAGAAAATGGCAGTGGCACAATCTATGTTGATAAAGTTAATGTCAAAAAGCTTTATGGTGATACTTGGTATAAGGTACGTTTGCCAGGTGGTACGGAAGGTTGGGTGTATAAGGATTTTATTCAACTGAAAAGAGATATGTAACATTGCTGGAGGCTTAGTAGATGGGTAAATATTTAACATTATCTTTGTTACTTTTGCTTTGCTGGACTAATTTAGGTTGTTTGGGAGCAGAAGAAAATACTGAAAAAGAAGTTGCTCTAAAGACTGCCGTTCATGAACAAGCAACGCGGGAATTAGCTAAGTTGGAAGTTGTACATAAACCAATAAAATGGACAGATCAAAGAGAACAACTTATAAAAGAATATGCGCAAATGCATTATGGAAAGGATATAACTAGTATTGTTCCGCAAGTTGTAATTACGCATTGGACGGTATCTAATGATGCTGAATCGGTTTATCAGTATTTTTATAGTGAGACAATGCCAGATGATGGCGGTGGACGGTTAAATGTTGCGTCGCATTATTTGGTTGATAGAGATGGTACTATTTATCAGTTGACGCCGGAGACAGCGTTAAATAGGCATGCAATAGGTTATAATTGGTGTGCAATTGGTATTGAAAATGTTGGCGGCGTTGATGGAAAAGAAGATTTGACAGAAGCACAGGTGAAGGCTAACATTGCTATTATCCGCTATTTACAGGCAAAGTATCCTACAATTAAGTATGTGTGGGGACATTATCAACAACATGAAGCAGCAAGTAGCGGATTGTTTATAGAGAAAGTACCAGATTATTATGCGGAAAAAATTGATCCTGGTCCTGTTTTTATGGGTAAATTAAAACAGGGATTGAGTAATTTAAATTTGAAATTTTACTAGGAGTAGTGTTGGTCGTGAAAAAGTATGTCCTTTATATTTTGATACTGGTGTTTTCAATTATTTCTATTGGCGGGTGTTCGGCTAATCATGGGGATGGGCGAGATGATGATACGCAACGAGGCAATACTGATAATAAGGCAGAAATAGTGAGAGATAAAAATGAAACTAATGAAAATTTATTAAAGAAGTACAAAATGGATAATAGTTTCATTTTGATCGTTAAAAGCAAATTCGAGGTCTATGCTATTGATGATATGGGAAAGGTAGTAGCAGTTTATCCGTGTGCTTTAGGAAAAAATAGCGGACAAAAGGAAAAAGAAGGAGACATGAAGACTCCGTCAGGCATTTTCCCGATTGATGAAATCATTGATGCCTCTAGTTGGACTCATGATTTTAAGGATGGGAAAGGAGAAATTGCAGGAGCTTATGGACCTTGGTTTATTAGTTTAGATACTAATGAGCTGAGTAAAGGTAAGTGGGGAGGTATAGGCATCCACGGAACTCATGATCCTGATTCGATTGGTAAAAAAGTTTCTGAAGGTTGTATAAGATTAAAGAATGATGATGTTCAGAAGCTTAAAGCTTTTGCTAAAGTTGGTATGAAAGTGGTTATTGAAGAGTAGAATCAAGGAGATGAAAAATTATGATGAGAAGATTAATGTCAATTATGCTAGCAACGTTTTTTGCGATGGGGATTAATGGATTTGCAGAAGCTGCTACAAGCGGGGGAATGAATACAGCTACTATCAATGTGCAGACGCAAGCAGATTGGAAACGAACTGGCGCAGAATCTATCACTTTAGTAAACAATGCTGTTACAATAAAATATTTAAATCTATTTGGAAAAGAAAAAAGTAAAACTATTTATCCAAAGTTTAATATTAAAATTAAAAGTGCAGATGGCAAGCAGAGATTTTCTCGTATCATGAGCAGTAAAACAGTTAAAATTAATTTAAAGCCTGATAAGCATTATTATATTGAAGTTTCATATGATGGAAATGGAACTTGGCTAAAATATGCTAGGCTAAAAAATGCTAGAATGGAAGGTAATCCGTATTGGTATGTTAGTGCAACGTATAAGGTAAAGTCTTATTGGTAAAGTTATGGTAATAAGTGAGAAAAATATGAAAACAATTTACGGAAAGCATTAATTTTACTAAGCAATCTGGTAATATGTCAAGACCCTAATAAGATAAAAATGTAAGCAACTGGCCTCAAAAAGGGTAACTTTAATAAGACTGCCGGATTAATCTTCAAAAAAGAGGCAGTTGTAACGAGCAAATATTAAGTTCGGCTTACTCCACTTTGAGAGTAAAGTTGGTTTTTGACCAGCAATCCAAAAATCAACCGGACAAATTTGCGAGCAGTTAAAACTAAAGCACGTTTATGTTGGTGCAATTTTACTTCAGCATATTTCTTTTGGTAGAACTCCGCATAAACAGCATCATGCCTAATAAGTGAGCCAACAGCTTCGAGTAGGTAGTATCTAAAGTAACTATTTCCCGCTTTGGTCATTGTCGTATCATCAGCTCTAAAGTTGCCAGATTGCGTTTCACGCCACGTGAGACCAGCATATTTGGCTAATGCGTCATCAGAGCTAAAGTTTTCAATGGCGCCCAGTTCAGCTAATAGCCCTGCCGCATATACAGGACCCACTCCAGGTATAGAACGCAGGACAGTATAGGCTTCTGGATGCAGTCCTCTAACGGTATGCTCAATAGCCGTGTTAACGGTTTTGAGCTCTGCAGCATAAGAGCGAATTACATTGAAAGATGAGGCAATGGCAATAGTTAGAGGCTCATATAGGCACTTGTCCAGACGGTAGGAATCGCGTGCAGCCTTCTGTAGAAGCTGCGCAGTCCGTTCTGGATCAGTAAATCTGTTCTTGCCTTTAGAACAGATAAAATCAACCAAGTTTTCCATGGACATAGTTGCTATGTCATCTGTGGAAAGAAGCTCGGTGAGCACAGCGGTAGCTGTGGCACCATAGTTGTTAGAAAAGGGCTTGTTCTCGTTATCTAGAATAGAGAACTCACTGAATTTCAGGAATATGTTGGAGCACATATAAGTCTTTTCTCTGGCTAGGCACTTAGATAGATGAAGCCTGTGCCGTGTAAGGCGTTGTAGAGCCAAAAACTGGCTACCACGCCAAGGCTTTGAAGGTATCCTGCCGACTCTGGCAAAGTCGGCAATCACCATAGCATCGACATAGTCGTTCTTGCTTTTGCCAAGAAAAGATTTCTTGTAATTAGCAATCATCTTGTGGTTTAAGCAGTATACCTCAATACCAAGAGCCATAAGCTCAGAACAAGCTGAGAGATAGTTGGCGATGTGGATACCGTAATAGGATGTAGATTCCAGTGCTACGCACACTTTAGTAAAGTCATGCTTAGCTGCTACGAATTCAAGAATGGTATTAGCCAACTGTTCGGCACCAGGCTGGTTATTGGGGACAGCGAACGACTTTAGGACAGTAGTAGAGAAGAAGTCTAAAAAGCAGACAACGTTCTCGCGAGAGCTAATGTCGATACCGACAAACAAAGTAGATTGAAGATCCGCCTTCTTCATAGAGTAAACACCACCTTTCCGGCTAAAGATGGAAGAGTAGTTAAGGGCAATCCTGATCTCAGGGACTGACTGCAATCTCGCATAATAAGCATTCATCTGTGGAAGCATACTTGCTGGAGAACTTCCGCCCAGAGATGCAACATCTGAGTGAGCAGATAATGATCCAGGAGTCAGGCGGCAAGCTTTTTAAGCAATACCCGCTAAGGGTTTGCAGGAGGTGACAGCCGGTATCTTAGTTACAGTTCATTAAGAATATTGTAGCATCAGGATAGCCTGTTGGGATAGCCTTATGAAGTTGTTAAAGAACAAATTTTGCTGGTAAGTTAACGGCGGATGTTGCTTACAAATATATTATACGAGGAGGAATGATAATGGCGTATAAGTGTAGAATTTGTGGCGTAAATGAAGTTGATAATCAAGGCGATATATGTGAACTTTGTGCGATTGGTCAAGATCCATATGCTCAAAGTGTGTCACCTACTCAAACTCAAATCGCATCACATAACAAACGAAATATTATAAATAATAGCGGCAATCAAAACACCGATACTTATGCCCCCAAAAGAGGGGGGAACCGAAAAGTTTTATTAAGCGGTGGAGCTTCGTTGGCTGACCAAGCCCCATATGGTAACGATATGACAACCGTTGCCTCTCAGCCTTCGGTTCAAGTGTATTCAGCAGGTCAAGCTCCTCAAGTCGCTCAGCAGAACACAATTGTAGTCAACTCTCAATCTGCTCCTCGTGTTTCGGGTAATCAACCTTTAACAACGGGAATAACCAAAAACATTGTCGTGGATAATCAAAAGCGGTCTATTTTGGAAAAGTGGTTTAGAGCTTTGTTTATGGGAATCCCCTTTACACTTGATGATGATGTTACGATGTTCCAGGTGTTTCCCGATTTTTCGGGTACTGCATTAAACGCCCTTGGTAATGCCTGCGATCAGGTTATTGTGTACGGAAGGTTAAATAATGGTGCAGTTAGTGAAAATAATGATATTGAAGTATATGGACGAAGAGACTCCAACAATAACATTATTGCCAAACTCATAAAAAATAAAGCAAGCGGAACCACTATTACCCCTGCGAGAACAATCGGACAAGGTGTTGTTTGGTTTATCACAGCGATTGTCGTTGCCCTTATGTTTATGATGATTACCGGTCTTGGTGTCGAAGGAATTATCTGGGCAGTTATTATCATTCTGTGCCTTACAAACCTACCCAAAGCATTGAAAATATTCGGTGCTATTTTTGGGGCTATATTCTCGCTAATAAAACGACTTTTTTAACAAGAAGGGTGGCCAATGGCAAATTATAACGGATATACTTCTGCCGAAAAGAATCACGCTCTTTGCAGGAAAGACCTTGATTTTATTCCTAACGGCAACTTTATATCTAATGGATATGAAGAAAGTCAGAATATGCAGTTTTTCAAGGTGAATGGTTTAACTCGCTTTTGGGAAACAGAACAAGATTTTTCAATAAGTACATTAGTTGGTGACATTCTCAACAGTAGCGTTCGTCACGGTGTGCCATTTGCATATGCGATTATCGGAAATGAAAACGGCATTGACATATACATAGGAACAATGAAAGTTTTGCGAGACGGATTGCGTTCTTCGTACGAATCTGTTTTTCCGGGGATTGACATAGAATATGTCTCCGAAAATCCTTTAAGAACAAGCCCACGAGAATATGGTGGAATGTTCACTGGTATTCCGACCGATAAACTTGCGGCTGAAAAAAAGAGTTTTCAAATTGAAAACATTTGCCGAGGTATGCAAGGAAAAAAATTTACTTATTTAATACTTGCATCTGGCATCAGCAATATCGCTGTTACACTCGGACACGAAAAAATTCTTGAGGAAATGGAAAGTGTCTTTACGCTTATTAACCAGACCATTTCTGGCGGAGCACAAGGCAATCTGTCTGCACAAAAACAGGATTTTCACAGCAAGAATTATTTTGAAAATCTTGAAGTTCTTGAGCATATGTTAAAGGTCGGTACAGCACGAGGAATGTGGCGTGTAAACGGCTACTTTGCATCCGATAACGCTATGGATGCGAAGCGACTTGGAAATATCATAAAAGCAAGTTATTCGGGTGAAGAATCAAAGCCCGAACCTTTCAGAGTAATTGATTACAACTCAATTAAAGATGTAATTTCCAATACATATATGATGGCTGATTTGATTGAAAATCCAGACTTGCATCCCTTGGGAAGATGGCAACGCTCTGGAATTGCTCAGTCAATCACGTTGTTTATATACAAGTATCAAACCGTGTTAAACAGCGACCAATTAGCTACTATGTGTCAGTTGCCAACAAAGGAATTTCCAGGCTACTACATTGACCAATATGTTGAGTTCGATGTATCTAACAGAACAAAAAAATTATTTAAAAAGCCTATCCCGATTGGAGATATTTGTGTTGCAGGACGCAAAGACAATTCAACTGCCAACAACATATATTCTATGGAAAAAGACGACTTCACACGTCACGCTCTGATTATTGGAATAACCGGCGGTGGTAAAACAAATACGTCTAAATCCATTTTGAATACGTTGTGGAACCCTGCTGACCGACAAGAGAAAGTTCCCTTTATGGTTATCGAGTCAGCGAAACGTGAATATTGGGAGTTGCGAAACCTTAAAGGTTTTGAGGACTTGCTTGTATTTACGCTGGGCGCTGAGGCAGCTCAAACATCGGTAAAATATAGAATCAATCCCTTTGAAACGAACCACAAAATTTCGCTTCAAACTCACATTGATTATTTGCTATCAACTTTTAAGGCTGCGTTCGATTTGTACCCTCCAATGCCATATATCCTTGAAAAAGCTGTTTATGAAATATACAGCGACCGTGGATGGGACATTGTAGAAAATATAAATCGTTTTGGTTTGACCGAGTACCCTACTCTTTCAGACCTTTACAATAAAATTGATGTAATAGTCGATAATATGGGGTATCACCAAGAGGTTCAATCAAACGTAAAGGCTGCACTACAAGCACGAGTTTACTCTTTGATGATTGGCGGTAAAGGTGCGATGTTGAACACGCCAAAATCTGTGCCAATAGAAGAACTGTTGTCTCGTCCTGTTGTAATGGAGCTTGAAGATTTAGGTGACGACGAAACAAAATCTTTCGTAATAGGCATTCTGCTTGTTCAGCTATACGAATACCGAAAGTCTCAGATGACCAAAGGTAGCAAACAGCTCTCCCATATTCTTATGGTTGAAGAAGCACACCGCTTGCTGAAAAATGTCTCTGAGTCGGGTGAAGGTGGTAACACACGTGCTAAATCTGTTGAGTTTTTCTGTAACCTTCTTGCCGAAATTCGTACTTTTGGGCAAGGTATCTTGATTGCTGACCAGATACCCACAAAACTCGCACCGGATACGATTAAGAACACAAACCTTAAAATTGTACATCGTACAGTTGCGTTAGAGGATAGAGAAACGATTGGCAGAGCAATGAATATGAGTCCAGAGCAAATTGAGTATCTCAGTTCATTGCGACGTGGTTATGCTGCTGTATATGCCGAAGGTGACAATAGGCCCAAGTGTGTGAAGTTGCCTCTTGTTAAGTCTTATTACGAAAAAAACCGAGGCGAAGTTATTGCCGAGGTGAAAAAGAAAGTATATGACATTGCAAGCGGATACGATGAGGTTATTTGCCACCATGCAGGATGCTCGTATTGTGAACATCGTTGCAAATATCACAAGAAGATTTCCGAGTACATAGACACCAATGTAGCCACAAACAAGGTTTTGGAAAAGTGGGTAGTTAAAAAATTTGCCCCCAAATCATTCGATGCGTTTTTGAACTCGGAACTGATTAAAAAGTTAAACATACAAAATGATTTTGAGCGTCTTTGCGTGTTAGGCTATATCTTGGCTCAAAACGAAGATCTAAATGATGGTCAAAGGCAGAAATACCTGTCAGATTATCTTAGATATAAAAAATCCACTAAATAAACGGAGGTAGAAAGAGAATGGCGGATTATGCAATCAGTTCAGCTAATCTAAGTGCAATTGAAGATGGCTTAAGAGCTATCAACAACAATCTCGGTACGCTGAACAACAACCTCGAAGTAATCGACAATAACGTTGACCGTGTAAACGACAACGTCAAGATAGTTTACGATGAAATTGGTGCCTTGGCACGTGACTTCCACAACTTTGTGCAGCTTCAGGTTAGAGCGAACGCTTTGTCCAAAGCACAGCAGAGAGTTATTCAAATCAGGCAGGAGATGGAGAAGCGGTTTGGTCACTACGACATCGTAAGAAGAACTACCACTGGCATTCTTCAAGCGGATGACATTGGTATTGTCAAGAAAGACACTATAAGCAATGCTACTGAGGAACTTATGATCTCCACCCCTGGATATTGGTTGGCGCCTTGTTTGGTGGCACTCGCTGCTTGGATTAACGACCAGCCAGAATTAGCTGAACGTGCTCTCAAGGAAGGTATCAAGAGAAACGACGAAAAGACTTCTCTGTTCTTCGCTTTGATTTGCCGTAGAGCCGACCGCAAGAGCGCTGCACTCAAATGGACTCAGCGTTATCTCGCTAACCAGGATGAAGAAAATCTTGACAGGAAGACGGTGATTATTCTCGACGCTTTTGCAAGCGGTTTGCTTGGGTCAGATTCCGAAGGCATCGTTTCCAGACAGATGGGCGAATGGCTTGAGCATCTTGCGGACAAGCCTGGTTTTGTTGAGCAGCAGACAAAGCAGTGGTCCGATGCAATCAACCTCAAGAGAAAACCTCTTGCAACTAACGATTATACATATCTTCGCAAGTACAGCAAGACATGGCCTGCTTTGCAGGATATCATGGAAGGAGCTATGCTCCATGCTGAAATCCTGGGCTATTTCACCGCAATCTTTGAACAGGAAAGTTCAGCAGACTCTTTGAAGGCACAGCTCGACGAGATTTTGAACACTTTGGTTTCTGAATTTGACGAGGAAGAAATTCCTCTCCGAAAAGAAGAAAAGTACAACCAGTTTGTTATTGACTTTGACGGCGATGAGGATTGTGCTCGCCTGAATATGGCTGTTGAACAGACCGCTTTTGAGGAACACAAGGACTTTACTCAGTTGCTTACTGATGCAGCTATGAAGCCAGACAGTTCCCATGCAAGCGCTTCTACTCAGAAGTTTGCTATTGCTCTTTCCAAGGAATGGGTCAGCGATGCCTACAACGACGTTGTAGCTCAAAACAGGATGAAAATTCCAAACGAAATCGAAATCAATGTTGATACCTTTAACGATAAGACTACTGATGGTCAGAATGAAACAGAACTCATCAGCAAGTTCAACGCCCTGGTTGACAAGGAAAAAGCAAGTGCGCTTGCTCAGGTTGTCCTCTCCGGATTTGAGAAATTCTGTCTGTGGGGTGGTGCGGCAATAGGTGTTATCGGTTTGATTATGATGATTGCCGGCAACGGTTTCCTCGGTTTGATTGCGATTATCGCTGGCATTGGTATGGTTATCAACCATTTCTCCAAGAAGAAGAAAGTTGAACAGAATCGTCAGAATATCGAAGCAAAGTTTGAAGAAAAACGCAAGAACGGTTCTCAGATTATCAGAGCTATTCTCGCTGAGGTTGTCGATTTCAGAGCTGAGTTCGCTGAAAAAGATGGTGAAAGTCAAAAGGTTATTGACTTCCTTGAGCAGATTAGCCCCGAACAGTATGTGAGAAAGCTTGCGGATTCAAACCGTAGAATTAAGGTTCAGTAAAGGAGGAAAGAAAGATGGATGCTAAAAGCAAAGCGAATTTTATAAACTCTGTTGCTGCTGGAACGAATATTCCTTGTCCTAAGTGCGGTGCAAGTAATAAAGCTGATAGTAAATTTTGCATTTCCTGTGGCGAAGAAATTGTTGTGCCACAAGCCAACAATGCTCCTGCTTTCGCCCCCGCAAAGGAAACACCTGCAAAGGTGGCGAAATATGTTGCACCCAGCAGTGCTTTTGCAGAGGGCCTTCCTGCGTGGAGCATCGAACCGCCCCAGGTAATGGTAAGGAGGCACTAATTCGATGTTGACCACAGCTATTGCACCTCCGAAAACATATTCTGAATGGGTTGCTGTTTTGAATATGCTAAAAGCTAAATCCGATGATGAAGCTGTGTTGTCTGCTATGCAGAGAGGCACTATTGAATGGCAATCCGGTGTTGCCGAACGGTTTGCAAAAAAACTGATTGATGTTATCAACTATCGAATGAATGCTGCATCTGATAAGTTCCAGAAGGAAATGACTCGTTCTAATGGGCAAGAGAGAGCCATTGTGCAGGCTCTCCTTGCCCTCCGCAAGGAGATGTGCTTTTTATCTAAAGCGATCAATCTTCCTGCAATCCCGGAGAAGGACCGTCAGCAGTATCACCAGTTGGTAATAAGTCAAGCAAACAGTATGCAGACTTCTCTTGAGGATTCTGCGAAGAAAGACCGTAGCGGTAAACTCGCAAGCATTGTGAGAAACAATAAAGTAAACGCATTTTGAAAGGAGTGCTGATATATGAGTGATGTTGCAAAGAGCAAAGAACTCTTGAAAAGATACTCTATCGCTCGTATCCCTTTCATAGCTATAAACACAATCGAAAGAGCAAGAACGTTGGATATTTTGAAAGAGATTTCCGAGGAACTAACTCTACCTTTTTATGTTCATACGCTATCAAAGGGTATTTACGATTTAAGCACGGAAAAGTCAATTAACGATGATAAATCCGTGTATGGAGCTATTGACTTTATGAGTGAGCAAATGAAGCGTAAGCAGTATATGACGCTCATTCTGACCGAGGTTCCCGATATTAGTGGCGACAATAGTGATGCAAGACAGATTCTGGACTTGGTTACATTGGCAAACGAATCTGGCGGCGTTGTTATAGTTTTGACTAATAATGCTGTTTGGAATCAGCTACAAAGATTGGGTATGGTCATTAAAATTGACCTCCCCAACGAAGATGAAATGTATTCGATTATCAAGGAGTACATAGACGACTATCGTTCGGAAATTCCTATTGAATGGGATAATACCGATATTCGTGAAGCCGCTTCTACTTTGGCTGGCGTAACCCGCATTGAAGCGGAAAATGTAATTGCTGCCTTGATAGCAAATAAGAGTATCAAAAAATCCGATATGGATGAAATTAGATACGCTAAAGACAGATTGTTTTCTGACATTTCCGGTTTGGAAAAAATTGATGTGGATGAGAGCGTTAAGGATGTCGGCGGATTAGCCGGTTTAAGAAAATGGCTGAATGAAAAGAAAGAACTCCTCACTCCTGAAAAGCGTGATGAGTTAAGAGCAAAAGGATTGCAACCGCCGAGAGGAATTTTGCTTGTTGGTGTTCCTGGCTGTGGTAAATCTCTTTCTGCGAAATCAATTTCTGCTAACTGGAAATTGCCGCTATATCGCTTGGACTTCGCTACAGTTCAAGGAAGTTATGTGGGGCAGTCCGAGCAACAGTTGAAGGATGCCCTTACAACCGCTGAGAATGTATCTCCTTGTATTCTCTGGATTGATGAAATTGAAAAGGGATTGTCCGGTGCAAGTGGTTCAAACGACGGCGGTGTATCGACACGAATGGTTGGACAGTTTTTATTCTGGCTTCAGGAGTGTAAAAAGCAGGTGTTCGTTGTTGCGACAGCAAACGATGTTTCTATGCTCCCCTCTGAGCTTTTGCGTAGAGGTAGATTTGACGAGCTGTTTTTTGTCGATTTGCCTACTGCCGATGAACGTCGTGACATTCTTTCGCTGTATATGCGTAAATATTTGAAACTTGATTTTATCGGTCCATTTGCAGATAAAATTGTAGAACTTACTGATGGATTTACTGGCGCCGACCTTGAATCTACCGTGAGAGACTTGGCATATCGCTCTATTGCTAACAGTAATTTCGTGCTTAATGAAGAAAATATGATTACAGCATTCAACAATGTTGTACCCCTTTCTCAGACAAGTCCCGAAAAAATTGAAGCAATCCGTGATTGGGGAAAAGAGCGTGCTGTGCCTGCTTCCGGTAAGCCAATCGGCGGAGAGGAACTCTCCCAGAAGAAATCTGGACTCAAGACACGAAAAGTGTTGGTGTGATAATTCTACGCAGACACGGATGTGGCTTGATTTATGCAAACCATACCGTGTCTGCGTTATTTTATATATGGAGGATAGATTATGAGCTTCAATTTAGAAAACGGCGAGAATAGAGAAATCAACGAAACTCCCGAAGTCAAAGTTGATAGTGAACACTTGTCCGAAACTGAGGAAACTGCCGAAAATTTTGATGACTGCTCTCTGAATGAAGTTCAAGACAGCAAGGGCAATGAAGTAAATGCAGAGTCGTTAGAAGAAGCTGAAGAAAATTACGATGATTGCGAAGCCAAGATGGAAGAAATGGAAGAAGAAAATCCCGAATTGGCTGAAGAAGATGATGACGATTTTAATGATTGTGGCAAAGAAACTGATGGTCAATATGTAGCAGAAGTTACTTACACAACAGATGGAGAAGTTAGTCAAGAAGAAGCAAGTGCAGAATTGCAGGAAGCTTACAATGAATGTGATGACCCCGAAGATATGCAACAACTCAAAGAAAACGCAAATGAGAATGAGCCTATCGAAGTACATAATGCAGAAGTTGTTGAACGTCCAGAAGCTAACGAAGTAGCCGATGAGGTTACAGAAGAAGAATACGAGCAAGCACAAGAAGAACTGGAAGAAGCAGAAGAAACACTTGAAGCTCAGCAAGAAGTTGCCAAAGAATATAAAGACGATTTGGAAAACCAAATCAATAAAAACGAAAATGAGGTTCCGGAAGGAACAGAAAATATAAACAATGAAGTTTCCGAAGATGATACAGAGAAATTAGAGGATACAGCGGAAGCTGAATACTCTGAAACCGAAGAAAATACCGAGGAAGTCGAGCCTGACGGTGAGCAGATTGAGGAACAGACTGAAAACACCGAGGAGACCGCTGAGACTTCGGATGAGAACGACGAAGATGTGAATGAGGGTACATCTTCTGAGACCAAAGAAAACACCGAGGATGTTGAAGCTGATGATTTGGAGCAAATGGATGATGATACTAAGGTTGAAACATCCCAAATTAACGATGAAAGTGTCAGCGAAGATGTCTCTCAAAAAGTTGAGGAACAAACCGAAACAGAACTCAGCGACGAAACCAAGGAGGAAATCCAAGAGGATGTAGCCGAAAACATCAACGATGAATCTGAGGATGGTAAAATCTCCTCTGAAAAAGCCGAGGAAATTGTTGCCGAAAATATTGAGGAGAACGTTGATAACATCGAAGAACAGCAGGATTCTGCTGATGAGACCATTGATGCCCGTGCTGATGAAATCGTCGAAAATGGAGATTTAACCGATGATGAGGCAAAAGAGCAAATTGCTGATGAAGTTAACGAATCAACAAGCGAAAACCTTTCAGATGAAGAAGCGGAAGTAATAGCCGAAGAAAAATCCGACGAAATCGAAGATGGTATTGAGGAAAAGAAAGAAGAACAAGAATCTGTAGAGGCAATCGAAGAAACCGCGGAGGAATTGGAGAGCGACCAGACTGAGCAGAACTCTGAAGCGGCAAGTAAATCTCTGCAAGAAAGAATCGACGGTGCTTTCGAGAAAGACGACGTTTCTTCTTCTGAAATTAACGACTTGAGAGAGGAAAACGCTACTGAACTCCAAGCTAAAATCGAGGAAAAAGCTGCAACAGAGGCAGAATTAAAGAGTAAGTTTGATGAAGTTCTGTCCAAAGAAAAAGGTAGCGAAGAATATAAGCAATCTCTCAGAGAATACAATGACCTCCGAGATCAAAAGGCAAGCCTTGATGAACAAATTGCATCAATGGAAAAGCAACAAGAACTTTTAGATAAAAAGAGTCTTGAACTCCGAGATGCTCAAATTCAAAAGGGTGCCGAAGCTGTAGCCGCCTCTGCTGCTACTCTCGCAGGAGTTAATGCACTTCAAGAGAGATATGACCAAACGTATTATGACACAAAGCCGGATAAGGGAGAGCTTGCAAATATAAGAGAAGAAAGCTGCTCTACAATAAAGGAACTCTCTGCCGAAAAAGACTCCATTAAGCAGGCTATGGATGCTAAAATGGATGAAATTTCGGAGTACGTTACATCCAACAATATGGATAGATATGATACAGCTCACGACTTACGTTATCAGCAGTTGTCTGCAGAATATAACGCAATGCGAGAAAGCTATGATAGAATTGGATATTCTATTGTGAAGTTGGATGAAAACAACAAGGCTATTACCGAACAGCTCGGCGATGAATGTGTATCTATGGCTGAGTTGCCCCCTGCTTCAAGAATATCAGAGGTGAATACCGGCACAGATATTCCTGGAGAAACCAACTATTTTGTTAATGAGTCCAAAGCTGCCGAAGTGCTGTCTCCTTTCAAACAAGATAATTGGGAACAATTATCTATCAAGGAGCAGAAACAGGCAGTTGAAAAGTTGGCTGATTATAATGCTGAAATCCTCGGCGTTGAAGATAAGCCAAGAATTGTGTTCTTCAATAAACCTCCGCAGGATGGAATGATTGAGCGTGGATACTATGACCCCACCAACAATTCTATTTTCATAAACGAACATTGTTTGGATGATTCGGTGGGAATTGCTGATACAGTTTCTCACGAATATCGCCACAAATATCAACATCAGCGAGCAGATAAGTTGGAAAACGAGCGAGATTTGGCATTTAGAGAAAACTTTGATAATTATCAATCGCCTGGAAACGACTATGCCAGTTATATGGAGTATCGCAATCAGCTTGTTGAAGTCAATGCTCGTGCTTATGGGCAAGTAATCAAAGATAAAATTACTTCCGCTGAAAAATCCAAAGCAGAAATCAAGTTTGATGATAATTATGAAGGAGCAACTGCAGATTTTAGTGAGACTCATCCCGAAAAAGGGGCTGTTTTTGACAAGGTTGCAGTTAGTGAATTTACATCGGAAGTAGATGAGAAAAAGAACGAAATCATAAACTTCAAAGAGTTAAGAAATCCAAAAGAAGTTTTTGAAGCGGAAGAGATAGCACAAATCAAAGAAAAAGTCGCTCCTGCTTACGAAAATGGTGTGGAAATAGCAAAAAAAATTAAAGATGGAGGTTTTGATACATATAAGGAACATAATGATTTAGAAAGTGGTCATATCGAAAAAGTTAGAGAAAAATCTGTTGAGGCTGCAGAAGTGTTATCTGAACATTTTGCGGAAAATAATTACAACGGATTGTATTCCTCTAATATAGATAGCAAAACCGTAGAGATGGTGGCTATATATCACGACACAGGAATGGATGCTAACATTGATGCTGACAAGTTTAATGGTGAGTTGTCTGCAAAACAGATACGTGATGCACATTCTTTGCAAGCAGCCATTCACGCATTGAGAGACAGAGAATTTATCGAATCCAAAGAAGTAAATGCCGACGAGGTGGCTCTTGGTTGTTTGCTTCATAGTAAATCAAATTCTGGGGTAACTAATCTTTCAAGTGCTGAACAATGGGAAACTGCGATTTCAAGATTGAAGCAAGGTGTCGATGACTTTAATAAAGCTAATCCCACAGAGCGAATCACGTTTGATACTTCCTTTATTATGAATAAGGATGGTTCGCTTAAACCAGAGGTGTTAGCAGAATTGCGGTCTGAAAGTCTTGCTTTGCGAATTGGCGATGCTAATGGACACGACTCTAAATCTGATGTTTCGCAAAGTGGAAAGGACATTAAGTTTGATTTGCAAAATTGCGAGTTGCAGAATTGTGAATACTCAGCAGAAACCATAAAAAAGATTGAAGAAGCTGACGGAAGTGGATTGTTGTCCGAAGTGGAACATTCAAATGTCTATGTCGGTGATAAACTGCTCACAAACGAGGATGACAAAGCGGGCATATCAAGAGCATTTTCTCTTGGTGAGGGAAACTTTAAGGATATGTCGTTTGAACTCGTTGAAGGAAAACCCAGCGAAATTGTTCAATTAGAGAATTGTGATGCTTATCCCCTTTCCACACAATTTTGCATCGAAGAACGAATTAAAGAGATTAACACAGCAAAGATTGATAATGATTATGTGCCGGAAAGGCTTCCCGGTATGGGTGATGAAGATTATAATAAACTAAAAGCCGAATGTGTTGACCAAACAGCTAAAATCGACTCACAAATCATTATTGATTTACCAGGTGCATCCGATACTGCATTAAAGTCATACAAGAACTTTGCAGCAAGAATGGAACAAAAATATAATATTGAAGTGAAGGTGAGATAATGAAAATAGTAAAGAAAACACAAATAGTATATGATTCCTGCGTAGAGCAATACGAATTAAATGATTTGTTGCTTGCACGTTCTGACTTTACACCAGGTGCTATTATTGCCTATTTGTTATCTACTAATCACGATGTAAAACTTCTTAGTTTTCATTTTTCAGAAGAAACGGAAATTGGTGGGCAACGACAAATTATTGCTGGCGATAGTTCGGATTTTATCTTTCAGTTTGAGACTATCGAATCATTTATGCGAAATATATCATCCTCAAACATAAGCGAGTGGGAGTTGAGATTTCTTTATCAAAATCAAGAAATCGTTGCTACTGGACGAACTTGGTCTTCGATTGTTGGCGTATCGTACTCAGCAACAAAAAAAGCTAACCTCATTCCTCTGCTTTATGCCGTTGAAGAAAAGTCGTATGAGTATCATACTTTTGATGAGAAACTTGTGACATTTGTATTGGAGAAGTTTGAACCGAAGCTGAAAGCGGCAATAAAGACTTTGCTGAAGTTGTCAAGATATACGGATATTTTTTCTGAATTTATAGATGTCATAAAATGTGGAAAATGGAAAAGTAAATACACAGCAATTTCTGTCGAAGGCTTCACAGCAGAACAATTAAATTCAAATTATCCGTTATCCTTGCTCGGAGCATATAACTATCTTGTTTTTCTGAGAGAATCACCAAAAGTGGCACTCGAAGCTTTGGAAAAAGGATTGCCGAGGTATTAACCATATGTACTCTGTATTATCAACTCTATTTGTTATCGGCGTGTTCTTGGTGGTCGCAGGTTTCTTGGGTAGAGTTGGAACAGACGGAATATCGGATGTTAGCGAAAATGTTGCTGCAGCGATAGGACTACTCTTTACTTATGCCTTCTTGATTTTAAGTTTGGGTTCTTTTTCAGAACTTGCTTCATTCTTTGAGGGGATTTGTGGAGGTATTCCCTTCTTAAATGAAATAGCGGATTATGGGTCTTTGCAAAAAGTCTTTTCCGAAAGTCCACTATCTGCTTCAGTATCATTTTTAGACACGGTTATTCTTTCAGCAACAATAGAGATAATAATGCTCCTTCCATTAACCCAAGGTAGTGCAACCGGGAAGTTTATGGTTAATTTGTTTACCGGCGTTGTAGTTGCCATTGCATCATTGTTATTGCTTAACTATGTAATAAAAGGTTCCTCGGTGTATCAATGGATTGTATCCGTAATAGGAAGTGCCATCGCTTTGCTTTCGGTTGGAACAATCCCTATGTTAATAGTTTCTCTTTTTAAGAAAAACAGCACCGCAGGAATTGGTGCGATTGGTGCGCTTCTGCTGTTCTCACAAAGTAAAGTGGTAGGAATATTGAGAGCAGCTTTCTTGAAAGCTATCGTCTATGTTTGCGGAATTTGGATGCTTGAAAAACATTTCGGCTCCATTGTAAACGGATTATCTCAGTTATCTGCTGTATTGGTTGCTTTCGGTCCGGTAGTTGTAATGATTATCGGTATAGTGTTTATTTTGAAAAGTGTTAAATCCTAAAGATTGGATGGATTGCTATGATAAAAAAGATGGAACGCTTCGTTTCCTCTTTGACGGACCAAGAAATAGAATGTCAGTTAAAAGATATTTTTGATTGGGCACGAGTTTACAAAGAATTGCTTGAAACAGAGCAAGCTTACCGTCGCAAGAACAAAGAATATAATCTGACATCTTCACCAATTATGTATAACGACGAAGATGATGGCGATTCATATGATGCAGAGCCTATAGAAAGTGGTGACGAAGAACTTACTATAGATTATGAACTTGCACAGATGATTCAACAGAAGGTTTCTTCCTTTTCTGTAGAGAAAACAAAAGAACAGCTTGAAAGGCTAAAACAGATTCCCACATATTCTTTGCCTCCAGAGGATATAGCTCAGTTGCAATATGAAATTGAAACTTGTGAGCTTCACTTGTTTGAACTTACAGGCGAGGCTCCCGGAGGAGGACTTGTGTGCCCGTCTTGCGGTTCTGAATTAGAAGCGAACGCACGATTCTGTGGAAAATGCGGAGCTTCAACAAAAGGAGGTTGAATAAATGTTTTGTCATAAATGCGGAACTCAAAATGAAGAAATAGCTCGTTTTTGCCGAGCTTGTGGAAGACAGTTAAAAAATGACTCCTTTGTAAATAATCCATATAAGAAAGTTGTTTTAGTTAATTGCGGAAGAAACAAATTAAATATGATTAAGGAAATCCGAATGTTGACTGGGGCAGGTCTTGCAGAAGCTAAAAACTTATCTGAACGCACTCCTTCGACATTAACGGAAAATATAACCGAAGCTGAAGCTATGCAGATTAAAAATACATTTGAAGCTATCGGTGCAACCATAGAAATTAGATAATAGGAGGAATAGAACAATGCCGAAACCAATGTTAAGACAACCCAAAACCCAACAGCAAACAAACACCATCTTGAGCGCTACTCAAACGCAGCAGCAAACCCAACAGACTCAGCAAATGGACAAGATGAAGTTAGACAGATTGCTTCGCAAGCCTCGCTCTAAAGAATATATGCAGGCGATGCACAAGCTCGATGCTGGTGGTCACGTTCATAATCAGCATAAAGTAAATGAAATCGTAGATACCATTAGAAGTGAGTTCCCAGAAGTTGAAATCACCGGCATTATGTTGGGTATCGTTTCTATTTGCTATCTTGGTAAACCCTACGAGGTTCACACTTTGGATATAACTGGTCAGATAATTGAACATTATAAGGGTGGTCAAATGCTTCCTGGCGGACTTGAGAAAGCTCGTTCTATTGCTATGCGTGGTGGTTACGACTTTATTGAAGTGTATGTTGATTGTTGTCGTGCTATCAGTTCAAACGGTTCTGTTTCCGTGATTTCTTGCTAAGATTTTTAGGTGGTAGATTGTATAATGAAGTTGCACACCTAAGTAACTAAGACTTCCCACACCTAAATAAAGCATAGAACCTTGAAAACTCAATAATTCAGCCAATAAAAAAGGCATAAACCGCATCCCTTTGGTATAATTAAAGTGCAAACAAAAACATAGCAAAGGGCAGTTTATGCCATGTCTATTTTATCACAAAACAATGATGTAAAGGAACTAAAAAATAACATTTCTTGTTTTTTCTAAATTTAATATTGGAAAGCTTCTTAACAAGTGCAATTTCACTAAAGAAAATGGTATTTCACCTACCAAATTGTTGCAATACAAGGTTGAGAACATATTTGCCGGTCAAAGCATGTACATGCAGCACAAGCTCGGCACTTTTAAAGAGAATTTCAGCAAGAACACTTTCTATAGATTTTTCAATGACCCTAGAATCAACTGGGAAAAATTTACAACAACGCTTGCCAAAAAGGTAGTCGACATCCTCACGCCCCTCACAAGCGAGGAGCGAGTTAATGCATTCATTATTGATGATAGCCTTTTTGAAAGGATCAGCGGCAAATGTACAGAGCTCTGCTCCAAAGTTTTTGACCATACAAATGGTAACTACAAGCTTGGCTACAGATTGCTGACATTGGGCTGGACTGACGGCAACACCTTTATTCCGGTAAACAGCACATTTCTGGCTTCTGCTAACGATAAGAATGTTGCTTGCGAAAGCAAAATATTTGATGGTCGCTCTCTAGCAGCCAGAAGGCGCAAAAGGACAAGGGCAAAAGGCACACATGTTATGTTAGAACAGCTTAAAATAGCTATGGCTGCAGGCCATACTGCTGATTATGTTCTGTTCGACACATGGTTTTCTAGCCCAGATCAGCTTGTTGATGTTAAAAACTTGGGTTTGAATGCTATTGCCATGGTTAAAAAATCCCCTAAAATACGCTACGAATATGAAGGCAAGGCAATGACCTTAAAGCAAATCTTCAACAGTTGCCCTAAACGTCGTGGCCGTAGCAGGTATCTTGTTTCCGTAGATGTCATGGTCACTAAAGGTTCCACCCAAATACCGTCCAGAATCGTCTGTGTTAGGAATAAAAGCAACAGAAAAGATTGGGTAGCTCTCATCTGCACCAATCCAGAGCTTACGGAGAACGAAATTATTCGCATCTATGGCAAGCGCTGGCAGATAGAAGTGTTTTTCAAAACCTGTAAATCCTATCTCAACCTTGTCAAAGAATGTCATTCCTTAAGCTATGATGCGTTAACAGCACATGTCGCAACTGTTTTTGTGCGCTATATGTTCCTTGCGCTCAGCCAAAGAGAGAACTCTGATGACCGTAGTCTTGGCGAGCTTTTTTACATTATGTGCCAGGAGTTGGATGATATTAAGTTTTCAAGTGCATTGCAGCTACTAATGACTGCCATGCTGGAAAGCCTGCTGGATAAATTTACCCATACTGAAGAACAGATTCAGGATTTTATAAATGATTTTGTCGGTAAATTGCCGTTATACATTCAACGGGCTGTTTTAGTGCACTAAAATTAGCTGAATTATTGAGTTTTCAAAGGACAAAATGCATTTTTGCTATATTTTGCATGTGGGAAGTTTTAGTTATATTATAGCAACTATTATTTCAGTAGTTGCGAATAAGAAATTCAATAGAGTCACTCTCATTTATCTACCTATTATATTTATGATAATCATGTCACTAGCTACTGGAAATAATTACTTTTCTATATGGCTATATCAACCTGATCTTGGTGCATATAAAAGAATGTATATATTTAACTAGCGTAACAATATAAATAGAATTATCAGAGATAGGAGAAGTGATGTTTATGTTACATAATATCAAACGTCTGTGGAAATATATTCTCTTAGAGAGTTTTATTATTCATTTTCTTATTTGCAATTTTACTCAGCTTTTTACTGGAAAATTTTGGGAGTCTCCTATTAGTGGAATATTTGGTTTCATTATTACACTATTTTTAACCTTTATCACGTGCGCAAGTTTTAAATTTAAAAGCCCACCCCTTGCAAATTTCTCCATTCTAAATTATAATACTCGTAAGTAACATACTTATAAGTAACATAATCGTGAGTTATATAATTTTGAATGGTGGTGAAGCAGATGGAAAAATTTTATTGTCGTGAAGAGGAATTGCGCAAGCTTAATGCACGTTATGAAGATGAAGAATTTGAGTGCCTGATTATTTATGGCCGTCGTCGTGTAGGAAAAACAGCCTTGATTAACAAGTTTTGTGCAGATAAGCCAACGATATTTTTTTCTGCGCTCAATACAACGGGGAAAGAAAATTTAAAGGCTTTATCAAAAGCAATTATGAGTTACGAAAAGCCTGACGCTGTGGTTGCGCCGGAGTTTAAAAGTTATGATGATGCCTTGGCAGAGATAACAGAGTTGGCGCGTGAGCAGAGGCTTGTGTTTGTTATTGACGAATATCCTTATTTAGCAAAAGCTAAGCCTGCTATCTCAGCAATGCTTCAGCATTTAATTGATCATCAATGGAGCAAGGGAAAACTTTATTTGATTTTGTGTGGTTCATCTATGAGCTTCATGGAAAATCAGGTACTGGGGCAGGAAAGTCCGCTATATGGCAGAAGAACAGGTCAGTTTAAAATTGAGCCGCTGGATTATAAAGAGACAGCCGTATTCCATCCTGAGCTGACGTATGAAGACAATGCTTTGATTTATGGCATTACTGGTGGTGTGCCGCATTATATTAACAAGCTGGGCGTAAAGAAAGATATTGATGAAGCGTTGCTGACCAATTTGTTTGATCGTTCGGGTTATTTGTATGAAGAACCAGCTAATTTGCTTAAGCAGGAGTTACGTGAGCCTGCAATTTATAATGCTATTATTAAAGCCATTGCTGAAGGTTCATCGCGAGCTGCTGATATCTGCGGTAAAGTGCAGGAGACAAGCACAACTGTTTTAAAGTACTTAAAAACATTGATGGAATTAGGAATAGTCAAAAAGGAAACGCCGCTCACAGAAAAAGCAGGGCGCAAGACGATTTATCTTTTAGCAGATAATTTTTTCCGTTTCTGGTATAAGTTTGTGCCGAATAATGTGAATGCCATTGATTCTGGCAGGATTGCAAGGATTTATTCGCAAATGGTAAAACGCTATTTTTCAGATTACATGGGCCTTGTTTTTGAAAAAATGTGTCAGGATTACTTGCTGTATTATGCGAAGAGCTTGCCTATAGAGCTTGTTGATATCGGGCAATGGTGGGGAACAGATGCACAAAAGAAAAAGCAGGTGCAGATTGATATTGTTGCAACCGGAATTACACCAGATGCTTATATTATCGGTTCCTGTAAATATCGTAATGAGAAAATCGGTTTAGATGAGCTGGAGCTTTTACGTGATTACGCAAGAGTTTTTGGCAAGGGAACAAAGTATTATTTTTATATTTTTTCTAAAGGCGGTTTTACTGATGGCTTGCTGCAAGCAGCGCAGCGTGGCGAAGTGACGCTTGTGACGCTGGCTGACTTGTATAATTAAGTCCTTTCATAAGCGTCAAACAGTCAACCGTAAAACGTACCTACATGAAAAAAAGACCACCGGCGGTGGTCTTTTTTGCTCTTGATCAACATTAGTGGGTAAACAAATAGCCTTAATCATTTTTTTGGATTTCCGGTTACGGATATACTTTTTTCCGCTAGCATCTGGAGTTACTATCTACAGGCTTAACTCCATGTGAGAGCGACATGGAGTTTACTCGCTCTTTTTGAGGAATGGTGGTTGACAAAATACAGATTACAGCGAAAACAGGTTGTAAGCATCCAACGTATTTACCTGCTACTTCCCTTCCTCCTTCTCCAGCCCCTCATTATAAATTGCCGGTGAAGCGCCTGCTTCCGTAATGTGCGGCGTTAAAAGCAGCAAAACCTCCGTCTTGCTGTGCGAACGCGAACGGTTTTTAAAGAGTTCGCCCAAAAGTGGAATCTTGCTCAAAAAAGGCACCTTCTGCATAGTACGCTGCTGTTCCTCGCTTATCAATCCGCCGATAACCAGCGTTTCGCCGCTGTACATGCGCACGTTGGTGTCGGCAGTACGACTGGTGATGCGATAGTTTTTCAATTCGCTGATGAGCACAGGCGTGCTTACCTCAGTGTGGACGCTGGCGGTCACCATTCTGCCATCCTCGCTGATGATAGGAGCGTATTGCAGCTTGATGCCGGCGTCCAGATATTCCGTTGCCGTGTAGCTGCCGCTGCTGTCGTGCTTTTCGGTCTGCACAGGGATATGGTCACCGATAAAAATACTGGCCTCCTTGCCGGGGATAGTGATGATGCGCGGCGTTGCCAAAATGCGCGCCTTACCGCTATTGATGAGGGCATTGAGCGTAGCGTTGAAGCGGAAGGCAAAGCCACGCCAAAATTTGAAGCTGCCGTCATAATTGCTGCTGTCGCTGTCACCATTGTTCGTTTCCTGCTTTCGTTGGGGAATAGTATCCCAGTCCCAGCGCACGCCCATGTTTTTACTGTCCTCACGGCTGACGGCGATGATTTTGGCTTCCAGTGTTACCTGTCTTGTTGCTATATCCAGCTTGGGCAGCAGCTGCCTTAAGCGTGCGTGGTTTTGCTCATCTCCCAAAAGGATGAGGCTGTTGGTGATAGTATCCAGCCCCAGCTTGGTGCCGAAGTGTGGCGTCAACGCTTCCTGCACGTCCTTGGCTCTGGCATAGCTCAGGGGATAGCAGGCCAGTCGTTCGCAGACTGGCGGTGCTGCTGCGGGAACGTTTCCTGCAGGTGTTTTGCTGATTGTGGCGGCGGGAGAGGGTACAAAGGGATTGATGAGAGTGCTTTGGGCGTTGCAGGGCATAGTTAAAGTGAGCAGCAGACTGCTGAGTATTAATGGGAAAAAACGTTTTAACATAATGAGCTCCTTTCGGTGTTATCTGTTAAGAGCAAGATAACGAATGCTGTATAGTAGAATTCATGTTTCATTGTAACGCAGGCGGAGAATAATTTCAAGAGAAAATTGTGAAAATAGAGAAAATTTAAAATTATTGTATTGCATTTCGCTTTTTTTGTGCTACAATAAAATTCAACATAAGAAAAATGAGGTGATGCAATGGAAGGCTTACGTAATAATAAACTGGCAGAAGATTTACTGCACCTGGCCTTGGCGCAGGGGGCGAGTGATATGCATATCGAGCCTGATGAACAGGGAGTGCGCGTGCGCATTCGTGTAGATGGCCTGCTGCAGCAGCTTTGCGTGCTGCCACGCGCCCAGCAAAGCACGCTGCTGACGCAGCTAAAGGTGTGGAGCGGCATGGATATTGCTGAAAAAAGAGTGCCGCAGGACGGACGCATGCTCCTTAAATATGTCGACACTGAGGTTGATTTGCGTCTGTCCAGCCTGCCGACCGTCAATGGCGAAAAGCTGGCCATACGCTTTTTGCAGCGACAGGATAATCTGCTATCGCTGGAACAGCTGCAGTTCAGCGAGAGCAATTTACAACGCTACCGCCAGCTTTTTCATCAGCCGAACGGCTTGGTGCTTTTGACCGGGCCTACGGGCAGCGGCAAAACGACAACGCTTTATGCGACGCTGCAGGAGCTTGATGCGGCGGCCAATAATATTATCACCTTGGAGGACCCGGTGGAATATAAGCTGGCGGGGATTAATCAGGTGGCCGTAAATCGCAGAAGCGGACTGACCTTTGCCGCAGGCTTGCGCTCGGTGGTGCGTCAGGACCCGGACGTGATTATGCTGGGGGAAATCAGGGATGAGGAAACAGCGGCGATGGCGGTACATGCGGCGCTGACAGGACATTTAGTGCTGAGTACGCTGCATACGAATGATGCTATAGGGGCGGTTTATCGTCTGCTGGACATGGGGATTGCCGATTATCTGCTAGCGGCTGCATTACGCGGCGTGCTGGCACAGCGTTTGCTGCGCCGCCCTTGCCGCCATTGCGGCGAGCGGCGCTTCGCAACTGCAGCGGAGCTGCAGTACCTGGGGCGCAGGGCGGATGAAAAGCTGGAGGTGCTGCAGGCTCATGGCTGCGAGCATTGTCATGGCACAGGCTACAGAGGTCGCTTGGCCTTGCATGAGCTGGTTACGGTGGATAAACGCATGCAACAGCTTTTGCTGAATGGTGCTGATGAAGCAGAGCTTTTGCAGGAGGCACGTAGGCAGGGCTGGCGCAGCCTGTACGCCGACGGAGTAGCGAAGGTGCTGCAGGGGGCAACTACGGTTGAAGAATTGTGGCGCGTTGGTATCACCGGGGAGGCTGACAATGCTTGATAAGCTGCTGCTTTTGGCACGGAATATGGGAGCCAGCGATTTGCATCTTACGCCTGCGAGTGTGCCGATGGTGCGCATAGATGGCAGCCTGCAGCCTTTAAAAAGCGCAGTTATTTCCCGGGAAAAGCTGGAGAAGGCGTTGCTTGCCCTGCTGCCGGAACAGGAAAAGCGACAGCTATTGCAAAATGGCGAGGTGGATACAGCTTTTAGTGACAGTATGCAGGAGCGCTGCCGCCTTAATGTATATCGTCTTGGCAATGGCTATGCAGCGGCAATTCGCCTGCTGCCGCACGAAATTCCCGACTGCCGCAGCCTGGGCCTGCCGGAAATTGTCAGCCAGCTTGCGGGCAGCAGGCAGGGACTGCTGCTTGTTACAGGGGCTACAGGCAGTGGCAAAAGTACAACGCTGGCGGCGCTGGTGCAGCAGATAAATCAAATGCGTGCTGTGCACATCCTGACACTGGAGGACCCGATAGAGTACGTTTATCCTCCTGGCCTGGCGCTGATTAACCAGCGGGAGGTGGGGCGTGATACCAAAAGCTTTGCCAGCGGTCTGCGCAGTGCGCTGAGGCAGGATCCGGATGTGATTATGGTGGGCGAGCTCAGAGATGCGGAAACAATTGGTATTGCGCTGACGGCGGCGGAAACAGGCCACCTTGTTTTGGCAACGCTGCACACGCAGGACGCTGCAGGCACGGTAAACCGAATTCTTGATGTGCTGCCTGACAGGCAGCACGTGTGTACGCAGCTGGCTGATTGTCTGCTGGGAATTTGTTGCCAAAGGTTGCTGCCGCGCTGCGACAGAGCAGGCAGAGCGGCAGCCTTTGAGGTGCTGGTGGCAACGCCTGCTATGCGCAATCTGATTCGTGAGGGGCGTACGCATCAGCTGCAGTCTTATCTGCAAACTGGCGCGCGTTACGGCATGCAGACGATGGAGGACGCAGTGAAGGCCTTGCAGCTGCGCGGGATAATCGCATGAAAAAAAGCCGCTGCGAAAAGCAGCGGCTGAATAGGGACGTTGTGGTTAACGCACTGATAACTCTCACAAGGTAACGTAGCGGAAGCAGCGTTAGAAAGCGGTCATTACAAAATCTCTTCTCTGATTAGAGTATTCATCATTTTTTGCTTGCCCAATACCCACAGCAGGTCATTTTCTTCAAAAACAAGTGAAACGTGAGGGTTGGTAATCGTAAAGGCACCACGCTCCAGACCGATGACGAGGCAGCTCCACTTGTTGCGCAAATCGGCAGCCTTCAGCGAGGTTCCTAAAATAGGAGAATGCTTATCAATCGTAATCGCCAGGGAGAGGAATTGTTGTTCCGGTTTGTTCTGGTGATTATCAAGCATAAATTCACGCAGGCTTTGCGGCAGGTCGCAGCGCTCCAGGCCTAAGCTGCGCTGTCTTGCAGCAGCGTCAAAAACCTGCAGCTGACTACTGGTACCGATAAGCAGCAGCTTGTCGCCCTGCTCAACTATCTGCTCGCCACCGGGCATATCAACGGTGCGGTGGCTGCCCAAAAGCTGCAGAACGTTGCAGCCATAGCTTTCGCGGAAGCCCAGACTGCGCAGGCTGCGCCCCTTAATCGGCGAGTCCTTTTGCAAATCGTAATAAACAAGCTGCAGGTCCTCGTCGAACCAGGTGCGGCTGTCATCGGGAGCACTTTCACGATGCTTACGCATGTGCTTTTCGTTAAGGTTTACCAAAAAGCGCGATTCAATGCGCAGGTATTCGCTCATCAGCCAGTCGGAGGAGGAGATGAAGTACGCTGCCAGCAATATGGATACGCAGGCCAGGAAGCCGTGCAGATTAAGCAGAGTGTGGAAGATGAAGTACAGCGAAGCAGATGCTACAAGCAGCTTGCCGAATACCAGGAACATCAGCGGCAGATGGTTGGCACGCTTCTTAAACCAGAGCTTGGAGAACAAATCACCATTACCGGCGCGGTTGACGAGCACAGCACGCAAAATCGGTGACATGATGATAAAGGTGGCTGCAGCGGTCAGCAGTCTGCTGTACGGCAGTTTCAGCGTGTTGCCCAAATAAGGCAGCAGGTAATATTCTGCACCCAAAGCAATAGCTGCCAGCAGGGTGATAAAAATCAGCATACGCATCGTATAACCGGTCAGCAGGTTCTTCCAGTCCTGATCCTTGTCATCATCGGTATTGGTGCCGGTGTAACGGTCCAGCCAGCTTTTAGCCTGCGGCGGCAGCAGTTTCAGCACAAGCTGGTAGAAGGGTTCGGCTGCCATGATGCAGAAGGGTGTAGTAAAGGTAGTGATTACGGATACCGCTACGATAATCGGATATAAAAAGCTGCTGATTACGCCAAGGCTCATACCGAGGGAAGCGATAATAAAGGAGAATTCACCGATCTGTGCCAGGCTGAAGCCGCAGTGTACAGAGGTGTAGAGGCTTTGGCCGGAGGCCAGCACGCCGCCAGTGGAGAAAATCAGCTTGCCGATAATTGTTGCTACTACCAGCACGAAGATAGGAAGCGCCTGCTCCAGCAGGATAGCGGGATCTACCATCATGCCGACGGACACGAAAAAGACTGCGCCGAACAAATCCTTGATAGGCGCAACGAGGTGCTCGATTTTTTCGGCGTTAGGCGCTTCGGCAATCAAAGAGCCCATGATGAAGGCACCCAAAGCGGAAGAGAAGCCAAGCTGAGTTGCCAGCACAACCATGCCAAGGCACAGGCCGATGGAAACAACTACCAGAGTTTCTTCGTTCATCAGCTGCTTGGCCCATTTAAAGAAGCTGGGGACAAGATACATACCCAGGACAAACCATAAAACGAGGAAGAAAATCAGACGTCCGATGCTGAGCAGCAGCTCCATCGTAGAAACATCGGCGCTGGCTACAGCCATAGTTGCCAGCAGCACCATCATCACGATGCCGGCGATATCTTCAATAATCAGCACGCCAAAAACGATTTCCGTAAAGCGCTGCGCCCTGAGCTTTAAATCGTCAAAGGCTTTGATGATAATCGTGGTGGAGGACATAGAAAGCATACCGCCAAGGAAAAGGCTGTCCATATGGTTCCAGCCCAGCAGCGTACCGGCGAAGTAGCCTACGGCCAGCATACCGCCGATTTCTACCGCGGTGGCGATGAAGGCGGTACTGCCTACGCTTTTCAGCTTGTAAAAGCTGAACTCTAGTCCCAGCGCGAACAGCAGGAAGATAACACCGATTTCGGACCAGGCGTGGACGTTGGCTTTGTCGGTAATCGTCGGGAAGAAGTTGAAATGCGGACCGGTGATGAAGCCGGCAACAATGTAGCCAAGTACCAGCGGCTGATTGATTTTTTTGAAAAGAATTGTTGTGACACCGGCTACGAGCAAAATCATTGCTAAATCATTAATAATAGTTGGCAGATGCGTCATGGGAATCTCCTTTGCGATATTTTTTGCCAAAATGGCTTTAAATGGTGTATAATAATTGAAATGTAGTCATTAGCTTTTTACAAGCTCTGTAGACTGCAAAACAAATAATCTCAATATATATTATACAATATTTTTGACTGGAATTATTGCATAAATAATGCTTTATTATGTTAATTTATTGTGACTTATCGCATTTGGAGGAATAAACATGAACGAAAATCAACAAGAAAAATTAGTTTTGGTAGACGGCGAGATTATGCCGGAGGCTGAAGCGTTTATTGACGTTAACGACCGCGGCCATAACTTCGGCGATGGCGTTTTTGAAATTGTACCGGTTTATAACGGCCGCTGCTTTGCTTTGCTGCCGCATATGAACAATTTATTCGATTCTGTAATCGCCGTAAAAATCCCCGGCGTTTACATGATTGAAGAGCTCGTAGAGTTCCATGAAAGCCTGTTGGCCGCAACCGGTCTGCAGGACTGCGAAATCTATACGCAGGTAACCCGTGGCAGCGGTGCTTATTCTCTGGCTTATCCTGAGCAGAGCATTCCGCATCTGACTATGTATGCTGTACCGGTTGACCGCGAGGCACTGGCTGAAAAGCGTGCTAAGGGTGTAAATGTTATTACTATTGAGGACGTACGCTGGGCGCGCTGCGATATCAATACTCTGAACCGTCTGCCGGAGGTAATGGCGAAACAGAAGGCTGTTATCGGCAATGCTTTTGATTCCCTGTTTGTTCGCGACGGTAAAATTACCGAAAGCACGGAAGCAAGCTTCTTCATTTATAAAGACGGTATTCTGTGGACTCATCCCGAAAACAACTTTATCCATAAAAATATTACCCGCCGTCTGCTGATGGAACGCCTGTCTAAAGACCTGGACCTGCAGATTATCGAAAGAGCCTTTGACAAGGACTTCGCCCTCAAAGCAGACGAAGCCTTCCTCTGCGGACCGCGTTGCGAATTTATGCCTGTTACCAAAATTGACCGCAGTTTCGTTGCTGACGGCAAGGTTGGCGAGCTGACACAAAAGCTGCAGGATGCATATATGGCGTTTGTAGCTAAGGAATGCCCTGCTAAGCATGAATAACAGCAAGCTGGTGCGGGGAGCACTGCTGGTGGCCTTGGCGCTGGCGCTGCAGTCGTTGCGTCTGGTGCTGCCGATGCCGCAAATGCTTTCCACGTTTATCATCGGTACTTTGGTGCATATGATGCTGGTGCTGACGCTGCAGCTCAACGGATTGAAGACAGCACTCCTGCTGGCATTTTTGCTGCCGCTGACTGCTTATGTGCAGGGGCAGGTGCTGCTGCCGCTTTTGATTCCTGTAATCTGGCTGGGCAACTTTATCTTTGTGCTGCTTGTGCGACAGTTTAAGGGCAGGCGCAAGCTGTCTTTATGCGTGCCGCCGTTGGCAAAGGCCTGTATTATGCTGCTGGCAGCCTGGGTGGTAGTCAGCTTTTTGACCCTGCCGAATCCTGCGCTGCGTAAAACAGTGATGTTTGCGATGAGCGTACCGCAGTTGCTGACGGCTGTTGCCGGTATTTTGCTGGCAGAGCAGGTCAAAAAGCGCCTGCGTCAGTTTAATTAAGCTGGACTTTGTAATGATATAACGAGTTTATGCGTGTCGAATTAATCGACAGCTAAGATAACCGCCGGTGTAAAAGCTGTGCGGTTATTTTGTGCGTAAACCTAAGACAGCTCAGTAACCTTTTGGTAACTGAAGCACTTTTTTGTGCATACTTTACAGAAAAGCTGAAACAGCATATTATAATATAGGCAATGGATAGTAGTTATCTATTTTGTGAAGTTAATGTTAAAAATGCAAATACGCTGCCGCAAGCTATATTTCATATGCTATAATATACAAGCAGTAATGAGTTTTAGGGGGTTATCAGTATTTTAGAATTTAAACCTGTAACATTGGCACAAAAGCCTTTGTTTGAAAGCTATATATCAAAATCACATCAAAATGGCAGCGAATGTGCCTTTTCCAATCTTTTTGTCTGGCGTGACTGCTATCATATTTATTGGTGCGTAGCGCACGATTTCCTGCTGCTGAAGGTTAAACGCAACAACGTTGATTTTTACATTCAGCCTTTTGGCGGACGCGATGAGGATTTGCCGCGTCTGATGCAGGAGCTGAAGGAGGAGCACCAGGGCAAACCGTTTGAAATGCATGGTATCTATGATTTTACCAAGGAGCGCTTTGAGCGCGTGATGCCGGGTCTGACATATGAAGAAGACCGCGATAACTGGGATTATGTATATCTGCAGGAAAAGCTGGCAACGCTTTCCGGCCGCAAGCTGCACGGACAGAAGAATCACTACAATGCTTTTGTCAAGGCACATCCGGATTTCGTTTATGAGCCGATTACTATGGATAATATGATGGAATGCCTGAACTTCGGCGAGCGCTGGTGCGATGAGCATATGGCGGAGGATCCTTCGCTGCTGTGCGAAAAATATGCTATCCAGGAGGCCTTTCTGAGCTTTGAACAGCTGGAGCTGCGCGGCGGTGCAATCCGTTTCGACGGTAAAATTCAAGCATTCAGCTTTGGCAAGAAGATTAACGACGATACAGCGGTGCTGCATGTAGAAAAGGCGCGTCATGATGTACGCGGCTTGTATACTGCTATTACCAAGGAGTTCGCCGCTCATGCCTGGACGGATGTAAAATATCTCAACCGTGAGGAGGATATGGGACATCCCGGTCTGCGTGAGGCAAAAATGGCGCTGCATCCGGAATTTATGGTGAAAAAATATAATGTAATTATTGGGTGAGGTAGCTTATGATTTACCGTGTCGTGAGCAAGGAGCGTATGTACCAGGCGGAGGAGCTTTGGGATTACTGCTTTGAAAAAAAGACAGAGCCTTTCTTTCAGTACTATTTTGAGCAGTACTGCGGCAAGGACAATATGGTTATCGGTGGCTTTGACAAGGTTGGCGAGGACGAAAGACTGCGCACAATGCTGCACGTCAATCCCTATATGCTGCGTTTGCGCGGGCAGGAGATGCTGTTGCCGTATCTTGTGGGCATTGCCACCGCTCCGGAAGCACGTGGGCAGCACCTGCTGCGTCCGCTTTTGGAAACTGCCTTTGAGGTGCTGCGCTCGCAGGGCTTCCCCTTTGTGACGCTGATGCCAATCAACGCCGGAATTTATCTGCCATACGAATTTGCTTATTGCTATTATCGTCACGAGTATAAGCTGCCGCTGGCACAGCTGCAGCTTCCTGCAATAGGTGATGACCTGTCGGTAGAACGTCTGGATTTAGCTTCTTTGCAGCAGTCTGTGACTGAGGAAAAAGCTCAGCCTTTCAATCCTTTGGGAGATATTTACGCAAGTGTTACCGCAGCGTGGAACGGTGTGCCTAAGCGCACCGCTTTCCAATGGCGCAAGCTGTTGTCGGTAGTTACGCAGGAAAATGTGCTGTGCGCTGTTGTTTATCGTGCGGGAGAAGCAGTTGGCTATATGCTTTATACGTTGAGCGACGGCACGTTCAACGTGCAGGAGCTGTTGGCGCAGGACGCTGCGGCGAAGAACCGTCTGCTGCAATATGCTGCAGGACACAAGAGTGAAGCGCAGGAGCTTTGCTGGCTGGCGGAGCCGTGGGATAAAACATATCTGGGCTTTGCGGACCAGGCACTTACAGGCAGGCTGCAGCCGTTTATGATGGCGCGCTGCCTCGATGCACGGGCAGCGCTCGCCAAGCTGCCGGTAGCAGCAAGCATGAGCAGCGGCAGCGTTGTTGTGCTGCTTACGGATAAGATGATTGAGCGCAATAATCATCTGCTGCAGCTGCGGATGTCGCCGGGTAAGCTGGAGGCAGTCAGCACGCTGGAGCAGGAGGAGGTTACCATGGATATGGGCGCCTTTACTCAGCTTTACTTTGGTACCTTCAGCGCTACGGAGCTGTGGGAGGCAGGGCGCATCAAATGCAGCGATGTGCAGAAGCTGCAGCTGCTCGACGAGCTTTTCACAAAATGCCGCACGTATAATAACGAATACTTTTAAAGCTATGCAGGCTGTCGGAAGAAAACGACAGCCTGTTTTTTATCTATATCTGTAAATTATTAGAATGCCCCCAATACTTTTTGGTTAGTATTGGGGGCAAAAATTACCAATAACTTTTCAATTGTACGGATGATAAATTTAGCTTTACTGTAATTATAGAAAAGTGTTTTATTGTATCTGTCTCAAATAATTTATAAACAATTTAGCAGACGAGGAAATATTGCTTTTGTTGTAGAGTATCGAACATTCCTTGATTTTATTGAGTTCAACAATTCTCTTCACTGCTAGACAATCTGCGGAATATTCACTAAGGTAAGACTTAGGAATGATGGTGATACCTAAGCCTGCTTTGGCCAACATAACTAACGTATTTAAATCATCACAAAAACAATATATAAATGGTTGAAAAGAGTTTTTTTCGCATAAAGCAGTAAGTGAATTTACAAGATTCTTTTTGATAATGAAAGGTGTGTTTTTGAGAGAAGCAATATTGATGCAGTCATTAGAATCTGTAAAAAATTCTTTCTTTCCGATGATCACCAAATAATCATTGGGGAGCGAAAGCTTAGTAAATTTGCTGTTTTCAGGAAGCTTTCTGGCAAAACATAGGTCTATTGTACCTAAGTTAAGTCTGGAGAAAAGAGCTTGCTTGTCATCTTGAATTATATCTAGCCTGATATTCGGATATTTTTTATGGAATCCTTGCATAAGTTTTGGTAAATATTCTAAACCGATTGAGTTCCAGGAGCCTATAGAAATAATACCAGATTTACCTGCTTGCAGGTCTTTTATTTTTGAAACAGCAGTATCAATACATAGAATGCTGTCACGAGCATATTTATAAAAAATCTCTCCGGAGTTTGTCAAAACAATATTTGAGCCTTCTCTGTTAAATAGCTTAGTATCAAGCTCTCTTTCTAAGCTTTTAATACTCTGACTAATAGCAGGCTGTGTTACAAATAGTTTTTTTGCTGCTTTACTTATACATTTGGCATCGGCTGTCTCTAAAAAATACTCTAATTGCTTAAAATCCATTGAACATCAAATCCTTGCATAAAAAGAAGTTATACCGCTATAAAAAGATGTTTCTTTTAAAAAGTATAATTATCTGATATAATCATACCACAAGTAGCAGAGCGATTCAATAAGAAATAGTCTTATATTTAGGAGGGGATGCGGTGTGAATAGAGTTATTACACTGGTACTTCTGGTAGTAATTCTTGCTTTAGCTGGTTGTGGCGGAAATACTGCCGATAACAGTAAAAGTGATCTGAAGACGGCATATAGTATTGTAGATTCTCGCGGTAAGAGGATTAGTTTTGATAAAAAACCGGAACGAATTATCAGCTTGCATGTCTCCACTGATGAAATTCTTTTGGATATGGTTGATTCCGGGAGAATTTTATCTGTTAGCAAAGGTGGCAAAGAAAGAGCTTTATCACATGTTGTAGACAAAGCTAAGGCGGTCAACAAGACAACAGAAGAAAATATAGAATTTATGCTGGCAAATAAACCTGATCTTGTAATCATAAGGGAAAACTTTAAAAAGGATTTTATTGACGCATTAGAAAGCTCTGATATTAAAACGGTTGTAATAAAAAATCCTAAAAGGGTTGATGATATACCTGACTATATTATGCAGGTTGCCAAGGCTGTAGGTGAAGAAGAAAAAGGCGAAGAGCTTATCAAAACTTTTAAAAGCAGATTAGCGAAAATTAATAATCTGCATATTAAGGAAGCAGACAAGAAGAGTGTGATAATAGCAAGTTCCTTGGGTGCAAGAAGCTTTAAAGGTACGATTGTAGATGATGTTATCCATAAAAGCCAACTGAAAAATGCTGTGGATGATACTGATTTACCTAATGATGCTAATTTGAACATAAGTAAAGAGGAAATCATTAAAGCAAATCCTGATGTTTTACTTTTGATAGATTGGAATATTGAAAAGATTAACAGAGGAGAATCTCAAGTATATAAAGATTATATGAGTGATGAATCACTGCAAGATGTAAAAGCTGTAAAAAACAATAATGTTATTCTTATACCGATGAAGCTAACGGTTTGTTTTACTCACTATGTTTGCGAATCAATAGAAGATTTGACAAACATTGTTTATAAAAAATAAGGAGATGAGTTGAGTGAAGAAAAAATTAATTTTGTCAACAGGTATTCTTTTCTCTATGTTAGCTGCTGCTAATTGCTGCGCTGCTGCTGACAATATTCAAGGAGAATTTAAGCTGGATGAGATGGTCGTTACGGCATCGCGTATCGAGAAAAAAGATATTGATGTGCCCGCTATGACTCAGGTATATAACGAAAAAGATATCGAAAGAACCGGCGCAACTAATGTAATGGATTTTATGTATAATGTTTTGGGGGCGGAGGTCCTGGATACAACCGCACCTGCAAAAAATGGTGTACATTTTAGAGGTACAGGTTCTTCTTCAAGAATGAGAACTTCAGCTTTAATAATGCTTAATGGCACACCTATTAACATTCAGGGTAGAGCAGATATTTCAGCAATTCCTGTAACCGCTATCAAAAGAATCGAAGTGCTCAATGGAGGTGGCTCTGTTCTTTATGGTACTGACGCATTAGATGGTATGGTTAATATTATTCTTAAAGATACTGTTAAAAACAGGCTTTATGGCGGCTATGGTACGCATGGTTATCGTGAAGGTGGTATTGCTATCCAGGCTGATAAATTATCTCTTGCGTACGATGGCAGAAAAATCAGCGAAAGAGGTCATGATGGCATTTTAGGCAACAGCAGCGTCCCAGCTAATATCAGATACGGTGGCAAATATGACAGCAGTAACTATTTCGCACATCTTGTTCCCGATGAACATTTCGATGTAGTATATATGCAGCGCGATTATTCGAATGATTACTTCTACCATGGTCCTAATGGCTATAATGATCCTGATGCCGAATCCAGATTGTTGAATGTAAAATATAAAAATAAGGATTTGAATGTGTCCACGTATTGGAAGGATTATGAATTATCTATTGTAAATGATAAAAAAGGCCTTACTACCGATAACTGGAGCAAGATTTACGGTATTGATATAAATAATAAGTTTGATATCGGGAAGGCTTCCCTTGTTGTTGGCGGTAACTTTGACAGCGAACGCATGGCACAGACCAAAGGCCAATATCGTAGAACACAGGATACAACTGCAATATATATGCTGTTAGATGCTCCGGTAAGTGAAAAAACTTCTGTAAGTGTTGGCGGTCGTCAGGTGTATATCAGTGATCTGGGTAATAAATTCTGCCCGCAATTCAATGTGTTGCATAAACTTGATGAAAATAGCAGCCTGTTCCTGAATGTGAATAAAGCATTCAGAACTCCTTTGGCAGAGGAATTATTTGGTAATGCAGGCCATGGATATACGGGTAATCTTGCTTTGAGACCTGAAGAAGGCTGGTTAAGTGAAATTGGCTGGAAAAAGCAGTTTGATGATAAATCTGTAAAGATTGCTGTTTTCAATATGGATATCAAAAACAGAATTTCAAAAGATGCTACTAAAACTTTTGTGAATAATGATAAGTTTAAAAATACAGGTGTTGAGGCATTGTACGAGCAAAATATTGACAGTAAATGGAAATATAATGTAGGTATGACTTATTCTAATCCTAAAGAAAAATCAGCTGCTAAAGGATGGACTCAGGCTGACTATAAATTTATGGGTACTGCAGGAATTCATTATCAGCTCGACAAATATAATGCATCTTTGAATGTTCAGTATTACGGCTTGCAAACCCTTTCAAGCAAGGATAAGGATGCAGTAAATTTCAACTTTAATATGGGCTATAAATTTGATAAAAACTCTTCTGTAATTTTCAGAGTTAAGAATATTGTAGATAGTGATAAGTCGTTTGAATCATGTGGAAGCCAATTGCCGAAGCGAGCTGTTAGCCTGACTTATTATTTAGATTTTTAATGCCATAGAGATATGAAAAGAATAGCAGTTTTACGTTGTTTAAAAAGTTCTTCTCACTGTAGCGGTGCTGGTTGTTTGAAAATCTTATTTAATAAAGAGAAGGTATATTCTAAATATAAGGAAGAAGACATACAGCTTGCAGCATTTTGGACCTGCAATGGGTGCAAAGATATATCGTTGGGTGACGAAGAAGGTCTCAGGCGGAAAATAGCTTCCATGGAGCGTTTTACAGTTGATATAGTTCATTTGTCTCATTGTGTTTTTAAGAAGAAAACGGATGGTTCAGAGGAAATATGCCCCCAAGTTAGTGCTATTGTTTCCGAATTGGAAAAAATAGGTGTAAGAGTAGAGAAGGGATTCTAATATAAAGAAGAGTTGTTGCTGAAAAGGTGACAGCTCTTCTTTGTTTTTTTGGAATTAGCGGATGCTGCCCGCAATAACTACCTTATCCATATAAAATATTAGTGATGCCATATCTTGCTTTTTACAACATAAAACCCATGCCTTACGTATTGTAAAGCATGGGCTGTTTTCGTTAGTGCAAATATTTACTGCGCTGTTATTCTCTTTTCCATAACGTTATAAGCTAAATCACCGTCATGCGGTTGGCCGTTGACAGTAACGTTGCCGTGGAAGGCTGCAATTTTCGTCTTCCAGCAGTAGCTGCCGCTGTCTGCAGTGATTTTGTTGACGTTGTCATTGAAAACCAGATTACCATTTACATAAGCAGTCCTGTCAGAATGATATACATCTACCTTATCGCAGGCAAAGCTCATATCGCCGAAGCTCAGATGAATATTGCCTTGGCCGTGAACCTCCATAGCATAAAGATATACCTTGGTGGCATCACCGGTAATAGTTAAGGTAGTATCATGTGCCGGGAACTGTACAAAAACGTGTCCCTGCAGGTCATATACGCCGGTGAGCGGGTTAAAGGTGCGGCTGTCGCTAGTGATTACCGGGTCGGCAAAGCACATCGAAGGCAGCATCATAACAAGCATAGTTAATATTAAAAGAAATTTCTTCATGAATAAATCACCTCTTGTAGCATGAAAAACAGGAAAAATTTTTAGTGTACTCTTTATTATAGTATTTTTAGAGAGTCGGTGCAAGCGTTAAAAAAGATTTTTTTAGAAAAAAAGAGGATTTTCCCTTTATACATTGAATATAAATTATGTGTGAAATATAGTTGGAGGCGGAGAGGGTAATGAACGGAGATTTTGAAAACTTTAAAGAGCAGGTGCGCAGCACAGCCGATATGGTAGAAATAATCTCCGGTTACGTGCCGTTGAAAAAGAAAGGCCAGAACTATTGGGGCTGCTGCCCGTTTCACGGAGAGAAAACACCGTCCTTTTCGGTGAACCCCGGCAAGAGCATGTTTTATTGCTTTGGCTGCCATGAGGGCGGAGATATTTTTAAGTTTATTATGAAAATCGAAAACTGCAGCTTTATGGATGCATTAAAGCTGCTGGCTGGCAGATACGGTATCCCGATACCGGAAAAGCAGAAAACAGCCGCAGAAATTGCACGCGAGAAACAAAGAGAAAGCATTTACAGTGCTAACGAGCTGGCGTCAAAATTCTTTCAGGCCTGTCTGACAAAAACTGCTTATGGTGAACCGGCGCTGGCATATCTTGCCGGGCGTGGCATCAGCAGAGAGATTATTGCCAGTTTTGGCATAGGCTATGCGCTGAATAACTTTACGGCACTTGTCACCTCATTGGGCAAGCGTGGCTGCCAGCCGCAGGTTTTGGAGGCTGCCGGCCTGGCAGCACAAGGACGCGGCGGCTATTATGACAAATTCCGCAACAGGGTGATTATCCCTATCCGCGATGCCCGCGGTCGTATAGTCGGCTTTGGCGGGCGTGTGCTGGACAACAGTACGCCTAAGTATCTGAACACAGCGGAAACGCAGTGGTTCAATAAGCGGCGCTTGTTGTTCGGTTTGGATATTGCGCTGAAGGCAATCCGCAAAAGCGGTAAGGCTGTAGTTGTTGAAGGCTATATGGACGCCATCAGCCTGCATGCTGCCGGCTTTGATAATGTGGTAGCGTCTATGGGTACGGCCTTTTCGCAGGAGCAGGCTAAGCTGCTGCAGCGTCTGGCGGATGAAGTAATCTTCTGCTATGACAGCGACAGCGCCGGACGTAAGGCCTCGGTGCGGGCAGTGAGCATTGCCAGGGAAGCAGGTCTGAAGGTGCGTATTGCCGGTGTGCCTGACGGCAAGGATCCTGATGAATATGTTCGCCAGCATGGCAGGGATGCTTTTGAGAAGGTGCTGGCGGCAGCGCAGAATGGTATAGATTTTCAAATAGATGAAACAATCCTGCAAAATAATGTAGCAAATTTAGCAGGAAAAGTTGAAGCTGTGTCGAATATACTACCATTCCTACTAGAATGTAAAAATGAAATTGAAGCATCGGAGCATATCCGAAGATTGGCGCAGCGGCTGACTATCGATGAAGGCCTGATAGCGGAGGAATACCGCAAGGCAGCACGCAAGGGTGGCAGACAGCAGGCTGGGCAGTTGCAGGTGGTGCCCGAAGAAAAAAGCGCCGGCGTTGGACAGCAGGCCGAGGAGCTGCTTCTCAGGCTGCTTTTGGAGCAGCCGCAGCTGTGTGATGCATGCAGCATGGATGTGCAGGAAATCGGCTTTGAGAATGCTGTGCTGGCACAGCTTTTTGAGCGGTTGTGCGAGCTTGGCATTGGTTATACGACGGATAAGCTGAATAATATTCTGGATGATGCAGCGCAGACAGCATTGGCACGTATTTTGGCACATCAGCTGCCGGAAGGCGATACGGATAAGCTGCTGCAGGACTGCCTCAGACAGATGCGACGGCTGCGTTTGGAAAAGGAATATGAAAAACACCGTCTGTTGGCAGATGAATACGAGAGGTCGGCAGATGAGCGTTTTCTTGGGGAATTAATGGAAAGTCAAAGGATAAAGAATGAAATCAAAAAACTCTATGGAAACTAAAAAAACTATGGAAGGAGGGGACACCATGGCTACAACGAGCAAAATAACTCCAGAACAAATTGAAGAGCTTATCCGCAAGGGCAAGGCTAATAAGGGTGTTCTCACCTATAGCGATGTAATGAGCCTCACTAATACTATTGAAGACATTACTACTGAGGATGTTGAGTACCTCTATGAGGTTATTGCACGCAAGGGGTTAGATTTAGTTGATGACAATTCAGCTGATGAGGATGTCCTGCCTTTGGTAGGCCATGATGACGATAGTGACGATCAGGAGGTCAGCGAATCTGAGCTGGCTAATCTGTCTGTGCCGGAAGGCATCAGCATTGATGATCCTGTACGCATGTATCTGAAGGAAATCGGCAGAGTGCCTCTGCTTGTAGGCGAGGACGAGGTTAAGCTGGCTAAGCGCATGGATAAGGGCCGTCAGGCAGAGCGTATTCAGCGCGGCAAGATGATTGAGCTGGAGGAGCCTGCGTTTACTGCTGAGGACAGCGGCAGCACCTTGATCGAAAAGCTGCGTGAAAACATGAAAGAGGAATGGCATATTACCAGAATGCGTTCTGTTTTCCGCGTAGCGCAAATGATTAAGGAGCGTCATAAAGCAGGTAATCCTTATACTATCGCTGATTACGAGGATTTGATTTTTGAATTCACTAAGGACGAACGCCTGCATCTGCAGCGCCTGATGGCAGAACAGAAAACTATGATTCCTGACTGCGAGCAGTTTGTTGTTGCACGTGAGACAAGCGACAAGGATGACCATAAGCTTTACCATATTAAGGCAATTCTTGATGAAATCAAGGCACGCCTGAGTGATGGCAGAGAAAAGGATACTAAGGTTGTTGAGGCCTACTGCAACATAGATGAAGATTTTGAAAAGCTTTTGAAGGCAGTTGAAACCCAGGGCAATGACGCTAAAAAGTGTCTGTCCGAAGCCAACCTGCGTCTGGTAGTAAGCATTGCTAAGCGTTATGTTGGTCGTGGCATGCTGTTTCTGGATTTGATTCAGGAGGGCAACCTGGGCCTGATTAAAGCTGTAGACAAATTTGACTACAACAAGGGCTTTAAGTTCAGTACCTATGCTACCTGGTGGATTCGTCAGGCTATTACCCGTGCGATTGCAGACCAGGCACGTACAATCCGTATTCCTGTACATATGGTAGAAACGATTAATAAGCTTATCCGCGTTTCCCGCCAGCTGCTGCAGGAGCTTGGTCGTGAGCCGCTGCCGGAAGAAATTGCCAAGGAGATGGATACCTCTGTTGACAGAGTACGCGAGATTATGAAAATCGCGCAGGAGCCTGTTTCTCTGGAAACTCCTATCGGTGAAGAAGAGGATTCACATCTGGGCGATTTCATTGAGGACCATGACGCACCGGCACCTGCTGATGCTGCTTCCTTCACTCTGCTGCGTGAGCAGTTAGGTGAAGTCCTCGAAACGCTTACCGTTCGTGAAAAACGTGTATTAGAGTTGCGCTTTGGCCTGGAGGACGGCCGCAGCCGTACTTTGGAAGAGGTTGGCCAGCACTTTGGTGTAACCCGTGAGCGTATCCGTCAGATTGAAGCTAAGGCGTTGCGCAAGCTGCGTCACCCCAGCCGCAGCAAAAAGCTGAAAGACTTCTTAGAATAATAGTTGACAAACAACTATAACTATTATAAAATAATACTGTTTGGTAGCTTGCATGGGCCTATAGCTCAGTGGTAGAGCCGCCGGCTCATAACCGGCTGGTCGTAGGTTCGAACCCTACTGGGCCCACCAATACCTTACATCAGCAAACTAAAACAAACCTATGAATAAACGCAGGTCGTATGGCCTGCGTTTTTAATTTCTGTGAGTTGACATTTATCTGCTTATAGTGACATAATTAAATAGTTACTAGGAATGCGGATTCATTTCACTGAATAAGTTTGAATAATTCTCAAGGAGGTAAGAATGTTTACTTTAAAAAATGGTGACGGTATGGTTTGGCCTGACGGCAAGCGTATCGCCGTTATGGTTACCTTTGATTTTGATGCGGAGCTGCTGCGTAAATCTGTAATCGGCAAGCGCACCATCGGCTTTTCAGATACCAGCAGGGGCCAATACGGTCCTGATGAGGGCTTAAAGCGGTGTCTGGATATGCTTGAACGCCAACAGCTTAAAACTACCTTTTTTGTTCCCGGCCGCATTGCGGAGCTTTACGCCGATAAGGTGCAGCAAATAGCGGACGCAGGCCATGAGCTTGCCTATCACGGCTATCTGCATGAAGCTTCTGTAGATATGCCTGCTGCCGAAGAAAGAGAGAACATGGCTAAGAGTGAGGCGCTTCTGGAGAAAATTAGCGGACGCAAGGTTGTCGGCTATCGCGGTCCTTTGGATTTACTGCCAAACTGTGCCATGCAGCTGATGGCTGAACGTGGATATTTATACGGTTCTACGCTTAAGGATTGTGACTGGGCGTATGTGCATGATGACTACCCGATTGTGGAGCTTCCTACTGAGCCGACACTGGATGATTTTTCCTGGTTCTATTTTTCCTATGCGGATGAAGCTACTATCACCTGTAGCTATCCGGTGGACTACGTTTACGATATCTGGAAGGATAATTTTGACGAGCTTGCTAATGAGGGCGACAAAGTTTTCGTACTCAAGCTGCATCCGCAGCTTATCGGCCGCAGTAGCCGCGTGCGCATGCTGGAGCGCTTTATCGCCTATATGAAGGCGAACGGCGCATGGTTTGCAAGCTGCGAAGAGGTAGCACGTTATGTAAAAGATTTTTACGCTAAACGTGCGGAAGGAGGCGAAGCATGATGAACTGGAACTGGCCTGATAATAAGCGCATAGCCTTACTGCTTTCCTTTGATATTGATGCGGAAACGCTGTGGCTTACACGCAACGATATCAATGAACGTCATTTGGTGCACATGTCCCGCGGTCTTTATGCTACGAAGCAGGGCTTGCCGCGCATCCTGAAAATGCTGGATGAGGAAGGTCTTAAGGCAACCTTTTTCACTACTGCCTATACTGCTGAGATTCATCCGGAAATCATTCAATATATTGCAGCGCAGGGACATGAAATCGGCTATCACGGTTATCTGCATGAAGTAAAGGATACTTACGAAGAAGAAAATGCACTGATGGATAAGGTTGACGCTATCTTCCGCAAGCTTACCGGCAAACGTCCTGTAGGTGTGCGTATGCCTGATGGTATCGTGCATGATTTTCATAAGCAGCTGTGGCTGGATCGCGGCTGTATTTATTCCTCCAACTGGCGCAACAATGACGGGCCTTTTCTGCTGCAGATGGATGGCAAGGAAATACCTATCGTGGAGCTGCCGAAGGATGGCATTGTTGATGATACCTCCTATGACATGTATACGCTGCAGCATCCTGAGCATTATTACCTGCGCAGCGGACGCGAAATGGTGCAGATCTGGCAGGATGAGTTTGACGGACTGGCAGACGAAGGTCGCATCATTAATTTCGTTATGCATCCGCAGTTTATCGGACGTCCGGGATATGTTCGCGCGTTGCGTTCATTTATTCATTATGCAAAAGAAAATGGAGCCTGGATTACTACTGACGAAGCCTGTGCTAAACATGTTTTAAAGCAGAAGGGCTATGACATTGAGGTTCGTTACTGAATTAAAAAATTCTGTTGGCAGTGTCGTTAATTCTATGGTATAATAATTCATTATATGAGCAAGTTTACTCATTAAATGTACGGAGTAAACAGATATTAAAAATTGAGAGGGGTTTTTCTAATGAAAAAGTTTACAATGAAAAGTATTTTTGCTTTCCTGGCAACAGCAATGCTGGCTATGATGCTGGTAGGCTGCGGTGGCGAGAAAAAAGATGCTGCAGCTGATGCAGGCAAGGGTGACAAATGGGTTGTTGCTATCAACTCCACATTCCCGCCGTTTGAATCCGTAAAGGAAGGCACCAAGGATTACCAAGGTGTTGATATTGATATCGCTCACTACATCGCCAAGAAGATGAACAAGAAAATCGAATTCACCGATATGAAATTCGCTTCTCTGGTGCCGACTCTGCAAAGTGGTCGTGCTGATGTTATTATCTCCGCAATTTCCCCAACTTCTGAGCGTGAAAAGGTTGTATCCTTCTCCAAGCCTTATTATTTCCCGATGAAGGCTATTCTCTGCAAAAAAGGTGCAGGCTATGACGCTATGGATAAGCTGAAGGGCCAAAAAGCCGGTGCTTCTATGGGTACTACCTATGCTAAAGAGCTGAAGGCTGTAGGCGGTATCGAAGTTGTTGAAATGGATACCACTCCGCTGGTTGTTCAGGATATTAAAAACGGTCGTCTGGCTGCAGGTCTGTTTGATTCTTCCCAAGCTGCTGTTTTTGTAAAACAAAATCCTGATCTGGAGCTGCACGTTCTGCAAGGAGCTGTAGTGAAAGACGATACCTTTGCTATTGCACTGCCGAAGGATTCCAAGGATGTTGAAAAAATCAACGAAATCCTGAAGGAAATGCGTACCAACGGCGAGCTGCACAAAATTCTCGTAGCTCATTTGGGTGAAGAAGGCACTAAAGAATACGAAGCTGCAATTGCAAAGCTGGATATTGCTAAGCTGTAAGAGGTGAATTAGCAGATGTTAGATTTTTCCGTTCTGGAGCCTTATATACCGCTTTTGGCAACCGCTGTCTGGATTACGCTTAAATTTACTTTCTTCTCTACGATTATGGGTTTTTTCGGCGGCTTTATCCTGGCGCTGATAACCTTGTCCAAGAACAGAGTGCTTTCCTTCCTGGCGAAGGTTTATATTTCGGTCTTCCGCGGTACACCGCTTTTAGTACAGCTGATGCTGATTTACTTTGCGACACCGCAGCTGACGAGCTATACTATTTCTGCTTTGGAGGCAGGCGTGCTTTCCTTTGGCCTGAACAGTGCCGCATATATTTCCGAAGCATTGCGCGGCGGCATTCTTGCTGTCGACAAAGGTCAGTGGGAGGGCGCAATGTCCTTGGGTGTGCCTAAGCATCGCTTCCTGCTGGATATTATTCTGCCGCAGGCTATTAAGAATGCTTTGCCTTCCCTGGTAAACGAAAGCATTATGCTGCTGAAGGATTCCAGCCTTGTTTCCGTTATCGGTGTTGCCGATACGCTGCGTTGGGCGGATCTGATTCAGGCCAAAACCTTCCGTGCGTTTGAAGCCTTTATCGTAGCTGCTGCTGTTTATTATGTTTTGGTTATGGCCCTGAACTTTTTGGGCGGTTTGTTAGAAAAGAAGGTGCGCGTCAGTGATTGAGATTCAACACCTGTCTAAAAGCTTTGGTAATTTAGAGGTCCTTAAGGATGTTTCCCTGACAATAAAAAAAGGTGAGGTTGTGACTATTATCGGTTCTTCCGGTTCAGGAAAATCTACGCTGTTGCGTTGTATTAATTTGCTGGAGCAGCCTACCGGCGGAGCGATTTTATTCGAAGGTAAGGACATCGTAAATTCCAAAATTAAAATTGAAGATATCCGCAAGAATGCCTGCATGGTGTTTCAGCATTTTAATCTTTTTGCCAATATGACTGTTCTGGAGAATATGACCTACGCTCCCCGCGTAGTCAACGGTCTGTCCAAGCAGGAGGCCAAAGAAAAGGCTATGAAGCTGTTGGCCAAGGTTAATCTTTCCGACAAAGCCAATGAATATCCCAGCCGTCTGAGCGGCGGCCAGAAGCAGCGTGTAGCGATTGCGCGTGCTTTGGCGATGGAGCCGAAGGTGCTGCTTTTGGACGAGCCTACATCCGCACTTGACCCGGAAATGGTCAAGGAGGTACTGGATGTTATCAAGCAACTGGCCAATACCGGTATTACCATGGTTCTGGTTACCCATGAAATGGGTTTTGCCAAGGACGTATCTGATACAGTTTATTTTATGGACGGCGGTTACCTGATTGAAAGCGGTACGCCGGATGAAGTATTCAATCATCCGAAAACGGAACGCGCGAAGAAGTTCCTTGCTTCTGTTTTGGTATAAGGATATACGAATGAAAATATTTATAATTAATCCTGACTTTGGGGTTACTCCTGAGCAGATGGCAGCACGCTGTCATCTGCTCAGTGCGCATGTAGGTCCTGATGTGGAGCTGCACATGGAGTGCCTTGTTGAAAATCATATCGAAATTGATTCTGCTCTGGATGCTGCGCTTGCGGCACCTGAGATTATCAAAATGGCCGTGCGTGCGGAAAGCGAAGGCTATGATGCAGTCGTGCTGTACTGCTTTAGTGATCCCGCGGTGGATGCCTGCCGTGAGGTGGTAAGCATACCAGTAGTTGGCGGTGGTCAGGCGAGCTGTCTTCTGGCTCCGCTTGTAGGCAGGCAGGCCGGACTTTTGCTGGCAGATACGACACGCTATGCAGAAAAGCAGCTTTTTGTCGCTCAGTGCGGCGTTGATCCTGCGCGTATTGCTGCAATCGGCGGCATTGAGGCCCGCGGTGTCGATTTGTGGGCAGAGCGTGAGCGAGTGCTGGACCTGCTTACAGAAGCCGGCAAAAATTTGCTGGTGGCAGGCAGAGTGCATGTACTGCTTTTGGGTTGCTTATCCTTTTTAGGTTTGGCGCACCCGCTCAGTGAGCGTCTTGGCGTTCCGGTTGTTGACCCGGCGGTGGCACCGGTGGCGCTGGCAGAATGCCTTGTGCGCCAGGGGCTAAAAACAAGCCGCAAGGCTTATCCTGCGCCGCCGTTGCGTAAACGGACGTGGCAGAGCGGCCAATTATAAACAGCTTGCTTTTCCATAGGAAATAGTGTAAGATAATATCAGTACTAAAATCTTAAGAAGAGAGGTTACTGTTTTAATGAAAAAGAGCTTATTGACTTTGATTATGGCTTTGGTTATGGCTTTAGCTTGCGCAACCAGCGCTTTTGCGGAAGATTTGGGTTATGTAAATGTTGAACGTGTTTTCCGTAGCTATCCTGATATTCAGACTACTATGAGTGTTATTAATTTGGAGCGCCAAAAGGCTGAAAATGAATTCAACCAAAAGGCTCCGAACCTTGATGACAAGGGCAGACGTGAGCTGGGAGAAAAATTATCTGCTCAGGTAGATAAGAAGGAAGCTTCCCTGCTGAATCCTATTCGCGAAAAAATCCGCAAAACTATTGGCCAGGTAGCAAAGGCTCATGGTATTAATAATGTAGTTGATGCCAGTGCTGTTGTATTCGGCGGCAAGGACCTGACTGAAGAAGTTATCGCTGCTGTTGCTCAAGGCAAATAAAAACTATCGTTATTGAAGGCTGTCGCAGGCAAGCGACAGCCTTTTTTAATGAGTGTGTTATAATAAAAGTAAATTTGGTGTGAGGTGAAGCAGATGGCGCATTGTCCCTTTGATTTTGTAAATGACGGGAAAAAACATACTATCTGCCTTGTCGGTGGCGGCGGTAAAACGACGGTTATGTATGAGCTGGCAGCGGCTTGGGCAGCCTGCGGACGCAAGGTGCTGGTGCTGACGAGTACGCATATCCTGCAGCCTGCGGACGGCAGCTTTGCTGCTGATGCAGCAGCGGTACACAGCTTATGGCAGCAGGGGTGTTATGCTGTTATCGGTACACCGGAGCTGTCAACAGGTAAGCTGACAGCACCGCCGCAAGGCTTGTATAACGAGCTGCAGCTGCAGGCTGACGTGATTTTGTGTGAAGCCGACGGTTCCAGACATAAGCCTTGCAAGGCACCGGCAGCGCATGAGCCTGTGCTTTTGCCTGACTGTGATATGGTACTGGCTGTTGCAGGCATGGACGCCTTGGGCCGCCAGCTGGCGCAGGCTTGCCAGCGTCCACAGCTGGCGGCAGAGCTTTTGGGCTGCAGCTTAGATTCTGTCATTGATGAACAAATGCTGACTGCTTTGTTGCTTTCAGAGCAGGGAGCACGCAAAAATGTCGGTACACGTGCTTATTATATTGTATTGAATAAATGTGACCTGCTAAAAGCAGCGCAACAGGAAGAAATACGTCGGCTGTTAGTGAGTGCAGGCATGGACGAGCGAAAAATATGGCTTCGTGGAAGGGGAGAATAGCAAATGCTGAAGATTATTGTACGCGGTGGCGGTGACCTGGCAACAGGCGTTATCCATCGCTTGTGGGGAGCAGGCTTTAAGGTGCTGGTTCTGGAATGCGCCAAGCCTGCGGCGATTCGTCGACAGGTAGCGCTGTGCGAAGCGGTGTATCAGGGCAGCGCTCAGGTAGAAGGACTGACTGCACGTCAGATAAACTCACTGGCGGAGGCAGACGCTGTCTGGGAGCATGATGAAGTTCCGGTGCTGGTTGATGAAGCAGCGGATAGTGTGCGTGCTTTTGCGCCTGATATTGTGATTGATGCGATTATCGCCAAGCGCAACTTGGGAACAAACAGTGCCATGGCACCGCTGGTTATTGCTTTAGGCCCCGGCTTCAGCGTGGGCGCAGATGTCGACGTAATTGTAGAAACGAAGCGCGGTCATAATCTGGGACGCATTATCCGCAGCGGCAGTGCTGCACCTAACAGCGGTGTGCCCGGGAATATCGCAGGCTATAGCAAGGAGCGTGTGCTGCACGCACCCTGCGCAGGCGTTCTGCACGTTGTTCATGATATAGGCAGCATTGTGGAAAAGGGCGAAACTATTGCAACTATTACCGACGGCGCTAATCAGGTGGCGGTAAAGGCAACTCTCTCCGGTCTGATTCGCGGCATGATTCGCGATGGCTTTGCTGTTACCAAGGGCTTTAAAATTGCTGATATTGACCCGCGTAAGGAGGAGCTGGCCAACTGCTTTACAATTTCGGATAAGGCGCGCTGCATTGCCGGCAGCGTCCTGGAATTAGTTTGCCGTTATGCACAGGAGAAAGAAAAATGAAGCATCTGATGAAAAGAATACGCTCGCAGGCTTTGGGCTCACGGCCTTGTTATCTTGTTACACTTATTGAGAGTGAAGGCTCTACTCCGCGTACCAGCGGCGCCTATATGCTGGTCGGAGCAAAGGGTTTGCTTTACGGAACCATTGGCGGCGGCGGTATGGAATACGCAGCGCAGCAGCTGGCACAGCAGCGTCTGCGCTGCGGTGGCGGCAGCTTTGTCAAAGCGTTTGACCTTTCTCCGGCAGCAGGCATGGCCTGTGGCGGCAGCTGTCAGGTACAGTTCTGCTATCTGCCTGCGGAGGAGAAAACGCTGGATTTGGCAGAAGAAGCTCTTAGTGCAATGAAGCAACGTGCTCCTTGGTGGTTTTTACTGCCTTTGGGTGAGGGCAATGCATTACCGCAAATAAAAAAGGACCTGCAGCTTGCAGGTCGCAGAGGTGTAATCAATATAGATGGCTGCACTTATTATGCAGAGCAGTTTGATTATGACGGTGCGGTTTATGTTTTCGGCGCAGGTCATGTTGCGCGTGAGCTGGTGCCGCTTTTGTGCCATCTCGGGTTTAAATGCATCGTCCTGGACGATAGGGAAGAGTTTGCGGACGCCGCAGCCTTTCCGCAGGCGGAGCATGTGCAGCAGGTTGATTTTACTAAGCTGCAGGAGGTCTGCAGCCTGACGGCAAAGGATTATGCGGTAGTTATGACGCGCGGTCACGTGCATGACGCTAATGTGGAGCGCTATCTGTTGACTACGCCTGTCGGTTATATCGGCATTATGGGTAGCAAAAATAAAGCTGCCATGGCCAGAGCAGCTTTGCTGGCAGATGGCTACAGCGAGCAGCAGCTCGCTCGTGTGATTACGCCCATTGGAATCGACATAGGCAGTGAAACGCCGGCGGAGATTGCGGTGAGTATAGCAGCACAGTTAATCCAAACTAGGGCAGAACGCGTTTCAGAACGTGGATAAAGCACCGTGTACTTCATCAGGAGAGCCTCGACGTACTGGGAGTACGCCGTCGGCCCTCCTTCGTCGTCTCCGGTACCTTCTCCGCGTTCTGTTAATAGGTAAAGGGGAAGAAATTTTATATATGCTTTGGTGTAGCAGCAGTATGGGAGTACGCCGTCGGTGCTCCTTCTTCGTCTCTGATACCTTCTCCGCGTTCTGCTGATGAGGTAAATGTATTGTCCCACATACTTCATCTATATAAAAAAGAGCACCTCAACGTAGCAAAAGTACGTCGTAGGTGCTCGTTTTTATATCATTATCTTAAATTGCGAACGAAAAATGCTATCTGATAAAATTTATACGGATTTTTCCTGTAATCTTCTTTACAATATTGCCTGATATGCGATAAAATAGATGCATGAAAAAATGAAGGGGTGCTTATATGTCTAAGTTTGTTAAACTGTCTGAGGAAGCCTATAAGTTTGAAGGCAAGCTGTCTTTGAGCTCGGCTATTCCTTTAGGTCTGCAGCATGTTTTGGCAATGTTTGTCGGCAATCTTACACCGGTTCTGATTATTGGCGGTGCCTGCGGTATTGTCGGCGGTGCCGGTTTTGAACAGCTGCAGGTTGTTTTGATTCAGAATGCTATGATTGTTGCAGGTCTGGTAACATTGCTGCAATTATATTCCGTTGGTCCCTGCGGTGGCAAGGTGCCTATTATCATGGGTACAAGCTCCGGCTTTATCGGCGTGTTTGCCGGTATCGTTGCAACCTTGGGCAGCGGTGTTGTCGCCTATGGCGCGATTATGGGTGCCTCGATTATTGGCGGTGTTTTTGAAGCAGTGCTTGGTCTTGTGCTCAAGCGCATCCGTCGCTTCTTCCCGCCTGTTGTCTGTGGTACCGTTGTACTGTCTATCGGTCTGTCGCTGATTTCCGTAGGTATCAATTCCTTTGGCGGCGGCTTCAAGACGAAGGACTTCGGTTCTATCGAAAACCTGTTGCTTGGTTTGTTTGTGCTTTGCGTTATTCTTTTCTTTAAGCATGGCACTAAGGGATTTTTGAGCTCTTCTTCCATTCTGCTTGGTATTATCGCCGGCTATATTGCTGCGATTTTCATGGGCTTTGTACTGCCTACAACCGCAGTTACGCCTGACGGAGTGGAATACACCAAATCCTGGGTATTGCATTGGGATAAGGTAGCGAACGCTTCCTGGTTCGCTGTGCCTCAGCTTATGCCGGTTGATATCGTATTTGATATGCGTGCTATTATGCCGGTATTGATTATGTTTGTTGTTACCGCAGTTGAAACTGTCGGTGATATTTCCGCAGTTGTTGAAAGCGGTCTGAACCGTGAAGCTACCGATAAGGAATTGTCCGGCGGCGTTATTTGTGACGGCATTGGCTCTGCTATTGCTGCTGTCTTCGGCGTACTGCCTAATACTTCCTTCTCTCAGAATGTTGGTCTGGTTGCGATGACGAAGATTGTTAACCGTTTTGCTTTGGCAACCGGTGCGGTATTCCTGATTCTCTGCGGCCTGATTCCGAAGCTGGGCGCTTTGGTTTCCATTATGCCGCAATCCGTTCTGGGCGGCGCTGCTGTAATGATGTTCTCCTCGATTGTTGTCAGCGGTATTCAGCTGGTTACCAAGGATAAGCTCAATCCGCGCAGCCTGACGATTATTTCCGTTGCCTTAGGCGTTGGCTACGGCATGGGCGCTACACCCGGCATTCTTGCACACTGCCCGGAGGCTATGCGCATGATGTTCGGTGAATCCGGCATTGTTCCGGCAGCCTTTGTAGCAATTCTGCTGAATGTTATTCTGAATAGGGGCGAAGACGCTCAAGCTTAGTTTTATCCTGCTGGGTATCGATATCCAGCAGTTCGTTGATATCCTGAACCGGTACTTTTACTACCAGTTCAGGATATTTTTTTGTCAGTACGGAACCACCTTTATCCTGCGGCAGCTGCTGCAGCTCGTCGGCAAATCTTGCAGGGAAGATGATAGGATTGCCGGGAGTTTCTTTGTAATACAGGCGATGGATTTTTTGCGGCTGTGTTGAAAAGCTTTCAGCAAGACGTATAAGCGAAGCCTGTTGTAAAAGCGGCTGGTCGCCAACGGCGAAGAGCAGGCCCTCGGCCTGAGGCAGATGCTGCTCTATATAAGCTGTGCCCAAGCGCACTGTGTCGCTCAGATAGGGCTTGTCGTGCAGCAGGCAGGGGATTTGCTGTTGCTCGCAGATTTTTGCAACCTCCTTGTGGCGTGTAACAACGATACGCTTGGCGAAAAGTCCTTGGCTGATATCAAGGATGTGCTGCAGCATGGGCGCTCCGTCGATGGCTGTCAGCAGCTTGTTGGCACCGAAGCGGCGGCCTACGCCAGACGCCAGGATGATGCAGGCTATTGTAGAAAATTTTTCGTTCATAGGTCTACCTCACGGTTTTGATTATATATATCTTTATTATAAATCTGAAAGCAGGAGCTAACAAGCGGGGGAATGCCGGTTAGCGGAAGAAGATATTTTATCCGCAAAAACAAAAAAACTCTGTAACCGAAGTTACAGAGTTTAGTTTCAAGTGGTGGCCCTGGCAGGATTCGAACCTGCGACCTTTTGATTCGTAGTCAAACGCTCTATCCAACTGAGCTACAGAGTCACATCAGCGTTGCTGCTGTTTCAAGCAACAATGATATTATAGCGAAAAGTACGCTTCTTGTCAACACTTTTTTGAAATTATTTTTTAGATTTTTTGCCGACAGCTTTTTCTTTGGCAACAGGCTGATGTTTTTCCAGCCAGCCACAGTAAATGAAGAAGCCTAAGGCAACGAGGAAGAAGCCTAAGCTGGTTGCCTGAGCGGACTTCAGTCCGAACATCCAAGGTTCGGCGTAATCACCGCGCAGCATTTCCAAAAAGAAGCGGACTACGGAATAAAGCATGGCGTACATGCATAAAGCCTGACCGCGAGCGTGCTTCGTGGTGCGGAACAAAAGCAACAAAGCAAAAATGACGATATCCAGCTGACCTTCCCAAACCTCTGCCGGCCACAGGGGTACGGGGCCGTAGGTTTTGTAGGCCAGCGTGCCTTCCGGGTACAGAATACCGAAGCTACCGCCGGTAGGTGTGCCGAAGGCGTCACCGTTGAGCAGGTTGGCCATGCGTCCGATGGACTGACCGATAAGCAGAGAAGGCGAAATGATATCCGCCAGAGCTACCCAGTCGATGTCATGCATTTTGCAGTAAACTATGCCTGCCGCAATGCCTGCCAGCATACCGCCTTGCACGGCCATACCACCCTGCCAGACGAAGGGGATTTCCAGCAGATGATGGCTGTAGTAATCCCAGTCGAAGAAGAAAACATCCCACAGCCTGCCGCCGATGAGACCGGCAAAGCCGCCGTAGATACCGATGTCTAAAATGTGCTCGTGCCAGCGTCCGTCTTGCTTAGCCAAAAAGTAGGCAGTGCCGGTAGCTAAAAATATTGCTGTACAGAGCATCAGACCATACATGCGTATGGGAAAATCGCCGATAAAAAAGAGATATTGATGCATTATGGATAAAGCCTCCTAAAAAATCTAACTAATATTTTAACACATTCCGGCATTTTTATCAGCGAAAAAGTTGTGATTTCTTTATTCGCCGTGTTTATTGTCTTTAACGGTAAATATAGTATTGAGTGACATGTTGCTTATGTCATTATCCACAGCGTCAATATTATGATATAATGAGGGAAGCGATATGAGCTTTATGGAAGCAAAAATAGAGAAAGAAGGTCTGTAAATGATGAAGGCATTGACTTATATTGAACACGGTAAGTTTGCTCTGCAGGAAAAGGCCAAGCCGCAGCTTGTTTCTGCGCGTGATGCTATTGTGCGCGTAACCTTGGGAAGCATCTGCACCAGTGATTTGCACATTAAACATGGTTCGGTACCTCGTGCTGTGCCGGGAATTACCGTGGGCCATGAAATGGTGGGGGTGGTAGAAGCGGTCGGCGCTGACGTAAAAACCGTTAAGCCCGGTAACCGCGTGACGGTAAATGTAGAAACGTTCTGCGGCGAATGCTTCTTCTGCAAGAAGGGCTTTGTCAATAATTGCACCGATCCTCATGGCGGCTGGGCGCTTGGCTGCCGCATTGACGGCGGACAGGCGGAATTTGTGCGTGTACCCTATGCCGATCAGGGCCTTAACAAAATTCCTGACAATGTCAGCGATGAGCAGGCGCTTTTTGTAGGCGATATTCTTGCTACCGGCTTTTGGGCAACACGTATTTCGGAAATCACCGAGGAGGATACCGTGCTGATTATCGGTGCCGGTCCGACTGGTATTTGCACCCTGCTGTGCGTTATGCTGAAGCAGCCGAAGCGCATTATCATCTGTGAGAAGGATGCTGACAGAGCGGAGTTTGTCAGAAAGTATTATCCCGATGTACTGCTTTGCGAGCCTGCGGAATGCGAAGCGTTTGTCATGAAGCATTCCGACCATGGCGGTGCGGACGTTGTTTTGGAGGTTGCCGGCGGTCGCGATACCTTCCAGCTCGCGTGGAAATGTGCGTGTCCGAACGCTATTGTGACGGTTGTGGCGCTTTATGATGAAGCACAGAGCCTGCCTCTGCCCGATATGTACGGCAAGAACCTTATTTTCAAAACCGGTGGCGTGGATGGCTGTGATTGTGCGGAGATTCTGCGCCTGATTGAAGAAGGCAAAATTGATACCACGCCGCTGATTACGCATCGCTTCAAGCTGGCGGATATCGAGGAGGCTTACCGAATTTTCGAAAACAGATTAGACGGAGTTATCAAGATAGCGATTAGCGAGTGATTTTTTGCAAAGCATGCTATAAGAGGGGCGATTTTATGATTAAGCATATAACAACAACACCAGCAAAGGCCTTAGAAAAATTAAAAGCAGGCAATGCCAGATATATTGATGCCAAGGTCAACAATAAGGATATTTCGCAGGCCAGGAGAACGGAAACCCTGGTTAACGGGCAGAAGCCTTATGCGATTATTATTACCTGCTCTGATTCCCGCGTAATTCCGGAGAATATTTTTATGACAGGCATCGGCGAGCTGTTTGTAATCCGCATTGCCGGTAATGTGATTGATGAACATCAGCTGGGCAGTATCGAATACGCTGCCAGTCATCTGGGAGCACCACTGATTGTTGTTATGGGGCATACGCATTGCGGTGCGGTGCATGCTGCAATCAATCATGATCCGGAGGGCTATATCAAATTTATTACGGATAAAATCAAAGCAGCGATTGGCGACGAGTGCGACCCGTATAAGGCTGCCTGCCTGAATGTCAAAAGCTGTGAAGCGGAAATCGAAGCAAGCTTAGAGATTCAAAAGGTTGAGCATCAGGAAGGCCTGCGCGTTATCGGTGCTATGTATCATCTGGAGAATGGTGTGGTAGATTTTATCTAAAGCAGATTATTTTGGACTGCCTTGAGCTTAGCGTCTTGAGGCAGTTCTTTTTTGTAACTTAATTTCTCAAAATTCACAATAATACGCTTGACAGAACAGCACCTTAATTGTATTATGTATACATAATACAGATTTCGATTAAAAGCAGCTTTTACACGCTTTTGGAGAAGGAGGCAAATGTATTATGCGTAAAGAACACGACTTTTTAGGTGAATTAGAAATTCCTGATAATGCATATTATGGTGTACAGACCATGCGCGCCATGGAAAATTTCCAAATTACAGGCTATACTGCCGATCCGCTTTTTATCAAAGCCTTGGGTATGGTAAAAAAGGCTGCGGCCTTAGCCAATATGAAAATCGGTCTTTTAGATGAAAAAATCGGCAATGCTATGGTGCAGGCCTGCGATGATATCATCAGCGGCAAGCTGAACGACCAGTTCCCGACCGATCCTATTCAGGGCGGTGCAGGAACATCCTTCAATATGAATACGAACGAAGTAATCTGCAACCGTGCTTTGGAAATTCTCGGCCGTCCGCGCGGCGATTATAATTATATCAGCCCTAATAACCATGCCAATATGTCGCAGTCCACTAACGATGTTATTCCTACATCCATCCGTGTCTGCGCTCTAATGCGTGCTGAACAGCTCATTATTGCCTTGGAAAACCTGGCAGATTCCTTCGATAAGAAGGGCGAGGAATTCAAGGATGTGCTGAAAATCGGCCGTACCCATCTGCAGGATGCTGTGCCTATTACCTTAGGCCTGGAGTTTAAAGCCTTTGCTTCCTCCATGCGCAGACGCAGTAACTATATCCGCCGCAGTTGCGAGCTGCTGCACACCATGAACATGGGCGCAACAGCAGTCGGCACCGGCCTGAATGCCGATCCGGAATATATCAAAGAAGTTTGCGAGCAGCTTACGCTGGTTACCGGCGAGAGCTTCACTACCGCGGACAATCTTGTTGATGCTACCAGTAACACGGATATCTTCACCGATTTGTCCTCCAGCTTGAAAACATCGGCGCTTTCCTTGATTAAAATTTCCAATGACCTGCGTCTGATGGCCTCCGGTCCGAGGGCAGGCTTCTGCGAAATTACGTTGCCGCCGCGCCAGCCCGGTTCCTCTATCATGCCTGGTAAGGTTAACCCCGTTATCCCCGAAGTAGTGGACCAGACCTGCTATCAGGTAATTGCCAACGATTTGGCTGTGGCCTTCGGTGTAGAAAACGGCCAGTTCCAGCTTAATGTTATGGAGCCTGTGATGGCTTATAATATTTTCAATTCCTTACGTTTCCTGACCAATGCCGTTAATACGCTGCGTACCCGCTGCGTAGACGGAATCAAGGCTAACCGCGCTCAATGTGCGGAATGGCTGGATAAGAGCGTGGGCATTGTTACTGCGCTGCTGCCGCATATCGGTTACGAAACCTGCTCCGTTTTGGCGAAGGAGGCGCTGGCAACCAACAGAAACATTAAGGACCTGCTCATAGAACGCAAGGTGCTGAGTAAAGAGGATTTGGATGTTATCCTTGCTCCTGCGGAAATGACCAGACCGGGTATTGCCGGTAAGGAGCTTTTGAAGAAGATTCATGAGTCCAGAGAAGAACTGGTGTAAAGCACAAGAGAGCAGTTCTGTTATAACAGTAGAATAAAAGCAAAAGCTGCAGCTATGCTCCTGAGTACGGGAGCAGGCTGCAGCTTTTTTTGTTTGAGCTTGGGAAAGTTTGTTGCTTAGCATAAGAAAATTTCTTCTGTCCTACCCGAAATCATGCTTTGGGGTGGGGTGAAAAGAGCTTCTTGTTGCTATAATTATAATGACAGAAACTAATTTAGGAGGTCGATGAATATGCGTATTCATAAGAAATTATTTTCCTGCTTATCCTTATTTTTACTTTGCCTCGTGTGCTTGCTTGCAGATGCTCCCAAGGTTCGGGCAGCAGAATTTCTGACTGCTGATAATGGAACATTTCTCTATATGAACAGCAGAGAGCTGGAAATCAGTGATGAGGAGGAAGGAGTGCAATTCTTTCTTGCTGATGATGGCACTCTGCAGCTGATGAACAAAAATACTAAAGATGTTTATAAGACATTTGTTCCTGCGGAGCAGGGAATGGTTGGCTATAGGGTGCGGGATGTTTTTACAGCAAATCCGGAAAATATATTTTTTGAAATAAATGCTACTATTGGCGCTCATGAGCAGAACTGCGGTTATTGGCTTATCGGTAAGGAAAACGGACAATGGGTGACCTATGTAACCTTGGAAGATTTGGCTAAAAACGGTTATGCCATTGACCAATGGCGGCAAATTGTAACCAAGATTAACACGGACGGCAGCGGACGTTTTATTTTGCTTAGTCAGTATGAGTATATGCCTCCGGAAGCTACCTTCGGCATGCAGAGAAGATATTTCACGGATTTGCAGCTGGAGCTTTTGTGGGATGATGCTGCGCAAGGATTTGCTATGCGCAGATTGTAATGTTCATAGGAAGATCGCGGGCATTGGTTAAAAAAGTGCATATTACGTTAAAATAAAACAAATAACTGAAAATACAAAGTGAAAATATAGGTTGTTTATATTATAACTTTATAAAATAAACTTGATAATAGTGAAGAAATGCACTATAATGAAATTGTACATAGCGTGCAGTCATCCCCAATGCGCATGCCTAAATATGTATACCTTGTTCATATGCATTCTGTTCCAATTTGCCTGGATTTTTCCAGGCTGTTTTTTTTATTAATGAGGCTTATAAAATTTTTATTTATTTCTTTAAATCACAAGTTTATTCACAAAGTGGAATTTATATGATAGAATCATCTTAGGAGTATTTTAACTAAAGTTACTGGTTATACAGAACGTTTTAAGTAGGTGATTTTGTGGGAAATGGATTAGTATTTTCGTCAAAAGCTATAGTGGTAGTTTTTCTTTTGCCTGCGTTCGCCTGTGCTGTATTGGCAGATAGACAACAACAAATTATTGCTCATAAGGAGCAAAAGCAAGCTTCCAAACGCGCTGAATATGATCTGCAGCATGGCGTTAGTCAGTCTATGGCTAAAAGTGCAACAGTGAGGTCGTTAGGAGGCTTTTATTTTGCCTAAGGAAAAATTTGGCAGGTTGTGCATTCCGCGCCAGAATATGGCTATTAATTTATTTGGATTGATGGAGTTTAATGGTATGAAAATTATTGTGCTTACCATAAACGTATTGAAAAAATAAGCAGAGTAAAGTTATGTTGTAGATGTGCTGGTTACTATAAGAGGAGTTGTGAGATGTTAGAGAAGGAAACACTTTTAAAACTTCATTGGAGAGGGAGTGAATTCAATAACTATGTTCTGCTTATTGTTTTTGCTTTGTTCGCAATATTTTTTATAAAAAATGCAATGTTAGATGATTCTGCAGAAATTGAAAGATTAAAAAAAGAATTATATAAAATAGAGTACGTTTCAGATTTAACAGTAAAAATAGAAAAGCGAGATTTTGACGGAAGAGAATTCGTTGTTGAAAAACCTACATGGTTAACACAGACTTCTCCTGATAAATATGAATCGAATAGTAAAAGTGCAAAGCTTATACGGCACAATAAATCCACTAAGGAAAAAAAGGATATATTAGAAATCTATAATAAAAGTTTAGAAAAAAACGGCTGGCTGAAGAAAAATGATTTGCAATATGAAAAATCAAATATGATCCTTGAGTTAAGCAATTTTCATGTGAAATCAGGAACAACTGAATGGAATATCTTAATGAAAACAAAATGAAATTTATGTAATCTACTACAATGAGTTGCGCAATTGAATTATACGTTAAATGTGTGGCTGATTTTACTATATGAGGGAGGTTAATTAAATGGCCAGATTGAAACAAGGAGATGTTTTAGAGGTTGTTATAGACAAGTATCAAAATAAGGGTTACTTAATTTACTTAGCAAAGCATATACCTATAGGATTTAAGATGTTTGGACTATATGCTGTAAAGCCAACTGTACAAGGATGTAGTATTAAAGAAATAGAGAATGGAAAAATAATATCTACGATAATGATATTTGAAGATAAAATTTGGAGAAAAATTGGTAAACTAAACATAAAAGATTTTGTTTGGCCTGATCAGTACGAGAGAGATTTGGATGATAACAATAAATATATTATTTATCATTGGGGAGATGGTGAAGATAAAAGAATAATTAAAGCTGTAGAAAAAGAATCAGATTTAGGTTTGGCGCAGATAGGCTCTACGTTTTTCCCCGCTGGTGCGTTGAAATTCTATAGAGATAAATTAAGAGAATTAGGATTGTATAATATACCTGAAGAAGAAAACATTGATGCTAATAATAAACAAGATGATTTTGATGGATTATATGGTGATGTATATTATAGTGCCAAAAAAACGTTAGCTAATACAAAAATGAATATTTTAATTAACATGAAGAAAAAATATCAATCAGAATTACTCTTTCCGGATACAGCATTACAATTTTATATGGGTATGCTAAAAGCGCAAATAGAAGCGCACTGTGTTGACAATGAGGTAGTTGAATGTTACAGACTGCTTGTAAATCAGGAAAAAGATTATCTGAAACAAGAAGAGTGGTTAAATGAACAAGTAATGAAGATTAATAATGATCTGAAGAAACCGGATAAATCTAGGGAAAATTGACTCAGTGAGGAATTTAAAAGGAAGTTGCTTGTAGAGTGTGTAAAATGCCACGAAAAATATATATAATTCGTGACAAACAATTTGCTATTTGCTAATATCAGGATGTTATAATGATTACTTTAATTGTTGATGGAGAAAGTTAGGATTTTTCTAGCTTTTTAGCTATCAGTAACAATAGATAATATATTAGCTAAAACTTGCAAAAAACAACACTTTTGGGATAAAATATTAGCTATGAATATGTTTGACTTTTTGGAAGCTACCCCGGATGAGATTAATAAAGGAATTGCAGCTCGCGTTCGTACTGTACGCAAACGACGCAAAATTTCGCAGGTTAAATTAAGTGAGAAATCAGGAGTAAGCTTAGGATCTGTGAAGCGCTTTGAGAGTACAGGTGAAATTTCCTTATTATCTCTGACTAAAATTGCTATCGCATTGAATGTTGAACAAGAGCTGAAGCAGCTTTTCAGCAACGTGCCTTATATGTCACTTGAGGAGATAGAAAATGAAAGAAATCAACAAGATTAAGGTATTTTATAATGATAAGATTCATGTATGAAGGGATATCTTGGATGTTGCGAAGAAGCTGGGTATGAATCTTAAGCTGGCTGAAGATATAGCGCAATAGGTTCAGGTTTGTGTCGAAGATGATTTAGGAGAATTTATTTTAAAAAGATAAAATATCATGAAAGTAAAAGCCTAATGAGTTACGCAAATAATGTGAACTCATTAGGCTTTATTTTTTCTGAATTTACACAAGTTAATCTCGTTGGTAGCGCTAAAGGTCTACCTTTCAGTAGCAAAACTTCGTGAACGGGAATTTTTAGGATTTAAACGTCCAAAATCGCTTGTTGGCGGTCTGAATTTGTCTTAAATTTGGTGTTTTAGTATCATCAGTTTATTTTTCACAAAAAATTTAAGTAGTTTACTCTCATACTGGTATTAAATTAGTAAAAATCTGTTATACCATACCAGAAAGCAGAGAAAAAACAATTAATTCTTCTTGCTTTTCCTAAATTGCCAAACGGAGCAAGCACTGTAATAATCAAAATGAAATATTGGTGAGTGACTAAATCTGATTATTGATTGCACAAAATGTCCCGAATAATATACAATAAACGGGACAAAGTGTTTGATGCTTTTGAATATACTCAGGTTGTAAGAAGGTGATTGAAACTCCGTTAATAGGTAATGCTATTGGCAAGATCAAGAAATTCTGTTGAAAAAATGTCCCGAATAATATATAATATTCGGGACAAAGGAGGCGAGCATAATGGCAAAAGGATTCTCGAAACAGATTCAAGATAGAATTAGCAATGCAAACTATGGTGCAGTTTTTGTGAATTCTGATTTTGCTGATATTGCTGAGCCAGAAACGATTAGACGAAATCTGAATAGATTAACACAGGCTGGGATATTACGTAGAATACTAAAAGGTGTATATGAAAAACCAAAGTACAGCAAGCTACTTGATGAATATGTAGCTGTTTCTCCGGACGCTGTAGCAAAAGCATTGGCACGAAGTTATCATTGGACTATTGCGCCATGTGGAAATACAGCTCTTAATTTGTTGGGAATTTCGACACAGGTAACAGCAGTTTGGTCATACATCAGCGATGGACCTTATAAGACATATGAATGGAACTCTACAAAATTGGAGTTTAAGCATAGAACTAACAAGGAGATTACAGGCCTATCCTATATGACGAGCTTGGTGATTCAAGCACTAAAAACTTTGGGTAAATCAAATGTAACGCCGGATATCATACAGACACTTTCTGAAAAGCTATCTGATGACGAAAAACAAGCCTGCCTGAAAGAGGCAACAGAAGCTACGGATTGGGTTTATGATACGATACGTAAAATGTGTGGAGGTGGCACTCAATGATAAATGTAGCAAGATTGCCGGAAAGTGATCGGAGAGAACTGTTTCGAAATACTGCAGATAAAATGGGATTGAATGATACCATCGTAGAAAAAGATTTTTGGGTATGTTTTACGCTTGATTATCTTTTCCATCGCTGTCCGTGGAAAGATTCTATTACGTTTAAAGGTGGCACCAGTCTTTCCAAGGCATTCAACCTGATCAGCCGTTTTTCAGAAGACATAGATCTTATTTTGGATTGGCGTGTGCTAGGGTATGGCAAGGATGAACCATGGGAAGAGCGCTCTAAAACAAAACAGGATTCTTTTAACAAAGAAGCAAATGCAAGGGCAGAGGTTTTTCTGGCAGAACAGTTTTGTCCTGTTATTCAAGCAGAGATTTCTAAGGAGCTTGACTGTGAGGCGAATATATACATAGATGAAAAAGACAAACAGACAGTTATTTTTGCTTATCCGCACTTGTTTACGAATCCGGCGACATTGCAGGTAATTCGTTTAGAGATAGGTGCACTGGCAGCTTGGACACCTGCAAAAATTGCTCAGATAGAGTCATATGCTGCGATATATTATCCAAAAATTTTTGAGCAAAAGGATACAGCAATACTGACTGTTGCGCCGGAGCGGACTTTTTGGGAGAAGGCAACAATTTTGCACCATGAAGCCCACAGACCTGAAAGTTCGGAAATGCCGCAGCGTTATTCACGGCATTACTATGACCTGTATCGTATGTCAATGTCATCTGTGAAGGAAGTTGCTTTTGCGCAGTTGGAATTATTAAAAACAGTAGTGGATTTCAAAATGAAGTTTTATCCAAGGGCTTGGGCAAAGTATCAGGAAGCTATACCGGGAACCTTGAAGCTGGTTCCTCCGGAGTATCGCTTTAGGGCTTTAGCTGCTGACTATGAAGCAATGAAAGATATGCTGTATGGCGATATTCCAACATTTGAAACAGTTATGAATGCAGTGCATCAATTGGAAAGAGAAATTAACGCACTGTAATGACGCTGAAAGGAGCTTGCCGATTATGAGTATAGATAAGGTAACAGATTTATCTGCGTGGATGCAAAAAAGAAGAACTGATTTAAGAAATTTAACACCGGAAGCAAGAACCTATAAACGTACTCGTGGCAGGGTAAGGACTCCTGAGGAGAAGAAAGCATTGGTTTTGGCTGCCGGTAAAGCGTGGAATGAATGGCTTAGTTCCGGTAAGCTGGTAAAGACAGATAAAGGATACGAATTATACAAGATATAGACAAGAATATGGAAAGGCCTAATGAGTTACGCAAATGATGTGAACTCATTAGGCTTTATTTTTTTGATGCCCATATAAAAGTAAGTAGTCGCACTCGTCAATTAGTATTTTAGCCGTGATTTTATTAAAATTTTCGCCTTTTCTATAAAAATTTTATATTTTCTCCCATCATCCTACCAGAAATAGGGGGTTGGGGTGGGGTGTAGAAGACTATTGAGTGCTATACTTACGGTAACGAAGATGTTGCATCTTAATTCAAGGGAGGCTTTCAATATGAAGTTTTTGGCTAAGATGAAAGAAAAACAAATGCAAAGAAAAATCAGCGGTATTCTTTGTGGACTGCTGTGCGCCGGAGGGGTACTGGTAATTCCGAGCGCATGGGCAGATAATTATTTTGGTGATAATGGCAAGACTTATATGGTAACAGGTGCTAATGTTTTGCTGGACTCTGGTAATTATGATGCTGTTTACGGTGGTTATAATAATACAAATGTGTCTCCGCCGGAAGTCTTTAAAAACAATGTTACTATTACCGGTACTGTTGAAACTAACATCGTATGTGGTGCATATTCTTTTTATGGTAATGTCAGAGAGAATACTGTAACGATTAGCGGTAATACTTTGGGGAATGTTGTGTGTGGTGGTGGCACCGGTGCTGCAGACGCTATGAAAAACCATGTTATCATTGAAGCTAATAGCGAAGTAAACGGTATAGTATATGGTGGTAAAGGTGTCACAAGCAGCAAGGAAAACGATGTAACGATTAGCGACAGTACCATCAATAAAACTGTATATGGTGGTTATGCAGATAATGATAATAATGGCAGTGCTGAAAAAAACAATGTTACAATTAGCGCTGGAAGCAAAGTAAGTGGTAGTATTTATGGAGGCTATGCTAATCATAACGCCAACGAAAATAAGGTAAGCTTTAGTAATGTTGCTGAGGTTGGCGAAAATGTTTTTGGTGGTTATTCTTTAAAAGCTGATAGCAAAAAGAATGAAGTAACAATCAATGGTGGGAGCGTAGTAACCGCTAATGTTGCCGGTGGTGTTGCTGTAAAAGGTAATAGCGAAGGCAATACTGTCAGGATTATCAAGAGCAGTGCTGCTAATGTATGTGGAGGAAAAGGCGACACAAATAGTAAGGAAAATAGCGTAGGGATTAGCGAAGGTACAATTAAAGATACTGTATATGGTGGTTATGCAGATAATGATAATAATAGCAGTGCTGAAAAAAACAATGTTACAATTAGTGCTGGAAGCAAAGTAAGTGGTAGTATTTATGGAGGCTATGCTAATCATAACGCCAACGAAAATAAGGTAAGCTTTAGTAATGTTGCTGAGGTTGGCGAAAATGTTTTTGGTGGTTATTCTTTAAAAGCTGATAGCAAAAAGAATGAAGTAACAATCAATGGTGGGAGCGTAGTAACCGCTAATGTTGCCGGTGGTGTTGCTGTAAAAGGTAATAGCGAAGGCAATACTGTCAGGATTATCAAGAGCAGTGCTGCTAATGTATGTGGAGGAAAAGGCGACACAAATAGTAAGGAAAATAGCGTAGGGATTAGCGAAGGTACAATTAAAGATACTGTATATGGTGGTTATGCAGATAATGATAATAATAGCAGTGCTGAAAAAAACAATGTTACAATTGGTGCTGGAAGCGTAATTATGAGTAATGTATATGGAGGCTATGCTATTCAGAACACCAATGAGAACAAGGTAAGAGTTACTAATGCTTCTAAGGTTAAACTTAGTGTAGCTGGTGGTTATTCAGAGCAAGGTGACAGCAAAAAGAATGAAGTAACAATCGAGGGTGCTGGTGTTGTAACCGAATATGTTGCCGGTGGCGTAGCTGTAGCAGGAATTAGCGAGGGCAACAAAGTAAATATTGCCCATAGTAGTGTTAATGAGAATGTTTATGGCGGTTATGGAGCTAAAGATAGCATTGGTAATATTATAAGCATCACAGATGGCAGTAGCGTTAATAAAAATGTTTATGGCGGTTATTCCTTTAAAGGCAACAGCCTGGATAATACTGTAACTATTGATAATAGTACTGTTAATGAAAATGTCTATGGTGGTTATATGGAAAGCGACGGTGCTATATCTGAAAAAATCCAAAATAATAAAGTCATTTTCAAAAATGGTGCGAAAATCAAGGGTGATGTTTACGGTGGCTATGATAATCTGAGTAAAGCCAATATTACCAACAACACTCTGGAAGTAGTTGGAAAAGGCAACGAAGCAAAAAGCATTCAAAATTTTGATAAGCTCAACTTCTTTATCACCAAAGATCTTGTTGCTAACGATACTATGCTGAAAGTAACAGGTACTGCTCTTATCAATAACGCAGAGATTAAGGCTGGCGTAGAGCTTGGTACTAAATTAAACGAAAATGATAAAATCAACCTGATTACTGCAGGCGCACTAAAGGCTGAAAATATCACAACAGGAACCTTGACTGATGGCTTAATCTCAATTGATCAGGGAATACAGGTTACTGTTGGAACTGATGGCAATAAGTTAGTCGGAGTTATCAATGGCACAACACCTCCGGGTGGCGGTGGCACAACACCTCCGGGTGGCGGTGGCACAACACCTCCGGGCGGCGGTGGCACAACTCCTGGTGTCGGTAGCCTTTATGCTGATGCTGACGCAAAATCTCCAGTTGAAACACAGTCCGCTGCGCTCACTATGCTGAATCTGGGACATGATTTGTTGACAACTGCAGGCTATGAAAACGCTGCATTGGCTGTTGACGGTGAGGAAGAAGGTTCCGTTAATCCGTTTATCACCATGAGCGCTAACAATCAAAAGCTCGATACCGGTTCTCACGTTGACCTCAAAGCATGGAACATGAACCTTGGCTTTGCAAAGAAAATCAACAACAATACCGGTAAGCTGTTAATTGCGCCTGTTATTGAATACGGTCGCGGCAGCTACGACTCCTATCTCGACAATGGTACGCACGGCGATGGCGATGCACACTTCTGGGGTGCAGGCCTGATGGCTAAGCAGCTCAATGATGATGGCCTCTATTATGAAGGCTCCCTGCGTGCAGGCAGAATGAGCACCGATTATCAATCTGCTGTTGCAGGCGGCATCAAATACGACAGCAATGCAACCTATTACGCAGCACATCTTGGCATGGGTAAAGTTGTTCAGCTGAACGATAAGGATACCCTTGACTACTACGGCAAGCTGTTCTACACTCGTCAACAGGGTGATAAGGTTACTGTAGGCACTGGCGCAACCTATGATTTCGATGCTACAACCTCTCTGCGTACTCGTCTTGGTGCAAGATATACGCATCAACTTAGCGATAAGAACGCTTTTTATGCGGGCTTGGCATGGCAGCATGAATTTGACGGTGAATCTAATGCGATTGTAGCAACAACCCTTGGCTCTGCTTCCGCACCTGCTCCTTCCATGAAGGGCGATACCGGTATTATGGAGCTTGGCTGGAGAGTTAATAACTCCGACAAATTCGAACTGGGCCTTGGTGTTAACGGCTCTGTTGGTAAGCAAAAGGGTGTAGGCTTCAACCTGAGCCTCAACTTCAGCTTCTGATAAAGACTCAAGAATAAAAATATAGCATTAGTCTAGGGAATCTTTAAGTATAAGTAATGGACTAACGCAGATTTACAGAGAAAGCCATGTTTTACTGATTTTCGGTAAGACATGGCTTTTCAAATATGAAAATTATTGATTGGCATAGGGGGATTAAGATACCAAAATAGATATTTTCCGTACAAAAATCTGATAACAGAGCATCAGAGTTATAGAGCGCTACCTTTCAGTCGCAAAACTTTTAGCTGATTTTCTCCTTTCTACGCACAAAAAAACCGCATAACAAGATGCGGTTTGTGCTTGCTTTACATTTATACAATAAAAAACGCTGATGCATAAGCATCAGCGTTAACTTCTGGTAGCGCTAAAGGGAATCGAACCCTTGATTTCGCCTTGAGAGGGCGACGTCTTAGCCGCTTGACCATAGCGCCATTTGGCTCCGGGACTAGGACTCGAACCCAGACCGAATGATCCAGAGTCACTTGTGCTACCATTACACCATCCCGGAGTAGCAGTTCTTTTTGAGCACGCTCATCAGAACAATAACGATTATAGCAGAAGGATAAGGATTGGTCAAGTACTTTTTTGAAAAAAATATAATTTTTTTCAAAAAAGTTGGCAGAAGACGGGCAACGTTTGTTTGAATTATAGATTGACGCATATGCTTTAGCATGATAAAATCAAGATAATACAATGATTATATAACAGTGAATAAATATTCGTGACTAGGGGTGATAGCATGAAGCTTTTACATTTATCAGATCTGCATTTAGGAAAAAAACTCAACGAGTTTTCTCTTTATGAGGACCAGAAATATATTTTACAACGGATTGTACAGATAATTTGCGCCAAGCAGCCTGATTGCGTACTGCTTGCCGGAGATATTTATGATAAACCGGTGCCGCCGGCAGAAGCTGTCGTTTTATTTGATGATTTTCTGAATCAGCTGGCGGAGCTCAAGGTGCCTGTATGCATCATCAGCGGCAACCATGATTCGGCAGAGCGCTTGGCGTTCGGTGCGCAGCTGATGAGCAGCAGCGGCGTTCATTTTGCAGGCAGCTATAACGGACAGCCGCAGCAGCTTGTGCTGGAGGACGAATTTGGGAAGGTGAATATTTTCCTGCTGCCGTTTTTGAAGCCTGCTGTGGTGAAGCATTGGGCACCGGAGGAGGCTGCTGCAGAGATTAGCAGCTATCATGATGCGGTGAAGTATGCTGTGGCGCAGCTGCCATTGCTGCAGGCGGAGCGCAATGTTCTTGTTGCGCACCAGTTTGTCACTGGTGCTGTCACTGCTGGCAGTGAGGCTGTTAATGTGGGCGGTCTGGATAATATCGGTGCGGAGGTTTTTGCTGATTTTGATTACGTGGCCCTGGGGCATATCCATAATCAGCAAAACGTCGGTGGTGATGAGCGGATTCGTTATTGCGGTACGCCGCTGAAGTATTCCTTTAGCGAGTGGCAGCAGCAAAAGTCTGTGACGATGGTGGAGCTTGCTGCCAAGGGCAGCACGAAGGTTACGCAGCTGCCGCTGACGCCGCTGCGCGAGGTACGCTATTTGAAGGATACCTTTGAACATTTAATGGCCAAGCCCAATTATGTTATGTTTCCCATGGATGAAAATGAATGCCTGCAGGATTTTTATTATCTGACGCTTACGGACGAAAATGATGTGACTAATGCTATGCAGCGTCTGCAGACTATTTATAAGAATTTGCTGCAGCTTGATTACGATAATAAGCGTACCCAGGCGAATGCGGAGCTGAAGCTGGCGGCAAGTCTTGAGGAGAAAACGCCGTTGGAGCTTATTGGTGATTTTTATCGCCTGCAGAATAATCAGGAGCTGAGTGAAGAGCAGAAGCAGTATCTTACTGATCTGCTTGCAGATTTTGGAGGTGAAGGCTTATGAGACCGCTGAAGCTGGTTATGAGTGCGTTTGGTCCGTATGCAGGCCAAACCGTTATAGATTTTTCCAAGCTGGGCGAGCAGGGATTGTACTTGATTACCGGCGATACAGGTGCCGGTAAAACCGTGATTTTTGACGCTGTTTCCTATGCCTTGTACGGACAGACGAGCGGCGGTGTGCGTGATGCCAATATGCTGCGAAGCCAGTATGCTGATGCAGATACGCCGACGTTTGTGGAGCTGGAGTTTTCCTTTCATGGCAAGTGCTACAAGGTAAGACGTAACCCGGAGTATCGCCGCCCGGCGAAGCGCGGCACCGGTATGACTAAGGAGAAGGCTGGCGCTGAGCTTTACTATCCCGATGGACGCGTACCGGTGACAAGAATGTCAGATGTAGATAAGAGCATTGTGGAGCTGTTGGGGCTGAATCATAAGCAGTTTACGCAGATAACGATGATTGCGCAGGGGCAGTTCCGCAAATTTTTGGATACTAATACGGATGAGCGCAGTAAAATCTTCCGCGATTTGTTTCATACATACTTCTTCCAGCAGCTGCAGGATAAGCTGAAGCAGGACGCTGCGGCCAAGCGCAATGAATTTCTTGAGCAGCAGCGCCGAAGCGAGCAGGCTTTGAACGGCATTTGCTGTGCTTATCCTGCGTATACGGAGCATTTGCAGAGTTTGGCCCTGCGTCACTATGAGGGCTGCGTGGACGAGGTGCTGGCTTTGGTTGATACGCTTATTGCGTTGGATGAAAAGGAGCAGCAGCAGGTAGCAGCAGCGGAGACTGCTGCAGCCAAGGAAGTGTCTGCGTTGCAGGACAGCTTGGGAGCACTGGCTAAAAAACAACAACTGCTGCAGGCAATCCAAAATGCGGAAGCACGAATTGCCCGCATGCAGCAGCAGATAGAGCAGGAAGCAGCGGCAAGTGTGCAAAGGCAGGAGGTACTGCAAAAATTAGAGGCAGAGGTCAACGAAGCGCAAAAGGGCGAGGTGGAGCTGGCACAGCTGCAAACAGAAAGGCAGCAGCTGGCTGCACGTCAAAGGGAGCTGCTACAGCTGCAGGATATGCAGCAGCGTTACCAAAGGCAGGAGGTTGCACTGCTGCAGAAGCGCCAGGAGTATAAGCGTGCTAGCGAGGAATATGAGCATCTCAATAAGCTCAGCGACGTTTGCTTTGACAGATTTTTGGGCGCACAGGCGGGCCTTCTGGCGCATGATAAGCTGAAGCCTGGCAAGCCCTGCCCGGTTTGTGGTTCCTGCGAGCATCCGCAGCCTGTGCAGCTGGCGCAGGACGCACCTACCGAAAACGATGTTGAGCAGGCACGCGCTAAGGCTGAGGCCGCTCAGAAGGTAAGAGACGGACTTGTTGGTGAAGGCAAAGCGTTGAAGGAACATCTGGAGCTGGATAAAGGCTTGCTGATAGGCAAGGGCATGGAGCTGCTTGGCTGTGATGATTTCAAGCTGATTGCTGAAAAAGTACAGGCAGAGCTGAAGGATGTTAACAATAAGATTACGGATCTGCGCCTGAAGATGGGCTTTTTGCAGGAAAAGGTGGAGCAATACCATAAGCTGGCGAAAACGCTGGAGCAGCAGAAGACTGCTGACAAGCAGGCGGAGGCTGCAGCGCAGAGCATGAGGCAGCAGCTTGCTGGTGCCGAAGGCCAGCTGCAGGAGCTTAACAAGCAGCTTGCTCAGCAGCAGGAGCTGTTGGTTGATGTAAATGAGCAGGAGCTGCAGCAGGAGCACGCAAAGCTGCTGGCGCAGCTGCGTGAGCTGGATTTGCAGGGCAAGCGTTTGTATTCTGCGATTGAAAAGAATCGTCAGATTAAGCAGGAGGTCAGCGGTTACGAAGCGCGCAGGGCAGCCTGTGAAGCGGAATATAGCTTCATCAACAGTCTTTCTGCAACGCTGAACGGTACGCTGACCGGCAAAAAACGTGTTAATCTGGAAACCTATGTGCAGATGCACTACTTCGATAAAATTCTGCAGCGTGCCAATATCAGGCTGCTGCGCATGAGCCGCGGGCAGTACGAGCTGTGCCGCGACAAAATGCAGGACGAGGACAGCAAGACTGGCAACAGCAAAACGGGCCTCGATTTGGAGGTTAAGGATTACTATAGCGGCAATCTGCGCAGCGTCAAAACCTTAAGCGGTGGCGAATCCTTTATGGCATCGCTGGCGTTGGCGCTGGGATTGGCGGATGAGGTGCAGTCCTGCGCCGGCGGCATTCAGCTGGATACGATGTTTGTCGACGAAGGCTTCGGCTCACTGGATGACAGCAGTCTGCAGCAGGCTATTGCTACGCTGCAGGGCCTCAGTGAAGGCCATCGCCTTGTAGGTATTATTTCGCATGTACACGATTTGCAGGAAATGATCGACAAGAAAATTCTCGTCAGAAAAAAACGCGGCCTGCAGGGGACGGGCAGCGAGGTTGCACTGGTGGTGGACTAAGGAAAATATCTCTGCGGAAGCAGAAAATCACTTTACCATAGATTGTCAGTGTGATAAAATAATCTTTATACTTAAAAGACAAATTGATTGCTGACATGTTCGTAGCAGCAGTTGAAAAACAAAATGTATGGAGGGCTTGACGATGAAATTATTGGAAGAAAAAATTGTTAATGACGGTGTTATCAAAAGCGGTAACGTCCTCAAGGTTGACAGCTTTTTAAATCATCAGATTGATGTGCCGTTTGTTGCGGAGCTTGGTAAAGAATTAAAGCGCTTGTTTGCAGACAGGAATATTACTAAAATCCTGACTATTGAAGCCTCCGGTATCGGTATTGCCTGCGTTGCGGCAATGTATTTTGGTGTTCCGGTAGTGTTTGCCAAGAAATCCAGCGGCAGCAATATGGATAAGGATGTTTACTTCACTCAAATTTATTCTTATACCCATAGCAAAACAAACGACGTTGTTGTTTCCAAAAGATTCCTGTCTAAAAACGACCACGTGCTGATTATTGATGACTTCCTGGCTAACGGCTGTGCGCTGGAAGGCCTTATCGATATTGTACGTCAGTCCGGCGCTACTGTTGAAGGCGTTGGCGTTGCTGTAGAAAAAGGCTTCCAGGGCGGTGGCGACAAGCTGCGCAAAGCCGGCTATAACCTGCATTCCTTAGCTATTATTGATAAGATGGATGCCAAAACAAACACAGTAGTGTTCAGACATGAGGAAGAATAATGAGCGAAAAGCAATATACTGATCCGATTTACGACTTAGACGGCAAAATTTCTGTAAGCAAGGCGATTCCCTTTGGCCTGCAGCATATTCTGGCGATGTTCGTAGCGAATATCGCTCCGATTCTGATTGTAGCCGGTGTGGTAAAAATGCCGGTAGAGCAGAGCGGTGCGCTGGTGCAGTCGGCAATGCTGGTAGCAGGCATCGGTACCCTGATACAGCTTTATCCTGTCTGGCGTGTCGGCAGCGGTTTGCCTATCGTTATGGGCATCAGCTTCACCTTTGTATCCATCGCCTGCGTTATCGGTGCTAAATACGGTTACGGCGGCGTTATGGGTGCGGTACTGGTTGGCGGTTTGCTGGAAGGCATTTTAGGCCTGGGCGCAAAATATTGGCGTCGTCTGATTCCGCCGATTGTTGCTGCTACCGTTGTTACCTCCATCGGTTTTTCTCTGCTGGCGGTAGGCGCTAACTCCTTCGGTGGCGGCTTCGGCAATCCCAACTTTGGTGATGCTCCTTATATTATTGTAGGTACTATTACGCTGGTAAGCTGCATTGCCTACAATATTTTCGCCAAATCCTTTTATAAACAGCTTTCCGTGCTGTTTGGCTTAGTTGTCGGTTATGTTGTTGCTTATTTTATGGGCATGGTAAACATGAGCAAGCTGGCAGAGGTTAAGCTGATTGCTATTCCTCAACTGCTGCCCTTTACTATGGAATTCCATCCTGATGCAATTTTTGCTTTCTTTTTGATATTCCTGGTTTCCGCTACGGAAACCATTGGTGATACCTCCGCCATGACTGCTATCGGTCTGCGTCGTGATGTTAAGGAAAAAGAAATTTCCGGCTCCATTGTCTGCGATGGTCTGGTAAGCAGCTTGTCCTCTGTTTTCGGTTGCCTGCCTATCACTTCTTTCAGCCAGAATGTTGGCTTGATTGCTATGACAAAGGTTGTAAATCGTTTTGCAGTCATGACAGGCGCTGTTATTATGATTATGGCAGGTCTGTTCCCGGCGCTGGGCGTGCTGCTGGCATCTCTGCCGGAGGCAGTTTTGGGCGGTTGTACCTTGATGATGTTCGGCTCTATCGTAGTAAGCGGCGTGCAGATGATTGCTAACTGCGGCTACAATTCCCGTAATGTAACGATTGCTTCTCTGGCACTCAGCATCGGTATCGGCTTTACTCAGACGCCGGCAATTTTTAAGATTTTCCCTGATTTGATTAAGAATGTTTTTGCAGAAAACTGTGTAGCCGTAGTTTTTATCGTGGCTATGGTGTTAAATATCATTCTGCCTAAAGAGGAAGAAGAATAACGATACGTGTTTTAAAATAAAGAGGGGTTACAAATGAAGATTATTGATGCCCATATGCATTATTACAATGTTGATGGTTTTGTGCAGGTTGCAGCTAATGCAGGCTATGAAAATACAGCGGCCTGCTGGCAGAAGATATGCGAAGAAAACAATATCGTCTTTTCTGTAGCTATGGGCAACACTAATTATACGTCTTCGAAATATGGCGGTGTCACGCCGCGCATGATTGACCTTGCAGCGCCCTTTGACGAGGAGCATTACAATCAGCCGCAGAACATGGGTTACTGCATGGGTGTAAACAGCGAGGCAATAACCGAAGCAAATGCGGAAAAAACGGCACAGGAATTTGAACGCTTCATTAAAGATCCGCATTGTTTGGGTATTAAGCTTTACCCTGGTTATAATGCTGTCTATGTCAACGATAAAAGGCATTGGCCGCTATTTGAACTGGCGCGTGCCTATAATGTGCCCGTTGCAATTCACACAGGCGATACTGCCTGGCCCAGCGGTCTTTTGAAATACTCACATCCGCTGACTGTTGATGAAGCGGCAGTGGCGTTCCCTGACGTAACCTTTGTCATAGCGCATTGTGGTTGTCCCTGGTTTGTTGATGCGGCAGAGGTAGCCTGCAAGAACGCCAACGTCTGCATCGACCTTTCCGGTCTGGTGGAGGGCAATCCGAAACCGCTGATGCTGCTCGAAAGACAGCGTGGCTTTTTGCGCCAGCTGCATACCTGGCTGAATTATCTTGGCAATTATGAAAAAATCATGTATGGCAGTGACTGGCCGCTTGTGAATATTCCTCTGTACATCTGGATGATTAGTCATGTTGTTCCTGAATGCTATCACGAGAATGTATTTTATAACAATGCGGTAAGAATCTATAGCAAAATCGGTAAGCTGTTGGAAAAGAGCGGAGGTTGAGATGGGACAGGCTGACATTAAAGAAATAGAAGCAGGACTTAAGGATTGGGACTTTGTACGCAATCTGCCTGCAACAATCGGAGATTATACTCTTGTGCCGGGCTCCGGTATCGATGGACAGATTTTGAATATTGCAGCCTACGTGCATGAAGCAACGCATTGTCGTCTTGATCTGACTTATACAAAAGAAACCTTTGACTATGTACCGGTAAAAACTGTTGGCCTGCATACGTTTCGCGATGTGCGTTTCTTCTGTCGTGACCGTGAGCATTTTGCTGATATGATGCGCAAGAGTTTGCCGGATATTTTGGCCAGCATGGACAAGAAAACTGTGCATACGCTGCCATACGAAGCGAAAGCACTGCATTTTGAGAAGTGGGACTACTGGCGTACACTGCCATCTCAGGTAGGCGATTATGAGCTGTATATTACGCCGGATAATCCTTTGCCTTATATCAATGGTTCTTATATTTTCTTAGATTACACTGATTTCAAGCATGGCAATCAGATATACTTTTCTTATAACATTTTCCGCGATGAGCTTTTTGCAGAAATGCGCAAGATTCATCTGCCCTTGACTACAGACGCTTTTGACGTGCTGGGCAACGTGCCGGCAGAGGATAAGCTGCAGGCTTTGCAGGTGCATATGGAAGCAAATTTAATGGCCACATTGGAAAGTTTAAAAAAAGTATAAAAAGCTGTTGACAAAACGAGGTCAACCCTGTATAATATAATTCGTAGTTGATTGGCCCGGTGGTTCAGTTGGTTAGAATGCCGCCCTGTCACGGCGGAGGTCGTGGGTTCGAGTCCCATCCGGGTCGCCAATCATGCCTCGGTAGCTCAGTTGGTAGAGCAAAGGACTGAAAATCCTTGTGTCCACAGTTCGATTCTGTGCTGAGGCACCATATTGCGGAAATAGCTCAGTGGTAGAGCACCTCCTTGCCAAGGAGGGGGTCGCGAGTTCGAATCTCGTTTTCCGCTCCACCTTTTAAGGCGACATAGCCAAGCGGTAAGGCAGAGGTCTGCAAAACCTTTATCCCCAGTTCGATTCTGGGTGTCGCCTCCATTTTTATTTCTTAAAAGGTGTTAAGTAGTTATGTCTGCCGCGGTGGCGGAACTGGCAGACGCAAGGGACTTAAAATCCCTCGGGTAGTGATACCCGTACCGGTTCGATTCCGGTCCGCGGCACCAACATAAATTATGTTGGAACAATATATAGAATAAAAATGCTGATTGAACTTGCAGAAGTCAATCAGTTTTTTTGTGCGTAAAAAAGCAGGAACTGCTATACTGTGGAAAGTATGGCAGTTCCTAAAAATTTAGGCATGGTAGAAAGCATAGGTGAAGTGTTTCCAAATGCCAGATACCAACGCTGCACGGTGCATATGTACCGTAATATATTCTCTGTAGTACCACGTAAAACTGTCAAGGAAGTTGCCAAGATGCTAAAAGCAATTCATGCTCAGGAGAATAAAGCAGCAGCTAAAGAAAAGGGAAAATCAGTAATTTCCAGATTACGTGAGATGAAACTTAACAAGGCTGCAGACAAACTAGAAAATGGTTTAGAGGAAACCTTAACCTATATGGATTTTCCGTCAGAGCATTGGCTGCGTATACGTACCAATAACGTTATTGAACGTGTAAACAGAGAAATAAAGCGTCGCACAAGAGTGATTGGCACGTTTCCTGATGGTGAATCAGCATTGATGCTTGTATGTGCAAGATTGCGTTATATAGCCAGCAATGATTGGGGCAAAAAACGTTACTTGAACATGAAACATCTAACAGATATGCTTGCCGAAGAACTGTATTGTGAAGCAAAAATATCTTAAAAACAGCTAACTTAATAAGCAAAGGTATCTAAAGCAGAAGCTAGTTGATATTTAACGGTGAAGTGCACTAACCGCTAAACTTATATAACTAAACTTCTGCTAGGATGTCTGAAGAAATTTGCGCAAAACTATTGACAGTACCGGCAAAAGAGCAGTTGATATAAATTCAAAAAATAAATAAGGAAAATACCACACCAATTGGTATGGCAGTTAATACGGATATAGATAATGTTCTGTGTCTACTTTATGGGTAGCATAATAAAGGCATGTCTTGAACTAAGGGATTTGCTTTTGTGTAGATGTTTAAAAAATAGGCACTACACTAATTCAAAATGTCCTTGACAAAGGGTACGGTTTACATCTGAATGCCTTCTTATCCTCTTCAAGCCAAGCATCTATCGTCTGCTTATGTTCATCCAAAATAGATTGGAGAGTTGTTTTAATCGGTGGTTTCTCTGAAAAATCGTCCTTAGAGATGTATTTGCGAATAGTTTTGAGATCTATACCAGTTTCACGAGTAATTTCTGAAATTCGGCATCCACGATTATATAAATCTCTGATATAATTAACTTGGGACATTTTGAGCATCTACCTTTCCTCCTTTATTCGTAGTAGCTGACAAATAAAGGATAAATTATTTGGTATGGTATGGCAAGATCTTACGCGTTTTTCAGGGAATTTCCTTGCTGATATTAGGGAATTTTGATGCTTTTTTTAGGTACTTTTAGTATATTATATACAGTTACCTCAATGGTAGAGTGTTCTCCTTCATAAGTACATCAGCATGGACTAGTGTATTTATGAAGGAGTGATCAGGGTTCGAATCTCTGGCACACCATCATATTGGTTATTAGTAATGGTTAAGATTTTTGAAGGAGGAGCAAATTTGTCAGCAGAGAGAATTACGTGGGATCAATTTATTATATGCTGTAATGATTCCCAAAGTGTAAATTTGAGATTTGAGGATTTGTGCCGTCAGTTGTTTTGGGAAGAATTTCTTTCGGATAATTCTAGTCCTGTTTATTTGCATAGTGATCCAAATCATCCAGGTATCGAAACAACACCCGTGTATTCAGAGCGTTTGAAACAAAACGTGGGATTTCAGGCAAAATATTTTTATAATCAGGCGGATTATAGTCAAATTGAACAATCAACAAATAAAATCATAAAATATTATACTGGGAAAATTGAGACTGTATATTTATATAGTAATAAATCATTGACGACATCGTCAGAAAGTTATAAGAGGATAGAGAAGAATCTCAATAAAGCTGGTATTAATCTGATACCGATTACAAATGAGACAATTTTAGATTTGCTTCGTGTTAAATACGCTAAATTAGCATTATACTATTTTGAAAGTCATGCGTTAACTGAAGAATGGTTCGAAAAACATCAGGAAATAGCAGAACTTGAGTTGGGAGATCGCTTTAATGCGAATTTGAATGTATCTACAGAGGCAGAAGACATAATTTCGCTTTTCCTTCGTGATAATGCCGGATGTCAAATTCTAAATAGCAGAAAAGAAAAAATGCTTGAAACGGCAAAAGAAAAAGTTCAAGATTATACTTATCAGCAACACAAGGATTATCTAAATAAATTGATTAAAATTCTGTCAGATATTGCCAGTGTGGATGGTATTAGTATTGAAGACGCCATTTCATGGAATGATAGAGTACATAATGCGGTGCAAGATGATCTTATAAGACTTAATAGTGTTGTTGTTGAATCAAATAAAGAATTGGATGTATTGCGTCAAGTCAAGAATACAACAACTGAAGAGAACAAGAAAAGATATGGTAAAATAGGTAACCTAGTCACAAGTCGAAATATATGTATGGATTTGATTGATTTTGCTGATTCTCTCTTTATGAATAAAGAGGAGATTTCCCTCTTGAGAAAAAACATATTGTTTCTAAGAGGAAGAGCTGGAATTGGCAAATCACACTTACTGGCTAGTAAATCACACCAACTTATAAGCAATAAGCAGCCAGCGCTGTTGTTGCTTGGTGGGGATTACACATCCACATCAGACATAATAAAACAGATTGAAGATAGTATGCGGGAAGTTGCGGTCCCGTTTGAAGAAATACTCGATATATTAGAAAATATTGGTAAACTTCAGAATTATATAGTCCCCATAATGATCGATGCAATTAATGAAAGCTGGAAACCGGATTTATGGAAAAATGCACTTCCAAGAATACTTCAGAAAGTAAGTGAGCTTTCTTATGTTAAGTTAATTATCTCTTATCGTACAGAATATGAAACAAAATTTGCAGATAAGAATTTAATTACAAGGTTTAATGTGATCCAATATGAACATCGTGGATTTGAAAGAAAGACAATTGAATCTGTCCGAGAATTTTTGAATTACTATAAAATACCTTTTACACCAGAGCAAATATTGTCGCAGGATATTACAAATCCGCTATTCTTAACATTGTATTGTCAGACTTATGTTGGAGATAATGCTGAATTGCCAGTTCTGTATATGCGCTTGTTGAATCAGCAGAATCTTAAAATCAACAAGAAAATCATGCAAGTGCTTGAAGTTAAAGGATATGATTTAGAAGAAGAAATTCTTCAAAACGTGGTTGGTGCAATATCGGAACATGTATTAGCTTCAAGTAAGAAAACATTTCTGAAAGAAGAAATTGAACGTTTATCAGTGTGGCAAAATATCGGGATCGTTTCTAGACCGTACATTACAAAAATGCTTCAAGAAGGCGTTTTACATAGTTTCATAAGAAACGATGGAGAAACACTGTATTTTGCATACGACCAAATGAACGATATCTTCTGTGCAAAAGCCGCTGTGGCAAAATACAAAACGAAAGATGAATTGAAAAACTACTTAATAAATGACTTATTAAAGCCAGATAATTATGGCCAAGTTAAATATGAAAATCGATCACTTTATGTAAATGTTTGTGCAGCTTATGCAGAAAAATACGGTGAGGAATGCATTGATACGCTGGAAACAGTTGTTAATAAGGAGGATAGAAGAGAGTTATTCGCTGAATATGTAAAATCTTTACAATGGAGAAATATTGTATATCTTTCCCTAGAAGAGTTGTTGACACTTTGTATACAATATGAAATGTATCCAGAAGATATTTTCCCAACGTTCATTAATAATAGTATCAAGACAGCGCATTCCCTAAATGCAGATACGTTGCATGAATGGCTGATGAGATATTCGATATCACGGAGAGATAGCATTTGGACAACGTATATAAATGGGTTTTATGAAGACTCTGATGATAGAATTGTACAGCTCATCATATTATTAAACAAAGGCGAAGGTTTTGATTTTGTAAATCAAAAACAAGTTGAACTAGTATTAACATTATTTTCTTGGTGCCTGACCTCATCTAACAGATGGTTTAGAGATATTACATCTAAAGCTATGGTGGAAATACTAAAGCAGTATTTTGAATTGGCAGAAACCATTTTAAAAAAATTTGAAACGGTAAATGATCCATATGTTGCTCAACGACTATATGGAGTGGTATTTGGTGCTTGTTGCAAACGCATCGATAAATGTGAAATGGAGTATCGTAGCTTATGTAAATATGTGTTTGATACGATTTTTTCAAAAGATGAAGTGTATCCAGATATATTGTTGAGAGATTATGCAAGATTGATCATTGATAGATTCATTTATGAGTTTTCACTGAATGACTTAGAAATTAATTATGATACTATCGTACCACCGTATAGATCTGAACCAATTCCAATTATTGAAAAGGATTATCAACATATTGAAAATGTCGGAACTGGCGTAAAAAGGATCTTATATTCTATGCTCTTTGAAGGAATGGGAATGTATGGAGATTTTGGCCGGTATGTCTACCAGGCAGCCCTCTCAGATTTTGATACGGATCAAGTAAATATTTTCAATTATTCTATGGATTATATATTGAATGAGTTAGGGTATGGTGATAATGAATATCTAGAGGATTATGATGCACATTTAAATGGCAATTATAGCAGACATAATGTGATCAAGGTCGAACGAATTGGGAAAAAATATCAGTGGATTACATTTTATAATGTGTTAGCTAGAGTATCTGATCATTTTGATTTGAAAGACCGCTTTAATTCAGAACCTAGGATGATTCAATATCAAGGTGCTTGGGAGCCCTACGTTAGAGATTTCGATCCAACTTTGAATAATTGTTTTATGTTGCTGCCGAATGCTCCCGAATTCGAGAATTATAAAGATGGCATGAATAATGCACAGGAAGAACTTCAAAGTCAAGTATTGGATTCGAAAGAACAACAGCGTGATTGGGTTACATCGCTAGATGATTTTTTTGCAAATCAAATAGAACAACTATGCCCAAAGGACACGCAAGATCAGGCATGGGTAGTTTTGCAACGATATTCGCAAATAGAACATCAGAATAATGCTCAACTAAAAATATCAGAATGGAATCTTGTATATGCGTATTTTATAACAGAAGATAATAAAAATAAGTTGTCATCTATTGCGGACAGAAACATTGATTTTATAACGAGCGATTTAAATGATAATCCAAACTCCTATGCTTTGTATAATCGAGAATATCCTTGGAGTAAAGGAATGAATAGCCTTGAAGACTGGTGCAATCACAAGATACGTGTTAGAATAGGTGAAACAAGAACTGTAACCCAAAAAAGAGAAATCCCGTTATTTGACAGTCAAGTAATAGAACGGCTTTTAAGAAAATATAGCGGAGAATCATCAACGGAAGAAAATGATATAGATGAAAATCTAGAACCAGAAATTCAAGTGCAAGAGTTTACCGAAGAGGAAGAAATCATAGAGACTATAGATAATATCATGTCTGCTTCTATGCGCTTGTTGTGGGAAGAAGAATATGATGCCTCTAAAGAAGATTCAATTAATATTGAAATGCCAAGTATAGATTTTCTTCGGACTATGGGATTGAAGCAGTTGGAATATGACGGTTATTTTTTTGATCAAAATGGTAAATTAGCTGCATTTGATACAACTCTTACAAATCAAAAGGTCGGACTTGTTGTTAGAAAAGAGTTGCTAGAAGAATACTTAAGACAAAAGGGATTGAGACTTATATGGATTGCTCGTGGTGCAAAAGACATTCAGGAAAAAGAGACTACTTTCTGTGAATGGGTTGGGCTATATGCATATGAGTCGGGGCATCCAGAGGGTCATTTATACCAATCAAATAGAAGATATAATGTTTGAAATTTGGAAGGAGTAAACACAAATTTTAGAAATTAACACCCCATTAAAAAACAAAACCATTCTGGTAACTGGTGCCACCGGTTTCATCGGTTGTATTTTGTCAACCCAAATTCCTCAAAAAGAGCGAATAAATTCCCTGTTTTCAGCAAGGGAATTTCCCTATCTTAAGCTGAAACTTTATTGCTAAACATTTTAACGTAAGCGTCAAATCTACCGGGTATGAAAAGAATCAGGACCGCATGGCGGTCCTAGTATAAATCTTTATTTCGTAAAATTTACGCTGCATTCAGCTGGTGCATTTTCTGGTAGCAGCAAATCAACGCTGTCCTTTTGAGACAGGTCTATTTTTTTGGCAGTAGAAAGAACATGGACTAAATACGGGTGTCCCCCAAAAGTTGTGGTATGAGCTCTAACGTTTGTGTGGTTAGGCCTTAACAGATTTTGTGGTTTCGCTATGGCAAAAGTAGTGGTTAGGCTTTAAGGCATTGGTCCAAATTTGTGGGTCGGGCTGTTACATGAGTGTGGGTCGACCTAGTTCACAGTTGTGGTGAACCTATTACAATATGTGGGTTGGGCTAGTCCAAATTTTGTGGTCGACCTAGTCCATGCTATTGGGTTTTCAATGGCTGGAGCGTATTGCACCAGCCATTTTTGTTTTTAAAGAGTGAATTTATCGTATTTGTTGAGACAATAAAGGATTCGGTTATGGGTTCGCTTAAAATTTCTAAAGCCATTGGCATTTATAATAAGTTTCTTCAGAATTCTGTTCTTCGATTCAATGTAACTGTTATTTATGCGCCTACCATTAATCGCTGTAAATGAGTTTAGTATTTCTTGTTTCCAATTAACGAGGAGGCCATAAAATTCATTGTATTCAGGTATTCCGGAGTCGCCAAACCTGTTCTTAAGTAACTCATAGTTGTCTTCGAGACTGCCGGAAGCTTTGTAATATTCTCCACTCTGATTAAATTTCAGGTACAATTCTTTTAAGTTATAAGCAATTTCCAACTCTGGAAATTGAGCAAACAGTAAGTCTCGGATATCTCTTAAATTAACATAGCGGCCTAAGGCTTTATTGTATTTGGGTTCATTATCTAAGTCTGTAGTATGGTGAAATACGAAATTAAATTTTCTGAGAAGATACTCATGAGTATGGTTTTCAGTATTTCTGGCACATCTTAGTCTAATCTTATTAAAATCATCTGTAAGGTGTTTGATTACATGAAAGCTGTCTGCACAAACAATAGCATCTGGGAAATATAGCTGTGCAATATCCCTAAAGTTGTCATACAGATCCATAGATATATACTTTACATTGTTAAGTTCACTGCGTTTGAGAGTGTAATTCTGAATATCTCCACGGATAGAGGTAAAATAATCAATAAGGTAATGCTTTCTGCGTGTAGGAAGTACATCTATTACTTCACCTGTAATAAAATTCATGAGCAGACAGCAATAAAGAGAATCCATATCAGATTCAGGAAAATAGTGCTCATCCATGGATAATACCATTGGTAAAGGCTTACACATAATATCTACGTGTTTCTCAAATAATCTTAGAACAGTAGCTTTGGAAACATGGTATCGTTCAGCAACACTGGTATAAGTGTCTTCAGGGTGCTTTAAATCTTTCAAAATATTAATTTTAGTTTCGTGAGTTAGTCCGTCATTGGCTTTAGTAAAGGGATTGTGTTCGTTAAAAGAATAAGAACACTTGGGGCAAATGAATCTTCTTTGGCAATAAACAATGCTACATTTACGGTTTACCAGTGTAGAGTGTGTAAGAGTTCTGGGGTAGTAACCATGAATTTTTACAGGTCCGGAACAGAACGGACAAATCTTAGAGGTAACCTTTAGCTTAAGATTAATAATGATTGAGCCGTCGGACTGCGCAATGGTTTGTAGTTCCTCAATCTTATCCTATTGAATGTTAAGCATATTTGTGATAAACTGACGCATAGATAAAAAGTCCTCCTTCGTCTTAGTAATATAGGCAATTACTATTTTAACGAAGGAGGATTTATTTGTTTAGATGTGGCTTGTGCAGAAATTTTAGTCTGTACAAGCCATTATTGTTTTTTGTTGAACAGGGAATTTTTGCCTATGACCACAAAAGTTGTACTAGGTTGACCCACAGATTTGGACTAGCTCGAGCACAAGAATGTACTAGCGAAACCACAAAATGTACCAGGTCATAATCGAGCACAAAAATTGGACAAGGTCGACCCAACCACAAGTAATGGACTAATGCAAAAAAAAGCGCAGCTATTACACATGCATGAAGGCGTGCTGGTAGCTGCGCCTTTTTACATCTCCAGTCTAAAATTTGCTAAAAACACGAGTTGGCGCTAAAATAATATTTAAAGTAAGGTTGTGACAGCAGGGAGGTCGAAGCTATGCTTTTTGACAGAGCCTCAGCGCTTTGGCGCGAGCAACTTGAGCTTATTGCAATGGATTTTGCGAAAGGTGCAGAGTACAATCTGGCAGTAAGCAAGTCGCTGCCCTTGCATTCGCAGAGAGCCTTTTTCTTTGAGCAGCTTGATGCTTATACGCTGAAAGAGCTGGCAGAGAGGTGCTTGGAGTGAGGGGAGTTTGACTTTGTACTAACAAGGTAGTATGGTTGTAATACGAGGAGGCGAAATTATGAAGGGAATATTGGAGATATATATTGAACGCAAAACTTATAGACTTTCTATTTGGGTGTATCATACTAATAAAATTGGATTTGGCGAAGCTATTGGGAACATTACTGATATTACAGATGTATCATGTCTGAAAAAGTCTGTTGAAGACGCAATGGCTTTAAGCTTATCAGAGTATAAGAGTGATAAAGAAAAATGCAATGCTTTTATATTTACAAAATATAAGACTTGGAATAAGTTTTTTGATGCACATTATGTTGTTCAAATAACTTATGATGATGAAAAAATGTTATATAGAATTAGCATGCCTGAAAGAGAGAAGAAAACTAAATCGTTTGGGAATAGTATAAGTGGATTTGAATTTAAAATAAGAAAAGAAGAATTCGATTCTACATTTGATGGTATAATTAAAACAATGCTAGATAATCTTGAAAAATATCAAAGCTGATTTTGATATCAAATGTGGCCTTAGCAGTAGCACGTAAAAGTGTACCGCAGGAGGTATTAGCAGTTCCATTGCCGCGAGCGTAAGCTCTGGCAGATAACCTGCAATGATACGTGGCAACAAAAAAGCGCAGCTATTACACAAGCATGAAGCTTGCTAATAGCTGCGTTTGGTTATGCCCAAATGACAAACCGCTTTGACAAATATATCATATAGACCTTCGCCTTACGCAATCTACGGTTTCCGATTTCTTCAGCCACGCAGAAGACAGGTCTGAGCCTTTGGGAGCGACCCTAAGCTTCCTGCCCCTTTTGCCTGCCGCGGGAATGGTTACCAACAAATTTCACCCATCTTTCAGAAAAATGTTTTCTATCTCTGGTTTTCAAGACCAGTATAACTTTGGGTATTGAGCTACTTTTTCCTCAGAATTCTGTTATACACGGATTTCTCCGCTTCACTACCAACAGCTTGGTTCGGAGTTTCCGCTAAGTTCGCTGCAGCATCCCTGCTGCAGGTTTCACGGATTTTTCTAGCCTTTCGAGCTAGCGTCTATTGTCGCTGCCAGAATCCTTCGAGCTTTAATCGGCACCAAGATCCGCACATACCGTTCTGTGTTGCCTTTTGGGCTTCTCCATCAGTCCTCGCGGAGCAACAGAAACCTCACTGCCGCAGTATCCTGCAGGCAGCCTGGTCACAGCTTCCGGTATTCTCGGAGGGATTGACAATCCTTTAGTGCACCGAGTTATACGATATATTTGTCAAAACAGTTTTCAAGGAGCGTGTCGGTGTTCAACCGATGAATAAAGTATAGCATATCTGCGTGAGTTAATCGTGGAAAAAAAGTTGCGCGTTGCCTTTTTGCATTGGCAGAAGAGAAATTGTTTGAAGATATTCGTAGCAATCAGCGTTGATTTTTTTGGTAGACAATAGATATCAGGAGGAGGGCTCTGTGATATTGAAAAACAGTAGGCAATGCCTTATAATATATTATAGAATAGATGATAAGGAGATGATTTTTGTGAGCATACGTGAGCTTAGAGAATGCACCGGACTGAGTCAGAATAAATTTGCAGCAATGTTTGGTATTCCTGCTGCAACAGTAAAGGATTGGGAGCATGGTAGACGCAATCCTCCGAGTTATGTGGTGGATATGATAGAAACGATTTTAGAATATAAGGGAATTATCATTGACAGTAATTATGTTGATGAGTGTGAAAAAAGAAGAAAAAGTGTTGAACGTGCATTGGCTGTAGTTCTTACTGCTACAGAAGGGCCTAATGAAGAGTTTATGAATGCGCTTGAGTTATATATTAATGGTAAGCTGACTCTTAGCGAAATCGAAAACAAGGTTAATCGTCTTGAGTACATAGGAGCGTAAGGTATATGGATAATGGAAAATATTGCTATCCTAATAGTGATGTCTTAATCAATAATTACAATATACATGATAAAGCTTTACTTGAAAAGCTAGAAATACAAAAGGTTACTGTCAAGCTTTTAGGTTTGGATATCAGACCGGAGCGAATAGAGGCAACGTTTGATATTCAGCATCTGATTGCTATACACAGGTATTTATTTTTAGATTTATATAATTGGGCAGGACTTTTTCGTGATGAAAATTTGTATAAGAGCGAAAGGGTTTTAGCAGGTGGTTCAGCAGAATATGCTGATTACAAAGATATAGAGGCAAAGCTTAAAGCTTTTTTTGACAAATATGCTAAGATTGACTGGAATAAAGAAGATAAAGCTTTGCCTTCAATAGTAGTAGATTTTCTTGTAGAATTGTGGAGTATTCACCCATTTCGAGAAGGAAATACAAGAACCTGCGTGACATTTTTATGGCACTATTTGCAAGCTCACAATATAGAGTTTCATATTGAGTTAATCAGAAATAACCCAATGTACGTCAGAGATTCTTTAGTGATGGCGAATTATGAACAAAAGGAGTACCTTACTCGTATTATAACTGACGCTATATTGGGAATTAAGAATGCTCATGAATCTGTAAAAAGTAATTCTGAGAATAAAGAGAGCTATAGAATTGCAAAGTCGGATTATGATGCATTCAAAGCAAAGTATTCTGTTAAAAAGTAGGCAATGTATTGTGCTGCGTGCGCAGAAGCTTTTGCCTATATATTATAGTTCCTAGTGAAAATTGTATAAGTATGGACAAAATCAACAAAGGCTGACGCTTCGCATTTACGCAAGGCGTCAGCCTTTTTGCTGTTCAGTATGAGGGTTAGTGGTTAAGCCTTAAGGCCGAATATGAAATTTGCTTTAGGGTTGCTTTGGCTTGCGGTTACGCTTGAGCTTTCTGAGCTTAAGATAGCCGTTGTATGGATCATGCTCAAGCTTGGGGTTATGCCTGATGCGGATTTTTTTGAGCATCGATTTGACGATTTTAAGGTCAACTCGAGGAGTTTTTCCTCTTTCGATAGCAGTAGTTATCCTGATAGAGCAATGCTCTTTATCGGCGCTTTTATGTTCAACGTTGGTATAAGGAATATAGCCTTCTGCATCTAGAATGTACTTAGCGAGCCAATAGATTTCTTCTTCTATTCTGCTGCTGAGGCTGACTAAGAAGGTGTCGGAGTAGAGTGCGAAGAAGTCTTTGAGGGACATAGCAGAGTGCTGCGCAAGGCAGTCGTTCAGTTCCTTGTCATTATGGATGATGCGTAAATCTAGGGCAGGAACGCTTGCAATAAGACCATAGGGTGTTCGGTTTATAATAACGTCATAGGTTAGGTTCATGGGATACTCCTTGAAAAAATTTATTATCTATGTAAAGCGAAAGCTGAGGCCTCTAAGGATTTCGCGTGTTGTTTGCTTAAAAATGCTATGAATGCAGCATATAATGATAGGTGTACGTGTGATTTGTTGAAAGGGTGAGAAAAATGCAGAAAAAGCATGCTTTTGAAGTAATTCCGAGGGCATTGGTTAAAACGGTAAGGTTTCCTGAGGGACAGGCTTATGAAAATGTGCAGGATGCTGTGTTTGGTACAGCGTATGCACTCGCTATGAGGCTTAAAGAGAGACGCCTTGAATGCTACAGTGTAGATTTGCTGGTGAACTACCATGATGTGTTTGGCGATGGCAAGCAAAGCTACTACGACACAATTGAGCTGTTCGTGGGCGTGAATAATGCGATGGAAATTGTTAAGCTGGTTATGGTAATGTATGAGAATCATATCAGCAGGGAGGCTTTAATTGATGGTATGTCAATCGCACTGAGAGAATTGAAGAGGAAGGCGAGAAGTGACTCCTAGAACGGAAAAATGTTGGCAAAGCGAATAACTTTTTGTTAACCTTTTGGGTGCTATAATGTCCTCAATGAGTAAAAATTGAGTAGAATTTAAGTAGAAATTGAGTAGTTTTAACACATTTGGAGGTTTAATATGACTAAAACGATTTCTTTTAATATCCAAAAGGGCGGAGTTGCCAAGACTACATCTGCGGTTATTACTGCAGAAATTTTGCAGCAGCGTGGATATGATGTACTGCTGGTTGATTTTGATCCGCAGCGCAACCTGACGCACGGGCTTGCAGTAGATAAGCCTAAGTGCCCTGTTGCCGATGTGCTTACCGGAAAAACTAATATTAAGGATGCTATCTTGAGAACTGAAGCTGGTTTGGGACTGTTGCCTGCTGACAGATCCCTGTTTGCGCTGCAGGCTGCCTTGGGAAGCAATGCGCTGGCAAAGGTGCTGGCGCCGGTCAGCGGGTATTTTGATTATGTGATTATTGATACGGCACCGGCATTGTCGTCGCTGTCTGTTAATGCTCTGGTAGCTAGTGACTTGGTTGTTATTCCGGCGGTTCTAGGCGATTTTTGTGATTTGGCTATCAGGGATGTCCTTAATACCATTGATACTGTTAGACAGCAAAATAAAAAATTGGCAGTCGCCGGTATCTTGATTACTATGAGCAAAAAAAGATATGTGCTGGACAGACTGGTTGCAGAGCAGTATCAAAGGCTTGCAGATAGTAAGCATATCAGGCTGTTTACATCTAAAATCAGGCAGTGCCAAAAGGTGAAGGAGGCGCAGATGCTGAAGACGAGTTTGCTGGAATATGCACCGAGGTGTAACGCTGCTCTTGACTATCGCAATTTTGTGAATGAATTATTAGAGATTTAGTTGTGTAGCAGGTGAACAGCTGATAGCGTGTTGGAGGAGATTTTATGGGGGACTTTGCAAGCAGTTTAAAAAAGGCAGAGAAGAAAACCTCGGCTAAAGACAAGGTTACAGGCTTCTTCATGAACAGAAAGGAGGAATGCTTACAAAAGGAGGGTAGCAGAAGAATTACAGTTTCTGCTCCAGATGCTTTGTTTAAAAGAATCGAGGTAGCCGCCAAAGAAAGAGGGCTTTCAAAGAATGCTTTTATCCTGAGCTTGGTGCATAAAGAGCTGGATGAGTAGCTTTTACTTAGAAAATGAGTAAAAGCTACTCATTTTTTTGCATTTGCTGGTTCGTTCATTCTAACTTAAACTTTTCAATAAATCCTTCTACGACAAAAGCTGCCGGCTGTTGAGCAGCAGGCAGCTTTTTGGCGTATTATTTCTTCTTTGAAAAAGTTTAGGAGTTATTTAGGTTTTATGCTCCATAATATGAGGGAATTGGCTGATGCTTTTACAAAGACAGTACTTTAACCTCTTGTTCAGGCTGTATGAAATTATATGCTAGTTCTAATTGCACGCATAAGAAGTAGAGTATAGGCGCTGGAGAGCGACGTGGAACAAAGGCTGCTTATATTAACGTAAAGTACTTGGTTTAGCTTTTAATTATTTCATAATAAAATATAGGTAGATAAGTGTTATTGCTAAGTAAAGCAGTATGTCATAGTTGCAAAATAAAAGGATGAGCTTTAAGCCGTGGCTGCTCCCGTCACGAACAGGAACCAGGGATGGCAGGCTCATCTTTTTTAGGTGAACAAAGCTGTCGACGGAGGAGCGGTGCAGTTTTCTAGCTTGGTAACTGTCAAATACAATAGCTAATATATTAGTTGAAACTTGCAAAAAGAATGCTTTTAAGATAAAATATTAGCTATGGATATGTTTGATTTTTTGGAAGCTACCCCAGATGAGATTAACAAAGGAATTGCAGCTCGCGTTCGTACTGTACGTAAACGGCGCAAAATTTCACAGGTTAAATTAAGTGAGAAATCAGGAGTAAGCTTAGGATCTGTGAAGCGCTTTGAGAGTACAGGTGAAATTTCCTTATTATCTCTGACTAAAATTGCTATCGCATTGAATGTTGAACAAGAGCTGAAGCAGCTTTTCAGCAACGTGCCTTATTTGTCACTTGAGGAGATAGAAAATGAAAGAAATCAACAAGGTTAAGGTATCTTATAATGGTAAGCTGGTAGGCTATATAATTAGGTATCAGCGTTATCTGACCGCTTTTGCTTATGATCCGGAATGGTTGAGTAATGGATTTTCTATAAGTCCTTTTTCGCTGCCTTTAAGAGAAGAGCCTTTTATTGCTAAGCAAGAGCCTTTTGATGGTTTGTTTGGCGTTTTTGCAGACAGCTTGCCTGATGGATGGGGCAGACTGCTGCTGGATCGTTTATTACTGAAAAACAAAATAAATCCCCATAGTGTAGGTAATCTTGAGCGTTTGGCGATTGTCGGCGCATCCGGTATGGGCGCTTTGTCTTATGAGCCTGAGTATAATATTTCTGAGAAAAGCGGTTTTGCTGATTTGGATAAGCTGGCTGAAGAGTGCAGTTTGATACTGTCTTCTGAGTATAATGATAATATTGATGAACTGTTTTCTTTAGGTGGCTCTTCAGGTGGTGCAAGACCTAAAATACTTACAGAGGTTGATGGAGAAAATTGGATTATAAAGTTTCCTGCTTCTATGGATAAACCGGATATAGGCTTGCAGGAGTACAAGTATTCTCTTTGTGCCAGAAAATGTGGGATAAGTATGTCAGAAACGCATTTGTTTCCTTCGGCGCGTTGTGAGGGTTACTTCGGTACAAAAAGATTTGATCGCGTGAAAACTTCTGAAGGTGAAAAAAGAATTCATATGGTTTCGGTAAGTGCTCTTCTGGAAACGTCACATAGGATTCCTAATCTTGATTATATTATCTTGGGAAAATTAACTTTGACGTTGACAAAGGACTATCAGGAGCTTGAAAAACTGTTTAGGTTAATGTGCTTTAATGTTTTTGCGCATAACCGCGACGATCATTCTAAAAACTTTTCGTTTATATATTCGGATGATGAGAAAAAATGGCTTTTATCGCCTGCCTATGACTTGACGTATAGTTATTCTATAGGCGGAGAGCATGCTACAACGGTTGCTGGTAATGGCAAAAATCCGGGCATGAAGGATATATTGGAAGTTGCGAAGAATCTTAGTATGAATCTAAAGCTGGCTGAAGATATAGCGCAGCAGGTTCAGGCTTGTGTCGAAGATGATTTAGGAGAAATTCTTTCTAAAAGATTTTAAGGTTTAATATTTAAATTTTAAGAAACAAAATTTACGTTGTAAACGTGGCGATTTTGAATTGCAAATATATTATACGAGATGGTTCATTATATCATGAACGCATAAAAATAAAAGGATGAGCTTCAAACCGTTTCTGCTCCCGTTACAAGCAGAAACCAGGGTTTTCAGATTCATCCTTTTTTGAAGTGAATCCGTATCAAGGCAGGCGCCGGAAAAGACGTCGGCTCCGCGAGAATTTCTTACAACCTGATAGAATTTCAGTTGAATAAAGTGCTTGTTTTGAGCTATAATATTTGTAGTCAAAGGATATTTGAACGGGTTTAATGTGTTTCGATTTGTCATGGTTCGGTTCCGCGGCACCAACATAAATTATGTTGGAACAATATATAGAATAAAAATGCTGATTGAACTTGCAGAAGTCAATCAGTTTTTTTTGTGTTTAAATTTAAAATAATGATATAGCAAACTTTCATGTTTATGCTATAATTAAAGTAGCATAAGATGAGCAAGAGAATTAAAAGATTTGAAAGAAGGTAAAAGATATGGAAGAGGTAAAGAATACTTGGGGTGGTAAACGTACTGGAGCAGGGCGACCGGTAGGAACAACAAAGGAAGTCAGTGTTCAGCGTCCGCAGCATCAGCTGAGAGCGTTTCCAGATGAATGGGAACTGATTCGCGAGTTTGCCAGATTAGTAAAGCATGTATCGAAAGAAGAGTGCCAGCAGGCTTTAAGTGATTTGGCTGAGGGAAAATACAAAAAATAAAAGCCCTAGTTTTGATTAATGTTAGCAAATGTGCATAGAAGTTTACTATTAAACTGTTATATAATGTATAATAGCGAAGGTGGGGGAAGAGCATGAAAGACATCATTAAAGCAACGGATGTACTCGCAGCGGGATTTCTGCTGTTTGCTATTTATAGCGGACTGCTTAGCACGCATACGGGTGGCAAGCTTTTATTTGGCTATCTAGTTCTTCGGTTTATGCTTAAAAACGCAATAAAATAACAACATAAGCCTTAAAGTCATGATATGTACCCTATCTCACAAAGCTGTTATTTTAAGTCTGTTTGTACATTTTCAATAGATGTTAGAGCTTTTGTTATAGCGTGTCATTTAAGGGTAAGACGGTTGAGATTGTTACAAATTGATTCGAATGAAAAGCAGGAGCTGCTGTACATAGGTACGGCGGCTCCTGCTTTGTGGTTTAATAGCTTATTTTTGAATCATATTGGTGATAGTGCTTGTAGAAAGGTAGTGACAAAACGCAATATTACCTCACCTCGAAAATAGTTTCTAAAAACTTTATAGAAAAAAGTTATACAAAACTATTGACAACAAAGTGGGGTATGCTTATAATATAAATGAAAGTTGCGACCAACTTTTTGCGAACGCTATGGAGGTGTTTTAATTGTTAAATAACGAATTTAGTAAACAAGCAGAAAATCTGTCTAAGAAAATCGAGGAAGGCTTAAGAATTTTGCTGCCCGGTTATACTGCCTTGGATAAGGCTGCTATTACTTTGGTATTGTTTGCAGCAAGCAGTCTGCAAGCAGGTATCGTCACCTATAGAGAAGCTATTGCATCTTTACCTGAAAATATAAAAGCTGATATTCGTAATTGTACGAAAGTAGACGTGGTTTGGGATGATGTAAAACAGCTTTTGGAAATGTATGAAACGGAAGACTTTTTACAAGTCTTGTTAAGCGTTTCCGATAATGACGCAAGAACAAATTCGTGTAACTTACCGGCAAGTTTAAATCAACTTGCTGAAAGGTTTTTGCGTATCAAATCCGAACCAGGCAAAGGATTGCAGTTGTATTCCGGTTCCGGTGATACATTAACCGGCCTTGTTTGCCGGCACAATAACCTTGCTGTTACAGGCTTGGAATTAAGTCGTGACGGAGTACTTATTTCCCAATTTAAAGCGTTTGCACTTGGTGCTCAGATAGAAGTAATCAGACGTAGTCCTATTGATTACTGTCTTGCTGGGCGTGGAAAAGCTGATTATGATTTCGTTATCAGTACTCACCCTTTTGGCTTAAGGGTTAGAATGCTTAGCGATAAATTTCCTGAACTCAGCGATATTTACCCGTTCTTGCGAAGCGGTACAGCAGCGGATTGGGTTTGTGGCTTGCTGGCTCTGGACAATATTGCACCGGACGGTAAAGTTGTGGCGTTTTTTTCTGAAGGCTGCATGTTTACCAATCAGGACCGTGAGGTTAGAAAGTATTTAGTACATAATGGTTTGGTAGAGGCTGTAATAGCTCTTCCAGCCAAAATGTATTCTTATATGAGTATAAAACCTGTAATGGTAGTGCTGAGTAGGGGAAATAAAGAAGTGAAGATGGTTGATGCTTCTGATATGTTTACACCCGGAAGACGTCAAAATGAGTTTTCTGAAGAAAACATTGAGGCGATTATTGACGCTTATAATCATCCCGGTGAAAAAAGCGTATGCGTTACCGTGGATGATCTCAGCAAAAGCGACTATACTTTGCTGCCTACACGTTTTCTGGCTGTGCCGGAAGATACAATTAAAAACGGAAAACCTTTGGAAGAACTTGTACGATTCGGAAGAAGTGTTGCAATCACCGCTTCTGCATTAGATAAGTTATCTGTAGATGAAAACGATGCTTCAACGAATTACTATTTGCGCCTTTCGGAAGTACATGATGGCATGGTAGACAATCGTTTACCTAAAATCAGTTGCATTGATAAAAAATACGAGAAATATCTGTTGGAGGACAACGATATTATTTTGTCGCGTAATGGTTCGCCGTTTAAAGTGGCATTGTTTAACGAACAAGCCGGGACTAAGGTTTTACCTGTCGGTAACTTGCTTATTCTTCGTGCCGATACGAGTAAAATTAACCCGATTTATCTTAAAGCGTACCTTGAAAGTGAACAAGGCATAGCCGGTTTGAGCGCATTGCTTACCGGAGTTGCAATGCAAGTTATCAGCTTGGAACGTCTGAAAAAGATGCTTGTACCTGTTCCTGATATGGAAGAACAAAATGAAATAGCAGAAAAATATCTTAGCATTGTTGACGAATTGAAAATTTTGAATTTGAAAATCATGAATGCTAAGGACAGACTGCGCCATGTAATTGACAACGGAAAGGCTGGTGAGTGAACGTGTTAAATGAAATGCAGATGTATGAATTTTTTTGAAGCCTTGATGAAGGAGTTTTCCGAGTGTGCCTTAGAAAAAGCTATCGCTTCTATTAGGTGGATTTAGCTAATGAAGAGCTATCGAGTTTTTTTGAGAGGGTGGTTTTTCCCAGCCTCATTGCTTGCCCAAGATTGTAAAACGTTGCAGCAAAAGTGTTCGAACAAACACTTTTGGTTGAAATGACGAGGATTTTATGATAGAATAAACGATAGAGTTCTTATACCATTTGATAATTGAGGTGAGGTTCATACTATGGCAGTCAGCTATAAAAAATTATGGAAAATGCTTATTGACAAGGATTTGAAAAAGAAAGATTTGGAAGAGCAAGCAAAGGTCAGTCATTACGTAGTAAGCAAGCTCTATAGAGGTGAAAATGTAACTGTTGATGTGCTTGAAAGAATCTGTAAAACCTTAGACTGTTCGATGGATGATATTATGGAGTTCGTTCCAGATGATAAGTCCTAACTATTGGATGCTTAATGTGATATATAGATGTTGAAAAAATGGCGAATAACAACATCAACTCACAAATGAGGAGAGCTAGCGAAAGGGGCATTTACTATGGCAAGAAGAGATTCTTTCGAGTATGAGATTGTACAACATATTGCCATTCTTTCAACAGATAAGAGTGGTTGGACAAAGGAACTTAACTTTGTCTCCTATAACGGAGCACCACCTAAATATGACATTCGGTCTTGGGATCCCAATCACGAAAAAATGGGTAAGGGTGTGACTCTGAATAAAGAAGAATTGGTTCAACTTGAATCAGTTCTTCGAGAACTTTTGTAATGGGAGCAAGGCCTCCGGCATGGGATAAATATGAAGCAGCTTTACTTTTAGAAGGAGTGCTTGATGTACAACAAAAAGGAATGGCTAGTTCAACTGTTGTAAAACGCGTGTCGGAAGATCTAAGAAAGATGGCTCAGAACCGTGGGCTGGAGATAGATAACTTATTCCGAAATGTTAACGGAATTACATTTCAGATACAGAGTATGGAGTCGGCGTATCGCGGATATACCGTTTTCAAGCCGGCAACAAGGCTGTTTTCTGAAGTTGCAGAAATGTGTAAATCGGATTATTCACAGTACGAAAAACTGCTAAAGGAGGCAAAGGGCATGGTGGCAGCAAACAACTCTGTCGAATTAAAATTTTTTGAATACCTTGCTAAGAAGGTGTCGCCTGCTAAACTTTCTGCACTGTATCCTTGCTATGCCCAGATTGAGGCTTTCTGTATAAAAACAAAAGTATTACAGAAACCGCTTTTTGAAACCACAGATGAACTAATGATCCGCAAAGTTCAAAGAACTATTGAGCAAAACAAGTTTTTTAGGATTACTCACAGAAAGATTTTTGATAAAACGCTTTCTGCGGGAAGGTATTATCTTCAGTTTATTTATGAAGGTCGTTTTCTTGATAAGGCAATAGAATCTGTAGAACAAATCACTTCTTCGTCCACTTTGAGGTTGAATGACGAGAAGAGTGTCGAACCGACTGAACATAGAAACGAAACAGAGCCCATCACCATCTCTATGGCAAGGACAGATGAGGATAATCGTCTTCATCAAAAATATCCTATTATCTTCAAGAGAATGTTCAATGCATTACAAGAGCTTTCTTCCCAATCGAATAGTGGTGTTTCAATCACTGAGGTTGAAACTCAAATCGGAAGAATTGCTCGCCCTTCTGTTGTGGAAGAAATTCTTGACAACGCAAGTTGGTCAAAACCTATTGATGATAAATATATCTTTTCGGCAGACATTGTCGATCACAGTGTAGCATACACTGATCGGAAGCAGGATGCGGTATCCGATGTCCAAGACGAAGAAAGTCATGTTGAAGCAGAACCTGCTTATAAAGAGGAATTTGGTGTTGTTGATTTCAATAACCGCAATAATCTTGCGTACACAAAGCCGATTTACTTTACCTATTTCGATGAAGAGAAAGCAAGTGGTTCTTCTTGGACAGAACTGTATGTCAACTTCACTGCTACACTGATTGAGGACTACCCTCATGTGTTCAAACCGGGTATGTCTTTTACTAAGAGTAATCGGAGTAATCGTCGAATTGAGCTCGCCATGATTGCTGATTCCAATTTGATGATTGCTCCGAAGGTTGTTCCCCAAACCGATTTTGTTTTGGAAACCAATATAAGTGCAAGTGACATTGTAGCAAAGATGGGGTTCATGCTGGTTCTTTGTGGTGTGGATTATGAGAACATTGTAATCAAATACAAAAAGAAGGAAACCACGCCTTCAGCAAGTAAAAAAACAGTAAAGACTCAGTTAACTGCGTTCAATAGTGCAATTAATGCGACGACATTTTCGCATTTTTTGAAGGAAGAACAGAAGATGGTAGAAGCGAGTTGTAGTAGCTATTCTTCTGCAATCCACAACTGTGAGGCATTTGCCAGAGAACACGATTTTTCGTCCTGGAGGCTCTATACAGAAAATCGTGCAGAAGCACAAGCTACGATTAAGCTGCTTTTTGAAAACGAGCAGTTCCAGGGGTATAACACCCGACAGCACAATCTCTTTCGTGCTGCATTGAATAAATTCATGCTTTTCTTGGGCACTGAATCAATAAGTGTACCTGTAAAGGCGGAGCCAGGCAGGAGCGAGCAAGTTGTTCGGATTGAGAAATACTCAGCCGTCCTCAAGGAGAATTTCAGAAAGGGGTTTCGTATGGAATCCTCACTGGAGCTAAGAAAGTTCCGGAGATATTATGCGACCATCAATGGGATGGAGCTTGAAGACTCTGATGAACAAGTTACTCAGAACATTAAGAAGATGTGTCTCCTTTATGACAGAAAAGCATTCTTGCCTGATGTAATGCTAAGTGATGATCTGCGTGAATCTCTGCTCCAATATATCAATGAGAGTTTTGCAAATGGAAAACATGCGCTCTACTATCAGGCAATCTATAACGATTTTTCTGAAGCATTTCTGGATTATCATATCCATGATGCAGAAATGCTCCGTACATACCTGATGCACCTGGGAATGAGCGGTGTGTTTTTCAATAGAAGTTATCTTTCTCAAAAGCCTTTTGTTGAGATTGATCCGCTGTCTGAGGTTCGGGAGTGCTTGAAGGAACACGCTCGTCCAATGACCTACGAGAAATTGTTTTCCGAATTGTCGCATTTACCTCAAAGCAAGATCAAGTCTATTCTTGCAAGTAATGCGGAGTTCGTTAATAACGGTAAGGGAGAATACTTCCATGAAAGTTCTGTTGCTCTTTCTAATGAGGAGTTAGAAGACATCGCTGCTATCATTACTTATTCCATCGAGGAAAAGGAATTTGTCGGAGGCAATGAATTGTATGATGCTATCAAGGTCAAATATCCTTACATCATCGAAAGCAACAGCTTCTGCTCAGTTTATGGCTTCCGGGACGCATTGAAATACAAATTTGGCGATCGCTTTTCGTTCAAGGGAAATATTATTAGCCGTACTGGTCAAGAGTTGTCCATGGCTGATGTGTTTACAAGCTATGCCAAGACGCATGATAGTTTCACATTGGTAGAGCTTCAATCCCTTGCAAGCGAGCTTGCCACAGTAATTTACTTTGACTCTGTGTACGCTAACTCATTGCGAATCAGCAAAGAACAATTTGTTGCAAAGAATCGGGCACAGTTTTCTATTTCCGAAACGGATGAGGCACTTGACCGTGTTTGTTCAAAGGACTATATATCTATTCCGGAAGTTACAAATTTTGGCGTGTTTCCGTATGCCGGCTTCCCGTGGAATAGTTATCTGCTGGAGCAATATGTTGCAGAGTATAGTCAGAAATATATGCTCTTGCATAGCAACTACAATGGCACTGAATGTGCAGGTGCTATTGTAAAACGCAAAGCAGGAATTGAGACTTTTGATGATTTCATCGTGGATTTTCTTGCTAAAAGCAGTATTGAGCTGAATAAGGCATCTGCACTTCAGCTCCTGAGTGATGCTGGATATCTTGCGAGACGCAGATACTCCAACATTGAATCACTCATTATTCAGGCAAACGCACAAAGAAACAGGAAGGACACTGATTGATATGTACTCATATAGCTGGGATATCGAGACAGGCGGATTGTTGCTGAATAGCTCACCGCTTTCATTCAGCAAGGAGCCTCGACCGGTATATTACAAAGAACTGGATATATTGGGATTCGATCAATATTGGAACTATGCCAAGAATGATGCGTATCCTTATATGTGGGCAGAGGCCAACAATTATTTCTATAGAGGAAGGCTTGTTGCAAAGACGAAGGGCGGAAGTATGTGTACCGCACCTGAAATCGTAATTGTGGAAGAACCTGAGCCAAATGGAATGCCTCTGCGCTTTGTTGACATCCCGGCTATGGTAGAAAAAAACAGCGATCTCTTAGAGAAGCTTGCGGCAGAGACAATTAAGAAGATTTACAACACCTATGTGGAATATATGGATAAGGTGGATGTCTTTTATGTTGCGTTCAGCGGTGGTAAGGACAGTATTGTAGCACTCGATCTGGTTCAGAGAGCGCTTCCGCATAACAAATTTAAGGTCTTGTTTGGTGATACGGGAATGGAATTTCCGGACACCTATAAGATAGCAGAAAAGATAAGGGAGTTCTGTGAAGATTCCGAGATTGAATTTCTTCGATCAGAATGTGACTTTGACCCAGAATATACGTGGCGCCAATTCGGACCTCCTGCACAAACCATGAGATGGTGCTGTAGCGTTCATAAAACTGCTCCACAGATCATTCTGTTACGAGAATATATGGAGAACCCACACTTCAGAGGTATGGCGTTTACTGGTGTTCGAGGAGATGAAAGCGCATCGCGTAGTGAATATGATGATGTGAGTCTTGGGGAAAAGGTAAGAGGTCAGTATAGCTGTCATCCAATCCTTGAATGGAATTCAGCTGAACTCTTTGCGTATATTTATGACAGAGACCTTCTGATAAACGATGCGTACAAAAAGGGAAATAGTCGAGCTGGATGTTTGGTCTGTCCCCTTGCTGCATCAAAAAATATGTATTTCAAAGAGCAGTCCTACAGTAGCGGTGATGATGGTCATCGTACCACAACCACATTTAACGATATTATTCTGGAAACGACCTCCAAGGAATTATCAAATAAGAGTGCTGTAAAGGAGTTCATGGATATTGGTGGTTGGAAGGCTCGAAGAAGCGGAAAAGAATTATCCTTTGCAAAGAATTACATGATTGATTCTTTTGAAAAAGGAATCTTCACGCTTCAACTTCTTAGGATAAAAACAGATTGGAAACAATGGATCAAAACTGTTGGTGATATAACATTTCTGGAACATGGAGATGTAGAAATCTTATACAGTCAAAAGCTTTATCACCTTGAGATTACAGAGAATGAAGATGGAATGACTGTAACGGTAAATATAGGTTCGAATACTCAGAAGGACATCTATTTTATGTCTGCACTGAAAACCGTATTTAGAAAAAGTGCTTACTGTATCGGATGTAGAGTGTGCGAAGCAAATTGTCCCAATGGCTATATAACGATGAAAGATGGAAATGTTTATATTGATGACAAGTGCGTAAAATGTAAAAAATGTCATGATGTGTTCTATGGGTGCTTGCTTGCAAATTCGATGAGACTGCCGAAAGGAGAAAAAAAGATGGGTAGTATTGATAGATATGGGAATATGGGTGTCGAACTTGATTGGGTTAGAGAATACTTTAAATCCAAGGATGAATTTTGGACTTCGGCGCATAGCTTGGGAACCAATAAGGTGAAAAATCTCAAGAGTTTTCTTAATGATAGCGAGGTCACAACCAAGGGTAGCTTTAGCGGCTTTGGTTCTGTTATTGATAACATTGGGATTGACTCTGTTGATGCGTGGGCGTTGATGCTTTGTAATCTTACATATTCTTCCGAGTTCAATTGGTGGATAAAAAACATTGACTTTAATGTTACCCACACGCCGGATTCAATCTATGCGCTCTTAGATGATACTATGAGCAAGAATTCTCGCAGTCATATTGTTTCTGCGTATAAGAATATCTTAATTTCGACACCGCAGTTGGGTGTTGAAATTGGGCTTGGTTCATGCGATTACGAACTAAAAAAAGGCAAGCGTATTTGGAATAGTGTCGTTCGTTTGCCTTGGAAAGCTCCAAATCCTCTTGTGATTCTCTATTCTCTGTTCAAATTTGCCGAGGCATGTGGTGATTACTATCAGTTCACGCTGTCCAGATTGCTGAATCACGATATTGACAGCGATGGCGTAAGCCCAACGGAAATCTTCGGCCTCGAAAGAGATCAGATGGAGAAGATTTTGAACGGTCTTTCCATCAACTATCCGGATTTCATCAACGCAAGCTTCACGCTGGATTTGGATAATATCACATTAAATAGCGAAAAGACATCGGCTGATGTTTTGAGCTTGTTTTAAGGAGGTAAACGAACATGCCGATGTTAGAGATGTACCGTCATTATTTCGATATTGATCCGGACTACTTTCCAGCTGTAAATGAAGCAGTTATTATGAATAATCCTGAGATGTGGAAAAAGTTTTTTTCCGCACGAGACTTTTATAAAGCTGGTAAAGAATACAGTTGATGTCCTTGATCGTAAACAAAAGCTCTGCTTGTGGGTAGAAGGTGCTTATGGCACCGGTAAGTCTCATGCCGTTCTCACGCTGAAGAAGCTCCTTGACGCAAGTGAAGAGGATACACAGGAATATTTTAATCGCTACAACATGGATAAAGATTTGTACAAGCGGTTTCAGGCAGCTAAAAACAGTGGACGCATTCTGAGCGTCCATCGCTATGGCTCTGCCACGATTCGTGGAGATCATAACCTTGTATTTGCTGTTCAGGAAAGTGTGGAAAAAGCCCTTTTGGACGCTGGTATTGAAAACAAGGGCGGTAATGCCCTAAAAAATGCCACCATTGCCTGGCTGTCCGATAAAGATAACAGAGCTTACTTTAACAGTTTGATCACCGGAACCTACTCCGATTTGTTCAGTGGTGATGATGTAGACGCCGTAATTGAAAAGCTAAATACATTTTCTGGAGATGCCCTGTCAAAAGTCATGGACAATATCTTCAAGGTTGCCGATGAACGCCAAATCAAGGCATTGTCTTTGAGCGTTTCTGACCTATGTGACTGGATTCGTGAAGTTATCAAGGCAAACAATCTAAAGGCAATTATGTTCATGTGGGATGAGTTTACGGAGTATTTCTATAATAATGCCCGTAACCTGACTGGGTTCCAGGAACTCTGTGAAATCAGTGAAACCGATCCTTTCTACTTTATTCTTGTTACCCATGTGACCCAGGGTCTTTTCCATGAAAGAGATCAGGACTTTATTAAGCTGAACGGACGCTTTGTCAGTCCGCACAGCCTTATCAGTCTGCCAGAAAACATTGCTTTTCAGCTGATGGGTGCTGCCATGGAAAAGAATGACGATCCGGAAGTTGAAGCCGATTGGGAAGATGTTCTTGGTGACCTGGGTGATAGAACCAAGGAATCCCGCAAATTGGTGAAATCCATCGCTCGGATCACGGATAAAGAAATGGTGGATATTCTGCCTATTCACCCTTATGCTGCACTTTTGCTGAAACATATTTCTTCTGCATTTGACTCTAACCAACGCAGTATGTTTGACTTTATTAAGAATGACCGCGGAGATGAAATCAAGGGATTCCAGTGGTTTATCGACAACTATGGGCCAGAGAATGATAATCCACTGCTTACAGTTGATATGCTTTGGGAGTTCTTCTATGATAAGGGTAAGGAATACCTTGCGCATGACATTCGTTCCATCCTGGATTATTTTGGGCGCGCAGGAAACCAACGCCTTGATTCTGACCAGAAACGCGTGCTGAAAACTGTTCTGCTCCTTCAGGCAATCTCCCAGTATGCGGGTGACTCTGTAGAACTGTTCATTCCGAATGAGAAGAACATCAACAATGCCTTTGAGGGAACAGATATGGATGGCTCTGCTTCTCGCTGCGCAGATCAGCTTATCCGCGACAAGGTATTGTTCTCGAAGTCCTTGGGTGGTGGCAAGTTCCAATACGCAGCATATAACAATGAGGGCGAGGTTGATGTTAAGCCTTTTGAGGACCAGATTGACAAAAAGAGTACATCTGCGTTCATCACAGAAGAATTATCCGATAGGACTCGAATTGTTGATGCAATTATGCTCAGTGGCCCGATCAAACTACGCTATGAATTGAGATTTGTTTCTTCCTCTGATTTTGATTCGACTATCAAGCAGCTGCGTAATACTGAAGACAAATACGAAAATAAAATCGTGGCGGTTGTGTGCTTTGCCAAGGATGATGCTGAAAGTGTTGTACTCGGCAAAAAGATTCGAGATGCCCTTTCTGCGGGAACATACAACATGATTTTCATTGATGCTTCTCGAACACCTTTTGGGGCAGATTGCTATGAAACCTACCGTCACGACATGGCTCTTTCCATGTCCCAGCAGGGTAAGGATAACACACTTGCCAATCAGTATGCTAGCAATGCGAAGGACTCTCTGAAAAAGTGGAAGTCCAGAATCAGTGCGGGTGAATTTATCGTTCATACAGCTGAAAAGCGTGACGGCGAGCGTGCAACAACCTTGGATGCTCTGTATGCTTTGCTTGCAGAGATCAACAAGAAAAAGTTTCCAGATTGTCTGGAAGGTGCATATACCGTCATTGCAAACATGTTTACTCCAAGCAGCATGAAACAGGGTGTTGAATGTGGATGCAATCAGAAAACTGCGGGTACATTCCTTTCCGGCAGTCCCGCGACAAAGCTGGAAAATGCTCTGGAAGGGGCTTGGAAGGTTAAAGACTACTGGAAAGTCAGCCCGCATCTCTTGATTTCTAAAATCAAGAAGTATGTAGATGGAATCATCAATGAGGGATTCCAGAACGGTGGCGGGCGTGTTTCCATCAAACGTATCTTTGATGATTTGAAGGCTGCGCCGTATGGATTTATGCCATGCAACCTGTCTGCCTTTATGATGGGCTTCCTTCTGAAGGAATATACGGATGGAACTTATAGCTGGAGTGATGGTCTCACCAATGATATTTTGACCGTCAATAAGCTTAAGGAGATGATCGACGAGGTTATTCGTCTAGAAATTACTCCGAATGCTCGCTACAAGGATAAGTATATCGTTGCAATGACTCGCGAAGAAAAGGCGTTCAACGAGATTACCTCTGTAGCATTTGGGATTTCCCTCAATTTGTGTACTTCTGTGCCTAATACCAGAGAGCGCATCCGCAGCAAGATGAAGGAATACTCTTTCCCAATTTGGACGTTGAAGTCAATTCTTGATACTGAGACGGTAAAGAGTGATAAAGCTGTTCTTGCTGAGATCATCGAGTCCTTCTGCGGTATTGCAAACAGCAATAACATGGGGGCTGCAAAGTCTGATAGCGACATTGCCATGGAACTCGGTAAGCTGGCAATCGCTAATCCGGACGCAGCAGATGATTTGAAGGGACTGCTTAACAAGGAAAAATGTACTCTCGGAATGATAGAGTATCTGAAAACCTTTGATGAAGGAGCACTGGCCTCTCTCGCGGCAGAAGTCGGTGATGGAGGACAATACATCAATGTGCTCCGCACAAAATTTGACGCAGATGCTGCAAATTGGGTGTGGAATGTTGAAACCGCACAACAGAAAATTCGTGAGGTAATTCTGGAATATACAATTATTGCTGAAAGCAATAAGGTGATCTCCAAGAATATTTCCTTTGATGCCACTATTCGTGAGTGGTGTGACAAGTGTGGCTATATCAGAATATCGTACTCTGCGGCCAAGAACTATTTGGACGAGCTAGGAGCTTTCTTGGAGCTTTTGCATACTGTCAAAAAATCCGGAACCCTGCTCGATTCTCAGAAACAGAAATTCTTGAATCGTTTGACTACGAGTGGCGAGGCATTCCGAGCATTCTACAACAATCAGGTTGCTCTATTCAAACGCGTTTGTGGATACTATTTGGATGGACTCACTGGTGAAGAGATCAAGGATGTTTTCAGCAGCATTCCGGCTGGTTCCTTTACCTACGAAAAATTGGAGTATTTCAATAAGGTCGAGGAGAAAGTCAAGGCATATAAGGAGGGGCTGAAGAGTGCTCAGCTGAAGAAGCTTTGGAGGGAGAGAACTGATTCTGAAAATCCTCGTGCATGGTCTAGAAAGCACAAGATGCCAATTCTGTGTCTAGTTCCTGACAGTGAGTTGTCTAAAGCGAAAGCTGCATTCGGGGCAGTCAACCGCACAAAGCCCGATGAATCAGCCATTGATAAAGCATTGGAGTATTTTGCAAGAGCGAAGTTCTTTGATTTACTTGATGATGAAGGCGCACTGGACAAAGCGTTTAGAGAAGGAGTTATTAAGTCTTACTCTGTCATGCTAACTGACACTGACGAGGTGAAAGATTATCTTGATTCTCATATCACAGATGAGCCATACGATTGGTTTGCACTGCCAGAGGTTGATAAAAAGCTGAAGCAGATGGCAGAAGCTAAATACAATCGTGGTGGATGTGAACAGGCGCTTGCTAAGATTGATGAAATGGATATTGCGGATGTGAAGAAATATTTGAAAGATCTCATCAAGGACAATATGGTTGTTGGCATGGAGATTATTAAAGGCAACTAAGGAGGACGCTATATGACTATTGATGCGGTCTTCAAAAAGATAGACAGGTATCTCAAAAAAGAGAATATCGGGCCTCTGGTCGTAGATGTGCAGAACAGTGAAGACTTAGATGCGGTTGTTACGCATTATAATCTTCCTCAAAACGAGTTTATTTGTGCTTCGGATACTCGGTTCTGCAAAGCAGATGAATTCCCGGACATGGCTTCACTGATGAATTTTCTGGGCAATGAGACAGGGAATTATTTTGTCCAAGAGGTATCTTCGTTTTTCCGGTTGAAGGGTGAAACAGAATTAAAGCAAATGCTCATGGAATTTCTTTCCATGAGCAGTGCGGGTCATGTTGTTATTTTTACATATCAATGCAATTCATTCCTTACATCTATCATTCGGAATGACAGGCGACTTGATAACAGAATTTGTGTCATTGATGGCGTTCATGCTGATATTCCCAAGTTGGTATTCACAGCTAAGGATGTTAACTTTTGCAAGACCAACGCGATAACTTGTGGTATCGACAAGATTGCAAAATTGGTCGAGTCTTCCGCTAAGGGTGTGATTGTTATCGAAACTGGGAAAAACAAAAGCAACTTCCCGTCTTCGCTCTATTCAATCAGCGAGATGATAGATCCTTATGAAATCCTTTGTAGTAAGGACAGTCTTACCACACATATCCCAAAGGCTTTCGCATCAAGCGAGGACTGGAAATATGTTCTTTCGGAATTTCAGTCCTATCCATCCTGGAAACAGTTGATTTCTGCAAAAGTTGGAAATGCTCATAGCCTGGATATTGTTATCTCCAATTATAAGAACAATCGTAGCGACAAAAGATGGCTATGGTTCTATTTCGTTGGCCTGAAACTTTTCGGTTCTGCTTCTGATATATACCTGAATGCAGTTACGAAAAAAACAAACTCTCCGGAAGAATTTATCAGGAATCTGTTTCGGACACTTCTCGATTACGAACCGACTGATCAGAATTTTGCTTTTCTCTACGAAAGTCGAAAGACGATTTTGAATGCAATCGGTAATCCGATTGATGAGATTGTAAGATATTGCAAGATTGTTCTGAGCATGGAAGAAAAGGCTATATTCTATCTAACTGACAACACGCTTCAAGAGCGTGAAATGATTTTCAGAATACTAGATAAGTATGGTCTCGAATACGACCGAACTACACTCATGGAGACCTTGGCAAATATCTATCCGAGTTTGCATGAATATCTCTTGCCATATCGATTCAAGAATGATTTGTTGAATGAATATTTTCAGGAGTACAAGTACCAAAAAGTCATTAACAAGATTTTTCCGGAGTTTATGGAGGTTGTTGAGAATCAAGCAGTGGCACGGGATTATAACGCCATACTGCAACCAAGAAGCGCTGTGATAGAAAGTATTGACACACTTGATGCTCAGACTTTCTTCACGGATGCAATGGGTGTTGAATATCTTGGATACATTATGTCTAAGTGCCAAAGTCTTCATCTAATGGCGAAGGTTCATGTTTGTCGATCTGAGTTACCATCCATTACCAGTCGTAACAAGGATTTCTGGGATGTATTATCAACGGCTCAATATCCTATCATTACATTTAATAAGCTCGATAAAATTAAGCATCACGGAGAAGAAGGATATGACTACAGCCGTGCTGACCGGAAGTTGCCTTTTCACTTGATTCGAGAATTGCAGCTGATTGATGATCTGCTTGAAAATATCAAGATTGATCTTGCCAGTGGAACTTATAAGAAGGCGATTTTGGTCGCAGATCATGGTGCAAGTAGACTTGCTGTAATCCACGAAACTGAAAATCTTGTGAAAATGGAATCTAACGGACAGCATTCTGGAAGATGCTGCCCTAAAAGTGATGTTGACGTTAAACCAGACAACGCTACCGATGCTGATGATTTCTGGGCTCTTGCAAATTACGACCGATTCAAAGGTAGCCGCAAGGCAAATGTTGAGGTTCACGGAGGCGCAACCCTTGAAGAAGTTGTAGTTCCAATCATAGAGCTTACATACTTTGCTGAAGCAGTTGAGATAAGAATTATGCCTGTTGATGCTACTGTGACATTTAGTGGAACCCCTGAGATTCTGGTAAGTTTTCGAAAGAAAGCGGCAATTAAAATTTTCTCGACTCAGAAACTCATGGATGTTTCAATTCAAATCGATGGTCATGTTTATGATGCAAAAGCTGTCGATAATAATTTCTATATCGTTGAGTCTATGCCGGAAATTCGTCGTGCAAAGACTTATGAGGTAGATGTCTATGCTTGTGGCAATAAGGTCGCCTCTGCACTTCCGCTTCGAGTGAAAAAAGAAAGCGGTAGTGAAAAAAGCATTCTTTAAGGAGGGACACTGATGATTGATAAACTGAGAGACTGTTTCGATGAAATGGTCGTCTATAAAGATCTAAGGAAAAGCAACTTTTTTTCAGCGCTTGGTCTTCCTTCCTTCTTGCGTGACTGGCTTTTGAAAAAGTTTGCTGATGAAGAAGGAAATCTGGATCTCGATAAGCTGACAGAATTTATCCACACTTATCTTCCAAACAAGGAAGAATGGGTGCGGATAAAGGATCGAATCATTAACGATAACGAGCGAGTTCACCTGCTGACAAAAATATCTGTGGATATTAGCATAAAAACAGGCGAAATCACATTCTCACTATCTGACTTTGGTCTAACGAATAAAGAAACCATGATTGATAATTCTACATGGGAACAGTATCGTGGTGAACTGGTCAGTGGGCAAGAAGTGTGGGGTGTTGTTGAACTCGGCTATCGTCCCCCTGATGATACTGTAAAGCCGAAGTTACCCGGTAAAATCAGGTTGACAGGATTCACGAATTTCTGCCCTTATACGATAGACCTTGATTACTATAAGGATGTCAGAAACGAATTTACCACGGCAGAATGGATTGATGTATTGCTAGGTGCCATGGATTACAATGCGGCAGGGTATGCTGATGAAGAGCAGAAATTGGCAATGTTGACTCGCATCCTTCCATTTGTCGAAAAAAGGCTGAACCTGATTGAGCTTGCGCCTAAAGGAACAGGAAAATCCTATGTCTTTGGTCATGTAAGTAAATATGGTTTACTTACAGATGGAGGCAAAGTAACTCGTGCGAAGATGTTTTACGATACTGCACGAAAAACACCGGGATTTATTACCGGTAACGATTTCGTTGCCATCGACGAAGTGAAGTTGGTTCAGTTTGGTGATGTGAATGAAATGCGCTCTATCATGCAAGGATATATGGAGTATGGCCAGTTTAATATAGGCGGCTATGAGGGTAAGTCCGATGCTGGAGTTATTTTCCTCGGAAACATTGCTCAGGACAATATGGATGAGTATCAGAATATGTTCTCTGAACTTCCTACTCTCTTTCAAGAAAGTGCGCTTGTTGACCGAATCCATGGATTCATTAAGGGTTGGGATATACCTCGTATGAACGATGATCTTAAAATTTCGGGCTGGGCGTTGAATTCAGAATACTTCTGCACAATTTTGCATGAGTTGCGAAATGATGTAAGCTATCGTGCGATAGTTGATCAGATTGTAGATGTGCCAGAAAAAGCAGATACCCGTGATACGGAAGCTGTAAAGCGCATTACTACCGCATATCTGAAGCTACTGTTCCCGAATGTAAGAACTGTGCAAGATATAAATCCGAGAAAGTTTCAACAGTATTGTTTGCGTCCGGCTGTCCGTATGAGAAAAATAATCAAGAGACAGCTTGGCATCTTGGATGTCGAGTTTAAGGGAAAGGATGTTCCGAATTTCTCGTTGAAGGAGATTCCCAATGAAAGTTGATTGTGTTATCTGCGGTAAAGAAAGATTGGATAAGGATACGATAGGTATCAACAAAAAACTCCTTGGTGAGTCTATTAATAATTTCTACTGTATGGACTGTTTAGCTGAATACTTAGGATGTAATGTACAGGATCTCTTGGATAAAATCGAGGAATTTAAAGAAGAGGGATGTAAACTCTTCATGTGAGGTGAGAAATGTGAATCATTTTATATATGCTGACAATGCAGCAACGACCCAACTTGATGTGAGCGCTTTTGAAAAGATGAAGCCGTATTTGTTGAATGAGTATGGAAATGCTTCACAGCCGTATGCGTTTGCACGAGCACCAAAGACTGCTTTGAAGGAGGCCCGACAAGTCATAGCAGAATGTATTGGTGCGATGCCAGGGGAGATATACTTCACCTCTGGAGGTACAGAAAGTGATAACTGGGCAATAAAAGGAAGTGCGTTTTCAGGTATCAACAAAGATGAAATCGTCACATCGTCAATAGAGCATCATGCGATTTTGAGAGCTTGTGAAGATGTCGAAAAACTTGGCTATTCTGTAGTATATTTGCCAGTTGATAAACAAGGCACCGTACAGCCTCAAACACTGGCGGGCACCATCGGAAAGAACACTCGTCTCGTGTCAATAATGTTCAGTAACAATGAAATAGGCACGATACAGGATATTTCAACGCTTGCTCAAATTGCTCATGATAAAGGAGCGCTTTTTCATACGGATGCAGTTCAAGCGGTTGGGCATTACCCGATAAATGTAAAAGAGTTAGGGGTAGATATGCTATCGGCTTCAGCTCACAAGTTTAATGGCCCCAAGGGTGTGGGATTTCTGTATGTACGGAGTGGCACTGATATATCCTCATATATGAGCGGAGGAAGTCAAGAACGTGGTTTAAGGGCAGGAACTGAAAATATAGCATCGATTGTTGGGATGGCTCATGCGCTGAAAATGAATATTCAAGATCTTCCGGCTAACATGGAACATCTTAGAAGCTTAGAAGCCTGCCTTCTCAACCTATTAACATCGGGAAAGGTGGAATTCATCAGAAATGGTGGAAGCAATACCATCCCTGGAAACATTAGTCTATCTTTCCCTGGACACAATGGAGAATCCATCCTTCATAGGCTGGATTTGATGGGTATTTGCGTGTCTACAGGTTCAGCGTGTGACAGCAAGGAAACTCAGATTTCTCATGTTCTTCAAGCTATTCAGCTTTCTGATAGTGTAGCCCAAGGAACGATAAGGGTATCATTTGGAAAGAATAACACTATGCAAGACGCAACTAGTGTTGGAAAGGCGCTGTTAAAAATCGTCAGGTAAGAATGGAGTTGAACTGCGTGGCTGAGAAAACCCATATTGCAATCGACCTGGAGTCATTTTATGCTTAGGTAGAATGCAATGAGCGTGGCTTTGATTCGCTGACGACAACCATTGCCGTGGCATATATGAGCCGCACTGAAAAAACAATATGCCTGGCGGTTTCTCCCTCCCTCAAATCATACGGTATTTCAGGCAGGGCAAGACTATTTGAGATTGTCCAGCGGGTTAAAGAGGTTAATCGTGAGCGTCAGAGAAGAATTTCTGGCGCTCAATTTATATACAAGTCCTCTGACGTAAGCATCAAATATAACGCGGATATAAAATCTTAATTCAATAATATATAAAAGAGGCAGGGTACATATCACATATCACATTGTCCCAGCCTCTTCTTTTTTTACTATTTGTTAACCTCTATGTTGATAAAATTTAGAAATCAACAGGAGGTGTTATATGGGTCTTGATTTTGCTACGTTAAAAAAAGAGAATCTTATCATTGCTGATAAATTTCGAAGGGCGGGGCTTGAGGAGGATTACGTATTACTGAGTAGTTGCGCTACATATGTGTCGTATAAAAACTTTGCTGATAGCAGAGCGCTGCACCTTAGCAATTTTTGCAAAAGTAAATTTTGCCCTATTTGCAATCGAATTAACGCCTATAAGCAAAAACGCAAAATGAGAGATTTTTTAAAAAAATACGATTTCGCTGCTCATGGGCATTACCATTTGATATTTACGTTGGAAGATTGTGGATTGAATTGTATAAAAAAGACCATTAAAATAATTAAAAGTGCTTGGGCCAAAATGATTCGTCGAGTTAATTTCAAAAAAAAATATTGGATTACTCTTATTATGTACATGTAAAATATAATGCAGGTGCAAGAGAAGATAAAGCGTATAATGTACATCTACATGTGATTTGTATTTACAATAACAACATAGCAAAATCTGATATAACCTGCGAGCATGAAGCCTGGGAAAATGGATTTTATAAGACTTTTTGTCGCAAAAAAGAAAAAAGTGGTTACAGTATTGATTATAAGCCCGTAGTATTGCTTAATAAGATAGAGACGCCCAAGCATCTGGTGAATTTGGTGGGTTATTGTGCTAGGGGTATTGACGTAGTTAATGTACCCGTCAAGGATTTGGCAGAATTGAAAAGGCAACTTACTAATGTTAACCTGATGCAGTCATCTCAGCATCTTGGGAAATTACTCCGCGACCAGGAGCGTAAAAAGAAAAAAATTGTTAGATTACCGTATTATATAAGTGTAACTATATGGTCTGATAAGAGATATGAGGATGCGTATGCATATGATCCGATAACTTATAATACTATTGTTGATTAATATGCAATATTAAATCAATCATGATATTATAGATTCAAAGGAGGCTAGGACAAAACTGACTTCACAGATTGAAAAATCGCTATAGTTTAAGTGTTTTCTAAAATTCTTGTACTAAAAAACCAGTGGTAATTCATCTGATGGTAAATCTCCACTGGCTTTTCTGTTTAAAGCTAGGTTTTGTCCTAGCCTCTTTTGATTATGCTATGTGTGCGTTATCAATTTATACCATTTTATATTATATTAGAATTAAGTCTGCAGATTTTCATTACGTACATATCACTGATATCACTGTGGCGCATTAGTTGAAGGCCATACAGAAAAGCATAAGGAAGATCCTTGGGAAAAACGTAAAGAGGAAGCATTGGCACACCTGGCAAAGGCTGATGCGCGTGAACAGAAGCTGGTTTTGGCAGATAAGCTGGCAAATATGCGTGCGATTGCGCGTGATTATGCTAACTACGGCGAGGACTTATGGCAGCGCTTCAAACGTGGCAAGGATATTCAGAGCTGGTATTATCATGCAGCAGTGAAGGCAATGAGTGATTTGGAGTTTGATGCGGAGGCAGCGCCTTTTTATAAAGAATTTGAAGACAAGGTAAATCAGGTTTTTGGGTATGAGGAAAATGCTGGCAGATGAACTGGAGCAGGACGATTGCTTAGTGTCTGAAGTAGAGGCGTAAAATCATTGATTAAAGGAGTGATTTCTAAATGCAAGAAATTAAATGTCCAAAATGTGGTGAAGTATTTCAGGTAGATGAAGCTGGTTATGCAGCTATTGTTAAACAGGTTCGCGATAAGGAGTTTAATAAAGAGCTTAAAGAGCGGGAAGCGCAGTTTAAAATAGCAAAAGAGGATGCTTTAGAAGTTGCAAAAACTAAAGCAGAAAAAGATCTTAATCAGCTGATAGCTCAGAAAGATAAAGAAATTGCGGATTTACAAAAAAAGCATGATAGTGAATCCAATGAAACAAAACTTGAAATTGCAAATTTGAATGCACAAATTGCTGCTGCGGAATCTGAAAAAAATACGGCACTCGAAAAAGCTGAAGCTGAAAAGGATAGACTGATTTCTGAGCTTAATACTAAGCTACAAGCTAAAGATGACGAGCAAAAGCACATTGTCAAAGAGGCTGAAGCTGAAAAGGACAAAATTATTGCTGAACTTCAGAATCAGATAAGTAATATTACCAAGGATCATAAACATGATATGGAGCAGTTGAAAAGTGCAAAACAATTAGAGATTGATGCACTTAGTGCTCAAATTACCAATAATGAAACCGTCAAAAACTTAGCTGTTAGTGAGGTGGAAACTAAATATACTAAGTTGTTAGCTGAGAAAAAAGAAGAAATTGCTAAGCTTAATGGTGATTTAGAATCTAAAAATAAGGAGCTGGAAATAAGGGAGAATAGTATTCGTAGAGAATATGATGTCATTATAAAAAACAAAGATGAGCAGATAGAGCAGTACAGAGATTTTAAGGCTAGACAGTCGACTAAGATGATTGGAGAAAGTCTTGAAGTACATTGTAGCAATGAATTCAATAAAGTGCGTCATATTGGTTTTCCTACAGCATATTTTGAAAAAGATAATGATGCTAGAAGTGGTAGTAAGGGGGATTTTATTTTTAAAGATTTTGATGATGAGGGTAATGAATACATTTCTATTATGTTTGAAATGAAAAATGAAGCTGATGCAACTGAGAAAAAACATAAAAACGAGGACTTTTTTAAAGAACTGGACAAGGATAGACGAGAGAAAAAATGCGAATATGCTGTTTTAGTAACTTTGCTGGAAGCAGACAATGACTATTATAATCAGGGGATTGTTGATGTATCTCATCGCTATCCGAAAATGTATGTGATTAGGCCACAGTTTTTTGTTCCGTTAATTTCTTTATTGCGTAATGCAGCTCGTAATTCCCTGGAATACAGAAAACAGTTGGCTGAAATGAAGAACCAAAATATTGATATAGAAAACTTTGAAGCAGGAATAGACGAGTTTAAGCGTTTGTGGGGGATGCATTATACCAATGCTCAGAAGAGATTTGATGAAGCTATAGATGAAATAGATAAGACAATACAGCATCTGCAGAAGGTTAGAGATGCTCTAGTTACTTCTGGCAATCATTTGGGCAAAGCAAATAGTCAGGCAGCAGATTTGACAATTAAGCGTTTGACAAAAGGTAATCCTACTATGGCTCAAAAATTTGCTGAGTTGAAAGAAAAATAGCGGGAGAAGTTGCAGCAGGAGGCTTATGCTTATGAGCTGAACGGCGAGATGTACGTTTATGCAGTTGAAGTATTTTATAAGCTGAGATAAGAGTAATAAAGCTGATACTCAGTTAGGTCGAAAGGACTTATGGAGAATGGCAATGGTCCCAATTTTGTGGGTATATCTGTTACATGAGTGTAGTTCGACTTGGTCCGCAGTTTTGGTGTGAACCTATTACAATATGTGGGTTAAGCTAGTCCAAATTTTGTGGTCGACCTAGTTTGTGTTATTTGATTTCAATGGTTGGAGCGAATTGTTCCAGCCAGTTTTGTCTTTGAAGAGTGAGCATCAGAGTGATAGCGAGGAGTTTTTCCGAGGCTGTTATGAAATCAGCTTAAAGCAGAAGCAGCTGGATTTGGAATTTATGGCTATGGAGTCAGAGCTACTTCTGAAGACTTCGTTCGATGCTTATTCTAATCATGGAAAGTATAATCTCAATAAAGCCTTGAAAGAGTATTTTAAAGCAAGAAACTTTCAGAAGGAGCTTGAGATTAATCTGCTGCTTGACAGGCTTGGCAGACTCAGCTATGCTTCCTTCAAGCTGGTTACCAAGCATTGGTCAGCAAATTATTGCAATTTATTCGGTGTAATGCGTAAGGCTAAGCTGATTAAACCGGTTATCAATATCGGTGCGAGGAAGCTTGATGAAAATCCGTACCAAATGGGGCAGAGAATTGCGCTGCGTAGTCAGGACATGACTGCTGTAAGATTGACTTTTCTTATGCTGCGTGCGCAGAAACTTTTGCTCCCTGATTATGATTTTTATTATAGATGTGAAAGAAAGGTAGGATAAATAAGTTTACAATAAGAAAAGGCTGACGCTTCGCATTTACGCAAGGCGTCAGCCTTTTTGCACAAAAACACTTTAATGGTTAGCCTTATATGCCTCGCCCCAGGTGAACATGCAGTCAAGGATTGGCTTAAGGCTTAGACCGAGCTCAGTCAGCGAATACTCCACCTTCGGCGGTACTTCGGCGTAGACCTGGCGATGGACAAGTCCGCTTTCCTCCATGGCACGCAGCTGTGCAGTCAGAACCTTTTGGGAAACATTGCCTACGGATTTCTTCAGCTCTCCGAAGCGCTTTGTTCCGGTCAGTAAATCACGCAGTATTAAAACCTTCCATTTATCACCTATGAGTGTCAGAGTGGTTTCCACCGGGCAGGCGGGCAGCTCAGCTTTTTTATTGATTTCGCTCATATTCGTTAGCCTCCTGTTTTGCAAAATGGTATATTCAAGGCATACTATGCGCTGCAGCTATCATTTTCGCGTAGCTTTGCTTGGCGCAAGCGTATGCCTACTTCATGAAATATATTTATGGCATTATTATAAGGCCAGAGTAAAAATATGGCAAGAGGAAGTCTTTAATAGTCACCGGCAGGTAACCATACCACAATATTGTGCGTACTTCACAAGCTGCTCAATGCGTATTACAATAAAAGCATCACGAAACATACTATAGCTTGGAGGTACTAATAATGAAAAAAGTAGTAGAATTTCTGAATGCTAACCCTGTGCAATATCTGGCCACCGTTGGCCGCGATGGCAAGGCAAAATGCCGTCCCTTTATGTTTGCAGGTTTGCTTGACGGCAAGCTGTGGTTTTGCACTAATAACCAAAAGGATGTCTATAAGGATATGTTGAACAATCCGGAAGTTGAGCTTTCCGTGTCCAGTCCGGAGTATGCATGGATTCGTTTGCATGGCAAGGCTGTTTTTGAAAACAATATGCCAGCCAAGGAAATGTGCCTGCAGAATCCCATTGTAAAAGGTCAGTATGGTGAAGCCACCAATCCCATCTTTGAGGTATTCTATCTGGAAAACGCTCACGGGATTATTGCTGACTTCTCAGGAAATCCTCCCTACGAATTCTAAAAAATAATGCAGCAGCCTTTGCGAAAGCGAGGCTGCTGTAATGCTCTAGAAAGGACGGCTGATAAAATGCAGAACGCTGATTATTTGCAGCTGCTGGTTGATTATATTCATTCTGCTACGCTTGCAACCATTGGGGCAGACGGGCATCCGCAAACGCGAATTATAGATATGATGCTGTGGGATGAGCAGGGCGTATATTTCCTCACCGCCAAAGGCAAGGCTTTTTACGCTCAGCTTATGGAGCAGGGATATGTAGCGCTATCGGCAACGAAAGAAAAAATTGCTGTTTCGCTGCGGGGAAAAATAAAGAATATCGGTAACAGCAGGCTGGATGAAATCTTTACGAAGAATGTTTATATGCAAGCTATTTATCCTGGAGATACCCGCAGCGCTTTAGAGGTTTTCTGCCTTTATGAAGCAGAGGGCGAATATTTTGACATCAGTGATCCGGCGCATATAGTTCGTGACAGTATTACCATAGGTAAACAAGCGCAGGCCGTAGCGGGCTACTATGTAGGCGCTGGTTGCATAGGCTGCAAGCTGTGTTATTCTGTTTGCCCACAAAAGTGTATAGATATTGCGCAAAAGCCGGTTGTCATCAATCAGCAGCATTGCCTTAGCTGCGGCAGATGTGCCGAAATCTGTCCCAAGCAGGTCATAAGAAAGAGAGCCTGAGCATGAAGCAGAGTGAGAGGCGAATTTTCCTCATTAAATCGCTTTTACAGGAAAGAACGGAATATAGGGATATAAGCATATCGTCAGATATCGAGCAGCAAAAGCAGCTGCTGCGGGCACTGATGAATGTTCGCGCTCCGCAGCAGATTGGTACGGAGTTTTTGCGTATACAGGATGAATATCTGCAGTACGAAATTGCGGCTAAGGGCATTACGGATGTTGCCGAACTTACGTCTGTTCAGCAAGGAATATACCTTTGGCAAGGAGATATTACTACTCTGAAATGTGATGCTGTTGTGAACGCTGCCAACAGCGGTATGACGGGCTGTTATATTCCCAACCATCGCTGCATTGACAACGCAATTCATACCTTCGCCGGCATGCAGCTGCGCCTTATATGCGAGAATTTGATGGAGCAGCAAGGCTGCCCTGAACCTGCAGGAGGTGCTAAAATTACGCCGGCTTTTAATCTTCCAAGCAGGTATGTATTGCATACCGTAGGTCCTGTTATCAGCGGCAAGGTAAAAAAGCACGAGCGAGAACTGCTTGCATCATGCTACCGCTCTTGCCTGGCGCTGGCGGCGGAGAATAAATTAGAAAGTGTTGCATTCTGCTGTATTTCTACAGGTGAATTCCATTTTCCCAATGAGTTGGCGGCAGAGATTGCCGTGCAGAGTGTTAAGGAGTTTTTTAGGCTACAAACGGGCGTAAAGAAAGTGATATTCAATGTTTTCAAAGATTTGGACAAAAACATTTACCAAAAATTACTCGGAGCAAATTAAGCGTTTGCATGCTGCACTGCAGGAATGCGAGGCTGTTGTTATCGGTGCAGGATCCGGCTTGTCGACAGCGGCTGGGTATACCTACACAGGGGAGCGGTTTCAAAAGTTTTTTGCAGATTTTGCGGAGAAATATGGCATTCGTGACATGTACTCCGGTGGCTTTTATCCGTTTCCTACGCAGGAAGAGTTTTGGGGTTATTGGAGCCGTTATATTTTTATCAACCGTTATATGAATGCACCGAAGCCTGTTTATGAAAAGCTTTTGCGCCTGGTGGCAGATAAGGATTACTTTGTCATCACAACTAATGTAGACCATTGCTTTCAGAAAGCTGGCTTTGCTAAAAAGCGGCTTTTCTATATGCAGGGAGATTATGGCTTGTTTCAGTGCAGTGAGCCATGCTGCCGGAAAACGTATGATAATGAAATCAGCATTCGGAAAATGCTGGAAGAGCAGAAGGATATGCGAATTTCTGCTGAGCTGATTCCGTATTGCCCTATCTGTGGCAAGCCTATGACGATGAACCTGCACTGCGATGCTACCTTTGTGCAGGATGATGGCTGGTATCGTGCGTCGCAGCGGTACAAGGAGTTCCTTGAGCAGCATAAGGGCTTGAGGGTGCTGTTTCTGGAACTTGGCGTTGGGATGAACACGCCGGCGATTATAAAATTTCCTTTCTGGCATTTGGCAAATGAGTGGGAAAATGGCGCTTATGCCTGCATCAATCTAGGCGAAGCCTATGCGCCGGAAGAAATAGAGGCAAAATCAATTTGCATTAACGAGGATATAGGGGGAGTTTTACAGAAGATTATTGATAGATGTTCTGTGCAGGACATTTCTTAATATCCCCAATCAACAAGCTATAAATTTTTAGGCATTTATAACCATAATTCATAGCATCGCAAAAAGGCTGACGCTTCGCATTTATGCAAGGCGTCAGCCTTTTTACTGCCGTAAATATTTCGTGCTTAAGAAATTTTGCGTAGCCTGTTCATATACGGAAACACTTTTGCAGTGCTGTATACTCACCTAATGCTAACATGGTTATATCCTCGGATAATATGGTGTCCGGTGTTATTGAAACATCGGTTTTTCCCAAACGTTTTATGCCAAGAATATTGATGCCAAACTTTTTGCGGACATCCAACATACCGATGCTTTTACCAACCCATGCTTTGGGCACCTCTACTTCAAAAATAGCGTGCTGCTTGTCAATTTCAATATAATCGAAAATATGGTCTGCAGTGTAGCGTTTGGCTGCCCATATAGCCATCTGTTTTTCAGGATAGACTACATTGTCTGCACCGTTACGAAGCAGAAACTTTGCCTGAACATCGCGTTCAGCACGAGATACTACACATTTTGCTCCCAGTTCTTTCAAAAGCGAAGTAGTTTCCAGCGAGTTTTGAAAATTACCGCTGATAGTTACGAAGCAAACATCAAAATTTCTGATGCCAAGAGCACGTAAAAACTCTGCATTGGTACTGTCACCGATTTGTGCTTTGGTGACAAACGGCAGGACATCGTTAATTCTTTCCTCGTCAGTATCAACAGCCATGACCTGATGCCCCAATTGTGAAAGCTGCATAGCGATATGTCGTCCGAAATGACCTGCTCCGATCAGTAAAATATTTTTCATAGGATATCAACTCCTTTTGTTTAGCCAATTGTGATTTTTTCCAGCGGCAGCTTTGTATTAACTGTTCTTTTGCCGGATAATGCTGCATACATGAGCGTAAGACTGCCTACTCTGCCAAGATACATAAGTAGAATCAGTATCAGATGCGAGGGTATATGCAGCAGCGGTGTAATTCCCAGGGTCAGCCCGACTGTTCCCAACGCTGATGCTGTTTCATATAAGCAGGATGACAGTGGCAGGTTTTCATAGGCACTGATAAAAACTCCTCCCCAAAAAAATAGTGCAATATACATGGTGAGGATAGTAGAAGCAAGCTTGATGGCATTGTAATCGACTCTGCGCTCAAAAAAATGGGCACTGTCTTGCTGGCGATAGGTCGCAACAATGTTGGCAAGCAGGACGGCAAAGGTTGTTGTTTTCATACCGCCGGCCGTTGATCCCGGTGAACCGCCAATCAGCATCAAAAGAATCATAATGCCTTGCGACGAGCTGGACATAGCAGATAAATTTATTGTATTGAAGCCGGCTGTTCTTGTTGTGACTGACTGGAAGAGAGCTGCCTGAAGACGCGCTTCAATAGGAAGGGCAGCAAAATCAGCAAAGAAGAAAAAAATTGCCGGTAAGATAATCAGAATTAATGTAAAGATGAGAATTACTTTACTTTGCATTCGGTAGCGCCGGAACTGCAGCTTGTTTTCGTAAATGTCCTCCCAAGTCAAAAAGCCGATACCGCCAATTATGATAAGCAGCATAATCGTTATATTTATTATAGGATTCTGCGCGTAACCGGTAAGGGAGGGGTAGAGGTTCTCAGCGGTTCCCAAAATATCGAAGCCTGCATTGCAAAAGGCGGAGATAGAGTGAAAAACTGCCATCCAAATACCGTGCCAGCCATAGTCGCGGCAGAACACCGGCAGCATAACAAGTGCGCCAATCAGTTCAATCAGAAATGTTCCCCACAGGATAAACTTCGTAAGCCGGACGATACCGCCTACATTTGGCGCTGATATTGCGTCCTGCATGGTGGTGCGCTGCATCAAAGAAATTCTTCGTCTGGACAGGAGTGCAAATGATGCCGCTACTGTTACAACACCAAGACCGCCAATCTGTATTAGCGTCAGAATGATTGTCTGACCAAAGGCCGACCAATAGCTGCCAGTATCATGTATTACAAGACCTGTTACACAAACTGCGGAGGTTGCGGTAAAAAGCGCTTCGTTAAACGGCGTTGTGCAGCCTTCCTGCGTAGAAATTGGCAGCATCAGCAGTAATGCACCCAGCAGGATGACTCCTGCAAAACCTAATATGATAATTTGAAAAGAAGAAAGCTGAAATCTTCTACCGATTATTTCTTCTGACATAATTACACCTTCTTGTTCATCAAGTGATGTGTTTATTGAGCGTTGCTTTGCTTGTTTCTATCATAGCATTTCTGTGGTGTAGATTTGGTAAAGAAACGGGGATGGAGTAATATTATCCGATGCTGCACCTTGAAGCGCTTTGGCTCGTGAAGTATAATGGGTTTGTAAAAATAATTAGGAGAAGCATTATGAAGCATCAACAACGAAAAGAAGATATTTTATTTTCTGCCTGTGTCTTTTTCGGCGCTTTTGCCATTAATCTTCTGATTCGGAAGCTCTTTACAACGCAAACGCTGGTTCCTATGATTTTTGTATTCGGCGTATTTCTGATATCGCTGAAAACGCACGGGTATTGCTATGGTATTGTTTCGGCGGTCTTAAGCGTATTTGCCGTGAATTTTGCCTTTACTTATCCTTATTATACTTTAGATTTTTTCGTAGAAGAAAGCATCTTGTCCGCCATTATTATGCTGGTTGTTGCCGTTTCCACCAGTACGTTGAACAGTAGGATACGCGACCAGGAGAATTTGCGGGCAGAAAGCGAAAAGGAGAGGATGAGGGGCAATCTGCTGCGGGCAATCTCTCATGATTTGCGTACACCTCTTACATCAATATACGGTTCATCTTCTACGCTGATTTCCAAGAAGGATGCACTTTCGGAAGAACAGAAGCTAAAGCTGTTAGGAGAAATTCAAGAGGATAGCGAGTGGCTTATCCGCATGGTCGAAAACCTGCTGGCTGTTACAAGAATCGACGGTGCTAAGGTCAAGATTGTGAAAACGCCAATCGTTTTGGATGAACTGATTGACTCCGTTCTGATGAAATTCTCCAAAAAGCACCCGAATCAGAAGGTGATTACGCAGATACCGACCGACTTTGTGGATATTCCGATGGATTCTATCCTTATCGAGCAGGTGCTGCTGAACTTTTTGGAAAATGCTGTGTTTCATGCGAAAGGTATGACAGAGCTGAAGCTATCGGTTTCTCTTGCAGGAGATAAGGCCATATTTGAAGTTGCCGACAACGGGTGTGGTATTCCGGAAGAGATTTTGAACAAGATTTTTACCGGATGCTATAAAAAGTCTGCAGCACCGATAGACGGAACGCGTAGCAATATGGGCATTGGTATTTCGGTTTGTGCTGCTATTATTAAGGCGCATGGCAGCGAGATTTTTGTGGAAAATCGGAAGGGCGGCGGTGCTCTATTCCGCTTTTCTTTGGCAAGAGGGTGTGACGATGAGCAATAATAAATTCAAAATTTTAATCGTAGAGGATGAAGCTAACATTCTAAGCTTTATTAAAGCAAATTTGGAAATAAGCGACTATCAGGTAATCTGTGCAGAAACCTGCGCGCTCGGCATGATGATGTACGCTTCTTATCATCCGGACCTTATTGTTCTGGATCTCGGGTTGCCGGACCGTGATGGCTTGAGCCTAATTCAGGATGTTAGAGAGACGGATACTGTTCCCATCATCGTCCTTTCTGCCCGTTCCGGCGAAATGGACAAGGTGGAAGCCTTAGACCTTGGTGCGAATGATTACATTACCAAGCCGTTTGGAACTGAGGAGCTGATGGCTCGTATCCGCGCAGTTCTTCGCAGTCATCGGTACAGCGAAAAAAACGAGGGTAACCACGGCGGTAAATTTCAATTTCAAGATTTGATGATTGATTACGATAAAAGGCAGGTTTTTGTTGCTGGTGACGAAATCGACATGACACAGACGGAATATAATATTTTGACTTTCCTCTCCATTCATGCGGGAAAGGTGCTGACGTATTCTGCCATAATCCAGGCAGTATGGGGATATTCTGATTATGGGAGCGTCAAAAAGCTTCAGGTAAATATGAAAAACATCAGGAAGAAAATGGGTGTGACACCAGGAGAAAAACGCTATATCGTCAATGAGCTTGGTGTAGGCTATCGTATGCTGGCAGAAGATGAAGAATAAGATCTGCTGGAAAGTGTACAGGGGGCTAATAAAATGGATGATATAACAAAAAAGTTTTCAAGCATACTGGCAAAGTTGCTGCAGCTATAGGGAAGGCGACAGTTAAAGGTACAATTTGGACTGCGGAGCAGGCTTGGAATCATAAAGAGGAAATAGCCGGTGGAGTGGTAGGCGGAGCAAAGGGCTTATATCATTTTGGACAAAATGTTTATGGCCTTACTATCAACAAGAAGGATTTTGCCACGCTGTTGGGCACTCTGCGTGCACAAAGTAAAGAATACGTGCACCTTGCAGATGAAATTGGAAAAAGATTTTCCAAGCGAGAAATACTGCTTGATTCTTTAGGGATAAGCGCAAGCTTTCTTCATAGCTATGCTTTTGTGGATAAGCTACCGGACGAGGTGTTGCGAGCATATGAGCTTGCTTATCCGCTAAAATCTCAGAGCGAAAGCCTGGAGGATATTATAGAAAACTATGATGATGCAGAGCTGGCAGGTATAGTCAACGGTATAAAGGGTAAGCTGTTCGAGCTTCGCTATGTAGATTATCTGAATGACGGACATATTCCTGATGGCTATCAGGCTGTACTTGCAGAGAGTGCGATTAATCCGGGCTGGGATATAGCGGTACTTGGTGCTGATAGTAGTGTTGCTGAGGAAATACAGCTAAAGGCAACTGATTCTGTCAGCTATGTAAAAGCAGCGTTGGAAAGATATCCGGAAATCAATATTGTGACTACGGAGGAGGTCTATAACAGCTTAGCTATGCAGGAGCTTACGGATAATTTAGTAAACAGCGGCATTTCTAATGAGGAGCTGGAGCAGGTAGTCTATGAGGCACTGGAAAGCAATTCACTGGATATGGATTGGACCCTTCCGGTAATACCAATGCTGCTTATTGGTTATTCTGTTTATAAAAACGATAACCTTACATCGTTTCAAAAAGGCTCGGAATTCGCCGACAGATATGTGCAGTCATATATTGCGTATATAGCAGGCGGTGCAGCAGCAGTGGTTACCAATACTTGGGTGGTAGGTCTGCTTGCTTCGATAGGGACGAAGGTATTCTGCAAGTATGGAAAGAGCAAGGTCTTGAAACTGAGAAGATTACAAGAGACTATTGCGACTAATGAGGCTATCTTGAAAAGAATGAGAAGAAAGCTGTATAGCTGTTAATTGATTTTGCTTGGTACAATTCTCAGCTTTAGGTATCATAATTCCTACTATTGTAGTATAATTAGATTAACGAAAGAAACTTTTTATATAAGGGTGGTGAAGTAATGGAGACTTTCATGGGAATTCTTATTCCGTTTATCGGAACAACACTTGGTTCGGCGTGCGTGTTCTTTATGAAAAAATCGCTGAGTGATAAGGTGCAGCGCTCGCTTGCGGGCTTTGCTGCTGGTGTAATGGTAGCAGCATCAATCTGGAGCCTGTTGATTCCTGCTATCGAGCAATCTGAAAGCATGGGAAGGTTATCCTTTCTGCCGGCGTTTATCGGCTTTTGGATTGGCATCTTATTTTTGCTCCTGCTTGACCACATGATTCCCCATCTGCATGTGGGAAGTGAGCAGACGGAAGGCCCCAAAAGCAATTTGAGCCGTACTGCGATGATGGTTTTGGCAGTCACGCTGCACAACATACCTGAGGGAATGGCAGTCGGTGTAATATATGCCGGCTTTCTGGCGGGGAATACGCCAATTACGGCGGCAGGGGCGCTTGCCCTGTCCATCGGCATTGCTATTCAGAACTTCCCGGAAGGCGCAATTATCTCCATGCCGCTGCGTGCGGAGGGAGAAAGCAAGAGCAGAGCGTTTTGGGGCGGTGTGCTTTCCGGTGTAGTGGAACCAATCGGGGCAGTGCTGACGATACTTGCTGCCCAACTTGTAATACCGGTGCTGCCATATCTTTTGAGCTTTGCTGCCGGTGCGATGCTTTATGTTGTTGTGGAGGAGCTGATTCCTGAAATGTCACAGGGAGAGCATTCCAATATCGGTACAATCTTCTTTGCTGTAGGCTTCAGTGTGATGATGGTGCTGGATGTGGCGTTAGGGTAGAGAATAATTTTAGTTGTTGCTTGCAAACGCTATCAAGGCGAGCCTGAAAGTTATCTTGAAACGAGAGGTTGCTGTGAAAAATAAAAACAGCATTAAGAAATTTGTCAATAAAAACAAGCTTCTTAATGCTGCACTTCACAGTAATCTCTTTTTAGTTTTTCTCTAAATAGGGCATGAACTGAAAATTTTTATCCAGGTATTGACCGGCATAGGCTACGCCTTTACCCATGGTAAAGGCTGCCAGGATAGTGCCGATTCCCAGTCCGTCTACATGTCCCAGCAAGAAAAGTGTTAGTAGCGCGGTGATAGCCAGGCAGGTGACGTCAAAGGTGATTTTGATTTTGGCGTACTCAATTTTTATAATGGAGCTCAGCTCACGCGGAAATAAATCCGTCGGGATAATAGGCAGGCCGCAACGGTTGGACAAAGCAATGCCGATGCAGATTAAAATATAGCTTACGATAAAATACAGCACGCGCCAGGAAAAAGCCTGCGGTAGCATGTTTATATACAGCTCAAACAAATCAAGGAATTGGCTGAACACAAAGCCTACAACAAAGCTGAACATATAGGACGCAATAAATTTTTTGCGCAGATACATCAGGCTGGCGATAAGCAGTCCCTGGAAAATGTAGGTCCAGGTACCGAGTGTAAGCTTGGGAAAGGCTTCGCTGAAGGCAAAAGGAACGCTGCTGATGGCGCTGATGCCGGAACCGGAGTAAAGCATGAGCACAACGCTGAAGCTGTTGATGATTACTGCAACCAAAAGTGCGAGTTCACCGCATAATGTCAGACGTGAATTTTTTTCGTTTAAAAGCATTTTTTAACCCCTCTCGAAAACAATAAATATATCAAAAATGCATTTCCTATTATAGTACTAAATTTTGTGTTTGGCAATTTTGGGAAGAAGAAAGTTTTCTAAGATTATTATAAAATAAAGGATGAGCTTCAAACCGTGGCTACTCCCGTTTTTAACCGGAACTATGGCTTGCAAGCTCATCCTTTTATTAAGTGAATCCATAACACGGCAGGCGTCTGAAAAGACGTCGACTCCGCGAGGCCTTCACTCAATATACATTAAGAACCCCGCCATCCCAGAGACAGCTTCCCTGAAAGATGGCGGGATAGGGAATACTTCGGAAGAAGAAATTCCTTTCGAATATAGTTTAGCAGGCAATTTTTTTGCTGTCAACGAGTTAAAGAGTAAAAAAGCATATGATTTCTTATAACTGTGCTTGGCATGCAAAAAGTTGTTGGCTGAAAAGTTTCTAGCTGAAGATGTTTTGAGGTTTATAACTTTTCATTTTTGATTCATGTGTTATGATTTATATAAGCATGATATAATTAATATAATAAGGAAAAGAAACTGGAGATAGATAAAGGGATATTATAAGGAGTTGTCATAGCATATTGCCATTGCAGGAATGAGCTGCTTTCACTCAATGAATTTTATCTTGCTATCTATCTAATTACTAGTTATAATTATAATTAGAAAGATAAGCAGAAAGGAGCTGGTATAATGCTAGAGAATAAAACTGTAGAATTCAAACGTCAGTATGTAGATGATATAAAATATGCTGTACTTGCTTTTGCTAATACGGATGGTGGCAAAATTTATATTGGCATTAATGATGACGGCAGCGTGCAAGGAGTGGAAAATCCTGATGCTGTTATGTTGCAGGCGATGAACATGATTCGGGATGCTATACATCCGGATGTTACTGTTGCTGTGGCTTGTGATGTAGAAAGCATGCAAGAAAAGAATGTTATTGTTCTAACTGTTCAAAGAGGAACTGCTCGACCTTATTACTTAGCAAGCAAGGGAATTCGTCCTGCTGGTGTTTATGTACGTCAGGGTGCTTCTTCTGTACCTGCTTCAGAAACGGCTATTTTACAAATGATTAAGGAAACCAGTGGAGATAGTTACGAAGAATCTCGTTCCCTTAACCAGCAGCTCACTTTCGAGTCTGCTGATGCTTATTTTGCCAATACCAAGATTTCCTTTGGTGAAGCACAGAAGCGGTCTTTGCATTTAATCAATGCGGATGGAACTTATTCCAATCTGGCGATGCTGCTTTCTGATCAATGCATTGCAAGTATTAAGCTTGCTGTATTTGAAGGCAGTCACAAGACAATATTTCACGATCGCAGAGAATTACATGGCTCGCTTTTACAGCAATTAGAGGATGCCTATGCTTATATTAATCAGTTCAATTATACTCGTGCAGAGTTCCCTGGCTTACAGCGAGTAGAGAAACGTAATTATCCTCCAGAGGCTGTGCGTGAAGCTTTGCTTAACTCAGTGATTCATCGCGATTATGGTATTGGCGGGCCGACGTTGATTAGCTTATTTGACGACCGTATCGAATTTGTAAATATTGGCGGCTTGGTAAAAGGGATGTCATTGGCAGATATTCAACTGGGAGTATCTGTTCTAAGAAATAAGAATCTGGCGAATGTTTTTTATAGGCTGCATTTGGTTGAAGCATACGGCACAGGTTTGCTCAAGATTCATGAATGCTATGCTGATGAAGCGGTCAAGCCTAAGATTGAAGTAACAAACAATGCCTTTAAGATTACATTGCCTAACGTTAATTTTGCTCCTTCAAAATCAATGCTGCCTTCTATGCAGCTTGCCGATGAAAGGGAGGCTGATAAAAAGCAGCAGGAACGAGTGAATGTTGTTTTGGATTTGGCACAGAAGCATTCGCAGATTACAAGGAACATGATAGAAAATGCTTTACAGGTATCAACATCTACTGCACTGCTATTAATCAAAAAGATGGTGGCTTTAGGTTTGCTGGCTAAAGATGGTAGCGGACGTAATTTAAGCTATCATTTGGTACAATGATAAACTAAAACCCGTCCTCGCGCTGCTTTTACTGCACCGGGGCGGGCTTTCTTTTAATATAGGTGTTAGGATTTATTTGAGCGTGGTATAATTAAAGCAATAAAAAATAAGGAGAATGCTAATGAAACTGGTAGTTCTTGCAGACAATAATACATACATTGATCAGTATTATTTTGCTGAACCTGCTTTAAGCATATACATAGAAAATGGCGATAAAAGATATCTTTTTGATACCGGCTATAGCGATGTGTACTTGAAGAATGCGGAAAGGCTGGGGATAGAGCTTGAATCTCTTGATGCTGTGATTATTTCACATGGGCATAATGATCATACCGGCGGCCTTGCTTTTTACCCCAAGAGGCAGAACAAGCCCTTGCTTATAGCTCATCCAGAAATTATGGAGCCTAAAAAAGCAGAAGGTCTGAGCATTTCTTTTCCCGTATCGGAGGCTTATCTTCAGGACAGGTTTGCGTTTAAGCTGACAAGAGAGCCTCTATGGCTTGATGAGCAGCTTGTGTTTTTGGGAGAGATTCCCAGAGTGAATGACTTTGAAAATAAAAAGCCTGTGGGAGAGCATTGCCTGGCGGATGGCTGGCACGATGATTATGTGCTGGATGATTCGGCGCTGGTTTATAAGCAGAAGGACGGAATATATATAATAACAGGCTGCTCCCATGCAGGTATTTGCAATATTGCTGAGTATGCTAAGCAGGTAACTGGTTGCAGTGTGATTAAGTGTATTATTGGTGGCTTGCATCTTTTCAGCGGCCACTCACAGCAGACATTGGCAACAGTAGATTATCTGAAGCAAAATGTTGAAGGGACTATCTATCCCTGCCATTGTACTAATTTGGCGGCAAAATTTGCTTTGCATAAGGAACTGACGGTGCAAGAAGTTGGTGTTGGCCTGACATTGGAGTGGTAAGCAAAAATAGATAACATATTGGCAGGAACATGCGCAATGACGATTTGAAAAATATGTCGGGAAGGTGCAATTATGAAAGTAAAAAGTATAATAGCTAAGGTTTTGCTGATAATGTCGTTGTTTGCGGTTATGCCGCTTGTTTTTTCTCAAGATAACTATGCATATGCTTCGAGAGAAGAGCTTTTGGATCTTGAAGAAGAAAAGTCCGATATAGAGGATGAAATAGCAGAAAGACAGGCCAATGGTAAAGACTATGACGATTTGGAAGAGCGTCGCAATGATGTGCAGGATGAAATACAAAACATCAAGGATGAGGGCTGAGGCTTTCGGCAAAATTCGCACATAACCTTTAAGCTCGCAAGTGCGTAAGTTTTTGTCTGCAGTAACTCCAAAGCGTAGCTGTTACACATGCATAAAGCATGCTGATAGCTGCGCTTTTCTTGCTGCCTGTGAAAAAGCTGCATATACTTTTTCATTTAGGGCGCATTCACTTATTTGACATAGACAAAATCTGTCACTATTATGTGATATACTAAGGATAAATCAGTGCTTAAGTGAAAAAGTGGCGCTGAGTTATCAGCACATTTTTTGGAATATCGTTTATCGGATTTGCTGCGGAAGGAGTGAGCTGCTTGTGGCTTTTAATGAGTTAATAAAAAACTTTGATAATATACGTCTGCTGATGCGTGATTTTTATGTCTTTGGCTTTAAGAGCAGAGCTGATTTTGCGGATAAAAGCGCCCGCAGCTATGATAATGAGCGCAGGCGCATTGAAAGCTGGCTGGGTGAGTATATGTATTTTCGTCAGAATGCCGGTGGCAAGAACTGCTTTATTTCCGTAGACAGCAGAAAAATCCGGCAGAATCCTTTTTACAAGGCGTTGAAGGCGAAGAGCTTTACGGCTAATGATATCATGCTGCATTTCTTCCTGCTGGATATTTTGCAGCCTGGTGAAAAATTTACTTTGCGTCAGCTGATGGATAAACTTGATACAGCGTATTTATCCTGTTTTGATGAACCGGCGGCGCTGGACATTTCCACTGTGCGTAAGAAATTGGCAGAATATGCAGAGCTTGGTTTAATAGAAAATGAAAAATGCGGGCGAGAGTTATATTATGAGCGCAGCAGGGATGAAGTTGATTTGGCGGCCTGGCGCGAGGCCGTGAGCTTTTTTGCCGAAACGAATCAGATTGGTGTTGTTGGCAGCTTTATAGAGGATAAGCTTGCTGCTGGCAGCAGCGTATTTTCCTATAAGCATCATTATCTGCTGCATGCCTTGGAGAGTGATGTGCTGCTTGATTTGCTGGCGGCGATGGAGCGCAGGCAGTGCGTGCGTATTGAAAGCTGTTCTTCCAGAGGCAAGAAAATTTCTTTCCGCGTGCTGCCGCTGAAGATTTATGTAAGCACGCAAAGCGGCCGGCGTTATGTGATGTGCTGGTTCTTTAAGGCGCATAGGATTATTTTCTGTCGTCTGGATAATCTTGAGCGTGTTCTGGAAGCGAAGACTGTGCGTAATTACGATAAGTTTTATGCTATGGCAGAGCAGATGGAGCAGCATTTGTGGGGCGTATCTATGAACAGAGGGCCTGCCAATGCTGATGCTTTGGAGCATGTGGAGCTTGTAGTGCGCATCAGCAGTGATGAGCCGTATATTTTACAATGCCTGGAGCGGGAAAAGCGCTGTGGACGAGTGGAAAAAACAGATGCTGAGCATTATCGTTTTATTGCCGATGTGCATGATGCAGGCGAAATGCTGCCCTGGATGCGTACCTTTATCGGGCGCATTGAAAGCTTTTCTTGCAGCAATAAGGCTGTGGAAGAAAAGTTTTGGCAGGATTTGGCTGAGGTGTACGCTATGTATGGTGTGAAGAAAGCAGGTGAAGCGTAGATGAGCACAGTGTTCAGTGAGGTTTACGGAACCTATTATAAAGTTGTGGCGAAGGTGCTGACGCAGGCGCTTGAAGGAAAGCTGTCTGCAGCAAGCATGCAGCAGCTTGTCCGTGAGGGCGCCTATGGCGACAGCATGCTGCAGCTTTTGCCTGCGCTTGCTGACGGTACATGGAAGCTGCTGACGCCGGAGCTTGGGACGCCGCTGAAAAATAAGCCGACGATGCCCCTGACTGCTCTGCAGAAACGATGGCTGAAAACCTTGCTGCTTGATGAAAAAATCAGCTTATTCTTTTCTGATGAGGAGATTGCGAGGCAGCAGGCTGCTTTGCAGTCTGTGGAGCCTTTGTACAGGCCTGAGCAGTTTGTCTTTTTCGACCGCTTTGTAGATGGCGATGCTTATACCAATCCCAAATACAGAGCAAGCTTCCGGGAAATTCTTCATGCCGTGCGGGAAAAGCGCTATCTGAATGCTTCCTACAGGAGCAATAAGGGGACGATTATCGTCTGGACGGATTTGGTGCCTGTATCCTTGGAATATTCGGCCAAGGATGATAAGTTCCGCGTGCAGGCGGTTGCGGAGCGTAAGCTGGTGACGCTGAATTTAGGCAGAATAATTTCCGTAGAAGCGGGAGAGGCGGTAGAGCATGTAAAAACCTTGAAGAAGGGAGAGCTTGCCGAGCAGACGCTGGTTTTGAAAATTGAGGATGAACGCAGTACGATGGTACGCGCGCTGATGCATTTTTCTGACCTGGCGAAGGAAACGGAAAAGCTGGACGAGTCGCACTACCTGCTTAAAGTGCAATATGACAAGGGCGATGAAACCGAAATGATCTTCCGTGTACTGAGCTTCGGTCCTACGGTTAAAGTGCGTGAGCCTGAGTGCTTTAAGGAGCTTATCAGGAAAAAGCTTAGAGAGCAGATGCAATGCAGCGCACAATTTTAAGTGCGCATGTTTTTTTCCATGATTATAGCTTGCTGCTGTGTTAAGATTAACATAGCAACAAGCTATTTTTATAAAACAGAACAGACAATGGAGGAATAAGCATATGGAAAGATTTGTAAGCTATGAAAAAATGTCAAAAAAACAGCAAAAGATAGTCAACGCCTCCAAGCGAGGCAGCTGGGGATATGTGAAGCCGATTACCAAGGTTAAGGCTTCGGCAAAAATTTATAATCGTAAGAAAGCGCAGAACTCCGGGGACTATGGCTATAGTTTCGGGAGTTCTGCTTTTTTATAAGGCGGGGAAATGCTATGAGCAAGAGCTTAAACGAATGGGGAAGATTCTTGGCGCTGGTGCTGCGGCATAAACCGGAGGTTGTTGGCATTAAGCTGGATGCACATGGTTGGGCGCAGGTGGAAGCGCTGCTGGCTGCCTTTAACCGGATAGAAGCTTTTAATATGCTTATGCTGGAGCAGATTGTTGCCGAAGATGATAAGCAGCGTTTTGCGTTCAGCGAGGATATGAAAAGAATAAGAGCGAATCAGGGGCATTCCGTTAATGTTGATGTGGAGCTGCAGGAGACTATGCCGCCGGAGCTTTTATATCACGGAACAGGCGTTAAATATATTGCGAGCATCAACAGACAGGGACTTATCGCCAAGCAAAGACTGTATGTGCATTTGTCGGAAAATGTCGAAACAGCGCATAATGTCGGCAAAAGACATGGAGAGCCGTTTATTTACACGGTGCTGGCAGGCGAGATGGCGAGAGCAGGCTACAAGTTTTACCTTTCGGCAAACGGCGTGTGGCTGACAGAATGCGTGCCCAAGAAGTTTTTACGGGAATGGAAGGAGCTTTAGATAATGAAATTTGATGATTTTGATAAACGGATGCGAGTGTATGAACAGAGCATTGATCAATATATAGTTCCGGGAATGTATATAGTAGCAAGACTTGACGGACGCAGTTTTACCAAATTAACGCGGGAGATATGCAAATTTGAGGCACCCTTTGACACGCGCTTTCGTAATTTGATGGTTGATACAACAAAGCATATTATGAATTGCGGTTTCAAGGTTTTGTACGGTTATACGGAAAGTGATGAAATATCCTTGCTGTTTAGTCCTGATAACAGCGCTTTTGCTAACAAAGTACGCAAAATAAATACTATATTAGCAGGTGAGGCCAGCGGTTATTTTTCCTTGGCACTTGGTAAGGCGGTCTGCTTTGACTGCAGAGTTGTGCCTTTGCCTAACATTGAACTCGTAAAGGATTATTTTTTGTGGCGGCAGGAGGACGCAAATCGAAATGCGCTGAACTCCTGGTGTTATTGGACGTTACGTAAGGAAGGCATGTCGAAAAATGAGGCTACGCAGTATTTGCGGGCGAAAAGTGTTGCCTTCAAAAATGAGCTTCTCTTTGCAAGGAATATAAACTACAACGATGTACCGCAATGGCAGAAAAGAGGCATCGGTATATACAGCAAGGAGTATATTCGCCAAGGCTACAATCCGATTTCGGGAAAAATAGTATCTGTAAAAAGAAAGAGCTTTGAGGCAGATTATGAATTGCCCATAGCTGAAAAGTATTCATCATTTATAGGCAGTTTTTTAGCTGCAAAGCATTAGTTAAGTAAGGTGATTGAAATGAGAATTTTATTATTGATGCGTGGTGTGCCGGGCTCCGGCAAGAGCACGTTTATAAAGGAGCAGGGCCTGGAGCCCTATACATTGAGCGCAGATGCGTTGCGCCTGCTATACTCTTCGCCGATGCTGGATAATGCAGGCAGATGGTGCATCAGCCCGCATTTTGACAAGCAGATGTGGCCGTTTTTGCTGCAGACGCTGGAGGAGCGCATGAAGCGTGGCTGCTTTACGGTCGTGGATGCTACCAACATCCGCGGCAGAGATATGACTGCGTATAAAAAGCTCGCCAATGAGTATAAATATCGCATTTATGTGGTTGATTTTACTGATATTACCATTGAGGAAGCCAAGAAAAGGAACCTGTTGCGTGAGGAATACAAACAGGTTCCGGAAAATGTTATTGAAAGAATGTATGCTCAGCTGGCGGATAATAAGGTTCCGTCCGGTATTACCGTAATTAAACCGGAGGAGCTGGCGCAAATCTGGTATAAGCCACGCGATTTATCTGCCTATAAAAAGGTAATTCATATCGGCGATATTCATGGCTGCTATCAGCCGCTGAAGGAATATCTTGAGGAAATCAATCCGCAGAATTACTATATTTTTCTTGGCGATTATATTGACAGAGGCAGTGAGAATGCCGAGGTTCTGCAATTACTGTTGCAGCTTGCCGCGTTAGATAACGTTACACTGCTGGAGGGCAACCATGAAGCCAATTTGCGGGATTACGGCTTGGCAGATGGCGTTGCTTCGAAGGAGTTCCACCTGCAGACGGCACCGGAGCTGGCGCAAGCAGGCCTGAGCAGGAAGGCGGTATATAATTTTTACAGGAAATTATCGCAGTGCTTTTACTATACATATCAGGGAAAAAAGGTTTTGGTAAGCCATGGCGGATTGGCGCGTATGCCGGAGAATTTATCCTTGGTGGCAACAGCGGAGCTGATTTACGGTACCGGCGTGTATGAGGATGCGTTGGATGTTGACATGTCCTTTGCCAAGCACGCCGCTGATAACGAGTATCAGGTTCACGGACACCGCAATTATGAGGGTGTGCCTGCGGAGGTTAACGAGCATTGCTTTAATCTGGACGGAGCGGTGGAAATGGGCGGTCAGCTGCGGGCGTTGGAGCTTAGCGAGGATGGCTTTGTGACGAAGATGATTGCTTCGAGCAAGCTGCTATGAATATCGAAAGCTGAAACTGAAGCGAGCCTGGAAAATCAGATTTTTGGCATCACGAAGGCTTGCGTGTTATTGATGCTATGTATCACCCGGAAAATTGTGTGGCAGATTTTTTTACTTTAATATAGAGTAATATAAAAAAGACCTAATAATATTAGTTGATAGCTAATTTTATCAGGTCTTTTTGATTGCGCAAATTTTTCTAAAGTAACGTTTAAGCAAATATGTTACATAGACAATGGCTTATGTACTATATGCTTCCTAATTTATATTTCTATAGCAGAGTGAATGAGTATCTAATTTATAGTAATTACGCCAAAGTACATAGTAAGTAGTCGGTTTTAGCATACACTTTGTACAGTACATATCAAAATAAAATTTGCTTTGATTAATAAGAATAATAGTTGTTAAAAATGAATTAATCATAAAGCCTATCAAGACTGCAATTGCAGTAGATAAAAAAATAGTTGACTGCCATGTTACTATTTGGTTTATAATACTGTTAACGATGTGATATATCGTTAGTATTACTACAAATAGGAAAGTAGTATTTGGTATCAGAAAGGGGCTGTAGTATGAGTACTAAGCGAGTTAGTAGTACATTAATGATGTTATTTGTTTTAGGCAGTTCTATGAATGCTTTTGCACAGAATAATGATGTACTCGATGAAAATTTTGTCTTAGATGAAATGGTAGTGTCGGCTACACGTAGTGAAAAGAAATTATTAGATACTGCTGCTAGTGTCAGTGTTATTACTGATAAAGATTTAAATAAGATGCATATCAATAATTTGGATGAAGCATTTGTCAAGATTCCGGGAGTATATGTAGGTCGTTTAAGCGGGATTGGTTCAACTACTTCTCAGACAGTAATGAGAGGTGTTAATGCAGCGAATTCTGTAGCAGTATTGGTCGATGGTGTTCAGGTAAATGATTCTTATAATGGTTCCGTAACATGGTCTGCTATTCCTGTAGATATGGTAAAAAGGGTAGAAGTACTTCGTGGACCTGCATCTGTTCTTTATGGTGGTAACGCACTTGCCGGTGTAATTAATATTATCACTAAAGATGTGGATAAAACATCCGTCAATTTAAAATTGTCATATGGATCTAATAATACTCAAAATCATAGCTTATATGTTGCCGGAAAAGCCAGTGATAAATTAGATTTTAATGTTAACTATGAAAAGAAAAGAACTGATGGTTATGTTACCGATCCTGTATTGAGCTCTAAAGCTGTTGCTGGAGCTGAAACTACTACTACTAACACCGGAGCTAAGAGATGGATAATCGGTAATAAGGGTAAAAGACAATGGGATGAAAACACTGTTGGAGTTGGATTGAAATATCATTTCGATGAATCTAAATCTTTAGCTTTAGATTTTACTAAAAATGAATACGAGTATTTTTATTCTGCGCCCACAAGTTACTTTGGCGATAACATTATAAATAAAGCTGGCACATATTTTTCTACTCCAGGGGAAAAAGCATCTAATAAATACAGCATGACTTATAATGATAGCGAAAATGGCTGGAAAGCTGTAGTAGGTTATAGTGATCAATACAAGCAGCATGATACAAGTATTTCTAAAGCAACTGATTCATCTAAACCAAATACCAGATTTTCTTTTGATTTACAAAAAAACCAAACAATTTCTGCTAATAACAATGCAGTATTTGGCTTAAACTACAGAAAAGATAAGATGGATGCTACTGTCTATAAGCTGGCAGATAAGTTTAACAGTGACAGTAAGATAGCAGTGGATTCTATGGCTAGCGGAAAAAATAAATCTTTCTCTGCTTATGTTATGGATGAGCATAAATTTTCTGACAGATGGACAGCTACAGCAGGCTTACGCTATGATAAATGGTCTACAGACGGAAGAATTCTGTTACCTAATAAAACTGAAGCCATTAATTATGACGAGTCTACTTATGATAATTGGAGCCCGAGCTTAAGCGTTATGTATAAACCGGAAGCTGACAGCAGTGTATATTTGTCATGGGGTAAAGCTTTTGAAGCTCCGTCATTATATAGAATGTATTCTTCCAGTTATAGCTCCAATGTCTATAATATTGCAAATCCTAATCTTAAACCACAAAAGGCTGAGACTTTTGAATTGGGCTATAAAAAAGACTTAAACAATAAGTCTGCAATAGGTGTATCTGTTTATGATACAAAGTATAAAGGCTTGCTGTATAAAAACTCTTTGGGCGTGGTAGATGGTATGAATGCTACATGCTACCAAAACGCTGGTGAAGCAGAAGCGAAAGGCTTTGAACTAGAATTAAATCATAATTTTGATGATAAATGGAGTGCCTTTTTAAATTATACCTATCAAAATCCTGTAATAAAAAAAGCTTTAAAGGCGACTGAGAAGGATAAATATGTTACGGCTATTCCTAAAGAAGTATTCCGTGCAGGCGTTACCTATAGTGACAATAAATGGAGCGGCATGCTAACCGGAGAATACATCAGCAAACGATTCAGCAAAACAGATAACAGTGATACAGTTAATGGAGTCTATGGTTCCTATGATCCATACTTTATTATGAATATGGATATTAGCTATTCATTTAACAAGAACTATACATTAACTGCATCGGTAAATAATATTTTAGATAGAGATTTCTTTAATTATTATTATCAACCTGGACGTACATATTCTGTAGAAATTAATTACAGATTCTAATTTAAGTGTTATGCGTATGGAGGAATTATGAATTATATTTTGTTCGTATCCAATAAAGAAAGTGTTAATCCATATTATGTTGCTGCCTGGAAAAACCTCGCTGTAAGCAATGGAGTAAGTGAAAGTAATATAAAATTTCAGATGTTTAGCGGAACAGAAAAAACTTATATGGATAGCAATGAAGTAAACGAATACTGCAAGGGTATAGTTGTCAATTGGATGGGACAAAAGGATGATAAAATGGTTCTCCATATTTTGAAACTTGCAAGAGAAAAAGCGATTCCGTTATTAGCAATTTTTACTTATGGTAACGATAAGGCAATACATTTACTGACTGATGATAGTGCTGACCAAATTGCTTCATATATGGATAATGGCGGTATGTATAATATTAAAAACTTATACTTGTATTTACTTAATAAATTTTTGAAGCTAGATGTAATTTACAAGAATCCTGAGACATTGCCTTGGTCTGGTATTTATATGCCGGAAGAGGATAATGTGGTGGAAAAAGAGGTTTTTTTTGAGAAGTATTATAATTCTTCTTTGCCTACTGTAGCAATTAATTTTCCTAGAGAACATTGGGCTTGGGGACATACTTTATACATAGACAGTTTGGTTAATGAATTACGAAAATTGAAATGTAATGTATTGCCTGTTTTTTCTCATTGGAATCGTGATAGAGAGAGAAATATACCAGGTTTTGAAAATAATTTTTTAGAATTAGCCTTTTTAAAAGGTGCATTTATACCACAAGTATTAATAAATTGCTTATGGTTTTCTCTGACTGTTGGTAGAGATATTGAAGACAAAGAGTTATTGCAGAAATTAAATATACCGATACTTCAAGGTGAAATACTTCTACAAGATGTAGAAAGCTGGGAACAGTCTAGTTACGGTTTAAATGAAAACGAGCTTCAAGCAAATATTATTATGCCGGAATTCGATGGAGTTGTACATGGTGTACCATTAGCTGGTCAAAAAAAAGATGGTGCTCTGGTAACTATGGTGCCAATTTATGATAATATAAAACTAATGGCAAAAAGAGCTTACTGTTGGGCACAGTTGAAACTCAAGCGAAACAAAGATAAAAGGATAGCTCTTATTTTTCATAATTATCCTGCAGGAAATGCTACTATTGGAACTGCTATGGGTTTAGACTCCCTTCGCAGTGGAGAATTGATTTTAGAAAAACTTCAAGAAGCTGGCTACAAAACTGATGCACTACCTAAGAAAACAGGGTGGCTTGCTGAAAAACTGCTGTCTTGTTTTACTAATGAGATCGAATTTTTAAAATCAGATCTTGAGCCATGTGGCAAATATCCTGTTGGGAATTATAAACAATGGTATAAAAATTTAGGCGTGGACACTAGAAACCATATTAAAAACAATTGGGGCGAAATGCCAGGAAATTCGTTTCTTACTGATACAGGAGAAGAATTTAAAATTGCAGGGTTTAAACAAGGAAATATATTCATAGGAGTCCAACCGCCAAGAATTGCTTTTGGTGATATTCAAAAAAGTTTTCATAATGGAGATATTCCACCTACACATTACTATTTGGCTTTTTATAGATGGTTAGTAGAAGAGTTTAAAGCCGATGCTGTAATACATCTTGGTACTCATGGCAGCCTTGAATGGCTACCGGGTAAAAGTACAGGTTTGTGCAAAGCCAGCTATCCATATTTGGCTATAGATAGTCTTCCCAATTTATATCCGTACTTAATGTCCATTACTTGCGAAGGACTTCAGGCTAAAAGGCGTGGAGCTGCAGTATTAATAGATCATTTGCCGGCTCCTTGTGAAGAAGCCGGATTATATGGTAAAATGCGGGAACTATACGATTTGGTAGAGCAGTATTTAGAAGCTTATAGATTACAAAGTTCTACAGTTTCGCAATTAGAGCAGGTAATATTGGAATTGTTACGTAATGAAGATATTAAGCATTTTTGTGATAAAGATAATGAAACTGATTTTTTCGTGCAGATGGAAAATCTACATGCTTATCTTGAAAAAATATCTTCAAATCAATGTAGAACAGGTTTGCATATATTAGGTAAACTAGGTTCTGAAGCAGATTTAAAAAACTTGGTTCATAGTTTTACTCAGGGTAACGAGGAACTTAAAGAATTTGTTTTGGAAAAATTGAGTCATACTGATGAAGAAATAGTAAATATACTTAGGGGGTTAGATGGTTGCTATATTGAAAGCGGATTATCAGGTGCTCCTTCAACAGGTATGTTGGATTGTCTTCCAAGTGGTAAAAATTTTTATGGTGTAGATCCACGCTTACTTCCATCTAAGTCAGCATGGATTATTGGTCAGCAATTAGCGGATCAGGTTATACAACAGTATATTGAGGAAGAAGGAAGATATCCCGAACGTATTGCTATGATATTTTGGTCAGGCACCAATATGCGTACCAAAGGCTGCGATATAGCTCAGGCAATGGCGCTTTTAGGTGTTTCGCCAGAATGGAATACTAATGGGAGAATAAGTGGTTTTAAGGTTATTCCGGTAGACGTTTTGAGAAGACCACGTATAGATGTTATAGCGCGAATAAGCGGTATGTATAGAGATTCATTGTATCCTACTGTAGAATATTTGGATGAATGTATTCAAGGTATTATGAAATTAGATGAGGACGGGAATGTTAATTACCCGCGTAAGCATATAATGGAGGATGCAAATGAATTAGAGACAACAAACTACGATAATTTGCAATGCAGAATTTTTGGCAGTGCACCTGGAACTTATGGTGCTGGTGTTAATTTGGCAATAGAAAGCAGGAACTGGCAAAGTATTGATGATTTAAGAGATGTATATGTATCTTGGGGAAGTTATGCTTATGGTAAGCAAATTAAAGGTCAATTTCTGCCAGAAGTTTTCTCCAAACAGCTTAGCAAAGTTGATTTAACGCTAAAAAATGAAGACCATTACGAGACAACGATGTTAGAATCAGATGATTATAATGCGTTTCATGGTGGCATGATTGCTGCAGTACGTAGTTTATCAGGAAAAGCTCCCAAGTCATTTTGTGGGAATTTGTCTAAAAAGGATGCTGTTAGTGTTCAAAGTTTATCAGAGGAAATGAAACAGTTATACTTATCTCAAGTACTGAATCCTAAATTTATTCAGGGAATGAAGAAACATGGATATAAGGGTGCAGCTGATTTATGTAATATTGTAAGTCATAGCTTTGCTTGGGATGCAACCAGCAATGTTATTGAGGATTGGATGTATAATGATTTGACTAAAATGTATGTCCTTTCAAAAGATGTCAAAGAATGGTTAAAAAAAGTAAATCCATGGGCTTTAAGAAAAATGTGTGCTGTTTTATTAGAAGCAAAACAAAGAGGGTTATGGAATACGCCTAAAGAACTTGAGAGTGCTATTATGCAAGAGTTTTTAGAAATTGAGGGCGATTTAGAGGAACTAAGCGATGAATAGATATAACAAAAAATATATATTGTTTTTCAGTATTTTTATCTTATTTTTGAGTTGCTTGATAACTGTATATATTATAGGTGTTAATCAGACTGATAGGAAAAATAGTTATTTCGTTGTTGATGATTCAGGCTATAAAACATTTTTCGATGCTAAGCCTACGAGAATTTTATGTTATAATCTTACGTATGACACTATTCTTTTGGGAATTGTGCCTGCAGATTATTTAGTAGCTAAACATTACCTTGATAAGGATCCAGCAATTTCGTATATTGCTGAGGAAACAAAGAATATAAAGACAGAATATAGGGTGTTTAAGCAGCTCGGTGAAGAATCAATTATGGCGATGAATCCTCAGGTTATCTTTGTACCTGACACTTTAGATAAAAATGTTATTGAATCTTATAGAGCAATGGGTATAAAGACAGTTGTCTGTAAAGGTCCCAATAGTATTGATGATATCAGGTATAACATAAGACTAATGTCTCAGGCTATGGGTAAGGAAGAAAACGGTGATAAATTAATACGTGAAATGGATAGACAGCTAGCAGAAGTTCGTGATAAAATTCAATTAAAACAAGCTGAACAGCCGGTTGTTATGTTAGCATCCAGAATGAGACAGTATGGAGGAATAGGCTGTGTCTATGATGATATTTGTAAGCATGCCGGAATAAGAAATGCAATTAGCATGCAGGGAATACATTATGGCGAAACCGTAACCAAAGAATCTATCATAGCATCAAATCCTGATGTTTTTCTTGTTTCTGCAGGTAGAGAATATGAAGAAGCCAAAGATGTTCAGTTTAGAAAAGAATTTTTAGAGGATCCTGCTTTTCAACATCTGAAAGGAATTAAAAGAGTAATAGCGATACCTGATAGATATATTTATTCAAATTCGCAGAACTGTGTTTATGCTATCAAGGGATTGTATAATAGTATTTATGGACCTACTTTTGATATGAAGGAAGAAAAATTGTTAAAGGGTTATTAAGAAGGGGTACCATGGTAAAATCAATTAGAAATACATTTACATCTGGCGAAATTGCAAAGCTTGCTAATATTTCTAAGCAAACATTGAGTTACTATGAAAAAGAAAAACTGTTAAAGCCTGCTAAAAGAAACCAAGATAATAATTATGCGTATTATTCTCTAGCGGAACATCATATGTTAGAAATGATTGTTTGCATGAGACGATTAGGTTTTTCTATAAAGGATATACGTGAGTTTTTGCATTACCGTGATGAAAACATTTTAAGTAATCTTTTGAGGAAAAAACAAGAAGAATTAATTCTTGAACAGAAAGAGCTTATGGAAAAATTGCAAAGTGTGCAAACTATTCTCAGGAAAACGGATCACATAAGAAATCTGATATTGGATAGAGTTTTGCTGGAACAACTGCCTGAATATGATATGTATGTTTCTCAAAATCTATCTTCTGTGGATGGTGATAAAAATAATCTTATTATAAGGTTGAATTTCATGAAAAATCTTTTTAGGCTCAATAACTGTGATTTGACTACAGGTTGGTTTTTGAGTCAAGATAACACTAAAAAGTTTCAATGTAGTCCTGTAAGCAGGTTCTTTGCTATGGATAATTATAATTGTATTGATGATTTCCGAAAACTAGTTAATCATAAGACAAAAAATCAATTCTATGTTTCGATATATGGAAAGGGTAACTATCATCATTGTTGTGAAGCATGGATAAAAAAGTGTTTTCAATTTATTGAACGTAATGAACTTGAGATAAATGGTGATACAATAGTTTCTTTTGAAAAGGACTATTGGATTACTAATGACAAGAATGAATATGTTTTTAAATTATCAATACCTGTAAAATGATTTGTGAACTAGCAAAATAATATAATATATAAATATTTTTAAGTGTATGAGTTAGTTATATTTACAGTATCTATGAGATAAGCGGTTTCTCGGGCATAAGGGAGGCCGCTTTTAACTATGTGGTATTGTATCCGTAATTTTCGTAAGCGGTTAATACAGTCAGCTACGTATTTAGATACTGGTAATCTTTTTCTTGGTTCCGAAAAGCTATTTAAATATAAGTTCTATAAAATACTTAGGCTTTTGCACTTGACGAATTTTGGAAAATGATAAACAATTATATTTAAAGGATTTTGGGAATATAATAGGATATCGAATGATAGAATACTTTTTACAGGATTTGACGATGGGAATGACGGATGTAGTCCTAATGTTATGCAGAATCTTTTTTATGACTAATTCCGCATTGAAGCATACAAGGTTACGTGCCTTGCTTAAGTATGCAAAATGAATAAATTCTTTTTTTCTTTAGAAGCAATTCATACAGGAGCAGAAAAATGATTGATAAAATGCTTATTCGTGGCGCTAAGGTCCACAATCTGAAAAATATTGATCTAGACATTCCCTTGGGGAAAATCGTCGGCATTGCAGGTGTATCCGGTTCCGGCAAATCCTCTTTGGCGCTTGGCGTGCTGTATGCCGAAGGCTCACGCCGCTATCTGGAGGCGCTTTCTACCTACACACGTCGCCGCATGACGCAGGCTTCTAAAGCGTCTGTAGATGAGGTGCTGTATGTTCCTGCAGCCTTGGCGCTGCACCAGCGTCCCGGTGTACCGGGAATCCGCAGCACCTTCGGCACAGGTACGGAGCTGCTGAACAGCTTGCGCCTCATGTATTCGCGCCTTGCCAGCCATCGCTGTCCCAACGGACATTACCTGGAGCCAACGCTTTTGGTTGCCGCAGGCAAGAAGCTGACCTGCCCGGAGTGCGGCGCGCAGTTTTATGCGCCGTCTGCCGAGGAGCTGGCCTTCAATTCGCAGGGGGCCTGCAAAACCTGCGGCGGTACAGGCAGCGTCCGCACGGTAGATTTAAGCACGTTGGTGCCGGATGAATCGCTTACCATCGAGCAGGGCGCTGTTGCACCCTGGAATAGCCTCATGTGGTCGCTGATGACGGATGTCTGCAAGGAGATGGGCGTGCGCATAGATGTGCCGTTTTGCGAGCTGACGGAGCAGGAGAAGGAGATCGTTTATCACGGTCCTGCGGAGAAGAAGCATATACTCTACCATCCGAAGAAAAGCAACTCCAACGATTTTGCCGAGCTTGATTTTACCTATTTTAACGCTGTTTACACAGTAGAAAATGCGTTGGCCAAGGTTAAGGACGAAAAGGGCATGAAGCGCGTAGAAAAGTTTTTGAAGGAGGATATCTGCCCCGATTGTCACGGAACGCGTCTTTCCGCATCTGCACGCGCGCCGAAGCTGTTAGGCATATCGCTGGACGAGGCCTGCAGCATGACGCTTTCGCAGCTGGTGACGTGGGTGCAGCGCATTCCACCAAGTTTGCCGGAGGCAATGCGTCCTATGGCGGAACGCATCTGCGAAGCATTTACCGGTACAGCCAAGCGTCTTATGGATTTGGGACTCGGTTATCTTACACTCGACCGCTCCGCTGCTACGCTCTCTACGGGAGAGAGGCAGCGGATGCAGCTGGCGCGCGCTGTCCGCAACCGTACTACCGGAGTTCTTTATGTGCTTGATGAACCGTCCATCGGTCTGCATCCGTCAAATATCGTGGGCCTTAACGGTGTGATGCATGACCTGGTGGCGGACGGTAACTCTGTAATTCTTGTGGATCACGATACGCAGATTTTGCAGGAAGCAGACTGGCTTGTGGAAATGGGACCGGAAGCAGGTGCCGGCGGTGGTCATGTAATTGCTCAGGGAACGATAGCGGAGATAGAAGCAAATCCTGCTTCTCAAATCGGACCGTTCCTTGCGGGCAAGGCAGCTGCAACGCGACAGAATAAAGCTCAGAAGCAGGAGCTGTTCGCTGATGGTGCTATTCATCTTTCTACAGCGTCGATACATACAGTAAAACCATTAGAAATAGATATTCCCAAGGGACGTTTGACGGTTGTCACCGGTGTATCGGGTTCAGGCAAAACCACGATGGTTTTGGAAAGCCTTGTGCCTGCGCTGGCTGCGGCGATTGACGGCAAGCCGTTGCCGGAGCATATCCGCGCTATTGATGCCGATGGGATTGAGCACGTTAAGCTCATTGATGCGACACCTATCGGAATTAACGTCCGCTCTACTGTCGCTACCTATGCAGGCATTCACGATGATTTGCGCAAGCTTTATGCCAAATTGCCCGAAGCCAAAGCGCATGAATATAAGGCCGGTGCTTTTTCGTACAATACAGGCTCGCTTCGCTGCCAAGGCTGTGACGGAACAGGCGTTGTCAGTCTGGACGTACAGTTTTTGCCGGACGTGGATATACCCTGCCCGGACTGCCGCGGTTCGCGGTACGCTAAGGCGGCCTACGATATCAGGCTGACGAACGAGGCGGGGGAGAGTGCTTCGCTGCCGGAGCTGATGGCTATGGACGTAAACACTGCTCTTGCCTTCTGCAAAAATATGAAAGGCATCAGCCAAAAGCTGAACGTGCTGCGTCAGCTTGGTCTTGGTTATCTGACGTTGGGCGAGGAAACACCGGGTTTATCGGGCGGTGAAGCACAGCGCTTGAAGCTGGCCAGCGAAATCGGCAGGACGCAGCATGATTCCGTCTTTGTCTTTGATGAGCCTTCTATTGGCTTACATCCTTTGGATGTGCAGGTACTGCTGGAGGTTTTTCAGGCGCTTTTGGACAATGGGGCAACTGTTGTTGTCATTGAGCATGATTTAGATGTTATCCGTAACGCTGACTATGTGCTTGATATGGGCCCCGGCGGCGGTGATGCAGGCGGAAGGCTTGTGGCATGCGGAACGCCGGCAGAGATTAAAGCAAACGCAAATAGTATTACCGGCAGATTTTTATGATTGCGCTTGGATTGATAAGAGAATAGTAAAAAAGTAAGAGCTGATTTTGGCGAAGTGCGAAAGTCAGCTCTGTTTTTGTGCGCTAGAAGGATAGATTATTTAATGACCATAGCGTATAAATTTTTCTCGATAAGGCAGGAAAATAAAATCGTCTAGCGAATGATTTTAAGTATAACAAAATTTTTATGAAAATTTGGAAGGAGAGTATTAAAAGTGAATTTAGATAATACGACACCAACATCTTTACAGAATGATACGCAAGATTCCCAAGAAGTCAAAAATAATACAAATGCTGACAATACAGATATAGGGAAAGCTGTAGACCTAATAAAAGTAAATGAAGCTATAGATAATTCTGCCAATAATTCAGAGGCTTTGCCGGAGAAAAATGGACTGGAAGAGCAAAATGAAATTAGAAATGTTGATTTATTCACCAAATATTTTGAAGTGTTTGGCCCTAAAGAGCTGCTTATGGTAGGTCAAATTATGGATTTAAATTCTATTCAGGGGTTTTCAAGCTTAGAAAATGCAGTTTCTAAAAATCTTCGCTATGCACGCAATAAGATATTAGCTGAAATTAAAAAGAGGTGTGGCCATAGTAATGTAAATACTTTAGATGAATATGAAAAAGTAAAGACAGAATCCCTGCCTTTATATAGAGCTACGCTACTACTTGATTTACATGCTGATTATAACGTAGATATTGTAAGAAAATTAATCATAGAGGATGAGCTTATTCCTTCATTAGTAGTTGAAGCTGGTGATGCCTCTGAAAATATTACCAATGAAGAGATAGAAACATTACAGAAAACAATTAACCGGCAGAATGATAAAATTGAGGAGCTTGAGCAGAAAAATAGGAAGCTGAACAAGGAGCTTGCTAAGCAGGAAAATACTCTTAAGAAAAAGCTCAAAGAGGATGCAGATAAAAAGCATAAAGCTAAAGTCGGTGAGATGGAAGCAAAGCATTCTAAGGATATTAGTGAGATTAATGCTAAGCTTGATACTGTTACCTCTGATTATAAAAAGCTTAGTGCAGAATATAACGATTACAAAAAAGAAATAGAGAAAAAATCTCGTTATTTTGAGAAGATTTTCAAGAGAACTTATGTAATCATGCTAGATATGCAGCCTATGAATGATAAGTATTTTCCATATCCTTATGAGGTAGCAACGATAAGTAAATTGTTGACAGGAGATATTGGAAATACTAATTTTACTGAAGTATGGGTGCAGAAGGATATGTTGGATGAGCTTAGAATTAATTTTATCAAAGCTAAGGCTAGAGAGTATGGTCATCAATGTCTTGTAAGTGAAATGAAATTGACAGAAATTCAGGAGTTAGGATTAGAGGTGCTGAGATGAGTGAGAATATACGTGTGCTTGGCAGATTAATGACTGAGGCTGAGATGTATGATTTAGGTGTACCGGAGCACTATACTAATGTTTTTAGAGATGTTAATGATAACAATATTTTATGCTTAAAGCCTCTGTCTGCTTTTCCGTCGAATTATCCTCCCATAGACAAAGTATTATGTCTGTGCTCGAGACTTGATGCTGAGCTGAATAGCATTGATGAAGAAAGAGTTGCTTCGATTCTGGAAAGACGTCTTTTTGTCTTCAAACCGATGCAGAGTAAAATAGAATACTATGCTTATGAGCAGCGATTGCTCCCCAAAGGATGCAGTCCTGATGTATTAGATGAAAGATATGTTGCTGTCCCCTGCTTTGATTTGCCGAAGCTTGGGTTATCTGTAGAAGAGTTTCATTCTTGCCTCAAAAATGCAAAGGCCTTATTAGTAGAGCCTTGTATTTCAGATGAAACAGATGACAGACCGGAATGTGTATTTGCCAAGATTATGGCTTCAGATGGAGATTCGTACGATTTGTATCTCTATTTTAATATTATTAGTATGGCTATTAGGGATGGCGCGTCTAAGCTTTTGATTGAACAGCCTGAATATCACAGAATAAAGCTTGATATAGAAGATATCAATAACATTATTTATGACGTAGATGACAATATTATTTTTATACCGGCAGTGCTTTATGATCATTATGTAGAACGTCATCGCAATGACTATATTGATGCAGAAGAATATCTTGTTTCTGAGCCCAAAGATGAGCAAGTTGTTAAGCAGAACATTGCTTCTGAGCAAGAAGCAGATAAGCCTTCAGCAAACCTTCAGCAAGAAGCTGTTGCCCATAAAGAAGAGCCATTAGGGAAAGAGGAAGGCAGTATTCTGAAAAAAATGAAGGCTGCTGCTAAGGAAATGCATCTTGTATATAGTGATGAGGATTTGATTAATTTCTATGTTTCTGCACATTCCTCTAATCTGGTTGTGTTGGCAGGTATGAGCGGTACTGGTAAATCCAGGCTTATCAAGGTTTATGCCAAAGCCTTGGGGTTAGATAAGTATGATGGCATTAAATTTATTTCTGTAAGTCCTGCCTGGACAGATGATTCAGATCTTTTGGGTTATGTAGATTATAAAGGCAATAAGTATCGTGAAGCTGCTACGGAACTGGTAACATTTTTGAAGAGGGCCGCCGAGAACATGGATAAACAGTATGTTATCTGCTTTGATGAAATGAACCTGGCGCGAGTTGAGCATTATTTCTCTTCCTTCCTGTCTATTCTTGAGGATCCGGAAACGGAAAGACAATTAGTTGTGTATAACAGGTCTTTGGCTGGTGTCCTGGATAATTCTAATGAATTTCCTGCAACAATCAGCTTGGGAGATAATGTTTTGTTTGCTGGAACAGTGAATATTGATGAATCAACATTCAATTTTTCTGATAAGGTGCTTGATCGTGCCAATGTTATTAAGCTTGGCATGCGACCTTTTACAGAGCTGAAGGATGTACTGGAAGAATGCTGCTTAAGTGACAGGGAATTACAATGTCTTACGGATTTGCACAATATGATTAGAGAGAGAAATCCGAAGCTTGGTATTGGCTATAGAATAATCAAGCAGATTAACAGCTATATTAATAAAATACCTGAGGGTGTAGCTTTTAGCAGGGGCAATGCTTTTGACAGGCTGATTGTGCAGAGGATTATTACAAAGCTGAGAGGTTCTGAAGAACAGTTAAGCATGCTTATTGGCAAAATAGATGGCAATGATAAGCTTGTTGAAAGCGACATTATGGCTTTGCTGGGAAAATATAAGGATGTTTCAGAGTTTACTAATGTTAAGCTTGAGCTGAAGAACAAAGCGAAAGAGTTGATGCTGTATGGTTATTCAGTATAATAATTTGCCATTTAAGCTGGCGGTAATCAACGAGGTTGGGGAACGGGATTATCCGGTTCAGGGTTTCGCGTTTTGTGATGATATCGAAGATATCAATAATGGCTTAGTGGAAGCAGAAATCAAAATACGTGAGAACTCCAATGTTTTTCTTCAGTTTCGCTCTAATATTGACTGTATCCTTGAAATGGACGGCTTTGATGGTATAGATATACCAGAAACCAGGCATGATGATGGCACCTATCTTCAGCCATCTGAGGGTAAGGTAAAGGTGTTCTCGTATGAAAGCTCGCCGCTACCTCCTGGTTTGTACATAATCAAAGTAAAGACTGCAAGTAAAAACTATTTTACCAGCTTTGAGGTTTTGCCAGCCAGGCTTGATGACCGGGCTTGGCAGATTATGGCAACAGATGTTTTTGAAAGCATTAAGCTGATGGCATTTCAACTGGCTGTTCAGAAGGTAAGTGTTGCCAATAGCTTTTATGAAGGTGAAGAGTTTGGCGTCTTACTGCTGAAAATGAATGTTATCGACCAATATTTTCATAAAGTGATAGCAGCTTTAGATGATTTGCGGCTTAACCCTCACAGTAAAATATCAAAAAAATATGTGCTTTCAAGTAAGGCTGAGCAGCATTCAATAGATTTTCAGTGCAATAAGCTGAATTCGATGAAGATTAATATTGACAGGGGTTATATACCGCTGAGATATACTGACTACCAGCTTACTGAAAACGCGTATGTGAAGCGTATGGTGCTTTCTTTAGACAAGGTTATGCGGTTGTTCATTAAGGAAATTAATGAAAAAAAGATTTTTTTAGAAGCAAAAGTTGCGAATGATTTCTATGGTAAAGATAAAAATACCTATGAATATAATCGTAATTGCAGAAGTCTTAATTTTTTAGAGCTGTATTATTCAAAAGCAAGAAAAATCATCAGCATTATCAATAAGCTTAAGGAAGCTCTGTGGTTTAAAGAGGTTAATGCTAATATTATCCAGCGAGTTCCCAGCCAAAGTATGCTTGACCCACGATATGCTATATTGAGCAGGGTAAGCAAAGAGCTTGAAGGATTGACTATAAAATATGACATGGATAACAGGCTATCATTTATCTGGCATAATTCTGCCAAGCTTTATGAGCTATGGGGTGTTATAAAGCTTGTAGAAGCGTTACAGAATCTTGGCTTTGAGCTTGTTGAGGGCTTAAATGTAGATAGAATAGGCTATGAGTTGAAAATATCAGGTCTTGCTTCAGGCAATTCATTTATACTGAAAAGGGATAGCCTGGAGATAAAAGTTAGCTATGAACCGACGCTTTTAGCTGCTGAGGATAAATCTGGCATAGAGTCTGATCCTGTATATACGGTTGGCAAGCATGTTACACCAGATTGTAAGATTGACTATTTTTATAATCTTAAAGACAGGAAGCTTTATATGGGTTCGCTGATAGTTGACTTTAAATATCGCTCTAAATATGCTTTTTGGAATAATTACAGGGAAAATTGTCGTCATCAGCTGATGAGCTATGTTAATGATACTCGTTCAAAAAATATTTCCAATAGAAATGAAATGAGCAGCTTACGTATGAGGCCAGTTGTTTCTGTATGGGCTTTGTATCCTGACCGATTCAATGTTGATGAAGAGGAGAATGATGAAAATCTCTTTATCAAACTGCTCTCTTTTGTTCCCGGGTATCAGCAATTTATTACCAGGCATTTGCAAGGTGTTCTGGAAGACTATATTTATCCGGAGATAGAAGCGGTCGGGAGAGCTTCTATGTAAAAAGTGCCCGGCGGCTTGCACTGATGATTTATTATGCTGGCGTATATAGAATTGCTTTACGTATAAAATAAGAGCTGACTTTGGCGAAGTGCGGAAGTCAGCTCTGTTTGTTGTGCGCTAGAATAGCTATTTTTTATGCTGTCAAGCAGTGTCGGCGCCTGCTGACAAACTCGCAGATAGTGCAAGCAAGAGGGGAATTTTGTGATATAATAAAAGAAAAATCACTTAAGCAGAGTATTATGCTGAAATAAAAGCTACAACAAGCTATGGCAACAGGGAGGTTAAAGACATGATTGAGCTGAGCAGCAAGCAAAACTGTACAGGCTGCAGTGCCTGCGCCAATATCTGCCCGCGTGGCTGTATAAAAATGACTGCGGACGAGGAAGGCTTTTTATATCCGGTGGTCAATGAAGAAATGTGCATGGACTGCGGTTTATGCGAAAATGTCTGCCCTATGCTGCACAAGCCGCAGCAGCATGAGCTGCTTGCTGTTTATGGCGCCAAGAACAATGATAATTCTGTGCGCTTTAACAGCTCCAGCGGGGGAATGTTCACGCTTTTTGCTGAAGGAGTTTTGCAGCAGGGCGGCGTTGTGGTCGGCGCGGCGCTGGATGAACAGCTTAATGTGCAGCATGTGCTGGTGGATAACCTTGACGATTTGCCCAAGCTGCGTGGTTCGAAATATGTGCAGAGTAAAATCGGCAGGATTTACAGCGAGGTACGGCAAATTTTGCGTGCAGGCAGAAAAGTTCTGTTCAGCGGTACGCCTTGCCAGATTGCCGGGTTAAAGAAATATTTGGTAAAGCCGTCGGAGAATCTTTTGACGGTTGATGTTGTCTGCCATGGTGTGCCTAGTCCAAAGGTTTATCAAAAGCATTTGCGGGAGCTGGCGCAGGAGGCAGGCGAGCCTGTTGTGCAGGTGAAGTTCCGCGATAAGGCAAAGGGCTGGAAGCAGGGAGAAACATTATTTCTTACAGAGCATCAGCGTTTTGGTGCGAGCAAGCGGCAGGAAACCTATATGCGCCTGTTCCTGAATAACATCAGCATTCGTCCGTCTTGCGGCGAGTGTGCGTTTAATAATAAGCGCAGCCTGGCGGATATCACGATTGCCGATTATTGGGGCATTGATAAGCAGTTCCCGGAATTTGATGATGATAAGGGCGTTACGCTGGTGCTGGTGAACAGTGAAGCCGGAGCGGAATTGCTGGCGCAGGTTGAGGATAAAGCGGAGCTTTTGCCAACAGACTTTGCCAAGGGTGCGGAGTATAATGTGGCGGTTAGCAAGTCGCTGCCGCTGCATCCTAAGCGGGCATTTTTCTTTGAGCATCTTGATGAGTATACGCTGAAAGAGATGGTGGAGAGATGCTTGGGGGATAAAGAAGGAAAGATGAAACCGTTGTTTTAAAATTACAACTCCCCCCACAAAAGGAGGTTATGCATCATGTTCAACAAATATCTTGCGGAGTTAAGCAAGGAGCAGCTTTTGGAGCTGATAGAGATTTATGCAAAAAACTGGCTGGCGCATGACGGCGTCTGGTTCCAGTCGATTGAAGGCAAATTCGGCATGGCGGAGGCCATATACCATGACGAGGAGGCGTGGAAGCGCTTTACCGTCATCGAAGCCAAGCGCATCAAGGAATTCCTCAAGCTGCCGGAGAATCCTGGCTTAGAGGGATTGGAGCAGGCACTGCACTATCGCTTTTACGGAAATCTGAACGAGCATGAATGTATTCGTGAAGGCAACAGGCTCGTTTACCGTAACCGCGACTGCCGTGTGCAGACGGCGCGTAGCCGCAAGGGCATGCCGTATCATCCATGCAAATCGTTAGGCATTTATGAATATAGCGGTTTTGCTGCCACGATTGACGCGCGCATTAAATGCCGTTGTCTGAGCTGCTTCCCAGATTGTACGGAAAGTCCTGATGGCTGTGCGTGGGAATTTTATCTGGAAGAAGAGTAGAATATTTGCTGTTATAAAATTAAAATGGGCATATGTCAAAAATATAATTGACATATGCCCGTTTCATCTTTATAATGGACTTAGAGAGGAGGAAATCAGATGCCAAGAAAAGTGAAATGCAGAAAGGTTTGCCATTACCCGCAAACGCTGGAGTTTTTGCCGCAAAACAATAATGCAGAGCAGGAGCCGATTGTTCTGACTGTTGACGAATACGAAACGATTCGCCTGATTGACAGGCGTGGCATGAGTCAGGAGCAGTGTGCGGCCTTTATGCAGATTGCGCGGACAACAGTGCAGCGCATTTACGAAACAGCGCGCAAGAAGCTGGCGGATTTTGTCGTAGAAGGACGGCCGCTGCGTATTGAAGGCGGAGATTTTCGGCTCTGTAACGGCAGCAGTACAGGCTGCGGCTGTGTTGATTGCTTTAAGCAAAAATTATATGAAAAATACAAGGAAAAGGGAGAAGATATTATGAGAATTGCAGTAACCTATGAAAACGGTGAGATTTTTCAACATTTCGGACATGCTGAGGAGTTTAAGGTTTATGATGTGCAGGATGGCAAAGTTGTTGCGTCCGAGGTTGTGAATACCAACGGCCAAGGTCATGGTGCTTTGGCAGGCGTTTTGACGGCGCTGAAGGCAGACGTTCTGATTTGCGGCGGTATCGGTGGCGGTGCGCAGATGGCGCTGGCTGCTGCAGGCATTAAGCTGTACGGCGGCGTAAGCGGCAGCGCAGACGCAGCGGTAGAGGCTTTGCTGGCAGGTAATTTGGACTACAATCCCGCTGTTAAATGCAATCACCATGGGGAGCACGGCGAAGGTCACACCTGTGGCGAGCATGGCTGCGGCGGACATCACTGATATAAGATAAACTACGAATACTTCATTGAAAAGGAGGCCTGATGTAAATGGCGATTATTGTAAACCCGACGGCTGCAGAGTTCAAGCAGATGCTGGCCGAAAAGAAAACCTTTCTGGCAGATTTTTATGCGACCTGGTGCGGTCCTTGTAAGATGCTTAGCTATGTGCTGGAGGACATTAACAAGGAGATGGGCGAGCGCATAGACATCGTCAAGATTGATATAGATAAGGAGCCGGAGCTGACGGAGGAGATGGACATAACCATTATTCCCGGTTTGTTCTTTATCAAAAACGGCGAGGTTGCTTCGCGTTACGCAGGCTTTTTGCCGAAGGAACGATTGCAGGCAAGACTGGAAAAGCTCTTGGGCAACGAGCCTCCGGTGGAGCAGGCTCCTGACAAAAGCTATGACCTGATTATTATCGGCGGCGGTGCTGCCGGGCTGACGGCAGCTGTTTACGCGCGGCGTGCGGGATTAAAGACTTTGGTGTTGGAATCCTTTGCTCCCGGCGGCAAGCTGATTAAAACCTTTGAAATAGAAAACTGGCCCGGTATCAAGAACGTCAACGGCTCCCAGCTGGCCTACGATATTTACGAGCAGGCGATGGCCTTAGGCACGACCTATCTTTATGAGAAGGTTGCTGCTCTGGAGATGGAAGGAGCGGAGCGCCGCGTGCGCTGTGCGAGCGGTGCGGAGTTTACGGCACCTGCTGTGATTATCGCTACCGGCACTGTGGAGCGCTTGCTGAACATTCCGGGTGAGCAGGAGATGATCGGTCGCGGCATCAGCTTCTGTGCTGTCTGCGATGCGGCGTTCTACCGCAATAAGCCTGTGATTATCGTGGGCGCGGGCAATGCTGCCTTTGAGGAATCGCTGTATCTTGCGGAATTTGCGTCGCAGGTTACGATTCTGGCGCGTCGTGATGTTATCAGCGCGGAGCAGATTACGCAGGAAAAGGTGGCCGCTAATCCGAAGATTGAGGTGCTGACCTGGCGGGTACCGCAGGAGGTTATTATCGAAAATAATCGCGTTGCGGGGCTCAAGGTGCTCAACAAACAGACGGGAGCAGTGGAAACGATGCTGGCAAGGGGCGTCTTCCCGTATATCGGTGCGGACCCTGTAACAGATTTCTGCCGTGATTTGGGTATTACCAATGACAAGGGCTATCTTGTTGTAAGCAGCGATATGTCGACTGCGGTTCCCGGTGTGTATGGTGCAGGTGACGTGTGCGACAAGGTGCTGCGTCAGGTTGTAACGGCGACTAATGACGGTGCTATTGCGGCTCAGAGTGCATTGAAGTATTTGCGTTAAAGGACGTGGCGTTATGAAAAGATTTGCAGTGGTAAACGAGGACAGATGCGTTTCCTGCGGTGCCTGCACGCAGGTGTGCCCGCGTCAGGCAATCAGTATATACAAGGGGTGCTTTGCAAGAGTGGATAGGGAGCGCTGCGTAGGCTGCGGCCTCTGCGCCAAAACCTGTCCTGCAGGCAGCATCAGGGTGGCAACAGATGGCTAAGAAAGTACAGCATTGGTATGATTATCTTTGGCTATGGCCGATAATTTATTTTGTCCTGGGCTTTTTCAATATCCTTTTTGCCTGGCTGGGAATGATTGATTTTATGGTGCCTGTTTTATTGGCGCTTTTCGGCGGCAACAAGCTGTTCTGCAATCGTTATTGCGGACGTGGACTGCTTTTGGCAAAGCTGGGCGGCGAGTGGAAATGGTCACGCAACCGCGCTACGCCGGAACTTCTTGTCGCCAAATGGTTCCGCTTCGGCTTTTTATGCTTCTTTATGGCCATGTTCGGCAACATGCTGTGGCAAACGTATCTTGTAGCAACACAAGCACAGTCTTTGCGCGAGGTAGTGACGCTGCTCTGGACGTTTAAGGTTCCCTGGGCGTGGGCCTATACCTCCGGCAGCTCTTCGGCGTGGGTTGCGCAGTATGCCTTTGGCTTTTACAGCGTAATGCTGACCTCTATGCTGCTTGGCTTAGTGGTAATGGCGTTGTTCAAGCCTAGAACCTGGTGTACCTTTTGCCCAATGGGTACTATGACGCAGATGATTTGCAAAATGAAGCAGTAGAGGGTTGGGAACAAGGCCTACGAAAAATTTTTATAGCGTGTATATAAATGAACCTCCTGTATGCAGCAGAAAAAGCTGCTTGCAGGAGTTTTTTTTAGATTTAAAATGTAATTGGAATTATAGCAGGAAAAAAGTTTGCAGAAGCGAATTTAATAAAGTAAAAGTGCAGATTTTGCGGTACCGAAAAGCAGGAGCTTGGTGGATTAAATCGTGATGTGTTTAATAGCAACATAAAAAGAAAGGAAAGTATGATTTTAGCTTATATGAATATCATACAAGGAAGTAAGATGGCTAGATTGAAACAAGGGGATGTACTAGAGGTTTTGTTAGATAATAATCAAAATAAGGGATATATAGTATATTTAGCAAAATCGAATCCCTTTAACTATAAACTATTTGGATTATGTGCTGTTATTCCTAGCGTTGCAGGATATGGTGTAGAAGAAATAGCTAAGAAAACATGGTTGTCAACAATCATGATTTTTGAAGATAACAAATGGAAAAAAATAGGAAACATTAAGATTGATTCTAATTTTGAGTGGCCAGATTTTTATGAGAGCGTAATAGATACTGAAAATAAATTTAGAATATATCATTGGGGCGATGGAAATAAGGAGAAAGTAATAAGAATAGTTGAAGGTAAAGATGAATTAGGCAATGCTCAACCAGGAAGTGTTTTTTATCCTGAAGCTGCGTTAATATATTATAGAGAAAAACTTAGGGAAGCTTCTTTATATAAGATGTATGAGGATGCTTCTGATATAACAAAAGAAATGGCAAAAGAAATGGCCTTTTCTGGGTTATATGGAGAAGTTTACTCGTACACAAAAGATTTGATAAAAGTGAATAAAGATGAAATTGTTAAAAAAGTTAAATGTGTTTATCAATCAGAATTACTTTTCCCAGACACAGCTTTACAGTTTTATATGGGAGTGCTGAAAGCGCAACTAGAGGAGCACTGTGTTGATAACGAAGTAGTTAGAAGCTATCAGCAGCTTGTAAATCAAGAGAAGGACTATTTGAACAAAGAAGAGTGGCTGAGTGAGCAAGTACTGAAGCTTAACAACGAGCTTAAAAAATTCAAATGAAGGATTGCGATAAAATGAAGATTTTGGCTTTTGTAATTATTGGTATGTTTTTTAAAGCGGTTTTAAGTGTAAACAGAACAAGAAAACTATCTTTACAAGAAAAAGTAAGCTGCTTAATTCTTTTATCATCATGCCGATTGTTGCAGCAAGTATCTTTAATGAAGATATAAGAGTTCTGTTGAAAAGCAATATAAAATTATGGCATTCTTATATTGTTGTACTACTCATAGTATTGTATGTATCGGTTTAAAAAAAAGCTCAAACTTTAGAGTACGGAAAAAGAAATGATGTGTATAAAGGGATGCTCATATTTACTGTTGGATTACTTATATTTTGTTTGAGTAAACCTTGAAAAGGTTCAAAGCGTGACTTTTTTGTAAAAATAGTATACAAGATTAAAATTTGGAGTTGATAGGATGATTGCTTGCGGAAGGAACGTTAGAACAGGTATTTTTGTAGGTAGCTTTTTTAGCATAACTATATTTTGTATAGTAGTTTGGAAAATTATTTTCGGATGCAATATTACAAATAACGCTGATTTAAGTATATATAAGACATTTTTGTGCATACGGGATCCTGGAAATAGTGAATGGATAGATTTTTACATAAAAAAAGAAGTCTTGGGAAAGCGTGCTGTCGTGCTAAAGAAAAATTTAAGGATTGAAGGAATGAATAATGATGAGATAATTGATTATTATCATAAAGAATTTCCTGAGAGCTTGTCGACTCAAAATAGCAATACTATTAGCTATAAAGACGGAAGCAACCACTGCATAATAAGAAACAAAGATAATAGTTTGGAAGTATCTGTAATCAGAAGATAGGAGAAAACGTGTTTAGGTCTTTTTTTACTAAGGAAACGATAATTATAACATTAGCAATGATAATGATAACTATAATTTCTATAGGAATGTTTTTTGCACCTTTGCTTCGTTATAGATGTTTAGGTGATAATAAAAGATATACTAAAGATTTATATTATACATGGCATAATATTTATGTAAATGAACCGTGTGAATTGGTGATGTTTTCAGAACCTAGTTTAGCTAATTGGTCGGTTACGGCGATTTACAAATATGGTAATGATAATTTAGATGTAAAACAGAAATACATTAAGCTTTTACAAGATAATGATTGGAAATTGGAGAGGGTTGAAAGTAGTAAACAAATATTTTCAAAAAATAACTTACTATATTACTTGGAAGAAGAGGGAAACGGAGTGATAAAAATAAGTGTAAAACTTAAAGGGTATGATGATACTAGCTTATTAAACAAAATAATATATGGAGTGAATTAAAATGATTAGTGTGGATGTTTGCTAAAAGTTTTTACATAATAAAAGCCAATCCTCTATGTTGCTGGGCTTAGTGGTAATGGCGCTGTTCAAGCCGAGAACCTGGTGCACCTTTTGCCCGATGGGTACTATGACGCAGATGATTTGCAAAATGAAAAAATAGCTTGCGAAAAATTTACAAGCATATGAAAAAAGACCTCCTGTAATCAGATGAAAAATCTGCTTGCGGGAGGTTTTTATGCGCAAAATAAAATACGCAGCAGACGCTGAATCTGCTGCGTATTAAAGATTGAATTTGATGTTGTTATAAAGGCTTATTCCTGCCAGCCCTTGCACAAATCTACCCAGCCCTGACAGTTGGCGCTGTACTGCTCCAGCTCGTCCGGAGTGAGTTCAATAGCGCTGTTGTGGCTGCCGCAGGCAGGGAAGAAGGTTACAAAGCGTTTGAGGGAAACGTCAAGATAAACCTTAACGCCGTCATTAATGCCGAAGGGGCAAACGCCGCCGATAGCATGGCCGATATCAGGCTCTACCTCGTCAGCAGTCAGCATCTTGGCCTTGCAGCCGAAGAAATGCTTGTACTTGGCATTATCGACTTTGGCATCGCCGGCAGTGACGATGAGGATAACGCTGTCATCATGCAGCTTAAAGGAAAGGGTTTTGGCAATGCGCGCAGGCTCGCAGCCTGCTGCTTGTGCTGCCAGCTCTACAGTAGCGCTGGAGGTTGCAAACTCTATGATACGATTATCTGCATTAAATTGTTTCAGGTATGTACGAACCTTTTCTATAGACATGACAAAAGCCTCCCTTTAAAAATGCTTACTGAAAATTATCAGCTAAAAAATCACAACAGTCATCCAGCTCTGCAACCTGACAATCTGCCAGCTTGCCTGCGTCGCAGGCTGCTGCTAAGGACGGGTTAATCGGCAGGCGGGCGAGCACCTTCAGACCGTAGGCATCGGCAGTTTCTGCCAGATGGCTGGGGCCGAAGATTTCGTAATCCTTGCCGTTATCGGGGCAATGGAAGTAAGCATAGTTTTCAATCAGACCGAGAATCGGAATGTTCATCATACGCGCCATTTTTACTGCCTTGGCAACAATCATGGAAACAAGCTCCTGCGGAGAAGTTACGATGATGATGCCGTCAACAGGCAGGGATTGGAAAACAGTCAGCGGTACGTCACCGGTTCCCGGCGGCATATCAACAAACATAAAGTCTATATCTGTCCAGATGGCATCGCTCCAAAATTGCTTTACCATGCCGGCGAGCAGAGGCCCGCGCCAAACAACAGGATCAGAATCATTCTTCAAAAACATATTGGCAGAAAGCACCTCAAGACCGCAGGGAGCAGTCAGAGGCAGAATACCGATTTCGTTGGCTTTAGCCTTGCCGTTCACGCCCAGGTTGTGGCCCATGGAAGGGCCTGTGATATCAGCATCCAAAACAGCGCAACGCTTACCGCGGCGCTGCATGCTGCTGGCCAAAAGACCGGTGATCAGGGACTTGCCTACACCGCCCTTGCCGCTGACTACGGCGATAACCTTTTTGACGCTGCTCATCGGGTTGAGCTGCGCACGGAAATCAGTTGCCTGTGTTTTTTCTGCAGCTGCTGCGGAGGGGCAGCCTTCACAGCTGCTGCGGCCGCAGGAAGATGCATTGCTGCATTGTTGTTCGTTAGACATAAATTACACCTTACTCTCTAATGATTATGAATAAATTTGTTAGTTTGCTTTTCTTACAGCCTTCAGCAGCAGGCCTACAGCGATTCCGCCGAAGCAGGGAACAACCCAGCCGAAGCCGATGTCAAACAGCGGCAGGTTCTGCGCCAGGAAGTTATCCAAGGCCATGAAGCGGATGTTGGCAACGCGCAGACCGTCGAAAACAGCGAAAATAGTTGTCAGTGTCAGGCAGATGCGGAAGGTCAGCTGATCGTCATGGATAATCACACGACCGACGTTGAGGATTACCAGAGCGATGATAATCGGATACAGCATACAGATAACGGGAATGGAGAACTTGATGATGTTTTCCAGACCAAAGTTTGCTACTACCAGGCTGAAAGCAGAGATGAAGAATACCAGTCGCTCGTATTGTATACGATTATTGCTAAGCTCGGAGAAATAACCGGAGATAGCAGTTGTCAGACCGATGCTGGTGGTGAGGCAGGCGAAGAAGATAATCAAAGCCAATACAACCTGACCGCCGAAGCCCATGTAATAGGTGCAGATTTTGCTGAGCAGAGTTGCACCGTTAGGGATAACACCGAAAATGTTGATGCTCAGTGCGCCGGTGTAAGCCAGTGCTGCATAGATAATAGCGAGGAAGAAGGCTGCAATTAGGCCGGCATAAGAGCAGAGCTTGGTCAGAACCTTTTTATCGGTAATGCCTTGAGCTTCAATAGCCTTGATAGTAATAGAGCCGAACAGAATTGCTGCCAGAAGATCCATTGTGTTGTAGCCTTCCTGGAAGCCGCGGAAGAACGGAGATGCAGCGAAATCCGGATTAGGCATTTTCAGGCTGCCGGTAGGATTTACGAAAACGCAGACCACGAGAACTGCCAGACAAATCAAAAGCATGGGGGACAAAAATTTACCGATATGACCGATAATTTTTGACGGATTAATAGAAAAGAAATAGGTCAGAACGAAAAAGAACACGGTGTATACCGGCAGGCCGATAGCTTCGCAGGAAGCAGGCAGCAGGCTGTGAATACCGGTGTCAAAGGAAACGGCAGCGGTACGCGGAATAGCGAACAGCGGGCCGATAGCCAACGCGCAGAGAATGGTAACGGCGCGGGCATACAGGGGATGCATAGGCATAGCAATGGAGTCCGGGTTATCGCTTTGCTTCATAGCCATAGCGAGTACACCCAAAAGCGGGAAGCCGACGCCGCTCAGGCAGAAGCCGAGCATGCCCCAGGAAATGTTTTCGCCTGCCATTTGGCCTAAAACAGGCGGGAAAATTAAGTTGCCGGCACCGAAGAAAAAGGAAAATAACATCAGGCCGATAGGGATGATCAATGAAAGGTTTATCTTATCGTTTTGCATTAAGTGCTCCTTTTTTTACTACCTTAATTAAAAGAGTAGTCTGTATTTTGAAATCATAGAAAAAGCCACCTAGTCCGTCAGGAGCATAGATGGCTTTTAAAGGCTTATTTTACCAGCAGACGGAAATATTTCTTTTTACCCTTACGGATTAACAGGCTCTTGTCTGCATCAAACATGTCTGCGCTCAGGCATGCTTCCGCATCTTGCAGAACAGTGTCTGCTACAGTCAGGCCGCCTTGGGCGATTAACTGACGAGCTTCGCGCTTGCTGCTGAAAACCTTAGCGGCAGTCAGTACGTCAATAATCTTGGCAGTCATATCTTCCGGGGTAATTTCAATTGCTGGTACATTGCTCATGTCTTTGGCATTGCCGCCGAAGAGTGCTTCGGTAGCTTCCTGCGCCTGACGTGCTGCTTCTTCGCCATGAACAAGTTTGGTAACCTCATAGGCCAGTACTTTTTTAGCTTCGTTAATAGCTGCATCCTTCAGTGCGCTCAGACGGCGAACTTCATCCATCGGCAGGAATGTCAGCAGGGACAGGCAGTTTTCTACGTCGCTGTCGGCAACATTACGCCAGTATTGATAGAAATCATACGGAGAAGTTTTTTCCGGGTCAAGCCACAGAGCACCCTTTTCGGTTTTGCCCATCTTGCGGCCATCGCTTGTGGTCAAGAGCTTGCAGGTCATGCAGTAAGCAGGTTTTTGATCCTTGCGGCGGATTAATTCTACGCCGGCAAGCATGTTGGACCATTGGTCGTCGCCACCCAGCTCCATAATGCAGTTATGGTCATGGTGCAGTTTCCAGAAGTCGTAGCCCTGCATAATCATATAGTTGAATTCAAAGAAGGTCAGGCCTTTTTCCCAACGTTTCTTGAAGCATTCCGCAGCCAGCATACGGTTAACGGTAAAGTGTACGCCAACCTCACGCAGCAGCTGAACATAGTTCAGGTCTAACAGCCAGTCGGCATTGTTGACAATAATAGCTTTGTCTTCACCGAAATCAATGAAACGGCTCATTTGCTTTTTGAAGCAGGCGATGTTGTGAGCGATGAATTCCGGAGTGAGCATTTTGCGCATCTCGTCCTTGCCGCTCGGGTCGCCTACCATGCCGGTGCCGCCGCCCAAAAGTACGATAGGACGATGGCCTGCGCGTTGCATATGGCTCATCATCATCAGGGCGATGAAGTGGCCTACATGCAGGCTGTCCGCGGTGGGGTCAAAACCGATATAAAAGGTGATTTTTTCCTTCTCTAATAATTCTTTAATCTCGTCTTCATGGGACATTTGCTTAATAAAGCCACGTTCCATAAGTACGTCAAAAACAGACATCAGATAACCTCCTTAAATTTTAAGCTGTGAAAAACAGCCTAGGCGATATACATAATCTTCATTATACAATAGAAGCATGTTTTTAGCAAACAAAAAAGCTTTTTTAAAGCAAAAAAACTGATATCCAGGCGAAAATCCTGGATATCAGCCGAAAGTGTAAACTGTTATTCCAAATGAGATGTGCAATGCGGGCAACGGGTTGCGTCATCGGCAATTTCGGATTTGCAGTAGGGGCACAGACGCGGCTCCGGTGCAGGCGCCGGTTCCGGAGTGAGCTTGTTGATCTGGCGAATCATTATAAAGATGACAAAAGCGAGAATCAGAAAATCCAGTATGGAATTAATAAAGCTGCCATAGGCAAGCACAGGCGCGCCGGCCTTTTTTGCTGCCTCCAGTGTAGCATATTCCTTGCCGTTGAGGCTGATAAATAGATTGGAAAAATCCATCTTGCCAAGTGCCATGCCTAATGGAGGCATAACGACATCATTTACCAGCGAGCTGACGATTTTGCCGAAAGCACCGCCGATAATAACGCCGACGGCCATATCCATAACATTACCGCGCATAGCAAATTTTTTAAAATCTTCTTTCATAGACATATATGAACACCCCTCGTCAAATGTATTTTTTATAGTATTCTCGTTTAATGCTAAATTTCCTGCTGCTTGACGAAAAAGTGCTGGTGACATATAATAAAAGGGAATAAATTCTGCGTTATGCAGGTTCATTTAATTGGATATAGAGATGGAGGAAGAAATATGCGTGACGATTTAGTAGTACCTGGCGAAGGTGAGGAGAATTATGTCCTGGCCCGTGATGCCAGAGTTGTGACTGTACCGTTCTCTCCCTTGGAAGAACGTATGCAGAAGGAAAAACCGGAGGTTTTTTCACGTCTGCAAAAGCTGAAGGAAATTATCGGTGAGGAAACCTTCAAGCGCCTGGTAAGCAAGGTGCACAACATCAACTATGCTGATACCCGTATTATGCTTGTTGCTGAAAGCGAACTGCACCGTACCAACATTGAAAGAGAGATTTTACCGGCTATTGCTGAGGCTTTTGAGGTTACCAGCATCCGCGTTGTTACTCAAGGATAAAATTTTTCAAAAAAGTGTTGACAAAAGCTTAAAGATGCTTTATAATTACATTCGTTGCTGATGAACAGCAACAACAAATGTCGGGGCGTGGCGCAGTTTGGTAGCGCGCTTGTTTCGGGTACAAGAGGCCGTGAGTTCGAATCTCGCCGCCCCGACCAAATTTAAAACTTAGGAACCGCATGAGAATGCGGTTCTTTTTGTTTACTGAAGCATTAAAGGACGAAAGGAAAATGAGAAAAATACTGTTTTGTCCAATATTTGTCCAATATTTGCTCCAACTGCCTATTTAGAACACTTTAGAATGCATTAGAAAAAGCCTGCTTTTCAACTTAATGAAATAGCAGGCTTTATTTTTTATGGCAGGAGTCCTTTGATGGCGTTTTCGTATTTATCCATAGCTTTTTGATGAGTATTTTCTAAAGGCAGCGCGTAGGTTCTTGCTGTGAAAGAAACATCACTGTGACCAAGAATTTCACAGATATCAACAATGTCTACGCCGCGGTCCCTAAGATTGCTGCCAAAGCTGTGCCGGAAATCATGGTGCCGCATCTTGGCCAGCAGAGGATATTTTTCAAGCAGCTTCAACCATTCCGGACACTGTTTTTTCAATCTGCGCCAACGCCGTTCAACATGATCGCGGCACATTGGGCGACCATTATCCGGAAAGACTATTAGCAAACCTAGGTTGTTGCGCCAGGGAGCATCATCTACCGCAATACATCCGGGAGTGCTTAATAACAGGTTGTGCCTGGTTATGGCTTCTTTCTCGGCTTGGGCAATGTAGCTTTGGTATTCGTTTATTTCGTGACGTACAAAGTTAAGCATGGGGATTTCCCTTATACTGGTACGCGTTTTGGTCTTGGAAAACTGCATTACGCCATTGTGGCGCAGAAGGTTATTGGTTACGGATACTTCCCTGAAATCAAGGACATTAGCACGAACTGCCAAGGTTTCACTGATACGCATGCCGCACATTCCGCCAAGTAGGAATGGCATATAAAGGTTACTGTAGTCGAAGGTTTTGATAATGCGCAGAATCTGCAGCAGTATTTCAATAGGTACATGCATTCCCTTGGGAGGCTGCTTTGGTGGCAGTTTGATTTTGCGTGCCGGGTTTCTGTAAATCAAATCTGCCGATACAGCCCATTCGAAGGCAGATTTTAAAAAGCTCAGGTCCTCTCTGATTGTTTGGGCAGAAAGACCGGATTCGCTTAAAAGGAAGGCTCTATATTTTTCTACATGTATAAGTGTAACCTTATTAAGCTGGATACTTCCTAAAGGCTGCCGTCCAATCCTTTTAGCAAAACTGCGCATGGGGTAGAGGGAACCGGGACTAAGATCTGATTTAGATGCAATGAAAGCATCAAGCAGTTCGTTGACAGTGACTTTTGACGGTTCAATATAAGTGCCCTGTGATAATTGGGATATTGCTATGGCCTCAGCTTCCTTAGCTTCTTTTTTTGTGGCAAAGTATGGACCATAAATGTATTTGTGCTTGCCGTTAGGCAGTATTTCATCGGTGCAGATGCTGTAGCTGTAGGGCTTTGGCCTGCCTTTTTTTGTAATGATAGCCATAAAAATCAGCTCCTTTACTAATTTTACTTATGCAGAGCTGATTAAATTCTGATATAATAAAAAGGTAATCAGCTTCTGTTCTTGCCATGAATTGAGGGATTACAAAGCGGCTGCGTGCTGGTAACACGCTCCGCACTGCGCTCGGTGCTGGTAACACCGGGCGCTTTTTTGCTTATGCATCCATTTTTTTGTTGCCCTTTTCAAAGATAAAGTATAAAATATGCTTAAGCATAGTGCTGTGTAATAAGGAAAGGGGGTGCTGTTATGGAAAACCATGTTGATAACTATTTAGCTTGGCTAAAAGAGAATATGACGCAGACCAAGCTTGAAAATGGTTTGATAGAAGTAACTACCCCTTTCTTAGACAGAAACAACGATTATACGCAGATTTATTTTAAAAAAGAAACGGATTCTACGTATATTGTTACTGATTTAGGATATACAGTGACTGAACTTATACTTTCGGGTGTTGATTTAACAACTAATCGTCGAAAAATGATATTTAATCAGATTCTTTGCCGTTTAGGCATACAGTATGATGAGCGCGAGAAGGCACTTTTTATTAAATGTGATAAGTCAAAGTTGCCTGTTGCTCAGCATATCTTGATGCAGGGAATGTTAGATGTAAACGATATGTTTTACCTTGCTAATCGCACTGTAAAAAGTCTTTTTTATGATGATGTTTGTAAGTTCTTTGATGAGAATGATATATTCTACTCTAAAGATATAAACATCGTAGGGAAATCCGGATTGAATCATTCTTTTGATTTCTTGCTGCAGCGGAACAAAAAGAATCCGGAAAGACTGATACGTTTACTTAATGTTCCGAACCGCTCTAATACAGAACGCCTGTTGTTTGCTTGGCAAGATGTCAGCGCCGCAAGAAACTTTTCTACAGATACATCTAAATTTATAATTATTATCAATGATAATAAGAATTTCAGTGAAACCTTATTGGAAAGCATTGACAACTATGCTGCATGTCCAATTAAGTGGTCTGATAGGAATGATTATCTGGAAAACTTGGGTTAAAACATATTAGAGTAGATAGCAGGGTGCTCTATAAATCTACACATATTGCTGAATTCGTCAAACATGGGTACTTTGTTAGTGCCGTTAATATCTTGCTGTATTGCTTGTAAGATGGGTTCGGGATTGAAGTCCGGCAGGAATTCTTGTATCCTTGTGTCTTCCAGCTCATAAGCCCATGCTGTTTCATAGTTTTCTTGATATATATGTAAATGCGTTCCACCGACAATTTCTCCGTCAGGATTACGATGAGGTTTCGTATCTATATCGAGACGAAGTAAAACAACTGATGTTTCTACACGGTTCTGAAAAGTTATTCTTGTAATAATGCAGCGCTTCCGGTTTATGTCTATCAGATAATCAGACTGGGTGTTTATACCTCTGGCGCGAAAAGACGCCATCTCATTATTGATTGGCATAGCAAGACGCTCGTCTAAAAACTCTTTGGGTTCATCTAAAAAATCTTGGATTTCGCTAGTTGTCAAATTCATATGATTAACCTCCTGATACCGCCTTAAAAGGGCGGTATTTTTTATGCCTAACGTCTTTGGTAAAAATGGCACATTTTCCAAAAGACACCTAACGTCTTTGGCAAAAATGGCTGTTTTTACCAAGTTCCTTTTTACTTCTTCAGCACTTCCAATCCCATCGGCACGCCTACCATGTCAGCAAGGCGGTGGATGGAAGTTTCCGGATACTGCTGCAGCAGCTCATCCGGCAGGAGCAGCTCCACGGCGAAGGTGTTGGCCTGCCGTTCTATACGTTCCACGCTGAAAAGGGTGTGTGCTTTGAGGAATGGCGTCGATACGCCTTTATGTAAAACACTGTGGCCAAGCTCATGGGCACAGGTGTATGATTGCAATTCTTCGGATATGTTCTGGTTAATGATGATAAACTTGGAACGCTTATATGTAGTGTAGTAGCCCCATGTTTTGCCCAGCTCTGCGTAAAGGACGATGATGTTCAGCAGCTGCGCCAGCTCATAGGGGTTATTTGTTTTGTGCTTATGTGTTAGCTGCTTGACAGCAGCCTTGATATCCATGATTTTATTCCTCTTCGTGGCGATATTTTTTAGGAGTGTATTTTTCTTTGGCGATTTTCTTTGCCAGTCGCATAGTAGCTTGCAGGCTTGCTTTCAGGAGTTCTCTGTCTTCGTCATCTTCAACGGTACCGCCCATGGCTGCCATTGCGTTTTTGCTGTCGAGGTCGGCAAGCATTTTTTCGAGGTCGGCGGCGATTTGGCGTTCATCGCGCGGGGTGAGGGGGACGGATTGGCACTGCAAACCATTATCTTCAATAATATTACTTTTTTGTATGCCAAAATGGTCAGCTATTTTTTGAATAGCTCCCATGCGTGGCTCTTTTATGCCTTGTTCCCATGTTGATACAGCTTTATCACTAACACCTGCAATTTGACCTAATTCTTTTTGCGATAATCCATATTGTTCGCGCAACAACTTAATATTTTCACTGATTCCCATGATGTTGCTCCCTTCTTATTTTTATATCACTATCATATACTAAAAGTAGAAAAAAAACAACATAAGAACGAAAATAATCTACTTTTAGTAGTTGACACTCTACTAAAAGTAGATTATAATAGACTTGTAAATCAAACAAAGGAGGTGTTCAAAATGGGCTTATCTTTGAAGCAGATACGCCTTGTGAGAGAAAAGACACAGGACGAAATGGCTGAAAAGCTGGGAGTTCATGTCCAAACTTATCGCAAATTAGAGGAAAATCCTGATGAGGTAACTATTAAGCAAGCGAAAATTATCTCGGAATTTCTTGGCGTATCTTATGATGATATTTTTTTTGCCCAATAACTCTACTGAAAGTAGAATAGAAAAAGAGGTGCAACATGAACAACTTACAGATTTTCGACAGTCCTGACTTCGGACAGATTCGCACCATTCAACAGAATGGAGAACCGTGGTTCGTTGGCAAGGACGTGGCTGACATTCTCGGTTATCAAAACGGTAGTCGAGATGTCAACCGCCATGTAGATGAAGATGACAGGCAAAACTACCAAAACGGTACTTTTGAAAGTAATCGTGGTTTGACCATCATCAACGAAAGCGGTCTTTACTCCCTCATCCTCTCCAGCAAGATGCCCAAGGCTAAGGAGTTCAAGCGCTGGGTGACGAGCGAAGTCATTCCGGCAATCAGAAAAACCGGCGGTTACATCGCAGGCAGCGAGAACATGACGGATGCAGAGATTATGGCGAAGGCTGTGCTGGTAGCTCAAAGCACTATCCAGCAGCGTGACCAGCGTATTAAGGAGCTGGAAAGCGATGTGGCAGCGGCGAAGCCGAAGGTGCTTTTTGCAGATGCGGTGAGCGCGAGCGACAGCACGATTCTGATTGGTGATTTGGCCAAGATTCTGAAGCAGAACGGCCATCCGATTGGCCAGAAGCGCTTGTTCAACTGGATGCGTGAGCAAGGCTATCTGATTAAGCGTCAGGGCGCGGACTACAACAGCCCCACGCAGAGAGCCATGGAAATGGGCTTGTTCAAGATTAAGGAAACGGCTATTTCCCACAGTGACGGCCACGTCAGCGTCAGCAAAACCACTAAGGTTACCGGCAAAGGCCAGCAGTACTTTATCAACAAGTTTTGCGGGGCGTGATGGTGATGGAAGATAAAAATATGACGACCTGCCCGCATTGTGGGAAAGTCGTCATAAAAGGAAACTTCTGCAATAAATGTGGTAAGAAGCTGGCTAAGATATGTGACTGCTGGCTGATGAAGCGCCCATATCATTGCAACTTTCAGAAGTGCCCTGATATGGCAGCCTTTACTTTACTGCTTCTGCATATTCAGCAAGACCAAAAGCGTAGGAAATACGTTTTTCTTGCACCAATCCTTGAAGCAATCAACAGCAAGTCCTTGAAGACCATCAAGAAACTTAGCGTAGACCAGAGCAGCATAACGAGACTGGGGAGTTTCAACGATGATGTCTGGTATAAAATCTACTAAATAACACGGAGGCTATCAAGAAAAGAGGATTTAATCATGGCAAGAACAATTAAAAAAGCTGCTCCGAAAGAGCGCAGAGAGATTCCGCGCAGAATGCTTTACCCAACTGGCGAAGCTGCCTTCCTGCTTTGCTGTTCCGCAGCATTCGTCAGAGAAGAGATGGACGCGGGCCGTCTGAAGTATGTAGTCCGTAACAGCCGCCGCCTTGTTCCGGCATTTGCAATTGACGATTATTTGCACGAAGTGTGTTCAGGAGAGTGATTAGCATGAAAAAAATCTTAATCGCAATGCTCGCAGCCTGCTGCGTTTGGGCTGCATGGGACGCAACGCGTCCGACGGAGAAATATGTTGTCAAGGCTACGGCCTGCGAAGGGGATACCCTTTGGCACCTGGTGGGTGACACCATGCAGCGCGAAGGAGACCGCAGAGATATTCGCGAGGTCATCTTTTATACAAAGAAGATCAGCAACTTGAAGGGTGACCTTCAGGTGGGGGATGTGGTCTTGATCCCAATCGAGGTGCAGAGATGAACGAAAGAGATTATGACGGCCTGACAATGGACTACTTCCAAAATCAGCTGCTTGCAAAAGGCATTACCAAAGAAATGTTTAACATGGACCAGTTCGCCGGACTTACCACCCGGGAGCTGCAGAACATCGTAAACAACGTAAGTTTAAAGGAGGCATAGCATGAAACTGTTTGATATAGACGAAAGGCTGGCGGCCTGCGTCAAATTGGACGAAAGCCGTGTTGTAGATACCGAAAGCGGTGAAATCATTGACCTTGAAGCAATCGCAGCTCTGGAAATGGAGCGCGACAAGAAGATCGAGAACCTGGGCTGCTGGTATAAAAACCTGTTAGCGGAGGCAGAAGCTTTGAAAGCGCAGAAGAACGCTTTTGCAGAACGTGAAAAGGCTAAGAAGGCAGCCGCGGAAAGCCTTAAAGGTTTTCTGGGCCGTTATCTGAACGGCAAAAAGTTTGAGACTGCGAAGGTGGCCATGAGCTTCCGCAAAAGCGAAGCGGTAGAGTTTGACGCAAAGTGCATCGGCGATGTTCCGGAAGAATTCCTGAAATTCAAAGATCCGGAGCTGGACAAAGTTGCGGTCAAAAAAGCTATAAAAGCGGGCGAAAGCGTGCCCGGCTGCGAGCTGGTAGCGCGCCAGAACCTGCAGATTAAATAAGGCGGTCTATTATGGATAACATGAAAATCTACAGTCAGCTTGCCACTCCGCCGGATGCAGCTATCAAGCCTATCCAGGGCGGCAACTTAAAAGGTAAAAGTGACATTAACCCGCAGTGGAAGATTGAAGCCATGACTTCAATCTTCGGACCGTGCGGTATTGGTTGGAAGTTCAGCATCACCGATGAGAAGACATTCCAGTGCAGCGACGGACAGGTTTTATTGTTCCTGACTGTTGCGCTTATGTATCACGATGGAGAGGGCTGGAGCGAACCGGTCTACGGCTGCGGCGGTGACTTCATCGTTGAGAAAAACAAAAACGGACTTGTTCCCAATGACGAAGCCTATAAAATGTGCCTTACTGACGCGCTGGGCAACGCTATGAAGTGCATCGGCGTTGCGGCTGATGTGTATCGTGGTTTGTGGGACAGCAAGTATGGGGGAAGCCACAGAACCGAGCCACAGGCTCCCTACCAGGTGAAGGCTGCAGCGAAGCATACCGACAAAGTGAGCAGCTATCAGCTGGCGCAGCTGCAGACGATGGCAAAGCAGAAGGGCGTTGATGTGGCAGGCATCGCGCAAAGCCTGCACCTCAATAACTTGCAGGATATAACGGCAGCACAATGGGCGCAATGCATGAACAGCCTCAGAAAGCGGGCGGACGCATGAGAAAAAGTATATTGCAGGACAGAAAAGAATGCTTCTGCTGCGGTACTACGTTGAACTTGGAACGCCACCATGTAATCCATGGTACGGCGGGGCGCAAGATAGCAGACCGCTTAGGCCTTACTATCTGGCTGTGCCCTGAGCATCATCGGAGCCCCCACCAGCGCCATGACGTAGACCTGAGGTACAAGCGGTTCGCACAATCGTGCTATATGGACCGGTATGGCACCAAAAGCGGTTATGTTTTGTGGATGGCGGAAGTCGGCAAGAACTATTTGTAAGGGGGGTGAAGATTTGGACAGTAAAAATTACTCTAAAATCAGAACCTATTACCACGGAGCTTTGAGCTACGCTTACCGCTGCTCTTACTGCATGCACAGCAACGACGGCAAGCCGGGCAAAATCTGCAAGGGCTGCGGCAGAATTTTACTTGAAAAGAGCAACGAAGATGAAAGCACAGATTAAACATATAGCTGACGTGGCCTGTACGGGCTCTACAATAGAGTTTACAGTGGTGCTTGATAGTTTGTATAGGCAGGATGTTTTTGAAGTCCTGAACGCGATGCAGAGCGATAAGAAGCCATATACGATATCCATTGACCGCCAGAAGCGTAAGCGTAGCCTGAACGCCAATAACTACATGTGGCAGCTGTGCCAGAAGATAGGCGAAAAGATTGGTACTACCAAGGAAACGGTATATCGCAAAAATATTCGTGAGGTTGGCAGCTTTGAAACAGTGGAGCTGATCAGTGCGGGTGCAGCGCGGTTTATCCGTAGCTGGGAGGCTAACGGCCTTGGCTGGGTAGCGGAACCGATAAGTGAACGCGGCGGCTATATGACTGTGATTGCCTACTATGGCAGCAGCTCATACGATACCGCCGAAATGTCCAGGCTGGTTGAAGCTGTGGTTGAGGAAGCAAAGGGGTTGGGCGTTGAAACTATGACACCTTTGGAACTTGACCGCCTGAAAGCGGCATGGAAAGGGGGCTGATAAAGTGGCGGACGTGAAATGGATAAAGATTGCTGTTGATATGTTCGACAACCGCAAGATTAAACAGATTGGCAGCATGCCGGAGGGCGACAGCCTTCTGCTGATGTGGGTACAGCTGCTCTGCCTTGCCGGTAATGTCAACGATGGCGGCTTTATCTATCTGACAAAGGAAATCCCATATACGGACGAAATGCTGGCTACGCAGTTTAACAAGCCTATTTCGACTGTAAGGCTTGCGCTGAAGACCTTTGAACAGTTTGGCATGATAGAAATCATCAACAACACGATTTTCCTGTCAAGCTGGGAGAAGTACCAGAGCACAGACAGGCTGGCAACGATAAGAGAAAAAGACAGGGAACGCAAGCGGAGAAAAAGGGAAGCTGAAAAGCTTTTACCTCAAAATTCCATGGAATGTCCGCGGACGTCCATGGACGTTCCACGCCTAGATATAGAAGGAGATATAGATATAGATAAAGATAAGAATAAGAGTATATCTAAAAAATCTCCCCGCCATAAACACGGCGAATATCAAAACGTGCTGCTGTCAGATGATGATCTGGATAAACTGAAGGCTGAGTTCCCTTCTGATTGGGACCAGCGTATACAGCGCTTGTCTGAATATATGGCTTCCAGCGGCAAGAGCTATAAAAACCACCTTGCTACTATCCGTAATTGGGCAAGGCGCGACAAGCCTGCTGCAAAGGCTGCAGGCGGCGAAGATATGACTGATTTGGACAAATACTTTTAGGAAGGTGAGCACATGGAAAACATAACGGAGGTTTTAATGGAATCTATTGCGAAGGTGGAAAAAATAATTGCAGCAGAAGAACCAGCGCTGGGTGATTACGAAAAAGATGGCCTGCTTTACTGTGGTAAGTGCCATACGCCGAAAGAGTTCCGCGGCAGCTTCCTGGGCATGGTCAAGGTAGTGCCGTGCCTCTGCCGGTGCAGATCCGAAAAATTGGCGGAAGAAGAACAGCAGCGCAAAGCTGAAAAGCAGCAGGCGCGCATCAGGCAGCATCGCCGTGCCAGCTTCCTTGAAAGCGATATGCAGCATTGGAACTTTGCAGCTGATGACGGTGCGGACCCGCGCATAATGAGAGCTGCTAAAAACTATGTTGGCAACTTTACGCACTTCCGGGAGCAGGGCAAAGGCCTGCTGCTGTATGGTGGTGTGGGAACCGGTAAGACTTTTGCTGCAGCCTGCATCGTCAATGCCCTGATAGACTCCGGCAGAACCTGCCTGATGACCAATTTTGCGCGGGTGCTGAATACATTGTGGAGCATTGAGGAAAAGCAAACCTATATTGACAGCTTCAATCAGTTCGACCTGCTGGTTCTGGATGATTTGGGTGCGGAACGCCGTAGCGAATACGCGCAGGAGCAGGTGTTCAACGTGATTGATGCACGTTACCGGGCTAAGCTGCCGATGATCATCACGACCAACCTGAGCATTGACGAAATCAAAAAGCCCGACAGCATCGGCAACAGCCGTATCTATGACAGAGTGCTGGAGATGTGCCATCCGGTAGAAGTAACCGGCAAGAGCCGTCGCCGCCAGAAGGTAGCAGCTGATTTCAGAAGCATGAATGAGCTTCTGGGGCTGTAGGGAGGCAGAAAAATGAGTGCAAAAGTAGATTTAACAGGGCAGCGTTTTGGGCGGCTTGTAGTTATCAAAGAACTGCCCCGAAAGACAGCACTAAGGAAAACCCCTCTATGGTTGTGCCAATGTGACTGTGGTAACACCTGCGAAGCTTATAGTGACAGTTTGCGTGGTGGTAAAAAGAGTTGTGGTTGCATCTTGAAGGAGCGCCGCAGGGCAGCAGAAGCTAAAAGGGCGGAGGGCGAAGCGATTAGAGCAAAAAATAAAGCACTGCTGGCGTTGAAGTGTCCTTTTCCTGCTAATTGTTGTTATAAAAGCAGGCATGGGATGTGCTGTTTAGATTGCTATGAGCGTGAAACTTGTGAAGATAGGTGCTTGAACACGCCAACGAAATGTGGCTATAACAGATTGAGGTAGATATCATGGAGTGGAATGAAGAATTAGAGAAAAAATTGAAACGCCGTATGGCCCCGCACGGTGTTCACTACAAGCGCCGGATGAAGGGTGGTATGGCTGATATGTATCATCTTACATACAAAGTGCCGGAAGAAATTGAGAATCAGCAGGAATTGTTTTAGAGGTGAGCAGATGAAACGTAAATGCCAAGTGTGCGGACAGGAGAACGGCAGCTGTAACCGCTACTACTTCAGCCCTGCTGACATTATCACCATCTGCCCTGCATGCCTTGCCTTCAGCTGCGATGACAGAGCAAAGATTGCAAGGCGGGCGCATAAAGCCGGCAGACTGGTAAAGGAAGAGGTGAGCAAGAAAAGATGGTAGGCAAATCACCCTGCAGAGGATGCGAAGTAAGAAAAATAGGCTGCCATGCTATCTGCAACGCATTTAGCGAATGGAAAACCGAGCAATACAAATTGCTGGAAGCGAAGCGGCAGGCCAACTTGAAAAATTTAGCGACAGCCGGAACTGCCGCAAGACATGAGAAATGGATAAGGGGGCATAAATAATGACTGACAATGTGAACCATCCCAAGCACTACACCCAAGGCAGTGTTGAGTGCATCGACGCGCTGGCAGCTGCCACGATTAACCTGCAAGGCATTGATGCTGTTTGTACCGCTAATGCCATCAAGTATCTGTGGCGCTGGGGCCAGAAGAATGGCGTTGAGGACCTGAAAAAAGCCCGCTGGTATATCGACAAACTGGTTAAAGAAAATGAAGTTGTTGAGGATAAAAACCAAGATGAGGAAAACCAGTCCTTTATTACAGCAGTGCGTTTAAATCTGAATATGTGGTGTGATAGTGGAGATGTTGATTATCTGCACAAGGCCATCGCTGCAATCCGCTCAAAGATTGAGGAAGACGAAGTTGAGGATTTGTTAGGAATCAAGGTTACTCCAGGCAATGGAGTTAGAGTAGCTCAGGCAGTCTGGAACAAAGAGAATGGCAAAGTGTATTGCGATTGCTGCAAGGAATCAACATTAAGATACTATACTTTTTGCCCACATTGTGGATGCTATCTCCTTCGGGATGATGAAAGAAAGGATAAAGAATAATGGATATACCGTTTACTGAGTTAATCTGCAATGCGGCAGGAACCATCTGCCTGGCGCTGGTCATTGTACTGGCGCTGCGGCTGGTGCTGAAAGACTAACTATAAAAAGTCAAGAGGTGAGCAAGAAAAAAATTCCGCATATGTAGTGATATTTTATGCAACACAA